>NZ_JAOWHY010000011.1:0-903 GCF_030332375.1 Citrobacter sp. Cpo148
GGTTAACCGAATAGGGGAGCCGAAGGGAAACCGAGTCTTAACTGGGCGTTAAGTTGCAGGGTATAGACCCGAAACCCGGTGATCTAGCCATGGGCAGGTTGAAGGTTGGGTAACACTAACTGGAGGACCGAACCGACTAATGTTGAAAAATTAGCGGATGACTTGTGGCTGGGGGTGAAAGGCCAATCAAACCGGGAGATAGCTGGTTCTCCCCGAAAGCTATTTAGGTAGCGCCTCGTGAATTCATCTTCGGGGGTAGAGCACTGTTTCGGCTAGGGGGTCATCCCGACTTACCAACCCGATGCAAACTGCGAATACCGAAGAATGTTATCACGGGAGACACACGGCGGGTGCTAACGTCCGTCGTGAAGAGGGAAACAACCCAGACCGCCAGCTAAGGTCCCAAAGTCATGGTTAAGTGGGAAACGATGTGGGAAGGCACAGACAGCCAGGATGTTGGCTTAGAAGCAGCCATCATTTAAAGAAAGCGTAATAGCTCACTGGTCGAGTCGGCCTGCGCGGAAGATGTAACGGGGCTAAACCATGCACCGAAGCTGCGGCAGCGACACTATGTGTTGTTGGGTAGGGGAGCGTTCTGTAAGCCGTTGAAGGTGTGTCGTGAGGCATGCTGGAGGTATCAGAAGTGCGAATGCTGACATAAGTAACGATAATGCGGGTGAAAAACCCGCACGCCGGAAGACCAAGGGTTCCTGTCCAACGTTAATCGGGGCAGGGTGAGTCGACCCCTAAGGCGAGGCCGAAAGGCGTAGTCGATGGGAAACAGGTTAATATTCCTGTACTTGGTGTTACTGCGAAGGGGGGACGGAGAAGGCTATGTTAGCCGGGCGACGGTTGTCCCGGTTTAAGCATGTAGGCGGAGGTTCCAGGTAAATCCGGTACCTT
>NZ_JAOWHY010000012.1:0-540 GCF_030332375.1 Citrobacter sp. Cpo148
ACCCCCTGATTTGTTCAGATTTTCAACAGGGGGACAGTTATTGCCACGAGTCCAAGGGGCGCAAGCGCCCTGGTCGGCTGTCGCCTCCTGAACGTCAACGGCCTTACGAACCTTTTTCCACTTCATCGCGTGCGTGCAAATCTTGCCCTCTACAATCGGGGACCAGATGCCATAGATACGGATACCGTGATCGCCGTAGGCGCTCGGTTCGTCGTTAAGCTCATAAGCCGTGCGGACAAGGTGATGTTTGCGGGGAACCAGTACACCGCCCTGCTTCATGATGTAGGTAGCAAAGCAGCCCGCATCAGCTGCTGCCAGCACCGCATCCAGACGCGGGTTATCCAGTACCGGCGCACCCGCTTTGTGCTCGCCCTGTGCTCTCGCGGCCTGACCAGCCAGCAAGCGCAGCTCGCGGTATGCCTGACGCCCCGGAATACCAAAAAAACGGAACTGCTGAACTCGGTGCAGTGACGCCCAGGCGCTGACATGCTCGGCGCTGTCACGCAGTGATCTGCCGGTTTCTTTGCTGATTTCTTTAGC
>NZ_JAOWHY010000013.1:0-960 GCF_030332375.1 Citrobacter sp. Cpo148
CGGGAATACTGACGCCAGATCGTCAATAAATTCGCACATCAGCAGGTTCTGGTATTCGTCCGGGCTGTACTCCATGCGCAGCTGGTCGAGGTCGAACAGATTACAGCCGCCGCGCACCGCATCCTCCACGGTGACGATCTGGCGGTACTGCCCGTCCGGGCAGAGCAGGCCGCGCGCAAGGTTGCTGTGGGTCAGGTCAATGTCCACCTTGTCCGCTTTAGCGCGGCCCCGGTTGAACAGTGCACCGGACCAGAACGGATAGGCGCTGTGGGTCAGGCTGGACGGCGTGGAGAAATAGGTTTGTCGCCATTTCTTGTGAATGGCCATGCCGGAGGCAACCTTGCGCAGCTCCTGAAATTTCGGTATCCAGAAATATTCATCAAGGTACAGGTTGCCGTGGTAGCTCTGCGCCGTGCGGGCGTTGGTGCCGAGGAAGTACAGGCACGCGCCGTTGCTGAGGGTCATCGGGTCGCCTTTCAGCTCAACATCCACCTCTTTTGCAAAGTCGATGATGTACTGCTTAAAGACGTGCGCCTGCGCCTTACTGGCTGAGAGGAAGATCTGGTTGCGCCCGGTGGTGATGGCGTCAATCAGCGCTTCGCGGGCAAAAAAGTATGTTGCCCCAATCTGACGTGATTTAAGCAGGTTGCGAATGCGGTGTTTTACCCCTGCCTGCCACCAGTGGCGCTGATATTCAAACATGCCGTTGCGGAAGATTTCTTCCAGCTTTTCGGTCTGTTCATCAGTGAAAACATTCTTTTCGGGCTGGCGGCGTGGCCCTTTGTTACGGTTGGCAACTTTCGGGTTTAAATCAGCTTCATTCCCGCCATCGTTAAATTTTCCGATCCGGGCATGGCGCTCTGACTGGCGCGCCAGCAGGTCAATTTCCTTGAAGTCTTTCCCTTCTTTCTGCTCCTTCATGATGAGCTGGCAGTAACGTGCGGCGGTGGTGAGCTGCAT
>NZ_JAOWHY010000014.1:0-571 GCF_030332375.1 Citrobacter sp. Cpo148
TGAATCGAAAGAAACATCTTCGGGTTGTGAGGTTAAGCGACTAAGCGTACACGGTGGATGCCCTGGCAGTCAGAGGCGATGAAGGACGTGCTAATCTGCGATAAGCGTCGGTAAGGTGATATGAACCGTTATAACCGGCGATTTCCGAATGGGGAAACCCAGTGTGTTTCGACACACTATCATTACGTGAATACATAGCGTAATGAAGCGAACCGGGGGAACTGAAACATCTAAGTACCCCGAGGAAAAGAAATCAACCGAGATTCCCCCAGTAGCGGCGAGCGAACGGGGAGCAGCCCAGAGTCTGAATCAGCATGTGTGTTAGTGGAAGCGTCTGGAAAGTCGCACGATACAGGGTGAAAGTCCCGTACACAAAAGTGCATGTGCTGTGAACTCGAAGAGTAGGGCGGGACACGTGGTATCCTGTCTGAATATGGGGGGACCATCCTCCAAGGCTAAATACTCCTGACTGACCGATAGTGAACCAGTACCGTGAGGGAAAGGCGAAAAGAACCCCGGCGAGGGGAGTGAAAAAGAACCTGAAACCGTGTACGTACAAGCAGTGGGAGCA
>NZ_JAOWHY010000015.1:0-213 GCF_030332375.1 Citrobacter sp. Cpo148
CTCTTTATAAAACCCCGCTTCGGCGGGGTTTTTGCTTTCTGGGTAAGCCAGATGAATGACTGTCCACGACGCTATGCTCATAAGAACGCGGCTTATCGGTCAGCTTCACTCTTTAATAAAACCCCGCTTCGGTGGGGTTTTTGCTTTCTGGGTAAGCCAGATGAATGACTGTCCACGACGCTATGCTCAAAAGAACGCGGCTTATCGGTCAGC
>NZ_JAOWHY010000016.1:0-234 GCF_030332375.1 Citrobacter sp. Cpo148
GTGCATCCGGGAGGATTCGAACCTCCGACCGCTCGGTTCGTAGCCGAGTACTCTATCCAGCTGAGCTACGGATGCATCGGGAATTGCTGATTACTACTGATACTGCGAAGAAGATGGTGCATCCGGGAGGATTACTCGGCTGCGCCTCGCCCTGCGGGCCGTTGCTGAAGCAACGTTATCCTCCCTGGTGCTCGCGATTATCTCGCAGACCATGAAACAACAGTTTTGCTGTTG
>NZ_JAOWHY010000017.1:0-260 GCF_030332375.1 Citrobacter sp. Cpo148
CATTAAGACGGCTTTTCATTTAAGCTGCACGAACTATGTAATTGAATGCAAGATTTCGCGGGCGATTTTCATTTGCAGTTGGCACTATCCGGGAAGCATCAAAAGCAAAATCATCATTCATATCAACAATAGTCGTATTCTCAGGCCTTCTACCGCTTCTTGCCCCCGAATCGTAAAAAGCACCAGAAAAACTATCAAACGAAACGCCAGAAGAACCACTCACGAAACCTGTAATATTTCTAATAGCATCACCCTGCTGA
>NZ_JAOWHY010000003.1:0-540 GCF_030332375.1 Citrobacter sp. Cpo148
GCTAAAGAAATCAGCAAAGAAACCGGCAGATCACTGCGTGACAGCGCCGAGCATGTCAGCGCCTGGGCGTCACTGCACCGTGTCCAGCAATTTCGTTTCTTTGGTATTCCGGGGCGCCAGGCATACCGCGAGCTGCGCTTGCTGGCTGGTCAGGCGGCGAGAGTACAGGGCGAACGCAAAGCGGGGGCGCCTGTACTGGATAATCCACGTCTGGATGCGGTACTGGCGGCTGCAGATGCGGGTTGCTTTGCCACCTACATCATGAAGCAGGGCGGTGTACTGGTTCCCCGCAAACATCACCTTGTCCGCACTGCTTATGAGCTTAACGACGAACCGAGCGCCTACGGCGATCACGGTATCCGTATCTATGGCATCTGGTCCCCGATTGCAGAGGGCAAGATTTGCACGCACGCGATGAAGTGGAAAAAGGTTCGTAAGGCCGTTGACGTTCAGGAGGCGGCAGCCGACCAGGGCGCTTGCGCCCCTTGGACTCGTGGCAATAACTGTCCCCCTGTTGAAAATCTGAACAAATCAGGGGGT
>NZ_JAOWHY010000018.1:0-241 GCF_030332375.1 Citrobacter sp. Cpo148
CCCAAACCAACATTTAGCCAAAGCCAGTATTGAATCAGTTACGTAGCAAATGATTCCAGCATCTGAAAATCATGGCATGCTGTTTACCTTTTAAGAGGTTATTTTTCATGCAAATAGGCTATGTGAGGGTGTCAACAAATGACCAGAACACTGCTTTGCAACGTGATGCACTGGAACGCTCAGGATGTGAGCTAATTTTTGAAGACAAAATGAGCGGAAAAACAGCAGACAGGCCAGGGCT
>NZ_JAOWHY010000019.1:0-498 GCF_030332375.1 Citrobacter sp. Cpo148
CGCGGAGCCTTCTCCCAAACCAAGGTATTCGAGAAGCCCCGAAATGCTTTTCCCGCTGAGATTCGTCAGCGTGGTATCAAGTGGCTGTTTTCCCGCCAGCGCGTTCATCACTGTTGTCGCAAAGTTAGGATCATTCCCCAGCGCAGCAGCCAGTTCATTCAGTGTGTCCAGCGCCTCCGGCGACGAACCAACCAGCCCCGCAACGGCAGATTTAACAAACGCGGTAGTGGCAATCTGCGTATTATTCGTTGACTGAACAGCAGTGGGAGCCGTTGGCGCTCCGGTCAGGGCCGGACTTGCCAGCGGTGCTTTCAGTGCCAGCGCATTGTTGATGGTGGTACTGAAATTCGGATCATTATTGATAGCTGCTGCAATTTCTTTCAGCGTATCCAGCGTTGCCGGTGCGCCACCAATCAGGGCAAGAATAGCAGCCTGTACAAAGGCGGTGCTGGCAATCAGGGTGCTGTTGTTTCCTGCCGGTGGCGTTGGCGTTTTAGG
>NZ_JAOWHY010000020.1:0-517 GCF_030332375.1 Citrobacter sp. Cpo148
AGCCAGCCTTCTGGCGGGTTCGGGAGGGGCCACGGAACTGGCACTCCTACCGGTAGCGCGGAGCCTTCTCCCAAACCAACGTTTTAAACTGCACGAACGATGTAGTTGAATGAAATGTTACGAGGTCTGAGTGTTACATGATTAACACCATCACCAACAGCTGGGCCGGGATAAGGAAATCTGGAAAATCCAGGACTGTAATCGACCACACCATCATGATTACCTATTGCATGACCGGAGCCTACGTCATAGTTACCAGCATACTGTGTGAAAGATGTTGCTGCCTGAAAACTAAGTAATGCCCTACTATTATCGATCCCTCTTCCATCATCCCAGCCGCGAATAAATTCACCCCGTAAATCAGGTAATATGCCAGCCGGATATACCGTGCCTAATTTCGGAAATCTGTTTTTATCGAAGGGTGCGCCGTTATATTTCAGCCAGCCTTCCGGTGGGTTCGGGAGGGGCCACGGCACTGGCACACCCACCGGCAACGCGGAGCCTTCCCCCAAACCAA
>NZ_JAOWHY010000021.1:0-960 GCF_030332375.1 Citrobacter sp. Cpo148
CGGGAATACTGACGCCAGATCGTCAATAAATTCGCACATCAGCAGGTTCTGGTATTCGTCCGGGCTGTACTCCATGCGCAACTGGTCGAGGTCGAACAGGTTACAGCCGCCGCGCACTGCATCCTCCACGGTGACGATCTGGCGGTACTGCCCGTCAGGGCAGAGCAGGCCACGCGCAAGATTGCTGTGGGTCAGGTCAATATCCACCTTGTCCGCTTTGGCGCGGCCCCGGTTAAACAGCGCACCGGACCAGAACGGATAGGCACTATGGGTCAGGCTGGACGGCGTGGAAAAGTAGGTTTGTCGCCATTTCTTGTGAATGGCCATACCGGAGGCAACTTTGCGCAGCTCCTGGAATTTTGGTATCCAGAAATATTCATCAAGATACAGGTTGCCGTGGTAGCTCTGCGCCGTGCGGGCATTGGTGCCGAGGAAGTACAAAGCTGCGCCATTGGGCAGCACCATGGGATCGCCTTTCAGCTCAACATCCACTTCTTTTGCAAAGTCGATGATGTACTGCTTAAAAACGTGCGCCTGTGCCTTACTGGCAGACAGGAAAATCTGGTTGCGCCCGGTCAGCAGGGCGTCAATCAATGCTTCACGGGCAAAATAAAACGTTGCGCCAATCTGGCGCGACTTGAGTAGATTGCGGATGCGGTTTGTTTTCCCGGCTTCAAACCAGTGGCGCTGATAGTCGAACATAGAGGCGTGGAAGACTTCTTCCAGCTTTTCGATCTGTTCGTCGGTGAAAACGTTCTTTTCCGGCTGCCTGCGCGGACCTTTGTTACGGTTGGCTACTTTCGGGTTTAAATCAGCTTCGTTCCCGCCATCGTTAAATTTGCCGATCCGGGCGTGGCGCTCTGACTGGCGAGCCAGCAAATCAATTTCCTTGAAGTCTTTCCCTTCTTTCTGCTCCTTCATGATGAGCTGGCAGTAACGTGCGGCGGTGGTGAGCTGCAT
>NZ_JAOWHY010000022.1:0-219 GCF_030332375.1 Citrobacter sp. Cpo148
ATAATGCGACTCCACACAGCGGGGGTGATTAGCTCAGCTGGGAGAGCACCTCCCTTACAAGGAGGGGGTCGGCGGTTCGAACCCGTCATCACCCACCAACTACTTTGTGTAGTCTCCGCCGTGTAGAGTAAGAAATTGAGAAGTGGGTGATTAGCTCAGCTGGGAGAGCACCTCCCTTACAAGGAGGGGGTCGGCGGTTCGATCCCGTCATCACCCACC
>NZ_JAOWHY010000023.1:0-309 GCF_030332375.1 Citrobacter sp. Cpo148
ACCTTGGTTTGGGAGAAGGCTCCGCGCTACCGGTGGGCGTACCGGTTCCGTGGCCTCTCCCGAACCCACCGCAGGGATGGCTAAAATATAACGGTGCACCCTTCGATAAAAACATATATCCGAAATTAGGGGCCATTTATCCGGCTGGCGTATTACCTGATTTACGCGGCGAGTTTATTCGCGGCTGGGATGATGGGCGGGGAGTGGATGCAGGGAGAATCATATTAGCTCAGCAGGGTGATGCTATTAGAAATATTACAGGTTTCGTGAGTGGTTCTTCTGGCGTTTCGTTTGATAGTTTTTCTGGTG
>NZ_JAOWHY010000024.1:0-291 GCF_030332375.1 Citrobacter sp. Cpo148
AGTGCTCACACAGATTGTCTGATGAAAAGTAAATAGCAAGGCGTCTTGCGATTGAGACTTCAGTGTCCCCTTCGTCTAGAGGCCCAGGACACCGCCCTTTCACGGCGGTAACAGGGGTTCGAATCCCCTAGGGGACGCCACTTGCTGGTATGTGTGAGTGAAAGTCGCCGACCGAAGTATCTCAAAACTGACTTTCGAGTCACGTTTGAGATATTTGCTCTTTAAAAATCTGGATCAAGCTGAAAATTGAAACGACACACTGTTTCATTTCTCCGTAATAAGAAATGAAAA
>NZ_JAOWHY010000025.1:0-260 GCF_030332375.1 Citrobacter sp. Cpo148
CCCAGGAAAAAAGAGACAACCAGTGTTAAGCGTCGTCGAAAGAAAACCACCACACCCAAAGAGCCGGAAGCAAAACAGGGCGATTATCTGGTGGGAACGGATGAAAACGTGCTGGTTCTTAATCGTACCTACGCCAACCGGAGCAATGCAGAGCGTGCAGCAAAAATGCAGTGGGAACGTCTGCAGCGTGGGGTTGCTTCATTTTCCCTGCAGCTCGCTGAGGGGCGGGCTGATCTCTATACGGAAATGCCGGTGAAGGT
>NZ_JAOWHY010000004.1:0-274 GCF_030332375.1 Citrobacter sp. Cpo148
AAAGCGCGCCCTGAGCCAGCATCCATGCTGGCTCTCCCGGCCTTACGGAAACACGTCGGCAATTTTCAGCCGGACCAGCCCACACCTGACCATCTGCGTTTTTGTTTAAACAGCAAAACAGCTTTTACTGAAAGTCAGGGCATTGAAGCGATGACCCCTGTCCGGCTGAAAATCGATGAGGCGTTGACGTCTGCCCGGGACTGCCCGCAGGGATGCGGGCAGAGGGGATGGCCTGCATGGATGCAGGCTCGGCCCCGACCCGACAGGCAGACGG
>NZ_JAOWHY010000026.1:0-32873 GCF_030332375.1 Citrobacter sp. Cpo148
GACACCCCGACTCGCCACTACGCACACGTAGACTGCCCGGGCCACGCCGACTATGTTAAAAACATGATCACCGGTGCTGCGCAGATGGACGGCGCGATCCTGGTTGTTGCTGCGACTGACGGCCCGATGCCGCAGACTCGTGAGCACATCCTGCTGGGTCGTCAGGTAGGCGTTCCGTACATCATCGTGTTCCTGAACAAATGCGACATGGTTGATGACGAAGAGCTGCTGGAACTGGTAGAAATGGAAGTTCGTGAACTTCTGTCTCAGTACGATTTCCCGGGCGACGACACTCCGATCGTTCGTGGTTCTGCTCTGAAAGCGCTGGAAGGCGAAGCAGAGTGGGAAGCGAAAATTATCGAACTGGCTGGCTTCCTGGATTCTTACATCCCAGAACCAGAGCGTGCGATTGACAAGCCGTTCCTGCTGCCTATCGAAGACGTATTCTCCATCTCCGGTCGTGGTACCGTTGTTACCGGTCGTGTAGAGCGCGGTATCATCAAAGTTGGTGAAGAAGTTGAAATCGTTGGTATCAAAGAGACTGCTAAGTCTACCTGTACTGGCGTTGAAATGTTCCGCAAACTGCTGGACGAAGGCCGTGCTGGTGAGAACGTTGGTGTTCTGCTGCGTGGTATCAAACGTGAAGAAATCGAACGTGGTCAGGTACTGGCTAAGCCGGGCTCTATCAAGCCGCACACCAAGTTCGAATCTGAAGTGTACATTCTGTCCAAAGACGAAGGCGGCCGTCATACTCCGTTCTTCAAAGGCTACCGTCCGCAGTTCTACTTCCGTACTACTGACGTGACTGGTACCATCGAACTGCCAGAAGGCGTAGAGATGGTAATGCCGGGCGACAACATCAAAATGGTTGTTACCCTGATCCACCCAATCGCGATGGACGACGGTCTGCGTTTCGCAATCCGTGAAGGCGGCCGTACTGTTGGTGCGGGCGTTGTTGCTAAAGTAATGAGCTAATTGCCGAATAACATTTGACGCAATGCGCAATAAAAGGGCATCATTTGATGCCCTTTTTGCACGCTTTCACACCAGAACCTGGCTCATCAGTGATTTTTTTTGTCATAATCATTGCTGAGACAGGCTCTGAAGAGGGCGTTTAGTCCGAAACGCACCAGAGCATTTCGGTTTGGATCGCCTCGCTTACGCGGGGTGAAAATGTTTGTAGAATACTTCTGACAGGTTGGTTTATGAGTGCGAATACCGAAGCTCAAGGAAGCGGGCGCGGCCTGGAAGCGATGAAGTGGGTTGTTGTCGCTGTATTGCTGCTTGTAGCTATCGTTGGCAACTACCTCTATCGTGACATGATGCTGCCGCTGCGTGCGCTGGCCGTAGTGATTCTGATTGCCGCAGCGGGTGGTGTCGCGCTGTTGACAACAAAAGGTAAAGCGACCGTTGCTTTTGCCCGTGAAGCGAGAACCGAAGTCCGTAAGGTCATTTGGCCAACTCGCCAGGAAACATTGCACACCACATTAATTGTGGCTGCGGTTACCGCAGTAATGTCACTGATCCTGTGGGGACTGGATGGTATTCTGGTTCGCCTGGTATCCTTTATCACTGGCCTGAGGTTCTAAGATGTCTGAAGCCCCTAAAAAGCGCTGGTACGTCGTTCAGGCGTTTTCCGGTTTTGAAGGCCGCGTAGCCACGTCGCTGCGCGAATATATCAAGTTACAAAATATGGAAGAGCTGTTTGGCGAAGTCATGGTGCCGACCGAAGAAGTGGTCGAAATCCGTGGTGGCCAGCGTCGCAAGAGCGAACGTAAATTCTTCCCGGGCTATGTACTGGTCCAGATGGTGATGAATGACGCAAGCTGGCACCTGGTGCGCAGCGTGCCGCGTGTGATGGGCTTTATCGGCGGAACATCTGACCGTCCGGCGCCGATCAGCGACAAAGAAGTTGATGCGATCATGAACCGTCTGCAGCAGGTTGGCGATAAACCGCGTCCGAAAACGATGTTTGAGCCAGGTGAAATGGTTCGCGTTAGTGACGGTCCGTTTGCTGACTTTAACGGTGTGGTTGAAGAAGTGGACTACGAGAAGTCCCGCCTGAAAGTCTCTGTTTCTATCTTCGGTCGTGCGACCCCGGTAGAACTGGACTTTGCCCAGGTAGAAAAAGCCTAAATAGCGATCAAAAAAGCGGCGATTTAATCGTTGCACAAGGCGCGAGATTGGAATACAATTTCGCGCCTTTTGTTTTTATGGGCCCTGTCCGTAAAACGAATTTAATCACGGGGAGCCTCCTTGAGGCGCTATAACCCAACTAGAGGAATTTAGAATGGCTAAGAAAGTCCAGGCCTACGTCAAGCTGCAGGTTGCAGCTGGTATGGCTAACCCGAGTCCGCCGGTAGGTCCAGCACTGGGTCAACAAGGCGTGAACATCATGGAATTCTGCAAAGCGTTCAACGCAAAAACTGATTCCATGGAAAAAGGTCTGCCGATCCCGGTTGTTATCACCGTTTACGCTGACCGTTCTTTCACTTTCGTTACCAAAACGCCTCCGGCAGCAGTTCTGCTGAAGAAAGCGGCTGGTATCAAGTCTGGTTCCGGCAAGCCGAACAAAGACAAAGTGGGTAAAATTTCCCGCGCTCAGCTGCAGGAAATCGCGCAGACCAAAGCTGCCGACATGACTGGTTCCGACATTGAAGCGATGACTCGCTCCATTGAAGGTACTGCACGTTCCATGGGCCTGGTAGTGGAGGACTAAGAAATGGCTAAACTGACCAAGCGTATGCGCGTGATCCGTGACAAAGTTGATGCAACTAAACAGTATGACATCAACGAAGCTATTGCTCTGCTGAAAGAGCTGGCCACTGCTAAATTCGTAGAAAGCGTAGACGTTGCCGTTAACCTCGGCATCGATGCTCGTAAATCTGACCAGAACGTACGTGGTGCAACTGTACTGCCGCACGGTACTGGCCGTTCCGTTCGCGTAGCCGTATTTGCCCAGGGCGCAAACGCTGAAGCTGCTAAAGCTGCAGGCGCTGAGCTGGTAGGTATGGAAGATCTGGCTGACCAGATCAAGAAAGGCGAAATGAACTTTGACGTTGTTATTGCTTCCCCGGATGCAATGCGCGTTGTTGGCCAGCTGGGTCAGGTTCTGGGCCCGCGCGGCCTGATGCCAAACCCGAAAGTTGGTACTGTAACCCCTAACGTTGCTGAAGCGGTTAAGAACGCTAAAGCAGGTCAGGTTCGTTACCGTAACGACAAAAACGGCATCATCCACACCACCATCGGTAAAGTGGATTTTGACGCTGACAAACTGAAAGAAAACCTGGAATCTCTGCTGGTTGCGCTGAAAAAAGCGAAACCGACTCAGGCTAAAGGCGTGTACATCAAGAAAGTTAGCATCTCCACCACCATGGGTGCTGGTGTTGCCGTTGATCAGTCCGGTCTGACTGCGACTGTGGCGAACTAATATTCGCCTTTACGTGGGCGGTGATTTTGTCTACAATCTTACCCCCACGTTTCTGTTTAAATAAACAGAACTCTATGCGAGTCATTTGAATTGTAGCAAGGCAGCAATTGAGTGAATCGCCGGGAGTGTAGTTAACTACATGACCGGTGTGAACGAGAGTAGCTAACGCGGTTACAGTTCAAAGGGCGAAGTCATAGACAAGATTTGTTCGTTGGAGCCTGGCCTATCCAGGCCTCCGTCGAAGACCGCAGGTGTTTCGTAAGAAACTTAATGCCCTGCGTAGACGGTGACAGAACGCTAAGATTATTTCTGATACTCTGGCTTGTTTCTGCTCACCGTATTTAGACGCTCTTTCCGTTGGGGAGAGTGAAGTGAGTTCCGGAACATGAGTTCCGGCAAACATCCAGGAGCAAAGCTAATGGCTTTAAATCTTCAAGACAAACAAGCGATTGTTGCTGAAGTCAGCGAAGTAGCCAAAGGCGCGCTGTCTGCAGTAGTTGCGGATTCCCGTGGCGTAACTGTAGATAAAATGACTGAACTGCGTAAAGCAGGTCGTGAAGCTGGCGTATACATGCGTGTTGTTCGTAACACCCTGCTGCGCCGCGTCGTTGAAGGTACTCAGTTCGAGTGCCTGAAAGACACGTTTGTTGGTCCGACCCTGATTGCATACTCTATGGAACACCCGGGCGCTGCTGCTCGTCTGTTCAAAGAGTTCGCGAAAGCGAATGCAAAATTTGAGGTCAAAGCCGCAGCCTTTGAAGGTGAATTGATCCCGGCATCGCAAATCGATCGCCTGGCAACTCTGCCGACCTACGAAGAAGCAATTGCACGCCTGATGGCAACCATGAAAGAAGCTTCGGCTGGCAAACTGGTTCGTACTCTGGCTGCTGTACGCGATGCGAAAGAAGCTGCTTAATCGCAGTTATCTTTCTCAAGCATCTGCTTACGTATAAACTTATTCTGATTTTCAGGAACAATTTAAATGTCTATCACTAAAGATCAAATCATTGAAGCAGTATCCGCTATGTCCGTAATGGACGTTGTAGAACTGATCTCTGCAATGGAAGAAAAATTCGGTGTTTCCGCTGCTGCTGCTGTAGCTGTAGCTGCTGGCCCGGCTGAAGCTGCTGAAGAAAAAACTGAATTCGACGTAATTCTGAAAGCTGCTGGCGCTAACAAAGTTGCTGTAATCAAAGCAGTACGTGGCGCAACTGGCCTGGGTCTGAAAGAAGCTAAAGACCTGGTAGAATCTGCTCCGGCTGCCCTGAAAGAAGGCATCAGCAAAGACGACGCAGAAGCACTGAAAAAATCTCTGGAAGAAGCTGGCGCTGAAGTTGAAGTTAAATAAGCCAACTTTTCTGGTTGCAGCCTAAGAAATTAGGCTGATGGCTGGTGACTTTTTAGTCACCAGCCTTTTTGCGCTGTAAGGCGCCAGTAGCATTTCACACTGTTTGACTACTGCTGTGCCTTTCAATGCTTGTTTCTATCGACGTCTTAATATACTGCGACAGAGCATCAGTTCTGTGTAAATCGCAATGAAATGGTTTAAGCGTGATAGCAACAGGCATTGCGGAAAGTATTCGATTTTCCGGTCAACAAAATAGTGTTGCACAAACTGTCCCTTCGTCGGACAGATGGGTCGACTTGTCAGCGAGCTGAGGAACCCTAATGGTTTACTCCTATACCGAGAAAAAACGTATTCGTAAGGATTTTGGTAAACGTCCACAAGTGTTGGACATACCTTATCTCCTTTCTATCCAGCTTGACTCGTTTCAGAAGTTCATCGAGCAAGATCCTGAAGGGCAGTATGGTCTGGAAGCAGCTTTCCGTTCCGTTTTCCCGATTCAGAGCTACAGCGGTAATTCCGAGCTGCAATACGTCAGCTACCGCCTTGGCGAACCGGTGTTTGACGTTCAGGAATGTCAGATCCGTGGCGTGACCTATTCCGCACCGCTGCGCGTAAAACTGCGTCTGGTGATCTACGAGCGCGAAGCGCCGGAAGGCACCGTAAAAGACATTAAAGAACAAGAAGTCTACATGGGCGAAATTCCGCTCATGACTGACAACGGTACCTTTGTAATCAATGGTACTGAGCGTGTTATCGTTTCTCAGCTGCACCGTAGTCCTGGCGTCTTCTTTGACTCCGACAAAGGTAAAACCCACTCTTCGGGTAAAGTGCTGTATAACGCGCGCATCATCCCTTACCGTGGTTCCTGGCTGGACTTCGAATTCGATCCGAAGGACAACCTGTTCGTACGTATTGACCGTCGCCGTAAACTGCCTGCGACCATTATTCTGCGTGCACTGAACTACACCACTGAGCAGATCCTTGACCTGTTCTTTGAAAAAGTTGTTTTCGAAATTCGCGACAACAAGCTGCAGATGGAACTGGTGCCGGAACGCCTGCGTGGTGAAACCGCTTCCTTTGACATTGAAGCTAACGGCAAAGTCTACGTCGAAAAAGGCCGTCGCATCACTGCGCGCCACATTCGCCAACTGGAAAAAGACGATATCAAACATATCGAAGTTCCGGTTGAATACATTGCTGGTAAAGTTGCGGCTAAAGACTACGTTGACGAATCTACTGGCGAGCTGATCTGCGCAGCTAACATGGAGCTGAGCCTGGATCTGCTGGCTAAGCTGAGCCAGTCTGGTCACAAGCGTATCGAAACGCTGTTCACTAACGATCTGGATCACGGTCCGTACATTTCTGAAACTGTACGTGTTGACCCAACCAACGATCGTCTGAGCGCACTGGTAGAAATCTACCGCATGATGCGTCCTGGTGAGCCGCCGACTCGTGAAGCTGCTGAAAGCCTGTTCGAGAACCTGTTCTTCTCCGAAGACCGCTATGACCTGTCTGCGGTTGGTCGTATGAAGTTCAACCGCTCTCTGCTGCGCGACGAAATCGAAGGTTCCGGTATCCTGAGCAAAGACGACATCATCGAAGTGATGAAGAAGCTCATCGATATCCGTAACGGTAAAGGCGAAGTCGATGATATCGACCACCTCGGCAACCGTCGTATCCGTTCCGTAGGCGAAATGGCGGAAAACCAGTTCCGCGTTGGCCTGGTACGTGTTGAGCGTGCGGTGAAAGAGCGTCTGTCTCTGGGCGATCTGGATACCCTGATGCCTCAGGATATGATCAACGCCAAGCCGATTTCTGCAGCAGTGAAAGAGTTCTTTGGTTCCAGCCAGCTGTCTCAGTTTATGGACCAGAACAACCCGCTGTCTGAGATTACGCACAAACGTCGTATCTCTGCACTCGGCCCAGGCGGTCTGACCCGTGAACGCGCAGGCTTCGAAGTTCGAGACGTACACCCGACTCACTACGGTCGCGTATGTCCAATCGAAACGCCTGAAGGTCCGAACATCGGTCTGATCAACTCCCTGTCCGTGTATGCTCAGACTAACGAATACGGCTTCCTCGAGACTCCGTACCGTAAAGTGACCGACGGTGTTGTAACTGACGAAATTCATTACCTGTCTGCTATCGAAGAAGGCAACTACGTTATCGCTCAGGCGAACTCCAACCTGGATGACGAAGGCCACTTTGTAGAAGATCTGGTTACCTGCCGTAGCAAAGGCGAATCCAGCTTGTTCAGCCGCGACCAGGTTGACTACATGGACGTATCCACCCAGCAGGTGGTATCCGTCGGTGCGTCCCTGATCCCGTTCCTGGAACACGATGACGCCAACCGTGCATTGATGGGTGCGAACATGCAACGTCAGGCGGTTCCGACTCTGCGCGCTGATAAGCCGCTGGTTGGTACCGGTATGGAACGTGCTGTTGCCGTTGACTCCGGTGTTACTGCAGTTGCTAAACGTGGCGGTACTGTTCAGTACGTGGATGCTTCCCGTATCGTTATCAAAGTTAACGAAGACGAGATGTACCCGGGCGAAGCAGGTATCGACATTTATAACCTGACCAAATACACCCGTTCTAACCAGAACACCTGCATCAACCAGATGCCTTGCGTATCTCTGGGCGAGCCGGTTGAACGTGGTGATGTGCTGGCAGACGGTCCGTCCACCGACCTCGGTGAACTGGCGCTGGGTCAGAACATGCGCGTGGCATTCATGCCATGGAATGGTTACAACTTCGAAGACTCCATCCTCGTATCCGAGCGTGTTGTCCAGGAAGACCGTTTCACCACCATCCACATTCAGGAACTGGCATGTGTGTCCCGTGACACCAAGCTGGGGCCAGAAGAGATCACCGCTGACATCCCGAACGTGGGTGAAGCTGCGCTCTCCAAACTGGATGAATCCGGTATCGTTTATATCGGTGCGGAAGTGACTGGTGGCGACATTCTGGTTGGTAAGGTAACGCCGAAAGGTGAAACCCAGCTGACGCCAGAAGAGAAGCTGCTGCGTGCGATCTTCGGTGAGAAAGCGTCTGACGTTAAAGACTCTTCTCTGCGCGTGCCAAACGGTGTTTCCGGTACGATTATCGACGTTCAGGTCTTTACTCGCGATGGCGTAGAAAAAGACAAACGTGCGCTGGAAATCGAAGAGATGCAGCTGAAGCAGGCGAAAAAAGACCTGTCTGAAGAACTGCAGATCCTCGAAGCTGGCCTGTTCAGCCGTATCTACGCTGTGCTGGTTTCCGGTGGTGTTGAAGCTGAGAAGCTCGACAAACTGCCGCGCGACCGCTGGTTAGAACTCGGCCTGACCGACGAAGAGAAACAGAATCAGCTGGAACAACTGGCTGAGCAGTACGACGAACTGAAACACGAATTCGAGAAAAAACTCGAAGCGAAACGCCGTAAAATCACTCAGGGCGACGATCTGGCACCGGGCGTGCTGAAGATTGTTAAGGTGTATCTGGCGGTTAAACGTCGGATCCAGCCTGGTGATAAGATGGCAGGTCGTCACGGTAACAAGGGTGTAATCTCTAAGATCAACCCGATCGAAGATATGCCACACGATGCTAACGGTACGCCGGTAGATATCGTACTGAACCCGCTGGGCGTACCATCGCGTATGAACATCGGTCAGATCCTTGAAACCCACCTGGGTATGGCTGCAAAAGGTATCGGCGATAAGATCAACGCCATGCTGAAACAGCAGCAGGAAGTCGCGAAACTGCGCGAATTCATCCAGCGTGCTTACGATCTGGGTTCAGATGTTCGTCAGAAAGTTGACCTGAATACCTTCAGCGATGAAGAAGTTCTGCGTCTGGCTGAAAACCTGAAAAAAGGTATGCCGATCGCAACGCCGGTATTCGACGGTGCGAAAGAGTCTGAAATCAAGGAACTGTTACAGCTGGGTGGCCTGCCGACTTCCGGTCAGATCACACTGTTCGACGGTCGTACCGGTGAGCAGTTCGAGCGCCAGGTTACCGTTGGCTACATGTACATGCTGAAACTGAACCACTTGGTTGATGACAAGATGCATGCGCGTTCTACCGGTTCTTACAGCCTGGTTACTCAGCAGCCGCTGGGTGGTAAGGCGCAGTTCGGTGGTCAGCGCTTCGGGGAGATGGAAGTGTGGGCGCTGGAAGCATATGGCGCAGCATACACCCTGCAGGAAATGCTCACCGTTAAGTCTGATGACGTGAACGGTCGTACTAAGATGTATAAAAACATCGTGGACGGCAACCATCAGATGGAACCAGGCATGCCGGAATCCTTCAACGTACTGTTGAAAGAGATTCGTTCGCTGGGTATCAACATCGAGCTGGAAGACGAGTAACTCTCGATCAAACAGGTCACTGGTGCTGGCGTAACAGCCAGCGCCAGATTGTGCTAACTCCGACGGGAGCAAATCCGTGAAAGATTTATTAAAGTTTCTGAAAGCGCAGACTAAAACCGAAGAGTTTGATGCGATCAAAATTGCTCTGGCCTCGCCAGACATGATCCGTTCATGGTCTTTCGGTGAAGTTAAGAAGCCGGAAACCATTAACTACCGTACGTTCAAACCTGAACGTGACGGCCTTTTCTGCGCCCGTATCTTTGGGCCGGTAAAAGACTACGAGTGCCTGTGCGGTAAGTACAAGCGCCTGAAACACCGTGGTGTGATCTGTGAGAAGTGCGGCGTTGAAGTGACCCAGACTAAAGTACGCCGTGAGCGTATGGGCCACATCGAGCTGGCGTCTCCGACTGCTCACATCTGGTTCCTGAAATCTCTGCCGTCCCGTATCGGTCTGCTGCTTGATATGCCACTGCGCGATATCGAGCGCGTACTGTACTTCGAATCTTATGTAGTTATCGAAGGCGGTATGACTAACCTGGAACGTCAACAGATCCTGACTGAAGAGCAGTATCTGGACGCGCTGGAAGAGTTCGGTGACGAATTCGACGCGAAGATGGGTGCGGAAGCTATTCAGGCCCTGCTGAAGAGCATGGATCTGGAGCAAGAGTGTGAAACTCTGCGCGAAGAGCTGAACGAAACCAACTCCGAAACTAAGCGTAAGAAGCTGACCAAGCGTATCAAACTGCTGGAAGCCTTCGTACAGTCTGGCAACAAGCCAGAGTGGATGATCCTGACCGTTCTGCCGGTTCTGCCGCCAGATCTGCGTCCGCTGGTTCCGCTGGATGGTGGTCGTTTCGCAACGTCGGATCTGAACGATCTGTATCGTCGCGTTATCAACCGTAACAACCGTCTGAAGCGTCTGCTGGATCTGGCTGCGCCGGACATCATCGTACGCAACGAAAAACGTATGCTGCAGGAAGCGGTTGACGCCCTGCTGGATAACGGTCGTCGCGGTCGTGCGATCACCGGTTCTAACAAACGTCCTCTGAAATCTTTGGCCGACATGATCAAAGGTAAGCAGGGTCGTTTCCGTCAGAACCTGCTCGGTAAGCGTGTTGACTACTCCGGTCGTTCTGTAATCACCGTAGGTCCATACCTGCGTCTGCATCAGTGCGGTCTGCCGAAGAAAATGGCACTGGAACTGTTCAAACCGTTCATCTACGGCAAGCTGGAACTGCGTGGCCTGGCCACCACCATCAAAGCCGCTAAGAAAATGGTTGAGCGTGAAGAAGCTGTCGTTTGGGATATCCTGGACGAAGTTATCCGCGAACACCCGGTACTGCTGAACCGTGCACCAACACTGCACCGTCTGGGTATCCAGGCATTTGAACCGGTACTAATCGAAGGTAAAGCTATCCAGCTGCACCCGCTGGTTTGTGCGGCATATAACGCCGACTTCGATGGTGACCAGATGGCTGTTCACGTACCGCTGACGCTGGAAGCCCAGCTCGAAGCGCGTGCGCTGATGATGTCTACCAACAACATCCTGTCTCCGGCGAACGGCGAACCTATCATCGTTCCGTCTCAGGACGTTGTATTGGGTCTGTACTACATGACCCGTGACTGTGTTAACGCCAAAGGCGAAGGCATGGTGCTGACTGGCCCGAAAGAAGCTGAGCGTATCTATCGCGCAGGTCTGGCCTCTCTGCATGCGCGCGTTAAAGTGCGTATCACCGAATATGAAAAAGATGAAAACGGCGAATTCGTTGCGAAAACCAGCCTGAAAGACACGACCGTTGGCCGTGCCATTCTGTGGATGATCGTACCGAAAGGTCTGCCTTTCTCCATCGTCAACCAGGCGCTGGGCAAGAAAGCTATCTCCAAAATGCTGAACACCTGTTACCGCATTCTGGGCCTGAAGCCGACCGTTATCTTCGCTGACCAGACAATGTACACCGGCTTTGCATATGCAGCGCGTTCAGGTGCATCTGTTGGTATTGATGACATGGTCATCCCAGAGAAGAAACACGAGATCATCTCTGAAGCGGAAGCTGAAGTTGCTGAGATCCAGGAGCAGTTCCAGTCTGGTCTGGTAACCGCAGGCGAACGCTATAACAAAGTTATCGATATCTGGGCTGCGGCGAACGATCGTGTATCCAAAGCGATGATGGATAACCTGCAAACCGAAACCGTTATTAACCGTGACGGCGTAGAAGAGCAGCAGGTTTCCTTCAACAGCATCTACATGATGGCCGACTCCGGTGCGCGTGGTTCTGCAGCACAGATTCGTCAGCTGGCCGGTATGCGTGGTCTGATGGCGAAGCCAGATGGCTCCATCATCGAAACGCCAATCACCGCGAACTTCCGTGAAGGTCTGAACGTACTCCAGTACTTCATCTCTACTCACGGTGCTCGTAAAGGTCTGGCGGATACCGCACTGAAAACAGCGAACTCCGGTTATCTGACTCGTCGTCTGGTTGACGTCGCGCAGGACCTGGTTGTTACTGAAGACGATTGCGGCACTCTGGAAGGCATCACCATGACCCCGGTTATCGAGGGTGGTGATGTTAAAGAGCCGCTGCGCGATCGCGTTCTGGGTCGTGTAACTGCTGAAGACGTTCTGAAGCCGGGTACGGCGGATATTCTGGTTCCACGCAACACGCTGCTGCACGAACAGTGGTGTGATCTGCTGGAAGAGAACTCCGTTGACTCCGTTAAAGTCCGTTCCGTTGTATCTTGTGACACCGACTTTGGTGTATGTGCGCACTGCTACGGTCGTGACCTGGCGCGTGGCCACATCATCAACAAAGGTGAAGCAATCGGCGTTATCGCGGCACAGTCCATCGGTGAGCCGGGTACACAGCTGACGATGCGTACGTTCCACATCGGTGGTGCGGCATCTCGTGCGGCTGCTGAATCCAGCATCCAGGTGAAAAACAAAGGTAGCATCCGTCTGAGCAACGCGAAGTCGGTTGTGAACTCCAGCGGTAAACTGGTTATCACCTCACGTAACACCGAACTGAAACTGATCGACGAATTCGGCCGTACCAAAGAAAGCTATAAAGTGCCTTACGGCTCCGTTATGGCGAAAGGTGATGGCGAACAGGTTGCTGGCGGCGAAACCGTAGCAAACTGGGATCCGCACACCATGCCGGTTATCACCGAAGTGAGTGGTTTCGTCCGCTTCACTGACATGATCGACGGCCAGACCATTACTCGTCAGACCGACGAGCTGACCGGTCTGTCTTCTCTGGTGGTTCTGGATTCTGCAGAGCGTACTGCGGGTGGTAAAGACCTGCGTCCGGCACTGAAAATTGTTGATGCTCAGGGCAACGACGTTCTGATCCCAGGCACCGATATGCCTGCTCAGTACTTCCTGCCGGGCAAAGCGATTGTTCAGCTGGAAGATGGCGTACAGATCAGCTCTGGTGACACCCTGGCGCGTGTTCCGCAGGAATCCGGCGGTACCAAGGATATCACCGGTGGTCTGCCGCGCGTTGCGGACCTGTTCGAAGCACGTCGTCCGAAAGAGCCGGCAATCCTGGCTGAAATCAGCGGCATCATTTCCTTCGGTAAAGAAACCAAAGGTAAACGTCGTCTGGTTATCACCCCGGTAGACGGTAGCGAACCGTACGAAGAGATGATTCCGAAATGGCGTCAGCTCAACGTGTTCGAAGGTGAACGTGTAGAACGTGGTGACGTAGTTTCCGACGGTCCGGAAGCGCCGCACGACATCCTGCGTCTGCGTGGTGTGCATGCTGTAACTCGTTACATCGTTAACGAAGTTCAGGACGTATACCGTCTGCAGGGTGTTAAGATTAACGATAAACACATCGAAGTTATCGTTCGTCAGATGCTGCGTAAAGCCACCATCGAAAGCGCTGGTAGCTCCGACTTCCTGGAAGGCGAGCAGGTTGAATACTCCCGCGTCAAGATCGCAAACCGCGAGCTGGAAGCGAACGGCAAAGTGGGTGCAACGTTCTCCCGCGATCTGCTGGGTATCACCAAAGCGTCTCTGGCAACCGAGTCCTTCATCTCTGCAGCATCGTTCCAGGAAACCACGCGTGTCCTGACCGAAGCAGCTGTTGCAGGTAAACGTGATGAACTGCGCGGTCTGAAAGAGAACGTCATCGTAGGTCGTCTGATCCCGGCAGGTACTGGTTATGCGTACCACCAGGATCGTATGCGCCGTCGCGCAGCGGGCGAACTGCCAGCTGCACCGCAGGTAACTGCTGAAGATGCGTCTGCCAGCCTGGCAGAACTGCTGAACGCAGGCCTGGGCGGTTCTGACAACGATTAATCGTTGCCGGCCATAATAAAAAACCCGCTTCGGCGGGTTTTTTTATGTCTATGTTATTTCTGATGGCGTTTATCAGGTCTACGAAGCCATCCGGCAGTGTCATTAATTTATCGGTGGTAACCGCCGATAAAGCTCAATCATATCGCCGGCTAGATCCTGAATCACCATGGCATTCATCAGGTGGTCCTGCGAATGGACGGTGATGAGATTAACCGGTAGTTTGCCGGTGCCCTCGTCAATACCGATCAGCTGGGTCTGGATTTTATGCGCTTGTTTGACGTACTCGCGTGATTCCGTCATCGCTTGTTCTGCACCGCCGAAATCACCTTTACGCGCCAGTTGCAATGCCGTCAGGGCCTGGCTGCGTGCAGCGCCAGCGTTTACCAATAACTCCATGATGATCGTTTCTATCTCTTCCATACCATCACTCCAGTAGTTTCAGCGCCTTATCCAGTACCGCATCACCTTTCATCATGCCGTAATCCATCATGTCGATAACGGCGACCTTTTTGCCTAGTGGGTCGGCGATCGCCTGTAGCTTGGCCTGTTCATACTTAACCTGTGGACCGAGCAAAACGATATCCGCTGTAGCGATATTCTCTTCAAACTCGGCCACCGGGACGGCTTTGATAGTGACGTCGACGCCTTTTTTCTGGGCGGCATCTTTCATCCTTTGCACCAGCATGCTGGTGGACATTCCGGCGGCACAGCATAAAACGATGTTTTTCATAAGCAGTCTCGATCAACATGTGTGAGTTGATAATTATCGCGAGCCAGCTATAGCAACAACTGCTTTGCAACGATTGTGTGCAAGGCATCACAAAGAAAGCCGCTTTTTCTGAAACCGGTTACAAAAAGAGGCGGAACCCTGCGATCTGGACCAGGGCCAGCGGCTTTTTGACTCGCTTATCACATGCTGGAATATATAATTACTGTCAATAAATACATGTTATAAAAAACAGTATTGACAGCGTTTTTTAAACCCGTATGTTAATACTTAACAGCGGAGAAATTGTAGTTTGCTGTTAACGTAGTAAGTGTTAGTAGAGCTTGATTGGGGTTTGCGATAAAGGCCACGAAGTATTTTTTGTATGGGATAGTCGATGCTGAAAACGCTATTTTTTCACTTCGACAATGCTTTCAGGCCACGTAGTTGATATATCTAATCGCAAAAAGTCAGTAAAACGCGACGATGTAACGCCATGATTTATAGTAAATATTTGTGATATCTGCTTTTCTGGTTATCACAAGGGAAATAAGGTAACGCATCAAAGAGTATATGTCGCGAGGGGAAGTGTACTTGTTTAGGTCACCAGTCTTGAGTTCTATTATCAAGCGGGTGGAATGTGTTTAACGGTAAATAGAGGAAAGTTTTAGTTAGTATCAATATCCAATATTATCTGTAGTAAACGTGTACATTTTAAAGTAGTACCATCAGCAGTATTAAATCGTTAAGTTTATTAATGTTAAATTTGAAGTGTGTAGTAACGTAAAGCCCTGACTGCAATAGTCGGGGCTTTTGTTCATTGTAGATCAAGCTGTTATCCAGGATGCTTAGCCGCGATGGTTCAACATTGCATCACTCAGTGGGTATTAAAAAAATTAATGCTTGCTTAATGATTAGAAGTAGGTCTACTATAGCGGCATCGGTTTGGAACACAGACCTTATGCAAGCAGTTTTAGTAAAGCAGTTCTCAGTTCAAGCGTTATCCTCAGATACTCTTCTTCATGAGCCTCCTCCCTAAGTGCCCCATAAGTTAATTTCTGCAAAACAGGCCATCTTCGCTGCATAAGCGGCTCAAAAACATGAAAGGAAGTATCTATGTCTAACAAAATGACTGGTTTAGTAAAATGGTTTAACTCTGATAAAGGCTTCGGCTTTATCACTCCTCAGGACGGTAGTAAGGATGTGTTTGTACATTTCTCCGCTATCCAGAGTAACGATTTTAAAACGTTAGACGAAGGTCAAAAGGTGGAGTTCTCCGTGGAGAATGGCGCTAAAGGCCCGTCTGCTGTTAACGTTGTCGCGCTGTAATCGCCGATAATTTCACGAGCGCTTACGATAGCGATGAAGGCCAGAGCCCGAGCAGTTAAGTGTCAGTGAAGAAAAAACCCGCGAAAGCGGGTTTTTTTGTTTATGCGATTGCTCCTGACCTACGGTACCTGTGAAGCGCGCCCCAGATAGCTGTCCCAGTCTTTCCACACGGGCTGTAAACCCTGGGCCATGAGTGCTTCAGCAACGGCTTCTGGGCGACGATCGTCGTGCGGGGAGAACTGTTCCAGTTCGGGGTGGTTATCGGCATAACCACCGGGCTGGGTTTTTGAGAAGGCGCTGACGTTGTTGATCGCCAACGGGATCACATGGTCACGAAACCATGGCGATTCGCGGGTGGAGAGCGACAGCTCAATTTCTGGCGCCAGTAAACGAAACGCGCAAATGGTCTGGACCAACTGTCGCTCATCCATGATCGATGCAGGCTCAACGCCTCCGGTGCATGGGCGCAGGCGAGGGAAGGAGATAGAGTAACGGCTCTGCCAGTAATGCTGCTGCATCCATAGCAGATGTTCAGCCACCATATAGCAATCAACCCGCCAGCTGTCGGACAAACCAATCAACGCGCCAAGACCGATTTTGTCGATCCCTGCGCGGCCCAGCCTGTCCGGCGTTTCCAGGCGCCAGAAGAAATCCTGCTTTTTCCCTTTTAAATGGTGACGAGCGTAAGTTGCCTCATGGTAGCTCTCCTGATACACCATCACGCCATCCAGCCCCAGCGTCTTCAGCTCTGCATATTCAGCCTCTGACAACGGCTGTACCTCCATCTGTAAAGAGGCGAACTGGCGGCGAATGGCAGGCAAATGGCGACGAAAGTAATTCATCCCCACTTTTGCCTGATGTTCACCGGTGACCAGCAGCAGATGCTCAAAACCCAGCTCACGGATAGCCGCACACTCCCGTGTTATCTCATCTTCGTCCAGCGTTTTGCGTTTGATACGGTTGCTCATCGAAAAACCGCAGTAGGTGCAGTCGTTGGCGCAAAGGTTGGAGAGATACAACGGTACGTAAAAGCTCACCGTGTTACCAAAACGCTGACGGGTGAGCTTCTGCGCCCGCTGCGCCAGCGGCTCCAGATAATCGGCGGCGGCAGGAGAGAGCAATGCCATCAGATCGTCGCGACTAAGATGCGAAGCGTTGAGGGCGCGCTCCACGTCAGCGGCGGTTTTACCGTTGATACGCAGGCGGATGTCATCCCAGTCCAGCTGTCGCCAGCGGTCGCTGAACGTTTTCATGCGAAGGCCTCCAGGAATCCGGTTAACGGGCTGGTGGGACTTGCCTGCGAACTTTTGCTTCCTGGTACCGCCTGGCGTGCCAGCAAGCCAGCTTCAACGGCCAGGCGGAAGGCGGTTGCCATCATCACCGGGCTGTCGGCTACCGCGATTGCCGTATTGACCAACACCGCGTCGGCGCCCATTTCCAGCGCCTGCGTTGCGTGGCTGGGGACGCCGATGCCTGCATCAACCACCACCGGCACGGTCGCCTGTTGGATAATAATCTCCAGCATCGCTTTGGTTTCCAGCCCCTGATTAGAGCCGATGGGCGCGCCGAGCGGCATGACTGCAGAACAGCCTACTTCTTCCAGTCGTTTGCACAGCACCGGATCTGCGCCACAGTAAGGCAGTACCACGAAGCCCTTTTTCACCAGTACTTCTGCGGCTTTCAATGTTTCGATTGGATCGGGTAACAGCCAGCGGGCGTCCGGGTGGATTTCTAATTTCAGCCAGTTTGTGCCCAGCGCTTCACGCGCCAACTGGGCAGCAAAAATCGCCTCTTCAGCGGTTTTTGCCCCCGAAGTGTTGGGCAACAGCGTCACACCAGCGTCTACCAGCGGCGCCAGAATGGCATCGTTGTGCTGACGCAAATCCACGCGCTTCATGGCCAGCGTTACCAGTTGGCTGCCGGAGGCGCGAATCGCCTCGACCATCAGCTGTGATGAAGCAAATTTTCCGGTGCCGGTGAACAGATGCGAATCAAACGTTTTGTCGGCAATACGTAACATATCAACCCCCTGCAATAACCTGAAAAAGCAGGATCTGGTCGCCTTCCTGCACGATTTGCTGCTCCCACTGCTCGCGTGGGAGGATCTGCTGATTGAGCGCCAGCGCCGCGCCCGGTTTAAGCTGATTAAGCGCAGTGAGCAGCCCACTGACGGTTTGTCCTTCGGCGCACTGCATCGGCTCATCATTGAACTGAATCTGCATGTTGCCCTCCGCATACCGGGCAGCCGCTGGCGCGTCGTAGTGCGAAGCTGCGCCACTGGCTGGTTTTACCGTCAAACAGGCGTAGCTCTCCGCTGGGCGTCTCAATACCGCTGAGCAATTTAATCGCTTCCAACGCTTGCAAGGTGCCCATCACGCCCACAACTGGTCCGACGATACCGGCGGTACGGCAGTTGCGTTCGGGCTCTACATCGTCCGGCCACAGGCAGCGGTAACATCCTTGTTCCCACGGGGGCGTCAGCACCATCAGTTGGCCGCCAAAGCCGACGGCGCTGGCGGTGACGAGCGGGGTGTTGAGCGTTACGCAGGCGGCGTTAATTTCCTGGCGCGTGGCCATATTATCGGTACAGTCGAGCACCACATCGGCACGCGCTACCGCATGCCGAAGCGCATCGCCTTTCAGTCGCTGCTGGAGTGACACCAGCTCGATATCTGGGTTGAGCCGCGTCAGGCGCTGCTGGGCAACCTGCGATTTTGAACGTGCGATATCATCAGTGGTAAACAGGATCTGGCGCTGCAGGTTGCTCAGATGAATGTCGTCATCGTCTACCAGCGTCAATTTTCCGATGCCTGCTCCCGCCAGATACAGCGCGGCAGGCGAACCTAACCCGCCTAAACCGACAATCAGCACATGGCTATCGAGTAGCTTTTGCTGGCCTTCAATGGCGATATCGCCGAGCAGGATCTGTCGGCTGTAACGCATAAAGTCGCGGTCATTCATCGCCCACTCCCGCGATATCCAGTAGTTGGGCCGTGGCGACCTGCCAGTCAGCCACCTGGGTAATGGCGCTGACCACGGCAATGCTGCCGACGCCGGTCGCCAGTACCGCCGGGGCGCGCTCAAGGCTGATACCGCCAATGGCGACGGTCGGGTAATCCGCTAATCGTTCAATATGGTTTGCCAGTTGCGTGAGTCCCTGCGGGGCGGAAGGCATCTGTTTGGTTTGCGTGGGGAAAACATGACCCAGCGCGATATAAGAAGGCTTAGCGGCGAGCGCGACGTCGATCTCCATATCATCGTGAGTGGAGACCCCCAGGCGCAGCCCCGCCGCCTGAATCGCCTTCAGGTCCGTGGTTTCAAGGTCTTCCTGGCCCAGATGTACGCCGTAAGCGCGGTGCTTAATTGCCAGACGCCAGTAGTCGTTGATAAACAGACGGGCGTTATAGCGACGACCCAGTTCAATGGCGGCCATAACGTCGGCTTCGACCTCTTCATCACGCTTATCTTTAATGCGCAGTTGGATCGTGCATACGCCCGCCTGCAGCAAGCGTTCAATCCATTGCATGCTGTCCACCACCGGGTAAAGCCCGAGGCGAAACGGCACGGTCGGGAAATCAGGCTGGTACATTACGCCTCCTCTTTTTTGAGGTAGATTTCGCCGCCTTTGGCGCGGAAGTTCTCCGACATATCTGCCATGCCGACTTCAATCGTTTGTGCAGCAGCGTAGTCGCGAACCTCCTGGCTGATTTTCATCGAGCAGAACTTCGGCCCGCACATGGAGCAGAAGTGGGCGACCTTACCGGATTCCTGTGGCAGGGTTTCATCGTGGTAGGCACGGGCGGTGAATGGGTCGAGCGCGAGGTTAAACTGGTCTTCCCAGCGGAATTCGAAGCGCGCTTTCGACATGGCGTTATCGCGGATCTGCGCGCCCGGATGACCTTTTGCTAAGTCAGCTGCATGGGCGGCAATCTTGTAGGTAATCAACCCTTGTTTAACATCTTCTTTGTTCGGCAGGCCGAGGTGCTCTTTTGGCGTGACGTAGCACAGCATCGCGCAGCCAAACCAGCCGATCATCGCCGCGCCGATCCCGGAAGTGAAGTGGTCGTAGCCCGGTGCGATATCGGTGGTCAACGGTCCTAAAGTGTAGAACGGTGCTTCATGGCAGTTCTCCAGCTCTTCGGTCATGTTGCGCTGGATCATATGCATGGGCACATGACCTGGACCTTCTATCATCACCTGCACGTCGTATTCCCAGGCGATTTTGGTCAGCTCGCCCAGCGTATGCAGCTCGGAGAACTGCGCTTCGTCGTTCGCATCCTGAATTGAACCCGGGCGCAGGCCGTCACCCAGCGACAAAGAGACATCGTAGGCGGCGCAGATTTCGCAAATCTCGCGGAAATGTTCGTACAGGAAGTTCTCTTTGTGATGAGAAAGGCACCATTTCGCCATAATTGAACCGCCGCGTGAGACAATGCCGGTCAGGCGTTTGGCAGTCATCGGCACGTAGCGCAGCAGCACGCCCGCGTGAATGGTGAAGTAGTCGACGCCCTGTTCGGCCTGCTCCAGCAACGTGTCGCGGAAGGCTTCCCAGGTGAGATCTTCGGCGATCCCGTTGACCTTCTCCAGCGCCTGGTAGATCGGCACAGTACCGATCGGTACCGGACTGTTACGCAGGATCCACTCGCGGGTTTCGTGGATATAGCGACCGGTGGAGAGATCCATCACCGTGTCCGCGCCCCAGCGCGTCGACCACACCAGCTTCTCTACCTCTTCTTCAATGGAGGAGGTGACGGCAGAGTTACCGATGTTGGCGTTAACCTTCACCAGGAAGTTGCGACCGATAATCATCGGCTCGGATTCCGGGTGGTTGATGTTGGCAGGAATAATCGCACGGCCCGCGGCCACTTCATCACGCACGAATTCCGGCGTGATGTTTTCCGGCAGGCGTGCACCATAGTTCATCCCCGGATGCTGGTGACGCAGCACTTCACTGCGAATGCGCTCGCGGCCCATGTTTTCACGGATGGCGATGAACTCCATCTCCGGGGTCACTATTCCCTGGCGGGCGTAGTGCAGTTGGGTGACTCGCTTACCCGCTTTGGCGCGCTTTGGCGTCAGCAGGCCGGTGAAACGCAGCTCGTCCAGGCCATCGTCGGCCAGACGTTCTTTGGTATAAGCGGAACTCCGGTCGTCTAATTCTTCGCTATCGTTACGCGCCGCAATCCACGGCTGGCGCAGCTTTGCCAGACCCTGCTGGACGTTAATCGCCACGTCAGGATCGCCATACGGTCCGGAGGTGTCGTATACCGGAACGGCTTCGTTCTCTTCGAACTGCGGGTTGTCTTTGCTACCGCCAGTCAGCGTTGGGCTGAGCTGAATTTCGCGCATCGGAATGCGAATATCCGGCTGCGAACCGGTAATATAAATGCGTTTTGAGTTAGGGAAGGCGGTCCCTTCCAGGGTATCGATAAAGTGTTGGGCTTGAGCGCGCTGTTCGCGGCGTGATGGTTTAGTAGTGGCAGACATAGCTCATTCCAAATAAAAGTAAGGATATGGCTTGTCAGACGACGGATGAAGCAAGAGAGAAGCTCGCCCGGGGGCGATGCTATTGTAGATTGACTCTTGTTCCCTTCGCAGGTTTTAACCTGATCAGGTTCCGCGGATCCCGAATTAACGGTCTCAGCCTTTTCCACTCATGCTGCTGTGGAAAATAAGCACTCCGACAAGAAGTAACCTCAGTAAAGAGGTAATGAATGTAAACTACGCGTTAATGCCGCAAATCTCAAGCATGACGTTTGAGAGTGTTACTCTCGTGCATTGCGTCAAATACCAGCATGATCAACTTATCTTCCAGCACGAATCGGGCTTCCAGTGCCTCGCCGAGATCCGATAAAACCTGTTGAAATTCAAGGAAGTTATCATGATCAATCGCAGTTTCCAGGCTGGAGTCATAGTAGTCCATGATCAGCTGCGTATTGGCTTCCAGCAGCGGCCAAATTTTTGTGGCTTTTAAAAGCTGCCCGTTCCCTTCCAATTTATGGAGAATACGTTCATAAATACTGAAGTGTCCGGTGGAGAGGTAATCGACCAGGCTCTGACAAAAATCATCCAGCGCTTTTTCATTGAGTCGCATGTACGATTCTTTGCCAGGCTTAATGCCAACCAGATTGTAGTAAGCCACGAGCAGGTGCTTACGTACATGTAGCCAGCGATCAACCAGTTTATTACTTCCTCCGACGTGCTCCGTCAGGCTTTCCAGCTGGTTTAGCATGATTGACTCCGCAAGATGGTGTTTAGGAACTGCTCACCCGTAAATGTAAAAATAATGTAAACAACATGCCTGTGAAGCAAAGGTTGCGCAAGAGATATGGATCGTATAATTGAAAAATTAGATAGCGGCTGGTGGATCGTCAGTCATGAGCAAAAGTTATGGTTACCTCATGGCGAGCTACCTTATGGCGACGCAGCCCGTTTTGATCTGATTGGTCAGCGCGCGCTGCCAATAGGCGAGTGGGAAGGGGAGACTGTCTGGCTGGTGCAGCAGCAGCGTCGACACGATATGGGGTCGGTGCGCCAGGTCATTGACCAGGACGTTGGCCTGTTTCAACTGGCCGGACGCGGCGTACAGCTGGCGGAGTTCTATCGCTCGCATAAATTCTGCGGCTACTGCGGCCATCCCATGCACCCGAGTAAAACGGAGTGGGCGATGCTCTGTAGCCACTGCCGTGAACGTTATTACCCGCAAATTGCCCCGTGCATAATCGTCGCTATTCGCCGAGATGATTCCATCCTGCTTGCCCAACATGTTCGCCATCGTAACGGCGTGCATACCGTACTGGCGGGTTTTGTCGAAGTAGGTGAGACCTTAGAACAGGCGGTGGCGCGTGAAGTCATGGAAGAAAGCGGCATCAAGGTGAAAAACCTGCGCTATGTCACTTCTCAGCCATGGCCGTTCCCGCAGTCTTTGATGACCGCATTTATGGCGGAGTATGATAGCGGCGAAATCGTCATCGACCCGAAAGAGCTGCTGGAAGCGAACTGGTATCGCTATGACGACTTACCGCTCTTACCCCCGCCGGGTACTGTCGCGCGTCGATTGATTGAAGACACTGTGGCAATGTGTCGGGCTGAGTACGAGTAAAGAGCGAGTGGTGATACACTGATGGACTGACGCAATAAGGAACTGCAAAAATGACCGAACTGAAGAACGATCGTTATCTGCGTGCGCTGCTGCGCCAGCCCGTTGATGTCACTCCGGTATGGATGATGCGCCAGGCAGGCCGCTATCTACCGGAATACAAAGCTACCCGTGCCGAAGCGGGCGATTTTATGGCGCTGTGCAAAAATGCCGAGCTGGCCTGCGAAGTCACGCTGCAGCCGCTGCGTCGCTATAAACTTGATGCCGCGATCCTCTTCTCGGATATTCTGACGATCCCGGATGCGATGGGACTCGGGCTGTATTTTGAAGCAGGAGAAGGCCCACGCTTCACCTCTCCGATTACCAGCAAGGCTGATGTCGACAAACTGCCGATCCCGGACCCGGAAGATGGGCTGGGGTACGTGATGAACGCGGTGCGCACTATCCGCCGTGAACTGAAAGGCGAAGTGCCGCTGATCGGCTTCTCCGGTAGTCCGTGGACGCTGGCGACCTACATGGTTGAAGGCGGCAGCAGCAAAGCCTTCACCGTGATTAAAAAGATGATGTACGCCGACCCTAAAGCGCTGCATCTGCTGCTTGATAAGCTGGCGAAGAGCGTCACGCTGTACCTGAACGCGCAGATCAAAGCGGGCGCGCAGTCGGTGATGATTTTCGACACCTGGGGTGGCGTGCTGACCGGTCGCGACTATCAGCAGTTCTCTTTGTACTACATGCACAAAATCGTTGATGGCCTGCTGCGCGAGAACGAAGGTCGTCGCGTTCCGGTGACGCTGTTTACCAAAGGCGGTGGTCAGTGGCTGGAAGCGATGGCGGAAACCGGCTGTGATGCGTTAGGTCTCGACTGGACCACTGACATTGCCGATGCGCGTCGTCGTGTAGGTCATAAAGTGGCGCTCCAGGGCAATATGGATCCGTCCATGCTGTATGCGCCGCCAGCCCGCATCGAAGAAGAGGTGGCGACAATTCTGGCCGGATTCGGTCAGGGTGAAGGGCATGTCTTTAACCTGGGCCACGGCATTCATCAGGACGTCCCGCCAGAACATGCGGGTGTCTTTGTGGAGGCGGTACATCGGTTGTCCGAACAGTACCACCGCTAAGGAGTTATCATGGATCTCGCGTCATTACGCGCGCAGCAGCTTGAACTGGCTTCTTCAGTGATCCGCGAGGATCGTCTGAAGAACGATCCGCCGGATCTGATCGGCGGGGCGGACGTTGGGTTTGAGCAGGGTGGCGAAGTGACGCGAGCCGCAATGGTTTTGCTGAAGTATCCCACGCTTGAACTGGTCGAATACAAGGTGGCGCGTATCGCCACCACCATGCCCTACATTCCCGGTTTTCTCTCCTTTCGTGAAACTCCCGCGCTGATGGCCGCCTGGCAACTGCTCTCGCACAAGCCAGATCTGCTGTTCGTTGACGGGCATGGCATTTCTCACCCGCGTCGTCTGGGCGTGGCCAGCCATTTTGGTCTGCTGGTGGATGTCCCGACGATCGGCGTGGCGAAAAAACGGTTGTGCGGCAAGTTTGAACCGCTCGCTGCTGAACCTGGTGCGCTAGCGCCGTTGCTGGATAAAGGCGAACAACTGGCATGGGTCTGGCGCAGCAAAGCGCGCTGTAACCCGTTGTTTATTTCCACGGGCCACCGCGTGAGTATGGACAGCGCACTGGCGTGGGTTCAACGCTGTATGAACGGCTATCGTTTGCCGGAACCAACACGCTGGGCAGATGCGGTAGCATCCGAACGCCCGGCTTTTACTCGGCTTGCAGCAAAAACGCCCTATATCGGGTAAACTGCGGCTAATTTCCGTATTTGAGAACTCATCATGTTACAAAATCCGATTCACCTGCGTCTGGAGAAGCTGGAAAGCTGGCAGCACGTCACGTTTATGGCCTGTCTGTGCGAACGCATGTACCCAAACTACGCCATGTTCTGCAAGCAAACTGAATTTGGCGATGGACAGATTTACCGCCGAATTCTGGATCTGATTTGGGAAGCGCTGACGGTTAAAGACGCGAAAATCAATTTCGACAGCCAGCTGGAAAAGTTTGAAGAGGCCATTCCTTCTGCAGACGATTACGATCTGTACGGTGTTTATCCGGCGATTGATGCCTGTGTGGCATTAAGCGAGCTGATGCATTCGCGTCTTAGCGGTGAAACGCTGGAGCATGCAATCGAAGTGAGTAAGGCTTCGATTACGACGGTTGCGATGCTGGAAATGACTCAGGCTGGTCGTGAAATGACCGATGAAGAGCTCAAAGAGAACCCTGCCGTTGAGCAAGAATGGGATATTCAGTGGGAAATTTTCCGACTTTTAGCCGACTGTGAAGAACGCGATATTGAGCTGATAAAAGGGCTGCGTGCAGACCTGCGCGAGGCTGGCGAGAGCAATATTGGTATAAATTTTCAGCAATGACACCACAAAACGTGATTTAACGCCTGATTTGTCGTGCCTGAAGGCTTCCCATCCGCCCCCGGTCTGGTCTACATTTGGGGGGCGAAAAAAAGTGGCTATCGGTGCGTGTATGCAGGAGAGTGCTTTTCTGGCATTTCCGTCGCACTCGATGCTTAGCAAGCGATAAACACATTGTAAGGATAACTTATGAACAAGACTCAACTGATTGATGTAATTGCAGACAAAGCAGAACTGTCTAAAACACAGGCTAAAGCTGCTCTGGAATCCACTCTGGCTGCTATTACTGAGTCTCTGAAAGAAGGCGATGCTGTACAACTGGTTGGTTTCGGTACCTTCAAAGTGAACCACCGTGCTGAGCGCACTGGCCGCAACCCGCAGACCGGTAAAGAAATCAAAATCGCCGCAGCTAACGTACCGGCATTTGTTTCTGGTAAAGCACTGAAAGACGCGGTTAAGTAATTCGCGTGGCAGTGAACAGTTTTAACGAAGGGGCGGTTTCGCCCCTTTTGTCCATCTGGCGTCATACGCTTTGGCTTTCAGGTGTTCTGTTACTGTCTGCCTGCGGTAGCCATTCTGAGCTTCCTCCTTTCACGGCCAGCGGCTATGTTGGCGATCAGGGGGCGGTACGCATTTGGCGTAAAGACTCCGGTGACGATGTTCACTTGCTCTCGGTATTTAGTCCGTGGCGTAAAGGCGAAACCACTACCAGTGAATACCGCTGGCAGGGTGATTCGCTCTCTCTGATAGAACTCAACGTTTACAGTAAACCGGCTGAACATGTCCGTATACGCTTCGATGACCGGGGCGAACTGAGCTTCATGCAGCGTGAAGTCGACGGGCAAAAGCAGCAGCTTTCCAGCGATCAAATCGCGCTTTACCGCTATCGTGCCGATCAAATTCGCCAGACCAGCGATGCGCTGCGTCAGGGGCGGGTGATATTGCGTCAGGGACGTTGGCATGCGGATAACACGGTCACAACCTGTGAAGGTGAAACGCTGAAGCCAGACCTGGAGTCGTGGGCGATAAACCATATCGAGCGCCGCCAGAGACATTCATCCGTAGAGGTGAGTGTGGCATGGCTGGAAGCGCCCGAAGGGTCGCAGCTACTGCTGGTCGCCAATGAAGATTTTTGTCACTGGCAGCCTACAGCCAAAACTTTCTGAAAACCTGAATACAGGAAATCAGCAGGCCTGATCCGTATAGCGTCATCAGGTATTAAGTCTTTTACCAGTGGCCCATTCCCATATGACCGCCGCCGCGATGGTTACCGCCACCGCCGCATCCGCCGTAGCCCATTCCCGCGCCACGTGGCACGCCAGCCTGCGCCATTGCGACATCACGTTTAACGCGCTGCTCGTCCAGAGACTGATTCAACGCTTCCATCTCTTTTGCAACGGCGTTAATTTTTGCCGTGTCCGGCGAGCTGGCCGTTAATAGTGCGTTGTACTCATAACGTTTGGATGTCAGCTGTTGGCGCAACGCGCTGGTCTGGGAATAATAATCATCATAGATTTTCTGTGCGGCAGCCTGCTGCTCAGCGGTCATTGGCGTACCGCCCCGTTGCTGCATTCCGTCGCCATATCCCCAGTGATTCTGTGCCAGTACCGGGGTGGAGCCAAGTGCGATAAGAGAAAGTGCAATCAGTGCCAGTTTGTTGTTCCGTTTCATCATTCGTTCTCCTGTTGGTTACTTACATTCCCTTTTGCATCTTCCGTGCCAAAGCGGCAATCCCAGTCCTGCGGGCGTTGTACCCGCCGTCTTTGCAGGGAAACGAGTAAAAATGACTCGCCAGAACGCGTCAGCGAGTCATTTTTACCCGTTACTTTCAGCTGTTTGTGTCTGAGGGCAGGGTTATCAGGGGGAAAAAATGGCATGATTTCTGCTGTATACCTGCAACGATGAAAGGAACAAGCGGGGTGAAGGGAGAGCGTATGCGTCTTTATAAGGATACGGTGGCAAAGTGGTTGAGCCGACTCTTGCTGGCGGCAATCCTGGTTTTGGTCGGCTGGTTTTCGATTATGACCATTCGGGACTATGGGCGGGAAAGTGGTGCCGCGCGGCAAACGCTACTGGAAAAAGGCAGCGTGCTCATTCGCGCTCTGGAGTCTGGTACGCGCGTAGGCATGGGGATGCGCATGCATCATGCCCAGCAGCAGACGCTACTGGAGGAAATGGCTGTACAGCCTGGCGTGCTATGGTTTGCTGTCGTCGATGAGCATGGTGTCATTATTACCCACAGCAATTCCGCGATGGTCGGCAAAACGCTCTATTCATCGGATGTCCTGCGACAGCTTAGTCCTGGGGAGCAAGAAAGCTGGCGGAATATTGAAATTCCAGCGAGGGATGGTGAAAAAACGCCAGCACTGGAAATTTATCGCCAGTTTCAGCCGATGTATGGTCCAGGACGCCACGGCATGGCGCGCTGTGCCAGTAATGACGGGCAGCTTATCACCCCATCACAAACCATATTTATCGCCTTTGATGCCAGCGATTTGACAGCGACTCAGGCAAGGGAGTGGCGTAATACACTGATAGTCCTCTCTGCGCTGGCGGCTGTGTTGCTGGCCACCGTGCTGACGTTCTTCTGGTATCAGCGCTATCAGCGCTCGTACAAAGAACTCCAGGATGCGATGAAGCGTAAAGAAAAACTGTTAGCACTCGGTCATCTTGCGGCTGGGGTGGCACATGAAATTCGTAACCCGCTTTCATCGATCAAAGGGTTAGCGAAGTATTTTGCCGAGCGAACCCCGGCAGGAGGCGAGTCGCATGAGCTGGCACAGGTGATGGCGAAAGAGGCGGATCGTTTAAATCGGGTGGTGAGCGAGTTGCTGGAGCTGGTGAAACCTGCACATCTGACGCTGCAACAGGTGGATCTCAATGAGGTTATCACCCACTCATTACACCTGGTGAGTCAGGATGCGGCAAGCCGGGAAATCCAGCTCCGCTTTTCGGCCAATTCTACGCTGCCCGCTATCCAGGCCGATCCCGACCGGCTGACTCAGGTTTTGTTGAATCTGTATCTGAACGCCATTCATGCGATTGGTCGTCAGGGCACGATTACGGTTGAAGCGAATGAAAGCAGCGGCGAACGCGTTAAAATTGTGGTTACCGATAGTGGGAAGGGGATTGCGGCGGAACAGCTGGAGGCCATTTTTACGCCTTACTTTACGACCAAAGCTGACGGAACCGGCCTCGGGCTGGCGGTAGTGCAGAACATTATCGAACAGCACGGTGGCACCATTCAGGTGGCAAGCGTTGAGGGCAAAGGCGCGACCTTTACCCTTTGGCTGCCGACCAAAGCGAAACAACAGGATTAACAAGGATGACGCGCGGAAAAATCAATATTCTGGTGGTAGATGACGATATCAGCCACTGCACCATTTTACAGGCGCTGCTGCGCGGCTGGGGTTATGAGGTCGCGTTGGCCTATAGCGGGCGAGCGGCGCTGGAACAGGTGCGCGAACGCGTATTTGATTTAGTGCTGTGTGATGTACGCATGGCGGAGATGGACGGCATCGCAACGCTGAAAGAGATTAAAGCGCTGAATCCGGCGATTCCAGTCTTGATCATGACGGCGTTCTCCAGCGTGGAGACTGCCGTTGAAGCGCTTAAAACCGGGGCGCTGGACTACTTAATCAAGCCGCTGGATTTTGACCGTCTGCAGGAGACGCTGGAAAAGGCGCTGGCGCATACGCGGGAAACGGGCGCTGAACTGCCATCGGCGTCGGCTGCGCAGTTTGGCATGATTGGCAGCAGTCCGGCGATGCAGCAGTTGCTCAATGAAATCGCGATGGTTGCGCCCTCGGATGCGACGGTGCTTATTCACGGAGACTCCGGCACGGGGAAAGAGCTGGTGGCCCGGGCGCTACATGCCAGCAGCGCCCGTCGCGATAAACCGCTGGTGACGCTCAACTGCGCGGCGCTTAATGAATCGCTGCTGGAGTCCGAACTTTTTGGCCACGAAAAAGGCGCGTTTACCGGGGCGGATAAACGGCGGGAAGGTCGCTTTGTGGAAGCCGATGGCGGCACGTTATTTCTTGATGAAATCGGTGATATTTCACCGCTGATGCAGGTGCGTCTGCTGCGGGCTATCCAGGAGCGCGAAGTGCAGCGGGTTGGCAGCAACCAGACTATTGCGGTTGATGTCCGGCTGATCGCCGCCACGCATCGTAATCTGGCCGAGGAAGTCAGTGCCGGGCGCTTTCGTCAGGATCTCTACTATCGCCTGAACGTCGTCACCATTGAAATGCCAGCGCTGTGCCAGCGCCGGGAAGATATTCCGCTGCTAGCCGAACATTTTCTCCAGCGTTTTGCCGCGCGTAACCGTAAAGCGGTGAAAGGCTTTACTCCGCAGGCGATGGATCTGCTGATCCACTACGACTGGCCGGGCAATATTCGTGAGCTGGAAAATGCGATTGAGCGCTCGGTGGTGCTGCTGACGGGGGAATATATTTCCGAACGCGAGCTGCCGATGGCGATTGCCGCGACGCCGATAAAAACGGAATTCAGTGGCGAGATCCAACCGCTGGTGGATGTCGAAAAAGAGGTGATTCTGGCGGCGCTGGAAAAAACGGGCGGCAATAAAACGGAAGCCGCCCGTCAGTTAGGCATTACGCGTAAAACGCTGCTGGCGAAAATTTCGCGTTAGCGTTGCTCGCGTTCAATGGCGCGCCAGCCGATGTCGTTACGGCTGAAGCTGCCATCCCAGCGGATGTCGGTCATCAGGGCGTAAGCGCGTTTCTGCGCTTCAGCCACAGTATGACCCAGGGCGGTGGCGCACAGCACGCGACCGCCGCTGGTCAGCACGCGATCGTCTTCGGCGAGTTTAGTGCCCGCATGGAACACTTTTCCGTCTTCTACTTCTTCCAGCGGCAGACCGTGGATCTCATCTCCGGTGTTGTAGTTGCCCGGATAACCTCCGGCAGCAATGACGACACCCAGCGAGGCGCGTTCGTCCCACTCGGAGGTTTTCTCATCCAGCTTGCCGTCGCAGGCGGCCAGGCAAAGCTCCACCAGGTCCGATTTCATGCGTAGCATGATCGGCTGGGTTTCCGGATCGCCGAAGCGGCAGTTGAACTCGATAACCTTCGGATTGCCCTGTTTGTCGATCATCAGACCCGCGTACAGGAAACCGGTGTAGGTATTCCCTTCCGCCGCCATACCTTTTACGGTTGGCCAAATAATGCGTTCCATGGTGCGCTGATGCACTTCATCAGTTACCACCGGCGCTGGTGAGTAAGCACCCATACCGCCGGTGTTCGGGCCAGTGTCGCCGTTGCCTACGCGTTTGTGGTCCTGGCTGGTGGCCATCGGCAGCACGTGCTCGCCGTCGACCATTACGATAAAGCTCGCTTCTTCGCCGTCGAGGAACTCTTCGATCACGATACGGTGGCCCGCATCGCCAAAAGCGTTACCTGCCAGCATGTCATGAACGGCGGCTTCTGCTTCCTCCAGCGTCATCGCCACGATAACGCCTTTACCAGCAGCCAGGCCGTCAGCTTTGATGACGATCGGCGCGCCTTTCTCACGCAGATAGGCCAACGCTGGCTCAATCTCAGTGAAGTTCTGATATTCCGCCGTCGGGATCTGGTGACGGGCGAGGAAATCTTTGGTGAAGGCTTTGGAACCTTCCAGCTGTGCAGCACCTTCGGTTGGCCCGAAGATCTTCAGGCCAGCGGCGCGGAACGCATCGACCACGCCAATCACCAGCGGCGCTTCCGGGCCGACGATGGTCAGGTCAATTTTCTCGTTCTGGGCAAAGCTCAGCAGAGCTGGAATATCGGTGACGCCGATAGCCACGTTCTGCAACGCGGGCTCCAGTGCGGTACCGGCGTTACCCGGTGCGACAAAAACGGTATCAACCAGCGGGGACTGTGCGGCTTTCCAGGCCAGGGCGTGCTCGCGCCCGCCGTTGCCAATCACTAATATTTTCATCGTCTGCTCCGTGGATTAATGGCGGAAGTGGCGCATGTCGGTAAAGATCATCGCGATACCGTGTTCATCGGCAGCGGCAATGACTTCGTCATCACGGATAGAACCACCAGGCTGGATAACGCAGCTCACGCCAACGGCGGCGGCAGCATCAATACCATCGCGGAACGGGAAGAAGGCGTCAGAGGCCATGGCGGAGCCTTTCACTTCCAGACCTTCGTCAGCCGCTTTAATCCCGGCGATCTTTGCGGAGTACACGCGGCTCATCTGGCCTGCGCCTATGCCGATAGTCATGTTCTCTTTGGCATAAACAATGGCGTTGGATTTCACGAACTTGGCGACTTTCCAGCAGAACAGCGCATCGCGCAGCTCTTGCTCGGTCGGCTGACGTTTGGACACCACGCGCAGTTCGCCTTCGCTCACCATCCCCAGATCCCTGTCCTGAACCAGCAAACCGCCGTTAACGCGTTTGAAGTCCAGGCCCGGTACACGTTGTGCCCACTGACCGCAGGTCAGAACGCGAACGTTCTGTTTGGCGGCGGTGATTTTCAGTGCGTCTTCGGTTGCGGACGGGGCGATGATCACTTCCACGAACTGACGGGAGATAATTGCCTGCGCGGTTTCGGCATCCAGTTCGCGGTTGAAAGCGATGATGCCGCCGAACGCGGAGGTCGGGTCGGTTTTATAGGCGCGGTCGTAAGCGTCGAGAATAGAGGTACTTACCGCCACGCCGCACGGGTTAGCGTGCTTAACGATCACACAGGCTGGCTCGCTGAACTCTTTCACGCACTCCAGCGCCGCGTCGGTATCTGCGATGTTGTTGTAGGAAAGCGCTTTGCCCTGTACCTGCTGCGCGGTGGCAACGGACGCTTCTTTAACATTCTCTTCTATATAGAAGGCAGCCTGCTGGTGGCTGTTCTCGCCGTAGCGCATATCCTGCTTCTTAATGAAGTTCAGGTTCAGCGTACGCGGGAAACGACCGGCGGCCTCTTTGCTCTCACCGTGGTAAGCCGGAACCATACTGCCGAAGTAGTTGGCAATCATGCTGTCGTAGGCGGCGGTGTGTTCGAAGGCTTTAATCGCGAGGTCAAAGCGGGTTTCCAGAGTCAGGGAGCCTTCGTTGGCATCCATCTCTTTAATAATGGCGTCGTAGTCGCTGCTCTTCACAACGATCGCTACGTCTTTATGGTTCTTGGCAGCGGAACGCACCATGGTCGGGCCGCCGATATCAATGTTCTCTACCGCATCTTCCAGCGAGCAGCCTTCACGGGCGACGGTCTCGGCGAATGGATACAGGTTTACAACCACCATATCGATAGGGGCGATACCGTGCTGTTCCATAATTCCGTCATCCTGACCGCGACGACCAAGAATGCCGCCGTGGACTTTCGGATGCAGGGTCTTCACGCGTCCATCCATCATTTCCGGGAAGCCGGTGTAATCGGAAACTTCGGTCACTGGCAGACCTTTCTCCGCTAACAGGCGCGCAGTGCCACCTGTAGACAGCAGCTCCACACCACGTGCGGAAAGTGCCTGAGCGAATTCGATGATACCGGCCTTGTCAGAAACACTGAGCAGAGCGCGGCGGACTGGACGACGTTGTTGCATGGTAAATCCCCTGGATTTGACTATTACAGAGAGCGTTAGGTGAATTCTTGGCTAAAAACTCAGCTAACGCCCCTTACGGGGCATCCTTGTTTTGCGGGGGCATTGTAACGAAAACGTTTGCGCAACGCTCGCGAATTTTTAAATTTCGATTTTGACCTCTTCTTTTTCTGTTGAAGGAGGCTGATATAACGAGTGGATCGTAGAAACGATCGTGTGGTTTGTGGATAACTCTGTGTGTAAATGGGTATAAGGCGGGGTTTCGCTGTGGAATGCAGCAGTCAGTCATTTTTCTGTCATTTAAGGGTTGCGGGCCGCAGGAAACTCCCTATAATGCGCCTCCA
>NZ_JAOWHY010000027.1:0-88693 GCF_030332375.1 Citrobacter sp. Cpo148
CGGTAGTTCAGTTGGTTAGAATACCTGCCTGTCACGCAGGGGGTCGCGGGTTCGAGTCCCGTCCGTTCCGCCACTTATTAGAAAATTAAGCCTGCTACTAAGCAGGCTTAATGATAAGAAGATTTAGGGGCGTAGCTCAGTTGGTAGAGCACCGGTCTCCAAAACCGGGTGTCGCGAGTTCGAGTCTCTCCGCCCCTGCCAGAAACAATCCTTAGCATTATTGCTAAGGATTTTTTTTTACCTGTAATTTGAGTTTTTCCTTCTTTCTATTTTACTCCCGGCATCCTTGCCAGCGTTTTCCTTAATCTTCCAGAATATTCGTTCTCAGCAGATCGCAAATCAGCGCATGTTTATCGCTATTTTGCAGCCAAACTGCATATAACGGGCGTGAAAGCGTTGTACTGTCAGTAACCGTATGGAGATCGCTTTTACCTTTAGCCCAGCTGACCGGTAGCCAGCTAAAACCTTTGAGGACTGAAAGTTGCTGCCTGGCTAATTCTGCCGAACTGGTGGTAAGTACCGGCACTTCATCTCCCGCAATCAATCCAGCCTCGTGTTGCTGAAAGTCAGGTCCCCATTCCAGACGCAGATAATTCAGTTCATCTTTGGTTTGTGAAGGAGAACTGCAATAGAGCGCCAGCGTGAAATATCCCAACAGTTGGCTGCTAAATTCGTCCATTTTGGGCGTTTCGGTAGTAATCAATAGATCAAGCTGTCGTTCATGAAGCTGTTTTACTAACGACTGTCGCTGCGCGATCCTCGCTTCAAATTGTAGGCTGGATTGTGGCTCCTGGGATTGGTACAAACGCCCCAGCCAGCCATTAAGCATGCATTCCCAGAGGGATGCGCTGGCACCAATAGAAAACTCGTTATGCCGCGAGGTATTCGCAACCTCCTTACGTGCTGCTTGCCACGTATTCATCAGCGTTTCAGCGTAAGGTAATAATTTTTCACCTGCAGCGGTTAAACGGATATTGTTTCTGTGTCGGGTGAACAGGTTTACACCCAATTGATTTTCCAGTTGTCTTATCCGAAAACTAACCGCTGATTGGGTCAGATAGAGCGCTTCAGCAGCCCTGCCAAAGTGGCGTGTCCGGCTAACTTCCAGGAAAGTTTTTAACAATTCCGTATCCACAACTCGCTCCATAAAATTATTTGTCGTTATGATTTAAATCTTTTGTTTGACGCTCTGTCAAGCGTAACTAATACTCCGCGCCATAAATAGCTCGGCCAAAGAATTAGGAGCGTGCAGGATGGCGGAAAGCTTTACGACGACTAATCGATATTTCGATAATAAATATTATCCCCGCGGATTCTCCCGTCATGGTGATTTCACCATTAAAGAAGCACAACTGCTTGAGCGTCACGGTTATGCTTTCAACGAGCTGGATCTGGGCAAGCGTGAGCCGGTAACGGAAGAAGAAAAACTGTTTGTTGCGGTATGCCGTGGTGAGCGTGAACCGGTTACCGAAGCTGAACGTGTGTGGTCCAAATACATGACGCGCATTAAGCGTCCAAAACGCTTCCACACGCTGTCTGGCGGGAAACCTCAGGTGGAAGGTGCGGAAGACTACACCGAATCTGATGATTAATAAAAAAGGGCGAAAGCCCTTTTTTTATGCCAGTAGTTTCTGCAAATGAATGAGTAATCTGTCTATCGCCCGATACCCAACAGCCTCCTGTAAGTGCTGGCGAGAGATATGGTCAGATTGTTCTATATCCGCGATCGTTCGAGCGACCTTTATCAGGCGTAACCAGGCGCGGATGGATAATCCGAGATGCGCGAGCGTTTCTTCAAGCCACTGCGCATCGTCGCTACGCAGTGGACAGTATTTATGGATATCCTGACTGTCCAGGTGCGCATTTAACTTATTCTGCCGCTGATACTGACGCTCTCGTGCTGCCATAACGCGTTGCTTCACCGTTGCGCTATCTTCCCCTTTTACCTGGCTCTGGCTGAGTATGCCGGGCGGCGGTAAGGGGATTTCGAGGGAGAGATCGAAGCGGTCAAGAAATGGACCTGATAATCGATTGAGGTAGCGTAGCGTCTGCTCTGGGGTACAGCGGTTATGGTTCCCCTGATAATGTCCTGTTGGGCTGGGATTCATGGCAGCAATAAGCTGAAAACGCGCGGGGTAAGTTATTTTTGCCCGAGTACGGGATAAATGAATCTGCCCGGACTCAATGGGCTCTCGCAGTGCATCCAGCGTGTGCCGCTCAAACTCGGGAAGCTCATCCAGAAACAGTATGCCGTTATGCGCCAGAGATATCTCGCCTGGCGCAGGAATAGAGCCGCCACCGACCATGGCAGTTAATGAAGCACTGTGATGCGGCGAACGAAAAGGGCGTTGTTTCCACTGTTTTTGTAGCGTGTCGGAATTGACCAGACTTAGAATCGCGGCGCTTTCCAGTGCCTCATCATTACTCAGTGGCGGAAGCAATCCTCTCAGGCGACTGGCCAGCATGGTCTTACCCGTTCCCGGCGGCCCGATGAGTAAGAGGTTATGACCGCCAGCTGCGGTAAGTTCCAGTCCGCGTTTACCCTGTTCCTGGCCGATAACATCGCTCAGATCATCTGCTAATGCGCAGGGGGTAAAATCTGCAGATGATGGTCTGTCTAAATCATGCTTACCTTCGAGAAATGCGCATACGGCCTGTAGATGATCGGCTATCAGGCACCCTTCACCGTGTATCAGTCCCACTTCAGCTGCATTCTCTTTTGCGACAATAATTCTCCTGCCTGCGCGAATAGCTTCAGTTGCACTTGATATCGCACCGGGAACGCCGCGTAACGCGCCTGTAAGCGCTAATTCGCCTACCAGCTCATATGTATCGAGGTTATGGGTTGTAAGCTGCTCAGACGCTGCCAGAAGCGCAACTGCGATAGGTAAATCATATCGTCCCCCTTCTTTCGGGAGATCGGCCGGAGCGAGGTTTATGGTTATCTTCTTCGCCGGGAATTCATAACCGCTATTAATAATCGCACTGCGAACTCGATCGCGAGCCTCTTTTACCGTTGTTTCGGGTAATCCCACCATGGTTAAACCAGGCAAACCATTGCTGATATGTACCTCGATGGTAATGGCTGGCGCATTCACGCCCAGCGCAGCGCGTGTGTGAACAATCGATAGTGACATAAGCCCTCCTGATGAAAGCATTATGTCGCAATACATCGCGGCAAGATTTCACATAATTACGGTTTTTAGAGGCTTATTCCTGTGTTTTTATGTAGCTCAATACTGCTTGCATAAAGCCTGGAATAGCGCTCGCAAACGCTTTTGAATAACGTTTTTAGTAGGAAACGGGTTGCCGAGAATCACCTGAAACGTGAAATATTTTCACTTTTGATTTTTTGTATAAAAAACAACGATATTTATCTAAACCGTTAACGGCGTCAGAAAAACGAATAAAAAAATATCTTGTGTCATTTGCAAATTCTATGGTAACTCTTTAGGTATTCCTTCGAACAAGATGCAAGAAAATACAAAAATGACAGCCCTTCTACGAGTGATTAGCCTGGTCGTGATTAGCGTGGTGGTGATTATTATCCCACCGTGCGGGGCTGCACTTGGACGAGGAAAGGCTTAGAAAACAAGCCTTAACGAACTAAGACCCCCGCACCGAAAGGTCCGGGGGTTTTTTTTGACCTTAAAAACATACATGAGGAGCAGAAAGTGAACGGTAGCATAAAATTCTGTTTCTCAAGATTTACGGCGGGGATGTAACTATGAATGGGGCACAGTGGGTGGTACATGCGTTGCGTGCACAAGGGGTTCAAACCGTCTTTGGTTATCCTGGTGGCGCAATTATGCCGGTTTACGATGCGTTGTATGACGGCGGCGTAGAACACCTGTTGTGCCGACACGAGCAGGGCGCGGCAATGGCGGCAATTGGCTATGCCCGTGCGACCGGTAAAACCGGCGTGTGTATCGCCACTTCAGGTCCTGGCGCTACCAACCTGATCACCGGACTTGCCGATGCGCTGTTAGATTCTGTTCCTGTGGTGGCGATCACCGGTCAGGTGGCCTCACCTTTCATCGGAACGGATGCGTTTCAGGAAGTGGACGTTCTGGGTATGTCTTTGTCCTGCACCAAACACAGTTTCCTGGTGCAGTCACTGGAAGAGCTGCCGCGCATCATGGCAGAGGCTTTCGCTGTGGCGAACTCCGGTCGTCCGGGTCCGGTTTTGGTTGATATCCCGAAAGATATCCAGCTGGCCAGCGGTACGCTGGAGCCGTATTTTACGACCGTCGAAAACCTAGAGGTTTTCCCGCACGCTGACGTTGAGCAGGCGCGTAAAATGCTGGCGCAGGCGCAAAAACCGATCCTGTACGTCGGTGGCGGCGTTGGTATGGCGCAGGCGGTCCCGGCCCTGCGTGAATTTATCGCGGTAACCCAAATGCCGGTCGCCTGCACGTTGAAGGGGCTGGGTGCAGTAGAAGCTGACTACCCATACTATTTGGGTATGTTGGGAATGCATGGCACTAAAGCGGCAAATTTCGCGGTGCAAGAATGTGATTTACTGATTGCAGTGGGTGCGCGTTTTGATGACCGGGTGACCGGCAAGCTGAATACCTTCGCGCCGAACGCCAGCGTGATCCACATGGATATCGACCCGGCGGAAATGAACAAGCTGCGCCAGGCGCACGTCGCCCTGCAGGGTGATTTAAATTCTCTGCTGCCGGCATTGCAGCAATCTCTGAAGATTGACGCATGGCGTCAGCATAGCGCTGAACTGCGCACAGAGCATACCTGGCGCTATGATCATCCCGGTGAGGCTATCTACGCGCCACTGTTGTTGAAGCAGTTGTCCGATCGCAAACCCGCAGACAGCGTAGTGACAACGGATGTTGGTCAGCATCAGATGTGGTCGGCGCAGCATATGACCTACACCCGCCCGGAAAATTTCATCACCTCGAGCGGCCTGGGTACGATGGGCTTTGGCCTGCCAGCAGCTGTTGGCGCGCAGGTTGCTCGCCCGAACGATACGGTAATCTGTATCTCCGGTGACGGTTCCTTCATGATGAATGTACAGGAACTGGGCACCGTAAAACGCAAGCAGTTGCCGCTGAAAATAGTCTTACTCGACAACCAGCGGTTAGGCATGGTGCGACAATGGCAGCAGCTGTTTTTCCAGGAACGTTATAGCGAAACCACCCTTACCGATAACCCCGATTTCCTCATGTTGGCCAGCGCCTTCGGCATACCAGGTCAACACATCACCCGTAAAGACCAGGTTGAAGCGGCACTCGACACCATGCTGAACAGCGAGGGGCCATACCTGCTTCATGTCTCAATCGACGAACTTGAGAATGTCTGGCCTCTGGTACCGCCAGGTGCCAGTAACTCAGAAATGCTGGAGAAATTATCATGATGCAACATCAGGTCGCCGTTGAGGCTCGTTTCAATCCGGAAACGTTAGAACGTGTTTTACGCGTGGTACGCCATCGTGGTTTTCAGGTGTGCTCCATGAATATGGAAGCCGCCAGCGATGCGCAAAATATAAATATCGAATTGACCGTTGCCAGCCCCCGGTCGGTCGACTTACTGTTTAGTCAGTTAAGTAAACTGGTAGACGTTGCACATGTTGCTATCTGCCAGAGCACAACCACATCACAACAAATCCGCGCCTGAGCGCAAAAGGAAGAAAAATGACGACGAAAAAAGCTGATTACATTTGGTCTAATGGCGAGATGATTCGTTGGGAAGACGCGAAGGTTCACGTGATGTCCCACGCGCTGCATTACGGTACTTCTGTATTTGAAGGCATCCGTTGCTACGATTCTCACAAAGGGCCGGTGGTGTTCCGTCATCGCGAACATATGCAGCGTCTGCGTGATTCAGCCAAGATCTATCGTTTTCCGGTTTCTCAGAGCGTTGATGAGCTGATGGAAGCTTGCCGCGAGGTGATTCGTAAAAACAATCTGACCAGCGCCTATATCCGTCCGCTGGTGTTTGTTGGCGACGTGGGGATGGGCGTTAACCCGCCAGCGGGATACACCACTGACGTGATCATCGCCGCGTTCCCGTGGGGCGCTTACCTCGGTGCTGAAGCACTGGAGCAGGGGATCGACGCGATGGTTTCTTCCTGGAACCGCGTTGCGCCGAACACCATCCCTACTGCTGCTAAAGCGGGCGGTAACTATCTGTCTTCGCTGCTGGTGGGTAGCGAAGCGCGTCGTCATGGCTATCAGGAAGGCATTGCGCTGGACGTGAATGGCTACATCTCCGAAGGTGCGGGCGAAAACCTGTTTGAAGTAAAAGACGGCATTCTGTTTACCCCGCCGTTTACCTCTTCTGCACTGCCGGGTATTACCCGTGACGCGATCATTAAGCTGGCGAAAGATCTCGATATCGAAGTACGTGAGCAGGTGTTGTCCCGTGAATCACTGTACCTGGCTGACGAAGTGTTCATGTCCGGTACCGCGGCCGAAATCACCCCAGTACGCAGTGTCGATGGTATCCAGGTGGGCGAAGGCCGCTGCGGTCCGGTCACCAAACGCATCCAGCAGGCCTTCTTTGGCCTCTTCACCGGTGAAACGGAAGATAAATACGGCTGGTTGGATTCAGTAAACCAATAAAAAAATTAATATTTCCCCAAAATAATTCACGTTGCAGGAAGACGGCAACGCAGCAAGTCCCAGGAGCTTACTGTAGTAAGTGACTGGGGTGAGCGAGGCGGCCAACGCACCTGCGGCGTGAAGTATGCAGGGGAAAGACAGACGGGAGTTAATCAAGCATGCCTAAGTATCGTTCTGCTACCACCACCCACGGCCGCAATATGGCGGGTGCCCGCGCATTGTGGCGCGCCACCGGGATGACCGATGATGACTTCGGTAAACCGATTATCGCTGTGGTGAACTCCTTTACCCAGTTTGTGCCGGGTCACGTCCACCTGCGCGATCTCGGTAAGCTGGTTGCCGAACAAATCGAAGCCTCAGGCGGCGTGGCGAAAGAGTTCAACACCATTGCTGTGGATGATGGTATCGCCATGGGTCATGGCGGCATGCTGTATTCACTGCCGTCGCGTGAGCTGATCGCTGACTCCGTTGAGTACATGGTTAACGCCCACTGCGCCGATGCGATGGTCTGCATCTCCAACTGCGACAAAATCACCCCCGGGATGTTAATGGCCTCTTTGCGCCTGAATATTCCGGTGATCTTTGTTTCCGGCGGTCCGATGGAAGCCGGGAAAACCAAGCTCTCTGACCAAATCATCAAGCTCGACCTGGTTGATGCGATGATTCAGGGTGCTGACCCGAAAGTTTCCGACTCACAAAGCGAGCAGGTTGAACGTTCCGCCTGTCCGACCTGCGGCTCCTGTTCCGGTATGTTCACCGCTAACTCGATGAACTGCCTGACTGAAGCGCTGGGCCTGTCGCAGCCGGGTAACGGTTCACTGCTGGCGACTCACGCCGACCGTAAAGAACTGTTCCTCAACGCAGGTAAGCGCATCGTCGAGCTGACCAAACGCTATTACGAGCAGGATGATGCCTCCGCCCTGCCGCGCAACATTGCCAGCAAGGCAGCGTTTGAGAACGCCATGACGCTGGATATCGCCATGGGCGGCTCCACCAATACCGTTCTGCACCTGCTGGCAGCCGCGCAGGAAGCGGAAATCGACTTCACCATGAGTGATATCGACAAGCTGTCCCGCAAAGTCCCGCAGCTGTGTAAAGTGGCGCCGAGCACGCAGAAATACCATATGGAAGACGTGCACCGCGCAGGTGGCGTACTGGGTATTTTAGGCGAACTGGATCGTGCTGGACTGCTGAACCGCGACGTGAAAAACGTGCTGGGGCTGACTCTGCCGCAAACGCTCGATCGGTATGACGTGATGTTGACCAAAGACGACGCGGTGAAAAAAATGTTCCGTGCTGGCCCGGCCGGCATTCGTACTACCCAGGCATTCTCACAGGATTGTCGTTGGGATACGCTGGATGACGACCGCGCTGAAGGCTGCATCCGCTCGCTGGAACATGCTTACAGCAAAGACGGCGGTCTGGCAGTTCTGTACGGTAACTTCGCGGAAAACGGCTGTATTGTAAAAACCGCAGGCGTGGATGACAGCATCCTGAAATTCACCGGCCCGGCAAAAGTGTATGAAAGCCAGGACGATGCAGTTGAAGCCATCCTCGGCGGTAAAGTGGTGGCTGGCGACGTGGTTGTCATTCGCTACGAAGGGCCGAAAGGTGGGCCAGGCATGCAGGAAATGCTCTACCCAACCACCTTCCTGAAATCGATGGGCCTCGGTAAGGCTTGCGCGCTGATTACCGATGGTCGTTTCTCCGGCGGTACTTCGGGGCTTTCCATTGGTCACGTTTCTCCGGAAGCGGCCAGCGGCGGTAATATCGCGATTATCGAAGATGGTGACATGATTGCCATCGATATCCCGAATCGTGGCATTCAATTGCAACTGAGTGATGCGGAAATCGCTGCGCGCCGTGAAGCGCAGGAAGCTCGCGGTGACAAAGCCTGGACGCCAAAAGATCGTCAGCGTCAGGTCTCCTTTGCACTGCGCGCCTACGCCAGCCTGGCAACCAGTGCCGACAAAGGTGCGGTGCGCGATAAGTCGAAGCTCGGGGGATAATGACCATGGCGGATTCACAACCTCTATCCGGCGCTCCTGAGGGCGCCGAGTATCTCAGAGCGGTACTGCGTGCGCCGGTATACGAAGCGGCACAGGTAACGCCGCTACAGAAAATGGAAAAACTCTCTTCGCGCCTCGACAATGTCATTCTGGTGAAGCGCGAAGACCGTCAACCTGTTCACAGCTTCAAGCTACGCGGTGCCTATGCCATGATGGCGGGCTTGACCGAAGAGCAAAAAGCGCATGGCGTCATTACCGCATCGGCTGGTAATCATGCTCAGGGCGTCGCGTTCTCTTCTGCGCGATTAGGCGTGAAGGCGCTGATTGTCATGCCAACGGCTACCGCCGATATCAAAGTCGACGCCGTTCGCGGCTTCGGCGGAGAAGTGCTGCTGCACGGCGCGAACTTTGATGAAGCCAAAGCCAAAGCGATTGAATTGTCGCAGCAGCAGGGGTTTACCTGGGTGCCGCCGTTCGATCATCCGATGGTGATTGCCGGGCAGGGCACGCTGGCGCTGGAGCTGCTCCAGCAGGACGCGCATCTCGATCGCGTCTTTGTGCCAGTTGGTGGTGGCGGATTAGCGGCAGGTGTTGCGGTGCTAATTAAACAGCTGATGCCGCAAATCAAAGTGATTGCCGTGGAAGCGGAAGATTCGGCCTGTCTGAAAGCGGCGCTGGATGCCGGTCATCCGGTGGATCTGCCGCGAGTGGGTCTCTTTGCCGAAGGCGTGGCGGTGAAACGTATTGGCGATGAAACCTTCCGTCTGTGCCAGGAATACCTCGACGATATTATTACCGTGGATAGCGATGCTATTTGCGCGGCAATGAAAGACCTGTTCGAAGATGTACGCGCGGTGGCGGAGCCTTCCGGGGCGCTGGCGCTGGCGGGGATGAAAAAATACATCGCCCAGCATAATATTCGCGGTGAGCGTCTGGCGCATGTTCTTTCCGGCGCTAACGTTAACTTCCACGGCCTGCGCTACGTTTCCGAACGTTGCGAGCTGGGGGAACAGCGCGAAGCCTTGCTGGCCGTGACCATCCCGGAAGAAAAGGGCAGCTTCCTGAAGTTTTGCCAACTGCTGGGCGGGCGCTCGGTGACCGAGTTTAACTACCGCTTTGCTGATGCGAAAGACGCCTGCATTTTTGTCGGCGTACGTCTGAGTCGTGGGCTGGAAGAGCGTAAGGAAATCCTGCAACTGCTCAATGAGGGCGGCTATAGCGTGGTGGATCTGTCTGATGACGAGATGGCGAAGCTACACGTACGCTATATGGTCGGTGGACGTCCGTCGAAACCCTTACAGGAACGTCTTTATAGCTTCGAATTTCCGGAGTCGCCGGGGGCGTTGCTCAAATTCCTGCATACCCTGGGGACGCACTGGAATATTTCATTGTTCCACTATCGCAGTCACGGCACTGACTATGGTCGTGTGCTGGCGGCGTTTGAGTTGGGTGAACACGAGCCTGATTTCGAAACGCGGCTGAATGAACTGGGTTATGACTGTCATGATGAAACACATAACCCGGCGTTCAGGTTCTTCCTGGCGGGTTAACGACAGCCATTAAAAAAGGGTTCATGTAAAAACATGAACCCTTTTTGCTACTGTATCAGCAGATTACAGCGTGATAACGTCGAATTCGACTTCGGTATTCACGTCAGCATCGTAATCCACACCGTCGAGGGCAAAACCGAACAGGTTCAGGAATTCCTGCTTGTATCCTGCATAGTCAGTTTCTTGCGCCAGGTTTTCGGTAGTGATCAGCGGCCACAGATCGCGACATGCCTGCTGAATGTCGTCACGCAGTTCCCAGTCATCCATACGGATACGCTGGTTGTCATCAAGCGCCACTTTATCGCCGTACAGGCTGGTGGTCATCAGACGGTTGATCTGCTCAATACAACCTTCGTGAATCCCCTGCGCTTTCATCAGCTTGAAGACCATGGAGATGTACAGTGGCATTACCGGAATCGCAGAAGATGCCTGGGTGATGACGGACTTCAGTACGGCAACGTTAGCGGAACCGTTCAGCGGTGCCAGCTGGTTACGCAGTTCTCCCGCCGCGCGATCGAGGTCTTCTTTCGCTTTGCCCAGCGCGCCGTGCCAGTAGATTGGCCAGGTCAGGTCGGTACCGATGTAGGAGTAGGCTACGGTTTTCACGCCATCAGCCAGCACGCCCGCTTCGCTCAGCGCGCCCATCCACAGTTCCCAGTCTTCGCCGCCCATGACGGTGACGGTGTTCTGAACTTCTTCTTCGGTTGCCGGCTCAATGCTGGCGGTGATGATCTGATCTTTGTTGGTATCGATCGCTTTAGAGGTGTAAACCTCACCGATTGGCTTCAGCGCTGAACGGACGATTTCACCGGTTTTCGGCATTTTACGCACTGGGGAAGCCAGTGAGTAAACCACCAGGTCAATCTGACCCAGGTCTTCTTTGATCAGTTTGATCACTTCATCACGGCATTCGTCAGAGAACGCATCGCCGTTGATGCTTTTGGAGTACAGACCTTCACGCTTGGCCGCTTCGTCGAAAGCTGCAGAGTTATACCAGCCTGCGGAACCTGGTTTGGTATCCGTGCCCGGTTTTTCGAAAAATACGCCGATAGTGGCGGCACCGCTGCCAAAGGCGGCGGAAATTCTGGAAGCCAGACCGTAACCGGTGGAAGCACCGATCACCAGCACGCGAGACGGGCCGTTCTCGATTTTCCCGTTCTGCTTAACATACTCGATCTGCTTTTCCACGTTGACTTTGCAGCCAGTCGGATGGGTCGTTGTACAGATGAATCCACGAATTTTTGGTTTGATTATCATAATGATGGCTAATTAAGTTTGTATTTTCGCTGTCAAGTGCGCAATGACACCGTCTGTTCTGGCCTGCTTAACGCGATGGTTAACAAGCCCCCCACTACAATGGATCACGACATTATACAGAAAAGGAGCGCCAATACTGAATCTACCACTGATTTTAGACCTGACGCTGGCGCTACTCTGCGGATTTACGTTCCAGAACAATCTTCCAAAACGCGTCGATCAGCGGTTCATGCAGTCGCTTTTTCGGCGCGCAGACGCCAAGCTCGAACGGTGTTTTTTCGTCACTGCGCTCTAAAATCATCACGCGATTACGCACCGGCTCCGGGCTGTTTTCTAGCACCACTTCCGGCAGCAGAGCTACGCCGCAGCCCAGCGCCACCATTGAGACCATCGCTTCGTGGCCACCCACCGTGGCGTAAATTGATGGGTTGCTGATTTTGTGACGGCGGAACCACAGCTCGATACGGCGGCGTACCGGACCCTGATCGGCCATGATAAACGGCACCGTCGACCAGTCCGGCTTATCGACCGATACCTGATTTCGCACCGGGCAGGGCAGCGCCGGAGCGATCAACACAACCGTCAGATTCTCCAGCATCGAGAACGCCACCGCGCCAGGCAGCGTTTCGGGCTTACCGGCAATTGCCAGATCGGCTTCACCAGTGACAACTTTATCCATCGCATCGGCGGCGTCGCCGGTGGTGAGCTTAATTTCCACTGACGGATGCTCGGCGCGGAAACGGTCAAGGATTGGCGGCAGATGGCTGTAGGCGGCAGTTACCGAACAGAAGATATGCAGTTCGCCCGACAGCGACGGCCCTTGTTGATCTAGGGTGTGGCGTAACTGCTGGTACTGCAACAGCGTCTGTTGGGCAAACACGCGCAGCTCTTCACCTGCTTCGGTCAGTGTAACCGTGCGGTTATCGCGCACAAACAGCGGCTGGCCGAGGTCTTCTTCGAGGCGCTGAATCTGTCGGGAAAGCGTGGATGGGCTGACGTGCATTGCCCGCGCGCTGCGACCAAAGTGACGACTTTCAGCCAAATGCAGGAACATTTTCAGATCGCGTAAATCCACAGACGAGCCTCCGATTTTCTACGTTGCATAAATTGCAATGTGACGTTGTGAATATATCAATTTCCGCAATAAATTTCCTGTTGTAATGTGGATTCAATCTCGCAAATACAAATCTGCGAACCGAATAATAAGCACCACAACACAACATCACGGAGTACACCATCATGGCTAACTACTTTAATACACTGAACCTGCGCCAGCAGCTGGCACAGCTGGGTAAATGTCGCTTTATGGGTCGCGACGAATTCGCCGATGGTGCGAGCTACCTTCAGGGTAAAAAAGTGGTCATCGTCGGCTGTGGCGCCCAGGGTCTGAACCAGGGCCTGAACATGCGTGACTCCGGTCTGGATATCTCCTACGCACTGCGTAAAGAAGCCATTGCTGAGAAGCGTGCTTCCTGGCGTAAAGCGACCGAAAACGGCTTCAAAGTGGGTACCTACGAAGAGCTGATCCCGCAGGCTGATCTGGTGGTTAACCTGACGCCGGACAAGCAGCACTCCGACGTTGTGCGTTCTGTACAGCCGCTGATGAAAGACGGTGCAGCGCTGGGTTACTCCCACGGCTTCAACATCGTGGAAGTGGGCGAGCAGATCCGTAAAGACATCACCGTTGTGATGGTGGCACCGAAATGCCCGGGTACTGAAGTTCGTGAAGAGTACAAACGTGGTTTCGGCGTACCTACGCTGATCGCCGTTCACCCGGAAAATGATCCGAAAGGCGAAGGCATGGCGATTGCTAAAGCCTGGGCTGCGGCCACCGGCGGTCACCGTGCTGGCGTACTGGAGTCCTCCTTCGTTGCGGAAGTGAAATCTGACCTGATGGGTGAGCAGACTATCCTGTGCGGTATGCTGCAGGCCGGTTCTCTGCTGTGCTTCGATAAGCTGGTGGAAGAGGGTACTGACCCGGCATATGCTGAAAAACTGATTCAGTTCGGCTGGGAAACCATCACCGAAGCGCTGAAGCAGGGCGGCATCACTCTGATGATGGACCGTCTGTCTAACCCGGCGAAACTGCGTGCTTACGCGCTGTCCGAACAGTTGAAAGAGATCATGGCGCCGCTGTTCCAGAAACACATGGATGACATCATCTCCGGTGAATTCTCTTCCGGCATGATGGCTGACTGGGCCAACGACGATAAGAAACTGCTGACCTGGCGTGAAGAGACCGGCAAAACCGCGTTCGAAACCGCTGCCCAGTTCGACGGTAAAATCGGCGAGCAGGAATACTTTGATAAAGGCGTTCTGATGATTGCGATGGTGAAAGCGGGCGTTGAGCTGGCGTTCGAAACCATGGTGGATTCCGGCATCATCGAAGAATCTGCTTACTACGAATCACTGCACGAACTGCCGCTGATCGCCAACACCATTGCCCGTAAGCGTCTGTACGAAATGAACGTGGTTATCTCTGATACCGCAGAATACGGCAACTACCTGTTCTCTTACGCTTGCGTACCGCTGCTGAAAGAGTTCATGACCACCCTGCAGACCGGCGACCTGGGCAAAGCGATTGCTGAAGGCGCGGTAGACAACGCGCAGCTGCGTGACGTGAACGATGCGATTCGCGGCCATGCTATCGAGAAAGTGGGCCAGAAACTGCGTGGCTACATGACCGATATGAAGCGCATTGCGGTCGCAGGATAATTCCTCATAGAGGAATGGCATATCAACAGCGCTTCGTAGGCCGGATAAGCGAAGCGCTATCCGGCAAAAAAAGCCCGGTGTTTAAACACCGGGCTTTCTATTAGTTACGGTACAGCACTTTAATGATGTGGTAACCGAACTGAGTGTGCAGCGGGCCGGTTGGCTCCAGCACAGGGCAGGAAAAGACCACTTTATCGAACGCCGGAACCATCTGGCCCTGACGGAATTCGCCTAAATCACCGCCGCGTTTGCCTGATGGGCAGATGGAGTGTTTCTTCGCCAGTTTGCCGAAGTCGGCGCCGTTTTTAATCTGTTCCAGAAGATCCAGTGCCAGTTTCTCTTCTTTAACAAGGATATGCACTGCTGCTGCTGTTTTTGCCATGATCGTGCCTTCAAAAGGGGGTCTGTAAGGCTCGCGATTTTAGCATGGCTTACCGTCGATACAGCACTTTGATGATGTGGTAGCCAAATTTGGTTTTTACAGGCCCGTAAGGTTTAAGCAGTGGGCAGCTAAACACAGCGGCATCAAATGGTCCCACCATCATCCCCTGTTTGAACTCGCCCAGATCGCCTCCGTTGCGCCCAGAGGGGCAGCGAGAATAGCGTTTTGCCAAATGATCGAAGCTAATACCGCGATCCAGCTTGCTCAGGATCTCCAGAGCTAATTTCTCTTCTTTTACCAGGATATGTAGGGCTGCCGCGCTCTTAGCCATTATTTTGTTCTCATGTCTCAAAGATGTCCCATTACTTTATCACCCGTCTTAGTCGTGGACATATACTCTTCGCCATCGCGGGACAGATGTCTCGCCTGATGTATGGAAACGGGAGATGAGCGACATTTTCTCTGCCGCATTCCCTTTTGCCGGGGACCTCCGTCCTGTCCCTACAGCCATGGAGCGAGATATCATGGATACAATGAAAAAAACTGAATTTTCAGTCGGATGGCTTACCGGGCTGGGTGATATTGTTCGCGATCCACAGCTCTATGAATTATTGAAATATTGCCCTCTGGACATCATGCAGCGCTGGCGTTTTGAAGAGATCCAACGCGGTGCCTTTATCTGTCGGCAGGGGGAAATATGTCAGCGTTTTTCGCTGATTATTGCCGGTGAAGTCGATGTTTTCTATGAGGCTGAAGATGGACGTCGTTATCGTCAAGCCCGCTACCGGAAAGGCGATATGCTGGGCGAACTCGAGATTTTTGAGTCGCGCCATTACATCTGTTCGGTAGTGGCGGTAGGACATGTGCAGCTTCTGAGCTTATCGCAGGAATACTTCAGCCGCTGGCTGGCGTTAGATAACCATTTTAACCAGCGGATGCTGCGCTTCTTTAGTCAGCAATATTACCAGCTGTCGAAAAAGGCCAGCAGCGACAATCTTTACTCGCTGTATCAGCGAGTGTGCCAGGCGTTATGGCTGCGTTATCAACAAGATGGCACGAATGAAATTTTGCTGGATAAGCTAAACCTCAGCGAGGAGCTGGCGGCGACGACCCGTAGTATTAATCGTATTTTACATGATCTGAAAGCGTTACAGATTATTGATACCGATGGTGAAAGCATTGTGTTGTTAGTCCCTGAAAAGTTAAAGCAGGAGGCTGATATCGGATAACCGTAAGAGTGAAGGAGGCGCGAGAATGTCGCTGCAACCCCATATCCAGTTAAGCAAGGAGATGACAGGCGCACGCTATGCGCTGCTGCCGGGAGACCCGTTGCGAGTCGATCGCATCGCCAATTTTCTTGATAACCCAGAATCGCTTGGTCAAAACCGTGAGTTTCGCGCCGCGCGAGGTTGGTATCAGGGGATCGAGATTTTAGTGCTCTCTACCGGAATCGGTGGGCCGTCTACGGCTATTGCCATTGAAGAACTGCGTCAAATCGGTGTAAAGACCCTGATTCGTATCGGTAGCTGCGGGGCATTGCAGGATAATCTTGCGCTTGGTGACGTGATTATCGCCCATGCCGCGGTAACGGATGACGGGACCAGCCGTACCTATGCGCCTGCGGGCTATCCGGCCTGCGCCGACCCGCAGTTAACCTGGGAACTGATGGCGCAGGCGCGGCAGATGAATATTCCCGCCACATGCGGCCTGGTGCGCAGCCACGATAGTTTTTATACCGACCGGGAAGCGGAACTGGATGCGCAGTGGTCGGCACTCGGCGTTCTGGGTGCGGATATGGAAAGTGCCGCTTTGATGACCATCGGTGCGCTGCGCGGGTTACGTACGGCGTCATTACTCAATGTGGTGGTTGCCCACAACGGTTGTCTGGATAGCAGTATCAATGATTATGTCCAGCAGGAAACGTTGTGCCAACAGGGCGAAGAACGGCAAATTACCCTGGCGCTACGCGCCATTCATTCCGATAGTCAGCAAGGAGGTCAGTGATGGACTTTTTTAGCATTAACAATGTAATGGTCAACATTCCTCTCGGCGAAGGCGGCTATGCACTATCTTGGATTGAAGCCATTGGTACCGTATTTGGTCTGTTATGTATCTGGTGTGCCAGCCGGGAAAAAATCATCAATTACCTGTTTGGCCTGATTAACGTCACGCTGTTTGCGGCAATCTTTTTCCAGATTCAGCTCTATGCCAGCTTGTTGCTACAGGTGTTTTTCTTCGCCGCTAACATTTACGGTTGGTATGCGTGGAGCCGACAAAACGAGGCGCAGGAAGCTGCGCTCAAGGTACGTTGGCTTTCCCGTCAGCAAACCCTGGTGCTGGGCGGCGTTTGTGCGGTGGCGATAGTTTTGATGACGCTGTTTATCGATCCGGTGTTTGCAGCGCTTACCCGCATTATGATTGCACTGCTACAAATGATAGGTATACCGGTCGCGATGCCTGACCTTCAGCCCGATGCCTTCCCGTTCTGGGATTCCACCATGCTGGTGTTGTCGATTGCGGCCATGGTACTGATGACGCGCAAATTCGTCGAAAACTGGCTGCTGTGGGTGCTTATCGACGTGATTAGCGTGGTTATTTACGCGGTGCAGGGCGTTTACGCCATGTCGCTTGAGTATGTCCTGCTGACGGCAATCGCGGTGATGGGATCCTACAGCTGGATCAAGAGCGCGCAGCGCAACGGCTATACACCACTAGCCGCGACGGCTTCCTGATTGACCCGATTTTCTGGCTACTCACAGGGGTAGCCAGTTACTCTTTTTCTCCCTCTTTCTGCTACAATCCACCTCCCCCGTGTTTACAGATTGAGCAATCCCTTATGCGTTTGAACCCCGGACAACAACAAGCCGTCGAATTCGTCACCGGACCTTGCCTGGTGCTGGCGGGAGCTGGTTCCGGCAAGACGCGTGTTATCACCAACAAAATAGCCCATCTGATCCGTGAATGTGGCTATCAGGCACGACATATTGCGGCAGTGACCTTTACCAATAAGGCTGCGCGCGAGATGAAAGAGCGCGTGGCGCAAACGCTGGGTCGTAAAGAGGCGCGTGGGTTGATGATCTCCACCTTCCACACCCTGGGACTGGATATCATTAAGCGTGAATACGCGGCGCTGGGGATGAAGTCTAACTTCTCGTTGTTTGACGATACTGACCAGGTGGCCTTGCTTAAGGAACTGACCGAAGGGCTAATCGAAGACGATAAGCTTATTCTCCAGCAGCTGATCTCGACGGTCTCCAACTGGAAAAACGATCTGATGACTCCGGCGCAGGCGGCAGCCAGCGCAAAGGGCGAACGCGATCGTATTTTTGCCCACTGCTATGGTCTGTATGACGCGCATATGAAGGCGTGTAACGTCCTCGATTTTGACGATCTTATCCTGCTTCCTACTCTGCTGCTACAGCGCAATGAAGAAGTGCGTGAGCGCTGGCAAAACAGAATCCGCTACCTGCTGGTGGATGAATATCAGGATACCAACACCAGCCAGTATGAGCTGGTGAAGTTGCTGGTAGGGAAACGTGCGCGCTTTACCGTCGTGGGCGATGACGATCAGTCGATCTACTCCTGGCGCGGCGCCCGTCCGCAGAACCTGGTACTGTTGAGCAAAGATTTTCCGGCTTTACAGGTGGTGAAGCTGGAGCAAAACTACCGTTCATCAGGTCGCATCCTTAAGGCGGCGAACATCCTCATTGCGAACAATCCACACGTCTTTGAAAAGCGGCTCTTTTCCGAGTTGGGTTACGGTGCTGAGCTGAAGGTACTGAGCGCAAATAATGAAGAGCATGAAGCCGAACGTGTGACCGGGGAATTAATTGCCCATCATTTTGTGAACAAGACGCAATATAAAGACTACGCCATCCTGTATCGCGGTAATCATCAGTCGCGCGTGTTCGAAAAGTTTCTGATGCAGAACCGTATCCCGTACAAAATCTCCGGCGGAACATCGTTCTTCTCGCGTCCGGAGATTAAAGATTTGCTGGCCTACCTGCGCGTGCTGAGCAACCCGGATGACGACAGCGCATTTTTGCGCATCGTAAACACGCCAAAGCGTGAAATCGGTCCGGCCACGCTGCAAAAGTTGGGTGAATGGGCGATGACGCGTAATAAAAGCCTGTTTACCGCCAGCTTTGATATGGGGCTTAGCCAGACACTGACCGGGCGCGGGTATGACTCTCTGACCCGCTTTACGCACTGGCTGGGTGAAATTCAGCGCCTGGCGGAGCGCGAACCGGTTGCCGCCGTGCGCGATCTTATCCACGGTATTGATTACGAATCCTGGCTGTATGAAACCTCGCCGAGCCCGAAAGCGGCTGAAATGCGTATGAAAAACGTCAATACGCTGTTCAGCTGGATGACGGAGATGCTGGAAGGCAGTGAGCTGGAAGAGCCGATGACCCTGACCCAGGTCGTTACCCGCTTTACCCTGCGCGACATGATGGAGCGTGGAGAGAGTGAAGAAGAGCTGGATCAGGTGCAGTTGATGACGCTGCATGCCTCAAAAGGGCTGGAGTTCCCTTACGTGTTTATGGTGGGAATGGAAGAAGGATTTTTGCCGCACCAGAGCAGTATCGATGAAGACAATATCGACGAAGAACGTCGTCTTGCTTACGTAGGGATTACGCGTGCACAGAAAGAACTCATCTTCACTCTGTGCAAAGAGCGTCGTCAGTATGGTGAGCTGGTGCGTCCGGAACCGAGTCGTTTCCTGCTGGAGCTGCCACAGGATGACGTTATCTGGGAACAAGAGCGTAAAGTGGTGAGCGCTGAGGAGCGGATGCAAAAAGGGCAGGCCAGCATTGCTAATATTCGGGCAATGATGGCGAAAGCCAAAGCGAAGTAGGTATTTTGTAGGCCGGATACGTGTAAACGCGCGCTATCCGGCAACCAACATCTAATGAACGTCCAGCGGCCAGTGGACATAGCTTTGCCACTGACTTTCCTGATCGATTAACTCTTTACCCAGCGGATGATGTTCCAGCCAGCCTTCTGGTAGCGTGACCGTCAGGTGCTCGTTTCTTGCATCCATTTGAATTTCCGGCACAAGATCGTCACGGCGACGGCTGGCGAAGATGATCGCCAAACGTAGCAAACGGCAAAGATGCTCCGCGATGCGCGGTGGCACTGCGTTTTGCTGGTGGAGCGAAGAGAGATCGACGGGGTTGGTCTGGTTGAGTAACAGCGTTGCTAGCAGTTTCTTTTGCGCAGGGGTAAAACCCGGGAGATCGAGATTGCGCACCAGATAAGCGGCATGCTGTGGTGCCTGTTTAAAATCAACGCTCAGGCCAATTTCATGCAGCTGACAGGCACTAATCAGTAGTTCGCGGCTAATCGGTTCAAGATGCCACTTTTTTTCTACCTGATCGAGAAATTTAGTCGCTAAATTGGCAACGCGATGTGCTTGCTCTGTATCGACCATAAAGCGACGCTGGATATTGCGTAATGTGCGGCTACGAATATCCTGATCCACCGCCAGATGCAGCATGCCGTAGACCAGACCTTCACGTAATGCGCCGCCGGCCAGGGTCATGCATTGAATGTTCAGTTCGGTGAAAATAGCAATCAGAATGGCCAGCCCGCTGGGGAAAACCAGCGCACGTTCCAGCGTTAACCCTTCGATTTCCAGCTCTTCCAGACGACCGCAGTGAATGGCACGCTGCTTAAGCTGCTGCAGTTTGGCCAACGTAATGCGCTCATCCATACCCTGCGCCATCATGATTTCCTGCAACGCCTGGACGGTACCAGAGGCACCAACGCAAACTTTCCAGCCATGAAAACGCAGTTTGTCGGCGACCGGGCGCAGAACTTCACGTGCGGCCTTCTCTGCCTCGTCAAAGTTTTCCTGTGCCAGATTACGATCGGTAAAATAACGTTCGAGCCAGGTGACGCAGCCCATCGACAGGCTGAACAGAGAGGTGGTTTGTGCGCCGGAACCGGTGACTAATTCAGTGCTGGCGCCACCAATATCCACAACCAGACGCTGATCGGCACCGCCGGTTGTGTGGGCCACACCTTGATAAATCAGTCGCGCTTCTTCTTCACCGCTAATTACCTGGACAGGGCAGCCAAGGATCTCTTGCGCTTTAGCAATAAACACATCGGCATTTACGGCGATGCGTAATGTTGCCGTGGCGACCACGCGGATTTGAGGATGCGGAATATCCTGCAGACGTTCTGCAAACAAGCGCAAGCATTGCCAGCCGCGCTCCATCGCTTCAACAGAGAGCTCGTTGTCACCGTTGAGTCCAGCGGCCAGACGCACTTTGCGTTTGATACGCGTGAGCGTCTGGATGCTTCCTGCCACCTCGCGTACAACCAGCATATGAAAACTATTCGAGCCGAGATCGATTGCCGCATACAGCGAAGTAGAATTCATACACTTCATCCTTCAACCTGTATCTGTGTTGGCTGCGTTCTCTCACCCGAATCATTTACTATAATAAGCTCATCGGGATTCGTTTTCTTGCCGCCTTGATACAGGCTGAATGATTTTGTGTATGGCATAACTTTTCTTAACCTGAACGACGACGATTACGCGGAGCACCACCGGTACGGCGTGGGCCATTGCCTGTACGCGGGCGCGTTAAGCGCAACGGCTTCGGCAGATCGGTCATCAGCGCATCCGGGTTATATTTGCTGACTGGAATCGAATGGCCGATATAGGTCTCGATTGCGGGTAAATTCAGCGCGTACTCTTCACAAGCCAGGCTGATAGAGTGACCGCTTGCGCCAGCACGTCCGGTACGACCGATTCGGTGAACGTAATCTTCACAGTCATCCGGCAGGTCATAGTTAAATACGTGCGTTACTGCTGGGATATGCAGGCCACGCGCAGCGACATCCGTCGCAACGAGAATGTCGAGATCGCCACGGGTGAACTCATCAAGAATACGCAGACGTTTTTTCTGTGCTACGTCACCGGTCAGCAGACCGACGCGATGACCGTCCGCAGCAAGGCTGCCCCAGATATCTTCACAACGATGCTTGGTGTTAGCAAAAACAATGGCGCGATCTGGCCACTCTTCTTCAATCAGCGTTTGCAGCAAACGCATTTTCTCTTCGTTGGAAGGGTAGAAGAGCTCTTCTTTAATGCGGTGGCCAGTTTTCTGTTCCGGTTCGACTTCAACGTACTCAGCGTTATTCATCTGTTCGAACGCCAGTTCGCGAACGCGGTAAGAGAGGGTTGCAGAAAACAGCATGTTCAGACGTTGGGTGGTTGGCGGCATACGACGGAACAGCCAACGGATATCTTTAATAAAGCCCAGATCGTACATACGATCGGCTTCATCCAGCACCACGACCTGAATCGCGCCCAGATTAATGTGGTTCTGTTTTGCATAGTCGATGAGACGACCGGTCGTGCCGATAAGAATATCGACGCCGCTTTCCAGCACTTTCAGCTGTTTATCGTAACCGTCGCCGCCATACGCCAGGCCTAATTTCAGACCAGTGGTCTGTGCCAGCGGCTCGGCATCGGCGTGGATCTGCACGGCTAACTCACGCGTTGGCGCCATAATTAACGCACGCGGTTGGTTCACCTTGCGATCGGCAATCGCGGGATGAGAGAGAAGATAATGAAACGTTGACGTCAGGAACGCCATCGTTTTTCCGGTACCGGTTTGCGCCTGCCCGGCAACATCACGACCAGCCAGCGTTAGCGGCAGCGCGAGGGCCTGAATGGGCGTACAGTTATGAAAGCCTTTATTTTCAAGGGCTTCTATCACCTTTGGGTGCAGGGCGAAGTCGGAAAACTTCTGTTCTGTTAAATGTGTTTTGCTCATAGTGTGGTAGAATATCAGCTTACTATTGCTTTACGAAAGCGTATCCGGTGAAATAAAGTCAACCTTTAGTTGGTTAATGCTACATCAACACGTCGTTGATTAATGCTACACCAATGCACCAGGCTTATTCCTGTGGAGTTATTATGAGCGATAAAATTATTCACCTGACTGACGACAGTTTTGACACGGATGTACTCAAAGCGGACGGAGCAATCCTCGTTGATTTCTGGGCAGAGTGGTGCGGTCCGTGCAAAATGATCGCTCCGATTCTGGATGAAATCGCTGACGAATATCAGGGCAAACTGACGGTTGCTAAACTGAACATTGACCAAAACCCAGGCACCGCGCCGAAGTATGGTATCCGTGGCATCCCGACCCTGCTGCTGTTTAAAAACGGCGAAGTTGCGGCGACGAAAGTCGGCGCGCTGTCCAAAGGTCAGTTGAAAGAATTCCTCGACGCTAATTTAGCGTAAGGAAGTCTCATGATCGGGCGACCCTACTTCGAAATGATTCGGATGACTGGACGCCCGACTTGAGTCGTGCTAAGTTAGTGTTGACTTCGTATTAAACATACCTTATTAAGTTTGAATCTAGTTATATCCAATACTTCCCGTTGTTTCTCGCGCGAGGAGTGGACAGATTCCTGGCTTGTCACTCAATCCGTCTTGTCGTTTCAGTTCTGCGTACTTTCCTGTGACCAGACAGCGAACAGACATGAGTTGATGGCCGTAAACAGGCATGGATGACCCTGCCATACCATTCACAACATTAAGTTCGAGATTTACCCCAAGTTTAAGAACTCACACCATTATGAATCTTACCGAATTAAAGAATACGCCGGTTTCTGAGCTGATCACTCTCGGCGAAAATATGGGCCTTGAAAACCTGGCTCGTATGCGCAAGCAGGACATTATTTTTGCCATCCTGAAGCAGCACGCAAAGAGTGGCGAAGATATCTTTGGTGACGGTGTGCTGGAGATATTGCAGGATGGATTTGGTTTCCTCCGCTCTGCAGACAGCTCCTACCTCGCCGGTCCTGATGACATCTACGTTTCTCCCAGCCAAATCCGCCGTTTCAACCTCCGCACTGGTGATACCATTTCTGGTAAGATTCGCCCGCCGAAAGAAGGTGAACGCTACTTTGCGCTGTTGAAAGTTAACGAAGTTAACTACGACAAACCAGAAAACGCCCGTAACAAAATCCTCTTTGAGAACTTAACGCCTCTGCACGCAAACTCTCGTCTGCGTATGGAACGTGGTAACGGTTCTACTGAAGACTTAACGGCGCGTGTACTGGATCTGGCATCGCCGATCGGTCGTGGCCAACGTGGTCTGATTGTTGCTCCGCCGAAAGCGGGTAAAACCATGCTGCTGCAGAACATCGCGCAGAGCATTGCATACAATCATCCTGACTGCGTGCTGATGGTACTGCTGATTGACGAACGTCCGGAAGAAGTTACCGAGATGCAGCGTCTGGTGAAAGGTGAAGTGGTTGCCTCTACCTTTGACGAACCAGCCTCCCGCCACGTTCAGGTTGCGGAAATGGTTATCGAGAAGGCGAAACGTCTGGTTGAACACAAGAAAGACGTTATCATTCTGCTTGACTCCATCACCCGTCTGGCGCGTGCATATAACACCGTGGTTCCGGCTTCCGGTAAAGTACTGACCGGTGGTGTGGACGCCAACGCCCTGCATCGTCCGAAGCGTTTCTTTGGTGCTGCACGTAACGTGGAAGAGGGCGGTAGCCTGACCATCATCGCTACTGCGCTGATTGATACCGGCTCTAAAATGGATGAAGTTATCTACGAAGAGTTTAAAGGTACCGGCAACATGGAACTGCATCTCTCTCGTAAGATTGCTGAAAAACGCGTCTTCCCGGCTATCGACTACAACCGTTCCGGTACCCGTAAAGAAGAGCTGCTCACTACCCAGGAAGAGCTGCAGAAAATGTGGATCCTGCGCAAAATCATCCATCCGATGGGTGAAATCGACGCAATGGAATTCCTCATTAACAAACTGGCGATGACCAAAACCAATGACGACTTCTTCGATATGATGAAGCGTTCCTGATTCGGGCATCATCTGAAAACGCCACGTTTTTACGTGGCGTTTTGCTTTTGTGGATGTAATCTTAACGACACAATAATAATAATCCGGTATGACATACCGCCTGGCGACGAAGGGTTGTAATTCGTATTTTGTGGTTAATAATCATACAGAACCACCTGATATGGAATCGGGTTTCTCTTCTGAATAATCGCCTGGATGGTTATACTTCATATATTGATATTCTTTGAGAGTATGTATAGTGAATTTACTGACAGCAAGTACTGATCTCATCAGTATTTTTTTATTCACAACGCTGTTTCTTTTCTTTGCCCGTAAGGTTGCGAAAAAGATAGGATTGGTGGATAAACCCAACTTCCGCAAACGTCATCAGGGACTGATTCCGTTGGTTGGGGGGATTTCGGTTTACGCAGGCATTTGCTTTACGTTCCTCATCGCCGATTATTATATCCCGCATGCAACTCTCTACCTGGCTTGTGCTGGTGTACTGGTATTTATCGGTGCACTGGACGACCGCTTTGATATCAGTGTAAAAATCCGTGCGACCATCCAGGCTATCATCGGCATCATTATGATGGCGGTAGGTAAGCTCTATCTGTTGAGCCTTGGGTTCATTTTTGGCCCTTGGGAGATGGTGCTCGGTCCTTTTGGCTATTTCCTTACCCTTTTCGCCGTTTGGGCTGCAATTAATGCCTTTAACATGGTAGATGGGATTGATGGTCTGTTAGGCGGGCTATCCAGCGTATCATTCGCCGCAATGGGGCTTATCTTGTGGTTTGACGGCCAGACAAGCCTGGCTATCTGGTGTTTTGCCATGATCGCCGCCATTCTGCCTTACATCATGCTGAACCTGGGTATTCTCGGACGTCGCTATAAAGTCTTTATGGGCGATGCGGGGAGTACGCTGATTGGCTTTACGGTCATCTGGATCCTGCTGGAGACCACTCAAGGTAAAACGCATCCTATTAGCCCGGTCACCGCACTGTGGATTATTGCCATTCCGTTAATGGATATGGTGGCGATCATGTATCGTCGTTTACGTAAAGGTATGAGCCCTTTCTCCCCGGACCGCCAACATATTCACCATTTAATTATGCGCGCCGGGTTTACTTCCCGACAGGCTTTTGTCCTGATTACGCTGGCTGCTGCGATCCTGGCTTCTATCGGCGTGTTGGCTGAATATTCTCGGGTCGTTCCGGAATGGGTGATGCTGGTGCTCTTTTTACTGGCATTTGTCTTGTATGACTATTGTATTAAACGTGCCTGGAAGGTAGCGAGATTTATCAAACGCTGGAAGCGCAAGTTGCGTAGAAACCGTGACAGTAAACCAAACTTAACCAAATAAATTGAGGGTACGATGACACAACCATTACCGGGGGAACATGCCATGAGCGCTGAAAATGAACTGGACATCCGTGGGTTGTTTCGTACTTTGTGGACAGGGAAGGTGTGGATCGTCGGTATGGCTCTCGCCTTCGCGTTATTCGCTCTCGCCTATACGTTTTTTGCTCGTCAGGAGTGGAGCGCGACGGCGATTTCAGACAGGCCAACGGTTAATATGTTGGGCGGCTATTACTCTCAGCAGCAGTTCTTACGTAACCTGGACATCAAGGCCAGTCTCGCATCTGCGGATCAGCCGTCAGTGATGGATGAGGCCTATAAAGAATTTATCATGCAGCTTGCCTCATGGGATACGCGCCGTGAATTCTGGCAGCAGACTGATTACTACAAGCAACGTATGGTGGGGAACAGTAAAGCCGATGCGGCGATGCTGGATGAACTGATTAATAATATTCAGTTTATGCCCGGCGATGCGGTTCGTAATACCAATGACAGCGTGAAGCTGATTGCCGAAACGGCACCTGATGCCAACAATCTGTTGCGTCAGTACGTCGCGTTTGCCAGCCAGCGTGCGGCGCGTCATCTGAACGACGAGTTAAAGGGAGCCTGGGCTGCGCGCACTGTGCAGATGAAGGCGCAGGTTAAACGCCAGGAAGAAGTGGCGAAATCGATTTTCTCTCGCCGAGTTCACAACATTGAGCAGGCTCTCAAAATTGCTGAACAGCATAATATTTCGCGTACTTCCACTGACGTTCCGGCTGAAGAGCTACCCGATTCTGAACTGTTTTTGCTTGGACGTCCTATGCTGCAGGCGCGACTCGAAAACCTGCAATCTGTTGGTCCCGATTTCGATCTGGACTACTTCCAAAACCGAGCCATGCTTAACACACTGAACGTTGGGCCAACTCTGGATCCGCGTTTTCAGACCTATCGTTATTTGCGTACGCCGGAGGAACCGGTAAAACGTGACAGCCCTCGTCGTGCCTTCCTGATGATTATGTGGGGCATCGTTGGGGCTCTGATCGGTGCTGGTGTCGCGTTAACCCGTCGCCGCACGATTTAGCAATATCGTTGCAGTGAGGGGCTGGGCCCTCACTGCCAATCCGAAGAGAATCGATGTGAAAGTACTGACTGTATTTGGCACGCGACCGGAGGCCATAAAAATGGCACCTCTGGTTCATGCGCTGGCAAAAGATCCTGATTTTGAAGCAAAAGTTTGCGTCACGGCGCAGCATCGGGAGATGCTCGATCAGGTGTTGAACCTCTTTTCCATTGTACCTGACTACGATCTCAATATTATGCAGCCAGGTCAGGGACTAACAGAAATTACCTGCCGAATACTGGAAGGATTAAAGCCAATTCTGGCTGATTTTAAACCTGACGTTGTGTTAGTTCACGGCGATACCACAACCACCATTGCTACTAGCCTGGCCGCGTTCTATCAGCGCATCCCGGTAGGGCATGTGGAGGCAGGCTTACGTACAGGCGATCTCTACTCTCCCTGGCCGGAAGAGGCGAACCGTACGCTGACCGGGCATTTGGCGATGTATCATTTTGCACCAACAGAAAACTCGCGCCAAAACCTGTTACGGGAAAACATTTCTGATAGCCGTATCTTCGTTACAGGTAATACGGTTATTGATGCGTTGATCTGGGTACGCGATCGCGTACTAGCGAGTGATGCATTACGAGCTGAACTGGCAGAGCATTACCCATTCCTGAGCTCGGATAAAAAGATGATACTGGTGACCGGTCATCGTCGGGAAAGCTTCGGTCGTGGTTTTGAACACATTTGTCATGCGCTGGCGGAAATTGCCGCGGCCAATCAGAACGTACAGATTGTCTATCCGGTGCACCTGAATCCTAACGTCAGCGAACCGGTTAATCGCATTCTGGGGCACGTTGAAAACGTCATCCTGATTGAACCGCAGGATTATATGCCGTTTGTCTGGCTGATGAATCACGCCTGGCTGATCCTTACCGACTCTGGCGGGATTCAGGAAGAAGCCCCATCTCTGGGGAAACCGGTTCTGGTGATGCGCGAAACGACGGAACGTCCGGAAGCGATTACTGCAGGCACAGTACGTCTGGTAGGGACCGACCCGCAGCGTATTGTCGAAGAAGTCACGCGTTTGCTGCATGACGACAATGAATATCAGACCATGAGCCGCGCCCATAATCCGTATGGTGACGGGCAGGCATGTGGCCGCATTTTACACGCGTTAAAAAATAATCGGATATCGCTATGAGTTTTACGACCATTTCTGTCATTGGGCTGGGTTATATCGGACTGCCGACGGCGGCTGCCTTTGCTTCCCGTCAAAAGCATGTGATTGGCGTAGATGTAAATCAACACGCGGTGGATACCATTAATCGCGGTGAAATTCATATCGTTGAGCCAGATTTGGGCGCCGTGGTGAAAACGGCGGTCGAAAATGGATTTCTGCGTGCGACCACAACCCCTGTAGATGCGGATGCCTATCTGATTGCTGTGCCTACTCCGTTTAAAGGGGAGCACGAACCCGATATGGTTTATGTGGAAGCCGCGGCTAAATCTCTTGCACCGGTGCTGAAAAAAGGCGCGTTGGTGATCCTTGAATCGACGTCGCCTGTCGGGGCCACTGAACAGATGGCCACATGGCTGGCTGAAATGCGTCCTGACCTGACTTTCCCACAGCAAGTCGGTGAACACGCGGACGTTAACATTGCTTATTGCCCAGAGCGAGTGCTGCCGGGCCAGGTGATGGTTGAACTGATTAAAAACGACCGCGTGATTGGGGGAATGACCTCCGTCTGTTCCGCGCGTGCTAGCGAACTGTACAACATTTTCCTGGAGGGCGAATGTGTCGTGACCAACGCCCGTACGGCGGAAATGTGCAAACTGACTGAAAATAGCTTCCGCGACGTCAATATCGCTTTCGCCAATGAGTTGTCGCTGATTTGCGCCGATCAGGGGATCAACGTCTGGGAACTGATTCGACTGGCAAATCGCCATCCGCGCGTGAATATTTTACAACCGGGTCCGGGGGTTGGCGGGCACTGTATCGCGGTTGATCCGTGGTTTATCGTGGCGCAGAACCCGCAGCAGGCGAAATTGATTCGCACCGCGCGTGAGGTAAACGACGGTAAGCCTCATTGGGTGGTTGATCAGGTAAAAGCTGCCGTGGCCGACTGTCTGGCGGATACTAATAAACGGGCCAGCGAAGTGAAAATTGCCTGTTTTGGTCTGGCATTTAAACCGAATATTGATGACTTACGTGAAAGCCCGGCGATGGGAATTGCGCAAAGCATCGCGCATTGGCACAAAGGCGAAACATTGGTGGTGGAACCGAACATCCATCAACTGCCGAAAAAACTGGACGGTCTGTGCCAACTGGCAGCGCTGGACTATGCCCTGACAAGTGCCGATGTGCTGGTCTTGCTGGTCGACCATAATGAATTTAAAGCCATTAAAGGCGATGCGGTTCACCAGCAATATATCGTTGATACCAAAGGGGTCTGGCGCTAATGAAACGAATTCTGGTTACCGGTGGAGCGGGATTCATCGGCTCGGCGGTTGTACGGCATATCATTCAGGAGACTCAGGATGCGGCAATTGTGGTCGATAAGCTGACCTATGCCGGAAACCTGATGTCGCTGGAGCCGGTTGCACAGAATCCTCGTTTTACCTTTGAGAAAGTCGATATCTGCGATCGAGCTTCGCTCGACAGGGTGTTTCAACACTATCAGCCGGACTGCGTGATGCATCTGGCGGCAGAAAGCCACGTCGATCGCTCAATTGATGGTCCGGCCGCCTTTATCGAAACTAACATCGTGGGAACCTACACGCTGTTGGAAGCGGCGCGCGCTTACTGGAGTGATTTAACCAGCGAGAAAAAATCAGCGTTTCGTTTCCACCATATCTCGACTGACGAGGTGTATGGCGACCTGCATTCTACGGATGATTTCTTCACTGAAACCACACCGTATGCACCGAGCAGCCCTTATTCCGCGTCGAAAGCCAGCAGCGATCATCTGGTTCGCGCCTGGCTGCGTACCTACGGTCTGCCAACGCTGATAACCAACTGTTCTAACAACTATGGTCCGTACCATTTCCCGGAAAAACTGATTCCGCTGATGATCCTCAACGCATTGGCGGGGAAGCCGTTGCCGGTTTACGGCAATGGGCAACAGATCCGTGATTGGTTGTATGTAGAAGATCACGCCAGGGCGCTCTATTGTGTGGCGACAACGGGCGCGGTGGGAGAAACCTATAATATCGGTGGCCATAACGAGCGTAAAAACCTGGAAGTTGTCGAAACGGTTTGCAGCCTGTTGGAAGAGCTGGCACCGCAAAAGCCGCAGGGTATCGCGCAGTACCGCGACTTGATCGCTTTTGTGGACGATCGCCCGGGTCATGATTTGCGTTATGCCATTGACGCGTCGAAAATTGCGCGTGAACTAGGCTGGATGCCGCAAGAAACGTTTGAAAGCGGAATGCGCAAAACCGTGCAGTGGTATCTGGCTAATCAGGCATGGTGGAAACCCGTGCAGGACGGCAGTTACCAGGGCGAACGTTTAGGTCTGAAGGGCTAACAGCCTGGTTTTGGCTCCCGGAGGAGACAACGCATGAAAGGTATCATTCTGGCGGGTGGCTCAGGTACTCGCCTGTATCCCATTACACGTGGCGTATCGAAGCAGCTATTGCCTATTTACGATAAGCCGATGATTTACTACCCGTTATCAGTATTGATGCTGGCGGGAATTCGCGAAATCCTGATTATCACTACACCGGAAGATAAAGGCTATTTCCAGCGCTTACTGGGCGATGGATCTGAGTTCGGCATTGAATTGCACTATGCTGAGCAACCCAGTCCGGATGGATTAGCACAGGCGTTTATCATTGGTGAAACGTTCCTTAACGGTGAACCATCATGTCTGGTGTTAGGAGACAATATCTTCTTTGGTCAGGGATTCAGTCCAAAACTGCGTCACGTAGCCGCCAGAACGCAAGGCGCGACGGTGTTTGGTTACCAGGTGATGGATCCTGAACGTTTTGGTGTCGTGGAGTTTGACGACAATTTTCGAGCTATCTCGCTGGAAGAGAAGCCGAAAACACCAAAATCCAACTGGGCAGTGACTGGTCTCTATTTCTATGACAGCAAGGTGGTGGAATATGCAAAACGCGTAAAACCTTCTGAGCGTGGGGAGCTGGAGATTACGTCTATCAACCAGATGTATCTTGATGACGGGCATTTGACGGTCGAATTGCTTGGGCGTGGCTTTGCCTGGCTGGATACCGGTACGCATGACAGTTTGATCGAAGCGAGCACGTTTGTGCAGACGGTGGAGAAACGTCAGGGCTTTAAAATAGCCTGTCTGGAAGAAATCGCCTGGCGTAACGGTTGGCTGGATGACGAAGGTGTGAAGCGTGCTGCCAGTTCACTGGCCAAAACGGGTTATGGTCAATACCTGCTGGAGCTGCTCCGTGCTCGTCCGCGCCAGTATTGAGCCGCTTAGTTGGGAAAATACGTTCTTTGGCGTGAATAGCGCCATTGTGCGTTTTGACCAACACGCGCCGGTTCTGACTGCGGATATGTTGCAGCCCTGGTCGCGGGTACAGGCAAAAATTCCTGCCGCCAATACCCATGAATTAGACGCCCTGCAACAGTTGGGCTTCTCACTGGTTGAAGGTGAAGTGGATTTTGTGCTGCCGGTGATGTGTGCGCATGGCGACCCCGGTGCGCAGGTCGCACAAACTACGGATATCCCTGTATTACGCCAACTGGCAGGGCAGGCGTTCGCGCAAAGTCGTTTTCGTACCCCGTGGTATGCCGCAGATGCCAGCACGCGTTTTTATGCGCAGTGGATTGAAAACGCGGTGCTGGGGACGTTCGATCATCAATGCCTCGTTTTTCGTACACCGGCAGGTGATATTCGTGGCTATGTCTCGCTGCGTGAACTGAATGCGACCGATGCGCGAATTGGCCTGCTGGCCGGGCGTGGGGCGGGAGCAGAACTGATGCAGGCTGCCCTTTGCTGGGCGCAGGCTCGCGGTAAAACAACATTACGCGTGGCGACCCAAATGGGCAATACCGCCGCGCTTAAACGTTATATACACAGTGGTGCGAATGTGGAAAGCACCGCGTATTGGTTATACAGGTGACACGATGATTCCATTTAACGCACCGCCGGTGGTGGGCACTGAACTCGATTACATGCAGTCTGCGATGAACAGCGGCAAACTGTGTGGCGACGGTGGTTTTACCCGTCGCTGCCAACAGTGGCTGGAACAGCATTTTGGCAGCGAGAAAGTATTGCTGACGCCTTCCTGCACCGCATCGCTTGAGATGGCGGCATTGCTGCTTGATATCCAGCTTGGCGATGAAGTCATTATGCCGAGCTATACGTTTGTCTCCACGGCCAATGCTTTCGTGCTGCGCGGTGCGAAAATTGTCTTTGTTGATATCCGCCCGGATACCATGAACATTGACGAAACGCTGATTGAAGCGGCGATCACCGACAAGACCCGCGCTATCGTGCCGGTGCATTACGCGGGCGTAGCCTGTGAAATGGATACCATCATGGCGCTGGCGACCAAACATAACCTGTTTGTCGTTGAAGATGCGGCCCAGGGCGTCATGTCGACTTACAAAGGTCGGGCGCTGGGGACGATTGGTCACATCGGTTGCTTTAGCTTCCATGAGACCAAAAACTATACCGCAGGCGGTGAAGGTGGTGCGACGCTGATTAATGATAAAAAATTAGTCGAACGTGCAGAGATCATCCGTGAAAAAGGAACTAACCGCAGCCAATTTTTCCGCGGTCAGGTGGATAAGTATACCTGGCGTGATATTGGCTCCAGCTATCTGATGTCCGATCTGCAGGCTGCCTATCTGTGGGCACAACTGGAAGCGGCTGACCGTATTAACCAGCAGCGTCTGGCGCTGTGGCAGAACTACTATGATGCTCTCGAACCGCTGGCGCGTGTCGGACGCATTAATCTGCCTTCTGTCCCGGAAAACTGCGTGCAGAATGCCCATATGTTTTATATCAAGCTGCGCGATATCGACGATCGCACGGCGTTGATTAACTTCTTGAAAGAAGCTGAAATTATGGCAGTGTTCCACTATATCCCGCTACATGATTGTCCGGCTGGCGATAAATTCGGCGTATTTGCCGGTGTTGATCGTTTCACCACTAAAGAGAGCGAGCGTCTGCTGCGCTTGCCGCTGTTTTACAACCTGTCGCCAGTAAACCAGCGAACGGTCATTTCGACCTTACTCAACTACTTCGCCTGATATGTCGCTTGCTAAAGCGTCCTTATGGACGGCAGCCAGTACGCTGGTAAAAATTGGTGCAGGTTTGCTGGTCGTGAAGCTGCTGGCGGTGTCGTTTGGCCCGGCAGGCGTGGGGCAGGCGGGTAACTTCCGCCAGATGGTCACCGTGCTTGGTGTCCTGGCGGGGGCCGGCATTTTCAACGGCGTCACGAAATATGTTGCGCAGCACCATGACGATCCGACCCGGCTCCGTAAGGTAGTCGGTACATCTTCCGCGATGGTGCTGGGATTCTCTACGCTGATGGCGGTGATTTTTCTGCTGGCGGCCGCGCCAATCAGTCAGGGATTGTTTGGCCATACTCATTATCAGGGGCTGGTAAGACTGGTTGCGCTGGTGCAAATGGGTATTGCCTGGGCGAACCTGCTGCTGGCGTTGATGAAGGGCTTTCGCGATGCGGCGGGTAACGCGCTGTCGCTGATTGTGGGTAGCCTGGTGGGCGTAGTGGCTTATTATGGCTGTTATCGCCTGGGAGGGTATGAAGGTGCTTTGCTGGGTCTGGCGTTAGTGCCCGCGTTGGTCGTTATCCCCGCCGCTATTATGCTGATTAAGCGTGGGGCAATTCCCCTGCATTACCTGAAACCCTCGTGGGATAACGGCCTGGCTGGACAGCTAAGCAAGTTTACCCTGATGGCGCTGATTACCTCCGTAACGCTGCCTGTGGCATACGTGATGATGCGAAACCTGCTGGCGGCGCAGTACAGTTGGGATGATGTGGGGATTTGGCAGGGAGTAAGCAGTATCTCTGATGCTTATCTGCAATTCATTACCGCCTCATTCAGCGTTTACTTGCTTCCGACGTTGTCTCGACTGACCGAAAAGCGCGACATTACGCGCGAGGTGGTTAAGTCGCTGAAGTTCGTGTTACCGGCGGTTGCCGCAGCGAGCTTTACTGTTTGGTTGCTGCGTGATTTTGCGATCTGGCTGCTTTTCTCCGCAAAATTCACCGCCATGCGCGATCTGTTTGCCTGGCAACTGGTCGGCGATGTACTGAAAGTTGGGGCGTATGTCTTTGGGTATCTGGTGATCGCGAAAGCATCGCTGCGGTTTTATATTTTGGCTGAAATTAGCCAGTTCATGTTATTGACGGTGTTTGCTCACTGGCTGATCCCTGCACACGGTGCGCTGGGAGCGGCACAGGCTTATATGGCAACGTACATCGTCTATTTTTCTCTTTGTTGTGGCGTGTTTTTACTCTGGCGTAGGCGGGCATGACTGTACTGATTCACGTTCTGGGATCGGATATCCCTCACCATAACCAAACCGTGTTGCGGTTTTTCAACGACTCGCTGGCCGCGACGAGCGAGCATGCGCGCACGTTTATGGTTGCCGGTCAGGATGCGGGACTCAGTGAGAGCTGCCCGGCGTTATCGCTAAGCTTCTACAGCGGGAAAAAGGCGCTTGCTGACGCTGTGATCGCGAAAGCAAAAGCGGATCGCCAACAGCGTTTCTTCTTCCACGGTCAGTTCAACACCAGCCTGTGGCTGGCGCTGCTGAGTGGCGGGATTAAACCGGCGCAGTTTTACTGGCATATCTGGGGCGCTGATTTATACGAAGTCTCCAGTGGACTGAAATTCCGCCTGTTTTACCCGATTCGCCGCATGGCGCAGAATCGTGTGGGCTGCGTGTTTGCCACACGGGGCGATTTACGTTATTTCGCCGAGCAACATCCCCGTGTGCGGGGTGAGTTGCTCTATTTCCCAACGCGAATGGATCCTTCACTCAATAACATGAGCAATGATTGCCAGCGCAGCGGCAAGATGACGGTGCTGGTTGGCAACTCTGGCGATCGCAGCAATGAGCATGTTGCCGCGCTTCGCGCCGTCCATCAGCAGTTTGGCGACACGGTGAATGTGATTGTGCCGATGGGTTATCCCGCCAATAATGCGGCCTATATCGACGAGGTTCGCCAGGCCGGCCTGGCGTTATTTAGCGCTGATAATCTGCAAATTTTGAGTGAAAAGCTGGAATTTGACGCTTATCTCACGTTATTGCGTCAATGCGATTTGGGTTACTTTATTTTTGCCCGTCAACAGGGAATCGGTACCCTGTGTTTGCTGATCCAGGCGGGTATCCCATGCGTGCTCAACCGTGAAAATCCCTTCTGGCAGGATATGGTGGAACAAAATCTTCCGGTGTTATTTACCACTGATGATCTCAATGAAGGCGTCGTACGTGAAGCGCAGCGCCAGTTGGCATCGGTAGATAAAAATACTATTACCTTCTTTAGCCCGAATTATCTGCAGCCGTGGCACAACGCGCTGCGCATTGCTTCAGGAGAAACCGTATGAGCCTGATGCAATTCAGCGGTCTTCTGGTGGTCTGGCTGCTCTCCACCTTGTTTATCGCCACGCTGACCTGGTTTGAGTTCCGCCGCGTGCGTTTTAACTTCAATGTTTTCTTCTCATTGTTGTTCTTGCTGACGTTCTTCTTCGGATTCCCGTTAACCAGCATCCTGGTGTTCCGCTTTGATGTGGCAGTGGCTCCGCCGGAGATCCTGCTGCAGGCCTTGCTGTCAGCCGCCTGTTTCTATGCCGTCTACTACGTGACGTATAAAACGCGCTTACGCAAACGAGTAGATGATAAGCCGCGCAGGCTGCTGTTTACCATCAATCGCGTTGAAGCCCATTTGACCTGGGTTATCCTGATGGCGATTGCGCTGGTGAGCGTGGGCATCTTCTTTATGCACAACGGATTCCTGCTGTTCAGACTGCAATCCTATAGCCAGATTTTTTCCAGTGAAGTCTCTGGCGTCGCTCTGAAGCGTTTCTTCTACTTCTTCATTCCGGCAATGCTGGTGGTTTATTTCCTGCGTCAGGACAGCAAAGCGTGGGTGTTCTTCCTGGTGAGTACCGTCGCGTTTGGTTTGCTGACCTATATGATTGTGGGTGGGACGCGTGCCAATATCATTATCGCGTTTGCCATCTTCTTGTTTATCGGCATTATTCGCGGCTGGATTTCGCTGTGGATGTTGGCCGCTGCAGGCGTGTTGGGCATTGTCGGGATGTTCTGGCTGGCGTTGAAGCGCTACGGAATGAGCGTTAGCGGCGATGAGGCGTTCTATACGTTCCTGTACCTTACGCGCGACACCTTCTCACCGTGGGAGAACCTGGCGCTATTGCTGCAGAATTACCACAATATTGAGTTCCAGGGGCTGGCGCCGATCGTCCGTGACTTCTACGTCTTTATTCCCTCCTGGCTGTGGCCTGGGCGGCCGAGTATTGTACTCAACTCAGCGAACTACTTTACCTGGGAAGTGTTGAACAACCACTCAGGACTGGCGATTTCGCCGACGTTAATTGGTTCACTGGTGGTGATGGGCGGGGCGCTGTTTATACCATTAGGCGCGATTGTTGTTGGGCTCATCATCAAGTGGTTCGACTGGCTGTATGAGCTAGGTAACCGAGAAACCAATCGCTATAAGGCGGCGATTTTGCACAGTTTCTGTTTTGGCGCCATTTTCAATATGATCGTGTTGGCACGTGAAGGGCTGGATTCGTTTGTCTCACGAGTGGTCTTTTTCCTCGTGATTTTCGGCGTTTGCCTACTGGTGGCAAAATTGTTGTTCTGGCTGTTTGATAGCGCGGGACTCATTCATAAACGAATCAAATCGCTGCCCCGGACACAAATTGAAGGATCGTAATGGCAGATAACACAACTGCGCCGCTGTATTCGCTGCGCGGATTACAACTGATTGGCTGGCGCGATATGCAACATGCGCTGAATTACCTGTTTGCCGAAGGACACCTCAGGTCAGGAACGCTGGTGGCTATTAACGCTGAGAAGATGCTGACAGCAGAAGATAACCCTGAAGTGAGGGAGCTGATCAACGCCGCGGAGTTCAAGTATGCGGATGGGATTAGCGTGGTGCGTTCGGTGCGCAAAAAATTCCCACAGGCGCAGGTTTCACGCGTGGCCGGAGCTGACCTTTGGGAAGCGCTGATGGCGCGAGCTGGGCAAAACGGAACGCCTGTTTTCCTGGTTGGTGGCAAGCCTGAAGTTCTGGCACAAACAGAAGCAAAACTACGTGCGCAGTGGCGCGTGAACATTGTGGGTAGTCAGGACGGTTATTTTACCCCAGAGCAGCGTCAGGCGTTGTTTGAGCGTATTCACGCCAGCGGTGCGCAAATTGTGACGGTGGCGATGGGCTCGCCAAAACAAGAGATCTTTATGCGTGATTGCCGCAAGACTCACCCTGACGCGCTGTATATGGGCGTAGGGGGCACCTACGACGTCTTTACCGGTCACGTTAAGCGTGCGCCTAAAATCTGGCAAAATCTGGGGCTGGAGTGGCTGTATCGCTTATTGTCGCAGCCGAGCCGTATTACTCGGCAACTTCGCTTATTACGCTATCTCCGCTGGCACTATACCGGCAACCTCTGACGCCCTCTCTCCTCTGATAAGTAGCGTGATCTGCTAATTACGCTACTTATTCACAACATAATCGCTGCTTTCTCGCACAATCTATTCATTTTTTGAATGCTTTAATTGCCATTTAAGCGATTTTAGGAAACCATTCGCAACAATCATTGCAGTGCCGTGGTGTTTTTGGCGCCAACCGTAAAGCGGTCGGTGCCGCATGGCCTGTTATGGCATAACAAGATGTACCCATAACGAGAACCGGTAATACCGGACAGCATGCAAACACATCAAGAGGATTTATGGCTGAGAACAAACCTGAGCTACAGCGTGGGCTGGAGGCTCGTCACATCGAATTAATTGCCCTTGGGGGCACTATTGGCGTTGGGCTATTTATGGGGGCCGCCAGTACCCTGAAATGGGCGGGACCTTCGGTTCTGCTGGCGTATATCGTCGCCGGGCTGTTCGTGTTTTTCATTATGCGTTCTATGGGGGAGATGTTATTCCTCGAGCCGGTTGCAGGTTCATTCGCTGTTTACGCTCACCGTTATATGAGCCCCTTCTTTGGCTATCTCACCGCCTGGTCATACTGGTTTATGTGGATGGCGGTGGGGATCTCAGAGATTACCGCCATCGGGGTGTATGTGCAGTTCTGGTTTCCGGAAATGGCGCAATGGATACCCGCACTGATCGCGGTCGGACTGGTTGCGTTGGCAAACCTCGCTGCGGTTCGCCTGTATGGTGAAATTGAGTTCTGGTTTGCCATGATCAAAGTGACCACCATCATTGTGATGATTGTCATTGGGGTTGGGGTGATTTTCTTCGGCTTTGGCAATGGTGGCCAGGCGATTGGTTTTGGCAACCTGACCGAGCACGGTGGCTTCTTTGCTGGGGGTTGGAAGGGCTTCCTGACGGCATTGTGTATTGTTGTGGCGTCTTACCAGGGCGTGGAGCTGATCGGCATCACTGCAGGGGAAGCGAAGAATCCACAGGTCACGCTGCGTAGCGCGGTGGGTAAAGTGTTGTGGCGCATTCTGATTTTCTACGTTGGTGCGATTTTTGTCATCGTCACTATTTTCCCGTGGAATGAGATTGGCAGCAACGGCAGCCCGTTTGTTCTCACCTTTGCCAAGATTGGTATTACTGCTGCGGCAGGGATTATTAACTTTGTGGTGCTGACGGCGGCGCTGTCTGGCTGTAACAGCGGCATGTACAGCTGTGGGCGTATGCTCTACGCGCTGGCAAAGAATCGCCAGCTTCCTGCCGTTGTTGGAAAAGTATCACGCCATGGCGTGCCGGTTGTCGGAGTGGCTATTTCTATCGCGATCCTGCTGATTGGCTCATGCCTGAACTACATTATTCCTAACCCGCAGCGCGTGTTTGTTTATGTCTATAGCGCCAGCGTGTTGCCGGGGATGGTACCGTGGTTTGTGATCCTGATAAGCCAGCTGCGTTTCCGTCAGGCGCATAAAGCGGCGATTGCCAGTCATCCATTCCGCTCCATTCTGTTCCCGTGGGCGAATTATTTGACGATGGCGTTCCTGATTTGCGTATTAATTGGCATGTACTTTAATGAAGATACCCGAATGTCGCTTTTTGTTGGCATGGGTTTCTTACTGGCCGTGACGCTCATTTATAAGGTTTTTGGTCTGAATCGTCATGGCACAGCCCATAAATTGCGGGAATAAGCGACAAAACGCACAAACCATGACCAAACGATAATTTATTTTAAAAAAGCACTAGACAGAAGACCGAGACCTCCGTAATATCCAGCCCCGCAACGGCGCTAAGCGCCCGTAGCTCAGCTGGATAGAGCGCTGCCCTCCGGAGGCAGAGGTCTCAGGTTCGAATCCTGTCGGGCGCACCATTTAGTAGGGTGCCAGAGCTGCGGTGGTTTTAATACCGCGTAAAAGATTTGCAGTGGTGGCTATAGCTCAGTTGGTAGAGCCCTGGATTGTGATTCCAGTTGTCGTGGGTTCGAATCCCATTAGCCACCCCATTAATTTAAAGTTGTGAAATGCGAAGGTGGCGGAATTGGTAGACGCGCTAGCTTCAGGTGTTAGTGTCCTTAGGATGTGGGGGTTCGAGTCCCCCCCCTCGCACCACGACTTAAAGAATTGAACTAAAAATTCAAAAAGCAGTAAAACGGCGAGTAGCGCAGCTTGGTAGCGCAACTGGTTTGGGACCAGTGGGTCGGAGGTTCGAATCCTCTCTCGCCGACCAATTTTGAACCCCGCTTCGGCGGGGTTTTTTGTTTTCTGATTTCCCTTCTTAGCCTTCGCATCTGCGAATTTCCTGAAGTCTTAAAAAGTCCGAATACCTGGTTTTTGCAGTGCAATCGTGGCATGCGTTGTGCAATAATATGCGGGTAGATGCTCATTCCATCTCTTATGTTCGCCATCTGGCCTCATAAACTCAGGAATGATGCAGAGCCGTTTACGGTGCTTATCGTCCACAGACAGATGTCGCTCAGGCCTCATCAAACACCATGGACATAACGTTGAGTGAAGCACCCATTTATGTTGTCATACAGACCTGTTTAACGCCTGCTCCTTACCGAGCGGGCGTTTTTTTATGCGATTGAAAAATATGTAGGCCCGGTAAGCGAAAGCGCCACCGGGCATTCAGGAGTTACTGCGGGGGATTGTTGTTCTGCAGCGTCAACATCAGGCCATCACGGCGCATGGCGGCGGCTTCTTCCGGCTGGTGCAGTCTGTCCAGCGCGTCAGCAAGCCAGGCGTAGTCATAGGCATCCGGGCGCTGTTTGAGAGCGGCACGGAAGGCGAGCGTAGCTTCCTGCCATTCCCCATGCTTCATTAACGACTGACCCAGCGTACTCCACAGCAACGGGCGATCGCCCACGGCTTTAATCTGCTGGCGCAGCACTTTTTCTATCTGTTCCGGATTATTGGTTTTCAGACGCGGGATCGGCAGCACCAGGCGGTCATCGTACTGACGTTTCAAACCATCAATGATGACCTGCTGCGCTGTATCGTGATCGTCACACTCAATCAGATGTTCAGCCATTGCTACCTGCAAAGCAACCTGATGACGGGTTTTACGGCTCTGGTTTTTCCACCATGCACGCAGCCCCTCGCTGCCCTGATCGGCGCGGACTTGATCCATCAAGCCAACCCATGCCTGTTGTTCCAGCATGGCGCGGTGCTCGTCATCACCCACATGCGCTTTTGCCATGGATGGGATGATATCCAGCAAGGAACTCCATGCGCCGGTGCGAATGTAGGCCTGCTCAGCCAGACGCAGCACTTCCGGATGACGTGGCGTCACTTCCAGCAGTTTGTCTACGCTGTGGCGTGCGGCGTGATTTTCATTACGCGCCAGTTGCAGGCGAACGCGAGCGATTTCTACCGGGATCGTATCATTTCCGGCCAGTTCGGCAGCACGCTCAAGGTGTTGGTTGGCGCGCGCTTCGTCACCGCGCTGCTGAGCCGCTTCTGCCGCCAGCAGGTAATTCACTACCGGCTGTTCTGCATGATCGGCATTTTTCGACATCAGCTTCTCAACCTGCTGATAGTCACCTTCTGCCAGTTTGAGCAGCGCCTGTTCGGTCTGCTTACGGGCGCGACGTCGCTTACGACCCACAAACCACCCACGGGTATGTGCGCCGGTGCGGAAGATTCGGCGCAACAGCCATTCAATCGCAAACAGGACGACCATGGCGACGATAAGGATGATCACCAGGCCCGTAACGCTGGTTTCGATATTGTAGTTATCCGTCTGGATCAGCACGTAACCCTGATGACCGGCTATCATCGGACCGACGACGATCCCGGCGATCAACAGCACAAAGAGCAACAATACTTTTAGCATCATTATTCTCCTTGCGGCGCGGTTGCCGGAGCATCTGTCGAAGGCGCTGGCGCAGGTGCTACTGCTACCGGTGCTGTGGCAGGCTGCGCCAGTAAATTACGTACGCGGGTCTGCATTAACTTGTCGAGAATAGCCTGGCTCTGCAGCGTTTCCGGAACATCCATACTGATGCTTTGCTGGCTCAGTTGGTCTACTTCTTCAAGGAACGCTTTGGTCGCTGCATCGTCGGTGTCGTAGTAAGCACGCACCCATGTGGAGACATTTTCCAGCGCCTGGCGGTATGTTTCTTCCTGATGACGCGGCACGGCCTGTGCGGCCACTAACAGACGAGAACGGATGTTCTCACGTAAGTAAACATCCTGGTTCGGTGCCAGCAGCGGGACGGCGGTTTCATCACGACGGCGAATAGTGATAAAGCTGTCCATAAAGTTCTGCCAGCTTTTTTGCAGATTGACGCGCCATTCACTAATCGAACTGGAAAGCTCGCTGCTGTCAGAGTCCATTGGAGAATCGTCGGTGTCGTTGTCGGCCAGACGCAGGTTATCAATCTGATTAGAGAGCTGATTCACTTTCAGGATAATGCCGTCATAGTCGACCTGAGTCACCGCGGAGAGGCTCGCGATGTCGTCAGTAATCGCACGTCGCGCGGTAATTAAGCTCGGGTCGTTCATATCCGCCAGGCTGGCGTCGGCGCTTTTCAACAGCGCAGCGGCGGTGGTGACGTCCTGATCGCTCCATAATTTACGACCGGCCAGTTTCACCAGAAAATCAGCCTGCGCCAGCAGCCATGTGCCAGCATCGCTGCCGGAGATGGTGGCGACTTTTTGCTGGACTTCATCAAGCTGTTTGACCAGCGCGGCCTGCTGGCGAGTGGCTTCATCCAGCTGTGTTGCCTGCTGTTTAATAATGCCTTCCAGCTCAGCTTTTTGGCTTTCCTGCGCTTTTTGCAGCGCCGTCAGCTGGTTCGCCAGCGCATCGCTGGTTGCCGTTTGTGTTGTTGCCTGTTGTTTCCCCCAGCCGTACAGCCCAACGCCTGCAGCCAGCGCAATAGCAATCGCCACAGCGCTCAGAATCAGCGCCGTGCTGTTCTTACTCTTCTTTTCAGTATTGACTGGCTGTGACGTGGTTTCCACGGCCTCCCTGGTCTCTTCAACCACGGCGGAGGATTTTTCTTGTTCCGTCATTATGGCATCCCATTATGAGAGTTATTGTAATGCGCGTAGTAGCGCATCGTTGTCGGCGTTATCAGCGACCTTAATATCTTGCCAGCCCAGTTCCCGGGCGAGGTGCGCCAGACGCTCACTGACGACCAACAGCCGACAGCGTAGTAACCAGTGCTCACGATACCACTGCGGAATGAGCGACCAGAGCTGTTGTAGCATCTCTCCGCTGGTGACAACCACCGTGGTTACGCCACGGGATTGCCAGCGCATAGCTTCTTCCGCACCATCGTAATGTTTTGCACTGCGTTGATAACATTCACAAAAATCGACATCGGCTCCGCGTGCCGTCAGGGTTTCACCTATCAGCTCCCGGCCACCGTTGCCGCGTAATATAAGCGCGCGTTTTCCCGCAATATTTTGTAATTCAGGTAATTGTAGCAAGACTTCGCTAATTTCCCGATCCAGAGGGTAGTGAATATTGAAGCCGCTAACAGTATGCAGCGCCAGCGCCGTTGTACGGCCAATGGCAAAATAACGCGGAAGGGATGGCCAGCTTTTCTCTTGCTGGCGAAGCTCGGCATCTGCAAAGGTGACGGCGTGCTGCGAGAGAGCGAAGACCAGATCGTTCTCCGTCAGCGCCGACAGTCGGGAAGCAACCGTTGCCAGTTCCCGACCAGGTGAAAACTCGATGAGCGGAAAACTCCAGGCCACCTGCCCCAGTGTGCGCAGTCGGCTCACTAACTCTTCCCCTGCGGGAGACGGGCGGGTGACCAGAATACTCATGCGGGGGCTTCTCCGTTATAAACTTCCGCCAGAATGGCGCGCGCACCGTTCTCCAGCAGTTCTTCTGCCAGAGAGATGCCCATCTGTTCGGCATCTTGTGTAGCGCCGCGACGTTCTCCGCATACCATCTGTGAACCGTCTGGCGCGCCGACCAGCGCACGTAGCCAAATCTCACCGTCGATGATTTCGGCATAGCTACCAATAGGTACCTGACATCCCCCTTCCAGGCGGGTGTTCATGGCGCGTTCTGCTTTGACGCGTAGCGCGGTCTCTTCATGGTTGAGCGGCGCTAACAGCGCCTGAGTGCGCATATCATCCAGTCGACATTCTATGCCTACTGCGCCTTGCCCGACAGCGGGCAGGGAGACTTCCGGCGGCAGAGCGGTGCGGACTCGCGACTCAAGACCTAAACGTTTTAATCCGGCGACCGCCAGAATAATGGCGTCATAATCGCCGTTATCCAGTTTGCTGAGGCGCGTGCCTACGTTGCCGCGCAGCGAACGGATGACGAGATCCGGGCGACGCTTCGCCAACTGGCACTGGCGGCGCAAACTGGATGTCCCGACGATGCTGCCTGCGGGGAGTTCATCCAACGTGTTGTACTTATTTGAGACGAAAGCATCGCGCGGATCCTCTCGCTCACAAATGGTGACCAGCCCAAGACCGTCAGGGAATTCAACCGGCACATCCTTCATGGAATGCACGGCGATATCGGCGCGTTTTTCCAGCAGCGCGACTTCCAGCTCTTTAACAAACAACCCTTTCCCCCCGACCTTCGCCAGTGGGGTATCAAGGATCACATCGCCACGGGTTACCATAGGAACCAGTTCCACGATCAGACCGGGGTGGTTTGCCATTAAGGCGTCTTTGACATAATGTGCCTGCCAGAGCGCAAGGGGGCTTTGGCGTGTGGCAATTCTCAAAACATTGTCTAACATGCTTGTTACCGTCATTATCAATCATTGACCATCCTAACATCCTTATCAAAGGGATGTCAGCGTTACGCTCAAACGTAAGTGAGAGGAAAAGGCGCTGCATCATCACTGGCAGTGAATAATGACGAGAAACCTCCCGACCGTATGAAGGAATTTACACGTAACGAACGGTGCTACACTTGTATGTAGCGCATCTTTCTTTACGGTCAATGAGCAAGGTGTTAAATTGATCACGTTTTAGACCATTTTTTCGGCTGAACAGCATTAAAAAATATGGGCGAAAAACAGGTAACGGTTATTTTTGACATACGGTTTATCCGAATTGATGGCGATTATTGTGAGCGCTTGCGCCGCGGCAATCGACAACATGACGGATAGCAACATCAGGCGATACGTCTTGTACCTCTATATTGAGACTCTGAAACAGAGACTGGATGCCATAAATCAACTGCGTGTGGATCGCGCGCTTGCTGCCATGGGACCTGCCTTCCAGCAGGTATACAGTCTGCTGCCGACATTATTGCACTACCACCATCCGCTGATGCCGGGTTACCTCGATGGTAACGTTCCCAAAGGCATATGCTTTTACACGCCTGATGAAACCCAACGCCACTACCTGAACGAACTGGAACTGTACCGCGGTATGTCGCCGCAGGATCCTCCCAAGGGCGAACTGCCGATCACCGGCGTTTACTCAATGGGCAGCACCTCTTCGGTAGGGCAAAGCTGTTCCTCTGACCTTGATATCTGGGTCTGCCATCAATCCTGGCTGGATAGCGAAGAGCGCCAGCTGCTGCAGCGAAAATGTAGCCTGCTGGAAAGCTGGGCCGCCTCGCTGGGCGTAGAAGTCAGTTTCTTCCTGATTGATGAAAACCGTTTCCGTCACAATGAAAGCGGCAGTCTGGGTGGTGAAGACTGTGGCTCGACGCAGCATATCCTGTTGCTTGATGAATTCTATCGCACCGCTGTGCGCCTCGCGGGTAAACGTATTTTGTGGAATATGGTGCCGGGCGACGAAGAAGAGCATTACGACGATTACGTCATGACGCTCTACGCACAGGGGGTGCTAACGCCAAACGAATGGCTGGATCTCGGCGGGCTCAGTTCGCTTTCCGCCGAAGAGTACTTTGGCGCCAGCCTCTGGCAGTTGTACAAGAGTATCGACTCCCCGTACAAAGCGGTGCTGAAAACGCTGCTGCTGGAAGCCTATTCCTGGGAATACCCAAATCCACGCCTGTTGGCGAAAGATATTAAACAGCGCCTGCATGACGGCGAGATCGTCTCTTTTGGTCTCGACCCTTACTGCATGATGCTGGAGCGCGTTACCGAGTACCTCACGGCGATCGAAGATCCGACGCGCCTGGATTTAGTGCGTCGATGTTTCTACTTAAAAGTGTGTGAGAAACTGAGCCGTGAGCGCGCCTGCGTGGGCTGGCGTCGTGAAGTATTAAGTCAGTTAGTGAAAGAGTGGGGCTGGGATGACGCCCGTCTGACCATGCTGGATAACCGCGCTAACTGGAAGATTGACCAGGTACGCGAAGCGCATAACGAACTACTCGATGCGATGATGCAGAGCTATCGTAACCTGATCCGCTTTGCGCGGCGCAATAACCTCAGCGTCAGCGCCAGCCCGCAGGATATCGGCGTGCTGACCCGTAAGCTGTATGCCGCGTTTGAAGCGTTACCGGGTAAAGTCACGCTGGTGAACCCACAGATATCTCCGGATCTCTCGGAACCGAATCTGACCTTTATCCATGTACCGCCGGGTCGTGCCAACCGTTCAGGTTGGTATCTCTACAACCGCGCGCCGAACATGGACTCGATCATCAGCCATCAGCCGCTGGAATATAACCGCTATCTAAACAAGCTGGTGGCGTGGGCCTGGTTCAACGGCCTGCTGACCTCGCGTACGCATTTGTTTATTAAGGGCAACGGCATTGTTGATTTGCCGAAGCTGCAGGAAATGGTCGCCGACGTATCGCACCACTTCCCGCTGCGGCTGCCTGCACCAACGCCGAAAGCGCTCTATAGCCCATGCGAAATTCGCCATCTGGCGATTATCGTTAACCTCGAATATGACCCAACGGCCGCATTCCGTAATCAGGTGGTACATTTTGATTTCCGTAAGCTGGACGTCTTCAGCTTTGGCGAAGAGCAAAATTGCCTGGTAGGAAGCGTCGACCTGCTGTATCGCAACTCGTGGAATGAAGTGCGTACGCTGCACTTCAACGGCGAGCAGGCGATGATTGAAGCGTTAAAAACGATTCTGGGCAAAATGCACCAGGATGCCGCGCCGCCAGATAGCGTCGAGGTGTTCTGCTATAGCCAGCATCTGCGCGGTTTAATTCGCACCCGCGTCCAGCAACTGGTGTCTGAGTGCATCGAATTACGCCTCTCCAGCACCCGTCAGGAAACCGGACGTTTCAAAGCGCTGCGTGTTTCCGGCCAGACGTGGGGATTGTTCTTCGAGCGCCTGAACGTTTCGGTACAGAAGCTGGAAAACGCAATTGAATTCTATGGCGCGATTTCACATAACAAACTGCACGGGCTTTCCGTCCAGGTTGAGACCAACCATGTGAAACTTCCGTCGGTGGTCGACGGTTTTGCCAGCGAAGGGATTATTCAGTTCTTTTTCGAAGAAACGGGTGATGAGCAGGGCTTTAATATCTACATTCTGGACGAAAGCAATCGGGCTGAGGTGTATCACCACTGCGAAGGTAGCAAAGAGGAGTTGGTACGCGACGTCAGCCGTTTCTACTCATCGTCGCACGATCGTTTTACCTACGGCTCCAGCTTCATCAACTTTAACCTGCCGCAGTTCTATCAGATTGTGAAAACCGACGGGCGCGCGCAGGTGATTCCGTTCCGCACCCAGCCGATTAGCGCCGTTCCGCCAGCCAGTCAGGACAACGACACGCCGCTGTTACAGCAGTATTTCTCGTGAGTTAACTTGCCCGGTGGCGCGACGCTTACCGGGCTAAAGTAGGCCGGATAAGCAAAGCGCATCCGGCACTAAAGCTTAGCGGAAGCTCACCTCTTCACCCGCCTGCTGCGTTGCCGCTTGTTCCAACAGATCCCAGAACGTTTCGCCGCTTCGGTCGCAGATCCATTCGTCGCCTTTCAGGTCAAAGTGGTAGCCGCCCTGTTTGGTCGCCAGCCACACCTGGTGGAGCGGCTCCTGACGGTTAATGATAATTTTGCTGCCGTTTTCGAAGCTGATGGTCAGCACGCCGCCGTTGATCTCACAATCGATATCGCTGTCGCCATCCCAGTCATCCAGACGTTCTTCAATGGTCATCCACAGGGTGTCAGCAAGGCGATGAAATTCACTGTCGTTCATTTTCTTATCCTATTTTTCGTGATGCCCGCAGTATAACGTGGAATAAATCGCGATGCAGTTTTTAGCCAAACTCTTGCTTTTACGCCTTCTCCTGCGATGATAGAAAACAGAAAGCATGAACTTTACAGGCAATCCATAATGAAAAACGTGTTAAAGCCACTCGCTGTCATTTTTACTCTGTTCAGCCTGACGGGCTGTGGGTTAAAAGGCCCGCTCTATTTCCCGCCAGCTGATAAAACCGCGCCGCCTCCGACCAAGAGCGTTCAGCCGCAATCGCAATCCACCACGCCTGAGAAAAACGATCGTGGGATTAGTGATGGGCCTTCTCAGGTGAATTACTAACGGCAGGAATAGATTTTACATTTCTGTACCCGCGTGAACGGAGTGAATGATGCAATTCTCTAAAATGCATGGCCTTGGCAACGATTTTATGGTCGTCGACGCGGTAACGCAGAATGTCTTTTTCTCACCAGAGCTGATCCGCCGCCTGGCCGACAGACATCTCGGCGTTGGATTTGATCAACTGCTGGTGGTTGAGCCTCCGTATGATCCGGAGCTGGATTTCCACTACCGTATTTTTAATGCCGACGGCAGTGAAGTGTCACAGTGTGGCAATGGCGCCCGCTGTTTTGCCCGTTTTGTTCGCCTGAAAGGGCTGACTAATAAACGTGATATTCGCGTCAGTACCGCGAATGGTCGTATGGTATTAACCGTAACCGACGACGAACTGGTGCGGGTGAATATGGGCGAACCCAATTTTGAACCCTCGCAGGTTCCTTTTCGCGCTAACAAAGCAGAGAAGACCTATATTATGCGCGCGGCCGAACAGACAGTATTGTGCGGCGTGGTTTCAATGGGGAACCCGCACTGCGTGATTCAGGTTGATGATGTTGATACGGCCACGGTAGAAACACTGGGACCGGTTCTGGAAAGCCACGAACGCTTCCCTGAACGCGCCAATATCGGATTTATGCAGGTGGTAAAACGCGAGCATATCCGACTGCGCGTCTATGAGCGCGGCGCGGGTGAAACGCAGGCCTGCGGCAGCGGCGCGTGCGCTGCCGTTGCGGTCGGTATCCAGCAGGGGCTGCTGGCAGAAGAAGTGAGGGTGGAATTACCGGGCGGTCGACTTGATATCGCCTGGAAAGGTCCGGGTCATCCGCTGTATATGACTGGCCCGGCGGCACATGTCTACGACGGATTTATTCACTTATGAAGCAACCAGGGGAAGAACTACAGGAAACGCTCATGGAGCTGGACGACCGGGCGGTCGTCGATTACCTGCAACGTAATCCTGAGTTTTTTATCCGTAATGCCCAGGCCGTTGAAGCGATGCGAGTTCCGCACCCAGTGCGGGGCACGGTCTCTTTAGTGGAATGGCATATGGCGCGGGCACGTAATCATATTAACGTGCTGGAAGAGAACATGGCGTTGTTGATGGAACAAGCCAACGCCAATGAAAGCCTGTTCTATCGTCTGTTAAATCTGCAAGGGCGGCTGGTGTCGGCCAGCAGTCTTGACGACATGCTGATGCGATTTCATCGCTGGGCGCGTGAGTTAGGGCTGGCCGGAGCGACGGTTCGTCTGTTCCCGGATCGTTGGCGACTTGGCGCGCCATCAAAATTCACCCATCTGGCATTAAGCCGTCAGGCTTTTGAACCGCTGCGTATCCAGCGTCTGGGTCAGTCACAGCACTATCTTGGGCCGCTCAATGGTCCGGAATTGCTGGTCATGATGCCGGAGGCGAAAGCCATAGGTTCGGTGGCGATGTCGATGCTCGGGCAAGATGGCTCTCTGGGCGTGATGCTGTTCAGCAGCCGTGACATTAATCATTACCAGCAGGGGCAAGGCACGCAATTGCTGCAGGAAATCTCGCTGATGTTGCCGGAACTGCTGGAGCGCTGGATTGAACGCGTATGACCGATTCACCCCTTTCTCAGGATGTGGCGCGCTTTTTGCGCTATCTGGGCGTTGAGCGTCAGCTTAGCCCGATCACATTGCTTAATTATCAGCGTCAGCTTGATGCCATCATTGCGTTAGCCGGAGAGACCGGTCTGCAAAGCTGGCAACAATGTGATGCTGCGATGGTACGTAGTTTTGCCGTGCGCAGCCGTCGTAAGGGACTGGGGCCGGCGAGCCTGGCGCTGCGTCTCTCCGCGTTACGCAGTTTCTTCGACTGGCTGGTTAATCAGGGCGAGCTGAAAGCCAATCCGGCAAAAAGCGTTTCCGCGCCGAAAGCACCGCGTCATCTCCCTAAAAATATCGATGTCGATGACGTTAATCGTCTGCTGGATATCGATCTCAACGATCCCCTTGCCGTGCGCGATAGAGCAATGCTGGAAGTGATGTACGGCGCGGGTCTGCGTTTATCTGAGTTGGTTGGGCTGGATATTAAACATCTCGACCTCGACACCGGCGAAGTGTGGGTGATGGGTAAGGGCAGTAAAGAGCGTCGCCTGCCGATTGGCCGCAACGCGGTGGCGTGGATTGAGCACTGGCTGGATCTACGCGGGCTATTTGGCAGCGATGACGATGCGCTATTTCTGTCCAAACTGGGCAAACGCATCTCGGCGCGTAATGTGCAGAAACGCTTTGCTGAATGGGGTATCAAGCAGGGGCTGAACAGCCACGTACATCCCCACAAATTGCGTCACTCCTTTGCGACGCATATGCTGGAGTCGAGCGGCGATCTGCGCGGAGTGCAGGAGTTATTGGGTCATGCCAATCTCTCCACGACTCAAATCTATACCCATCTTGATTTTCAACACCTGGCTTCAGTGTACGATGCGGCGCATCCGCGCGCCAAACGGGGGAAATAATGCGTTTTTACCGGCCTTTGGGGCGCATTTCTGCGCTCACCTTTGACCTTGATGACACCCTTTACGATAACCGTCCCGTTATCACACGCACCGAGCAGGAAGCGCTCGCGTTTGTACAGAATTACCATCCGGCGTTGAATTCGCTGCAAAATAGCGACCTACAGCGCTTACGTCAGGCCGTTCGTGACGCCGAGCCGGAAATCTACCACGATGTTACCCAATGGCGTCACCGTGCCGTAGAGCGCGCTATGCTGGAGGCGGGGTTGTCAGCGGCAGAAGCCAGAATGGGGGCGAATGCGGCGATGATGAATTTTGCCAAATGGCGTAGCCGCATTGAAGTCCCGCAGACGACGCATGACACGCTGAAGGCGCTGGCCCGCAAATGGCCTCTGGTGGCGATCACCAACGGTAACGCGCAGCCGGAACTGTTTGGCCTGGGTGATTACTTTGAGTTTGTGCTGCGCGCCGGTCCCGACGGGCGATCAAAACCCTTTAGCGACATGTACACCTTGGCGGCGGAAAAACTGAAAATGCCTGTGGGTGAGATTCTGCACGTGGGTGATGACCTGACGACGGACGTCGCGGGCGCCATCCGTTGTGGTATGCAGGCCTGCTGGATCAAACCGGAAAATGCCGACCTGATGCAAACCGCAGACAGTCGTTTGCTTCCGCATATCGAAATTTCACAGTTGGCATCTCTGACCTCGCTGATATAATCACCAGCAGAACTCTGTATATATACCCAGCTTTTTGGCGGATGGCGCTACGCTTATCCGCCTTACCTACTTTTACGCGGCGGTGCCAATGGACGTTTCTTACCTGCTCGACAGCCTTAATGATAAACAGCGTGAAGCGGTGGCCGCGCCACGCAGCAACATGCTGGTTCTGGCAGGCGCGGGGAGTGGTAAAACGCGCGTGCTGGTGCATCGTATCGCCTGGTTACTGACGGTTGAGAACAACTCGCCGTACTCCATTATGGCGGTGACCTTTACCAACAAAGCGGCGGCGGAAATGCGCCACCGTATCGGCCAGATCATGGGAACCAGCCAGGGCGGTATGTGGGTCGGTACATTCCACGGTCTGGCCCACCGTCTGCTGCGCGCGCACCATATGGATGCGAACCTGCCGCAGGATTTTCAGATCCTCGACAGTGAAGACCAACTGCGTTTGCTCAAGCGTCTGATCAAAGCGATGAACCTTGATGAGAAGCAGTGGCCACCGCGTCAGGCGATGTGGTTCATCAACAGCCAGAAAGACGAAGGGCTGCGTCCGCATCATCTGCAAAGCTACGGCAACCCGGTTGAGCAAACCTGGCAGAAAGTGTATCAGGCTTACCAGGAAGCGTGTGACCGCGCGGGGCTGGTGGATTTCGCCGAGCTGCTGCTGCGCGCCCACGAGCTGTGGCTCAATAAACCGCATATCCTGCAGCACTACCGCGAACGTTTTACCAATATCCTGGTGGACGAATTTCAGGATACCAACAACATTCAGTACGCGTGGATCCGCCTGCTGGCGGGCGATACCGGCAAGGTAATGATCGTCGGTGATGACGATCAGTCAATCTACGGCTGGCGCGGAGCGCAGGTGGAGAACATCCAGCGCTTTCTCACGGATTTCCCCGGCGCAGAAACCATTCGTCTGGAGCAGAACTACCGTTCGACCAACAATATCCTCAGCGCGGCTAACGCCCTGATTGAAAACAATAATGGGCGTCTGGGTAAAAAGCTGTGGACCGATGGCGTCGACGGCGAACCGATCTCGCTGTACTGCGCGTTCAACGAACTCGATGAAGCGCGCTTTGTGGTCAATCGTATCAAGACCTGGCAGGACAACGGTGGTGCGCTGGAGCAATGCGCTATTCTTTATCGCAGCAACGCCCAGTCGCGCGTACTGGAAGAGGCGTTGTTACAGGCCAGCATGCCGTATCGGATTTATGGCGGGATGCGCTTCTTCGAACGCCAGGAAATCAAAGATGCGCTTTCCTACCTGCGTCTGATCGCCAACCGCAATGACGACGCCGCATTTGAGCGCGTGGTGAATACGCCCACCCGCGGGATTGGCGATCGTACTTTGGATGTGGTGCGTCAGACCTCCCGTGACCGCCAGCTAACGTTGTGGCAGGCCTGTCGTGAGCTGTTGCAGGAAAAAGCCCTCGCGGGTCGCGCCGCCAGTGCCTTACAGCGCTTTATGGAGCTGATTGACGCACTGGCCCAGGAGACTGCCGATATGCCGCTGCACGTGCAGACTGACCGGGTGATTAAAGACTCCGGCCTGCGCATGATGTACGAGCAGGAAAAAGGCGAGAAAGGCCAGACGCGTATCGAAAACTTAGACGAACTGGTGACGGCAACGCGCCAGTTCAGCTACAACGAAGAAGACGAAGACTTAATGCCGCTGCAGGCGTTCCTGTCTCACGCCGCGCTGGAAGCGGGCGAAGGGCAGGCGGATACCTGGCAGGACGCGGTACAGCTGATGACGCTGCACTCGGCGAAAGGTCTGGAGTTCCCGCAGGTGTTTATCGTCGGGATGGAAGAAGGCATGTTCCCCAGCCAGATGTCGCTGGACGAAGGCGGTCGCCTCGAAGAAGAGCGCCGCCTGGCTTACGTAGGCGTGACCCGCGCAATGCAAAAGCTGACGCTGACCTACGCCGAAACGCGTCGTCTGTACGGCAAAGAGGTTTACCATCGTCCGTCGCGCTTTATCGGCGAACTGCCGGAAGCGTGCGTTGAAGAGGTTCGCCTGCGCGCCACTGTCAGCCGCCCGGTGAGCCATCAGCGGATGGGCACGCCAATGGCGGAAAATGATACCGGCTATAAGCTCGGCCAGCGCGTGCGCCACGCTAAATTTGGCGAGGGCACCATCGTCAACCTGGAAGGAAGCGGCGAACACAGTCGTTTGCAGGTCGCGTTCCAGGGGCAGGGAATCAAATGGCTGGTTGCCGCCTACGCCAGACTGGAAACGGTATGATCGCCTGATGTCGCTGCGCTTATCAGGCCTACGCGGAACGTAATATTTTGATTTGTAGGCCGGATAAGGCGAAGCCGCCATCCGGCTATCTGTCGGTTAATATTCTGAAATCATAGATAAATAATTCCCCTCTGCTAACCTTTCTGTATAAGGGGAAATTATTACTTTTTCGCCATCCGTTGCGTGTTGACGTCAAAATTTTGCTGGCGTAACATGCGCGCACGATTACGCTAAGAGGACATTCGCCTTGGACACACCCAGTAGATACTGGCTCATTATCCTGTCATCCAGGATCAACTCCTAAGGCTATCCCTTTTTGCTGATAGCCTTCGCGGTTGTCAGCGACCTTCTGTTTTTTCCCGTCGCGCTGAGTCAGGCTGTTTAATGGTCTGAAACCCAATTTGTTTCTGTGTGCCCTCCGAACTGTCCGATAATTTTTTGCATTGGGAGTCCCGGTCATGCTGAGCGCATTTCAACTGGAAAACAATCGTTTAACTCGCCTTGAGGCAGACGAGATCGAGCACCTGGCCAGTTCGGTTTGGGTCGATTTAGTCGAGCCGGATGACGAAGAACGAAACCGTGTGCAAAAGGACTTGGGCCAGAATCTGGCTACGCGCCCTGAACTGGAAGACATCGAAGCATCCGCACGTTTTTTTGAAGACGAAGACGGTTTGCACATCCACTCCTTCTTCTTTTACGAAGACGCCGACGATCACGCGGGTAACTCAACCGTCGCATTTACCATTCGCGAAGGCCGCCTGTTTACTCTGCGCGAGCGCGAACTGCCGGCCTTCCGCCTGTACCGCATGCGTGCGCGTAACCAGGCTATGGTGGATGGTAACGCCTACGAGCTGTTGCTCGACCTGTTCGAAACCAAAATTGAACAGCTGGCAGATGAAATCGAAAACATCTACAGCGACCTGGAAAAACTCAGCCGTGTGATCATGGAAGGGCGTCAGGGCGATGAGTATGACGAAGCGCTGTCGACGTTGGCGGAACTGGAAGATATCGGCTGGAAAGTACGTCTGTGTCTGATGGATACCCAGCGCGCGCTGAACTTCCTGGTGCGTAAAGCGCGTTTGCCGGGCAGTCAGCTGGAGCAGGCGCGTGAGATCCTGCGCGATATCGAGTCACTGCTGCCGCACAATGAATCGCTGTTCCAGAAGGTTAACTTCCTGATGCAGGCGGCGATGGGCTTTATCAACATCGAGCAGAACCGCATCATCAAGATCTTCTCGGTGGTTTCTGTGGTATTCCTGCCGCCGACGCTGGTGGCTTCCAGCTACGGGATGAACTTTGAGTTTATGCCGGAATTGCACTGGAGCTTCGGTTACCCGGGCGCGATTGTCTTTATGATGCTCGCGGGACTGGCGCCGTATCTGTACTTTAAGCGCAAGAACTGGCTGTAATAACTGTACTTATCCGGCCTACGGCGATGTGCTTTTGTAGGCCGGATAAGCGAAGCGCCATCCGGCACTCCCCTAGCTCCGACGAACCCGTCGTTGCGTATAAATCGCATCCATCACGAAAATCGCCAGTGCCACCCAGATAAACGCAAACGTGACCATTTTATCCGTTCCCGGGACTTCACCGTAGAAGGTGACGGCCAGCAGGAACATCAGCGTAGGCCCGATATACTGGAAGAATCCCAGCGTGGACAGACGCAGGCGGGTTGCCGCGCCGGTAAAGCACAGCAGCGGAATGGTGGTCACGACACCCGCGGCAATCAGCAGCAGGTTGAGCGACATGGGGTTTTGCCCCATATGGCTGGTTGAGCTGTCCGCAATGCCAAACAGATAGATGGCGGCGACAGGTAAAAGCCACAGGGTTTCGATCAGCATGCCGGTTTGTGCTTCGACGGCAATCTTCTTGCGCACCAGCCCATAGAACGCAAAGCTGAACGCCAGTCCCAGCGCGATTATTGGCAGCGATCCGAAGGTCCACAGCTGTACCAGCACGCCGCAGGCGGCTAACAGTACTGCCAGCCACTGCATGCGACGAAAGCGCTCACCGAGGAATAGCATTCCCAGCACAATATTCACCAGTGGGTTAATAAAATAGCCGAGGCTGGCTTCCAGCATATGGTGATTATTGACCGCCCAAATGAACAGCAGCCAGTTTCCGCCGATGAGCACTGCAGAGAGCGCCAGCAGGAAGATCTTCTTTGGCGTTTGTAGCAGCGTTTTGACGCCTGACCACTGGCGGCTGATGCTCATCAGTACCACCATAAAGAAAAATGACCAGATGACGCGGTGCGTCAGGATCTCATCCGCCGGGACATAGTAAATCAGCTTGAAGTAGGCGGGAGCGATACCCCAAATAAAATAAGCAGCAAGAGCGAGTAGCACGCCCTGCCGCGTTTGTTTAGCATCCATCGGGAAAACTCATTGCAGAAATGTAACAGCAGTTTACCTTTTTTTAGGCACTTACCCCACCATATAAGTGGCGGTTGCGCTGGCAATATAAAGCTGTTCTTCGTTATGCAATTCCACGCGCGCAACAGCGACTTTATTACCCGCCCGCAGCAGGCTACTGGTGGCGGTAAAGCGATTCCCTCTTCCGGGACGCAGATAATCAACACGCAAATCGATTGTACCCATGCGTGACATCCGCTGACGCAGTTCGTCCTCGCTGATCGTTTCATGGCGGGTCAGCGTACTCCCAACGCATACCAGCCCGGCGGCGACGTCCAGCGCCGAGGCGATCACGCCGCCATGCAGAATGCTTTGCGCCCAGTTGCCGACCATCATCGGTTGGTTATTAAAGGCTAATTGAGCAAATTCTTTCTCATAGCGTTCGAGCTCCAGTCCCAGCGCCCGGTTAAACGGCATATGATAGACAAACATTTCACCCACTAACTTCAGCGCTTCCTCAGCAGTAAGTACGGCAGACATACGATCCCTACATCTCGGTGGTTAATGAAATGTTGATATTATGCTTATTATTTGTTGTTTTCTACTTTAGGACGGGATAACTAACGAGTAACTAGCTAAGTATGTAGAATACTTGCCAGATAATTATACAATTCATCAATATTTTGGTTCAGGAGAACATTACCGATGCGGGCGATTCTGGGATGGTTACTACCAGCAATTATGCTGCCGTTGACCGCGTATGCGCAGGAAGCGACAGTGAAAGAGATTCATGATGCACCGGCGGTTCGTGGCAGTATTATCGCCAATATGCTGCAGGAACATGACAACCCTTTCACGCTTTATCCTTATGACACCAACTATCTTATTTACACCAATACCAGCGACATGAACAAAGAGGCGATCAGCAGTTATAGCTGGTCCGAAAATGCGCGCAAAGATGAGGTTAAGTTTCAGTTAAGCCTGGCGTTTCCGCTCTGGCGCGGGATATTAGGCCCAAACTCGGTACTTGGTGGTTCCTATACCCAGAAGTCCTGGTGGCAGCTTTCGAACAGTGAAGAGTCTTCACCGTTTCGCGAAACCAACTACGAACCGCAATTATTCCTCGGTTTCGCTACCGACTATCGCTTTGCCGGTTGGACGCTTCGTGATGTCGAAATGGGTTATAACCATGACTCCAACGGCCGATCCGATCCCACGTCACGTAGCTGGAACCGTCTTTATACCCGTCTGATGGCTGAAAATGGTAACTGGCTGGTGGAAGTTAAGCCGTGGTACGTGATTGGTAGCACCGACGATAACCCTGATATCACTAAATACATGGGCTACTATCAGCTGAAAATGGGGTATCACCTGGGTGACGCGGTTATCAGCGTGAAAGGCCAGTACAACTGGAATACCGGCTACGGCGGCGCAGAGCTGGGGGCCAGTTATCCCATCACGAAGCATGTGCGTCTATACACTCAGGTCTACAGTGGTTACGGCGAATCGCTGATTGACTACAACTTCAATCAGACGCGTGTTGGTGTGGGCGTGATGCTCAACGATATCTTCTGATAAGTATTGAGAGTATTTTAATCATTGCAGTTTCTCTCTCAGGCGCTGAAAATAGCGCCTGTTTTTATTTCGGGCGAATGGGGTTAATGTGGCGCAGGCGGAAGTGTTGAATCTGGAAATGGGCGCTAAACAGGTTTTGCAGGAAACCTTTGGCTACCAACAGTTTCGCCCCGGTCAGGAAGAAATCATTGATACCGTGCTCTCTGGTCGCGACTGCCTGGTTGTTATGCCGACCGGCGGCGGTAAATCCCTGTGTTATCAAATTCCCGCATTATTGCTAAACGGACTCACCGTTGTTGTTTCCCCGCTGATTTCCCTGATGAAAGATCAGGTCGATCAACTGCTGGCCAACGGCGTGGCGGCGGCGTGCCTGAATTCTACTCAAAGTCGTGAACAACAGCTTGAGGTGATGGCGGGCTGTCGCAGCGGGCAGATTCGCTTACTGTATATTGCGCCCGAACGCCTGATGCTGGATAACTTCCTTGAGCATCTGGCGCACTGGAATCCGGTGCTGCTGGCGGTTGATGAAGCGCACTGTATTTCGCAGTGGGGGCATGATTTCCGCCCCGAGTACGCTGCGCTGGGCCAGCTGCGTCAGCGTTTCCCGACGCTACCGTTTGTGGCGCTGACCGCGACCGCGGATGAGACAACCAGGCTGGACATTGTGCGTCTGCTGGGACTCAACGATCCGTTAATTCAGATCAGCAGCTTTGACCGCCCGAACATTCGCTACATGCTGATGGAGAAGTTTAAGCCGCTCGATCAGCTGATGCGCTACGTGCAAGAGCAGCGCGGTAAGTCTGGCATTATCTATTGTAACAGTCGCGCCAAAGTCGAAGACACCGCCGCGCGTCTGCAAAGCCGTGGCATCAGCGCCGGGGCTTATCATGCCGGGCTGGAAAATGCCGTACGCGCCGAGGTGCAGGAGAAATTCCAGCGTGATGACCTGCAAATCGTAGTGGCGACCGTGGCGTTCGGTATGGGGATCAACAAACCTAACGTACGCTTCGTGGTGCATTTCGATATTCCGCGCAATATCGAATCCTATTACCAGGAAACCGGCCGCGCCGGGCGTGATGGCCTGCCTGCGGAAGCGATGCTGTTTTACGATCCGGCTGATATGGCATGGCTACGCCGTTGCCTCGAAGAGAAACCCGCTGGGCAACTGCTGGATATCGAACGGCATAAGCTCAATGCGATGGGGGCGTTTGCCGAGGCACAAACCTGTCGTCGTCTGGTGCTGCTGAACTATTTTGGCGAAGGGCGTCAGGAGCCGTGTGGTAACTGCGACATCTGCCTCGACCCGCCAAAACAGTACGACGGACTTATGGATGCGCGCAAAGCGCTGTCGACGATTTACCGTGTTAACCAACGCTTCGGCATGGGGTACGTCGTGGAAGTGCTGCGCGGAGCGAATAACCAGCGTATTCGCGAACTGGCTCATGACAAACTGCCGGTCTATGGCATTGGTCGCGAGCAAAGCCACGAACACTGGGTGAGCGTTATTCGCCAGCTTATTCACCTGGGCCTGGTGACGCAGAATATTGCTCATCACTCCGCGTTACAGCTAACAGAAGCCGCGCGTCCGGTGTTGCGCGGTGACGTTGCGTTACAGCTTGCTGTACCACGTATTGTGGCGCTGAAACCGCGTGCGATGCAGAAATCCTTCGGTGGTAACTACGACCGCAAACTGTTCGCCAAATTGCGTAAGCTGCGTAAAGCCATTGCCGACGAAGAGAACATTCCGCCGTACGTGGTGTTCAACGACGCCACGCTGATTGAAATGGCGGAGCAGATGCCGGTTTCACCGAGTGAAATGCTAAGCGTAAACGGTGTGGGGATGCGTAAACTGGAGCGTTTCGGTAAAGAGTTTATGGCGCTTATTCGCGCACACGTTGATGGTGACGACGAAGAGTAGTCAGCCGGGCAAAAAAGTGCCAGGATGGTGACTCACTGAACTATTCCCCCGCGAGTCATTTTTATGTTAACGCTATTTTTCACCGTTGCGTTGGTGCATATCGTTGCGCTGATGAGCCCCGGTCCCGATTTCTTTTTTGTTTCTCAAACTGCAGTTAGCCGTTCGCGCAAAGAAGCTATGATGGGCGTGCTGGGCATTACCTGCGGCGTCATGGTCTGGGCTGGCGTGGCACTGCTCGGCCTGCATCTGATTATCGAAAAAATGGCCTGGCTGCATACCATTATTATGGTCGGCGGGGGGCTGTATCTGTGCTGGATGGGTTATCAGATGCTGCGCGGCGCGTTTAAAAAACAGAATGTTGCAGCGCCCACTCCGCAGGTGGAGCTGGCGCAGAGCGGACGCAGCTTTTTGAAAGGTCTGCTGACCAACCTGGCGAACCCTAAAGCCATTATCTATTTTGGCTCCGTCTTCTCATTGTTCGTTGGCGACAACGTGGGAACGGGCGCGCGTTGGGGGATCTTTGCTCTGATTATCGTGGAAACGCTGGCGTGGTTTACCGTGGTCGCCAGCCTGTTTGCTCTGCCGAAAATGCGTCGTGGCTATCAGCGTCTGGCGAAGTGGATTGATGGTTTTGCCGGTGCGCTGTTCGCAGGCTTTGGTATCCATCTGATTATTTCGCGCTAATTTACCAGCAGGCCGGATAAGCGCTAGCGCCATCCGGCACTCACATCACGCATGCCTTGCCGATGCCAGCAGGGCGCCTATCAGCATAAATAGCGAGCCAAACACTTTGTTCAGCGCCTTCATTTGCTTTGGTCCTTTAATCCAGCCAGCAATGCGCGTGGCCAACGTCGCGTAACCGATCATCACAATGATATCGACCACGATGGTCGTGACGCCAAGCACCACGTACTGCATCAACTGCGGTTCTTGCGGCAGGATAAACTGCGGGAACAGAGCGGCAAGGAAAACTATGCTCTTAGGATTGGTCAGATTAACAAAGACCGCGCGTTTGAACAGCCGGCTGCGCGATTGCGTATTCGCCATGGTATTCAGATCGATAGCACCCGCCGCCCGCCATTGTTGAATACCCAGCCAAATCAGATAGGCCGCTCCCGCCCACTTCAGCACCTCAAATGCGATCACCGAACGTGAAAATAGCGTTCCCAGTCCTACGCCAACCAGAACGATATGAATACCCAACCCGGTCTGCAAACCTGCAATCGACGCGCTGGCACCGCGATATCCGTGGCTGATGGCGGTGGTCATGGTATTGATTGCGCCAGAGCCTGGGGACAAGCTCAAAATAATAGAGGTCAGCAGGTAGGCGAACCACCATTCAAAGGTCATGAGAAACTCCCGGATTGTCTATTTTTATGCCACAATACGCTACTGCCGTTAGGTTGTGTCAGTGACGGCGAAAAAAACGATTTTACTTGGTCAGCGAGGCTGGATACCCGATGTTTCAGCAGCAAAAAGACTGGGAAACAAGAGAAAACGCGTTTGCTGCTTTTTCCATGGGGCCACTGACAGATTTCTGGCGTCAGCGGGAAGAAGCGGAATTTACGGGCGTGGATGATATTCCCGTACATTTTGTTCGTTTTCATGCAGAAAAAAACGATCGCGTCATCGTCGTCTGTCCTGGACGCATTGAAAGCTACGTGAAATACGCTGAACTGGCGTATGACCTGTTTCATTCTGGTTTTGACGTTCTCATTATCGATCACCGTGGCCAGGGGCGTTCCGGGCGTATGCTTTCGGATCCGCATCGCGGTCATGTCGATAACTTTAATGATTATGTCGACGATCTAACCGCCTTCTGGCAGCAGGAAGTGCTACCCGGCCCATGGAGAAAACGCTATATCCTGGCGCATTCAATGGGCGGGGCGATTGCGACGTTATTCCTGCAACGCCACCCGAATCAGTGTGATGCCATCGCGCTTTGCGCACCGATGTTTGGTATTGTGATGCGCTTTCCCGACTGGATGGTGCGCCATATACTGGACTGGGCCGAAGGGCATCCGCGGATCCGCGAAGGCTATGCGATGGGAACCGGGCGCTGGCGGGCGCTGCCGTTCGGTATGAATGCGTTAACCCATAGTCGACAGCGCTATCGGCGCAATCTACGCTTTTATGCTGATGAGCCGCGGTTGCGCGTTGGCGGTCCCACCTATCACTGGGTACGTGAAGGGATTCTGGCTGGCGAACAGGTTTTGGCTGGCGCCGGGGATGATGCGACGCCGACTCTGCTGATTCAGGCTGAAGAAGAGCGTGTGGTAGATAACCGCATGCACGATCGTTTTTGTGAACTCCGCGCTGCAGCGGGCCATCCTGTAGAAGGGGGGCAGCCGCTTGTCATCAAAGGCGCGTACCATGAGATCCTTTTTGAAAAGGACGCCATGCGCTCAGTCGCGCTTAACGCTATTGTCGAATTTTTCGACAAGCATAACTCATCCAGCGGAACCCGCTTTGCCTAGAGGTTGAATTTTCTTATGTATCAGGTTGTTGCGTCTGATTTAGACGGTACGCTGCTTTCTCCCGACCATACTCTGTCCCCTTATGCCAAAGAGACGCTGAAGTTATTGACCGCTCGCGGCGTTAACTTCGTGTTTGCGACTGGCCGTCATCATGTTGATGTGGGGCAAATTCGCGATAACCTCGGCATTAAAACCTACATGATCACGTCCAACGGCGCGCGCGTGCATGATTCTGACGGGAATCTGGTGTTTTCCCATAACCTGGATCGCGATATTGCCAGCGACCTGTTTGGCGTAGTGAATGCAAACCCGGACATCGTGACCAACGTATATCGTGATGATGAGTGGTTTATGAATCGCCATCGTCCGGACGAAATGCGTTTCTTCAAAGAAGCGGTGTTTAACTATTCACTGTTTGAACCTGCATTACTGGAGCCTGAGGGCGTCAGCAAAGTGTTCTTCACCACCGACTCTCACGAAAGGCTACTGCCGCTGGAGCAGGCGATTAACGCCCGCTGGGGCGATCGCGTCAACGTCAGCTTCTCTACGCTTACCTGTCTGGAAGTCATGGCTGGCGGCGTATCGAAAGGTCATGCGCTGGAAGCGGTAGCAAAAGCGATGGGCTACAGTCTGAAAGACTGCATCGCCTTTGGCGACGGGATGAACGATGCGGAAATGCTCTCCATGGCAGGTAAAGGCTGCATCATGGGCAACGCCCACCAGCGCCTGAAGGATCTGCACCCGGAACTGGAAGTCATTGGTCTTAATGCCGACGATGCCGTGCCACACTATCTGCGTGAACTGTTTTTGCAGTAACCTTCTGTTCGTTAGTTGACCAGTTGTCAACTAAAAACTTCGCTACAATGGGTGTACCTTTTGTTAAGAGACATCCATTGTGGCGTTACTCATCATTACCACAATTCTGTGGGCCTTTTCCTTTAGCCTGTTTGGCGAGTACCTTGCCGGTCATGTCGATAGCTATTTTGCGGTGCTGGTGCGCGTTGGGCTGGCGGCGCTGGTGTTCCTGCCGTTTCTACGTACTCGTGGGCACAGCGTAAAAACGATCGGGCTGTATATGCTGGTGGGTGCCATGCAGCTTGGCATTATGTACATGCTGAGTTTTCACGCCTATCTGTACCTGACGGTTTCAGAACTGCTGCTCTTTACCGTGCTGACGCCGCTCTACATTACGCTGATTTATGATCTGATGAGCGGACGTCGTCTGCGCTGGAGTTACGCCTTTAGTGCGTTGCTGGCGGTGATTGGCGCGGGGATCATTCGTTACGATCAGGTGACCAGCCACTTCTGGACCGGTCTGCTGCTGGTGCAGTTGTCCAATATCAGCTTTGCCATTGGTATGGTGGGCTATAAACGTCTGATGGAGACGCGGCCAATGCCGCAGCACAACGCCTTTGCCTGGTTTTATATGGGCGCCTTTATGGTGGCTGTCGTGGCCTGGTTCATGTTGGGCAATGCGCAGAAAATGCCTGCAACCACGCTACAGTGGGGAATTCTGGTCTTTCTTGGCGTGGCGGCGTCCGGCATTGGTTACTTTATGTGGAACTACGGCGCGACCCAGGTGGATGCGGGCACGCTGGGCATCATGAACAATATGCATGTCCCTGCCGGACTGCTGGTTAACCTGGCTATCTGGCATCAACAACCTCACTGGCCAAGCTTCATCATTGGTGCGGCTGTGATAGTGGCTTCACTGTGGGTACATCGAAAGTGGGTCGTTCCGCACTCCGTACAAACGGTAGGTGATCGCAAGCGTGATTCCGCGCTGAGCGAATAAACGCTTCCGTGACCGGCTGTCGCTGCTCGCCATCACGCACGGCGGCGTACAGTCGGCTCCACAATCCATCACCCAGGGTCTTGGTCACTACCAGGCCCTGGCGTTCAAAGCTCTCCACCACCCAGTGCGGTAATGCCGCGATACCCATCCTGGCTGCAACCATCTGAATCAGCAGCAAGGTGTTATCCACGCTTTTCAGCGACGGACTAACGCCTGCAGGCTGCAGAAAATGCCGCCATACATCCAGTCGACTCCGCTGTACCGGGTAAATCAGCAGCGTCTCGCTGGCCAAATCTTCCGGTGTGATTTGTGTTTTGCTGGCCAACGGATGGTCAGGCGCCAGTACCAGGCGGACTTCAAAATCAAACATCGGTGAGTAGTGCAATCCGCTGCGCGGCAGGATGTCGGAGGTTAACACCAGATCCAGCTCATCCTGCTGTAGCGCTGGTTGCGGATCGAACGTCACGCCGGATTTAAAGTCCATCTCCACCTGCGGCCAGTTGGCACGAAAATTCTCCAGCGCGGGCGTCAGCCATTGAATACAACTGTGACATTCAATCGCAATTCGCAGCCGGGTTTGCTGCGGTTCGTTGCAGGCCTGCAGCGCACGACCAATTTGCGGCAACACCTGATTGGCTAACTGCAGCAGGATTTCTCCCTGCGGCGTAAAGCGCAGAGGCTGGCTTTTACGGATAAAAAGTCGAAAGCCAAGGCGCTGCTCCAGATCGCTGAACTGGTGAGAAAGGGCGGATTGGGTCTGATGCAACGTCGCCGCTGCGGCTGCCAGAGAACCACTATTCCGCAACGCCTGGAGCGTTTTCAGGTGTTTAATCTCGATCATGAAAGTCCTTCACTTCGGCATGAACAAATTGCGCTTGAGGAATATACAGTAACCGCCAATTATGGATGTGTAAACATCTGGACGGCTAAAATCCTTCGTCTTTTAAATTTATGGTGCGTTGGCTTCGTTTCCCCACCCCAGTCACTTACTTCAGTAAGCTCCTGGGGATGAGTAAACTTGCCGCCTTCCCTAAATTCAAAATCCATAGGATTTACATATAATTAGAGGAAGAAAAATGACAATATTGAATCACACCCTCGGTTTCCCTCGCGTTGGCCTGCGTCGCGAGTTGAAGAAAGCGCAAGAAAGCTACTGGGCGGGAAATTCTTCCCGTGAAGATTTGCTGACCGTTGGCCGCGAGCTGCGTGCCCGCCACTGGGATCAGCAGAAGCAGGCGGGTGTTGACCTGCTGCCGGTGGGTGATTTTGCCTGGTACGATCACGTGCTGACCACCAGCCTGCTGCTCGGCAACGTTCCGGCTCGCCATCAAAATAAAGACGGCTCGGTCGATATCGATACCTTATTCCGCATTGGCCGTGGCCGCGCACCAACGGGTGAACCCGCAGCGGCGGCAGAAATGACCAAATGGTTTAACACCAACTATCACTACATGGTGCCAGAGTTCACTAAAGGTCAGCAGTTCAAACTGACCTGGACCCAACTGCTGGATGAAGTGGACGAAGCGCTGGCGCTCGGTCACAAGGTGAAGCCTGTGCTGCTGGGGCCGGTAACCTACCTGTGGTTGGGTAAAGTGAAAGGCGAACAGTTTGATCGCCTGAGCCTGTTGAACGACATTCTGCCGGTTTACCAGCAGGTACTGGCCGAGCTGGCGAAACGCGGTATTGAGTGGGTGCAGATTGACGAACCCGCGCTGGTACTGGAATTGCCGCAAGCGTGGCTGGACGCCTTCAAACCAGCTTATGACGCGCTGACGGGTCAGGTGAAGCTGCTACTGACCACCTACTTCGAAGGCGTAACGCCAAACCTGGATACCATTACCGCGCTGCCAGTGCAGGGGCTGCACGTTGACTTCGTGCACGGCAAAGATGATGCAGCCGAGCTGCACACGCGTCTGCCAGTCGACTGGCTGCTGTCAGCGGGGCTGGTGAACGGCCGCAACGTCTGGCGTGCCGATCTCAGCGAAAAATACGCACAAATCAAAGATATCGTCGGGAAACGTAACCTGTGGGTGGCTTCTTCCTGCTCCCTGCTGCATAGCCCAATCGATCTCAGTGTGGAAACTCGCCTTGATGCAGAAGTGAAGAGCTGGTTTGCCTTCGCGTTGCAAAAGTGCGGCGAGCTGGCGCTGCTGCGCGATGCGTTGAATAGCGGTGATACGGCAGCAATTGTCGAGTGGAGCGCACCGATTCAGGCTCGTCGTCACTCTACCCGCGTACACAACGCCACAGTGGAAAAACGTCTGGCGGCAATCACCGCCCAGGACAGCCAGCGCGCTAACGCTTACCCGGTTCGTGCCGAGGCGCAACGTGCCCGCTTTAATCTGCCGGCATGGCCGACTACGACTATCGGTTCATTCCCGCAAACCACAGAAATTCGCGGCCTGCGCCTGGATTTCAAAAAGGGCAACCTGGATGCTGGGAACTATCGCACCGGAATTGCGGAACATATTAAACAGGCGATTGTTGAACAGGAACGTCTGGGTCTCGACGTGCTGGTACACGGTGAAGCCGAGCGTAATGACATGGTCGAATACTTTGGCGAACACCTGGACGGCTTCGTCTTTACCCAGAACGGTTGGGTGCAGAGCTACGGCTCTCGCTGCGTGAAGCCGCCGGTGGTGATTGGCGACGTCAGCCGCCCGGAAGCGATCACCGTGGAGTGGGCGAAATATGCCCAGTCGCTGACCGACAAACCGGTAAAAGGCATGCTGACCGGTCCGGTGACCATTCTCTGCTGGTCATTCCCGCGTGAAGACGTGACGCGTGAAACCATCGCGAAGCAGATCGCGCTGGCGCTGCGTGATGAAGTGGCGGATCTGGAAGCGGCGGGTATCGGCATCATCCAGATTGATGAACCGGCACTGCGTGAAGGTTTACCACTACGTCGCAGCGACTGGGCGGCGTATCTGGAGTGGGGCGTGGAAGCCTTCCGCATTAACGCGGCGGTAGCGAAGGATGAAACCCAGATCCACACCCACATGTGTTATTGCGAGTTCAACGACATCATGGACTCCATTGCGGCGCTGGATGCGGATGTGATCACCATCGAAACCTCGCGCTCTGATATGGAGTTGCTGGAATCGTTTGAAGAGTTCGACTATCCGAACGAAATCGGGCCGGGCGTATATGATATTCACTCACCGAACGTTCCGAGCGTGGAGTGGATTGAAGCCCTGTTGAAGAAAGCCGAGCAGCGCATTCCAGCAGAACGTCTGTGGGTGAACCCGGACTGCGGCCTGAAAACCCGCGGCTGGCCGGAAACCCGTGCTGCGCTGGCGAACATGGTCAAAGCGGCGCAGAATCTGCGTCAGGCGTAATTCATTGCCCGGGAAGCGCTTGCGCTTACCCGGGTTACAGGAAATCGCAATAGTTGTAGGCCCGGTAAGGCGTCGCCACCACCGGGCAATTAACGTTTATTTCTTCCCACCGTATTGCACGAACCACTCCAGCATTCTCTGCCAACCGTCTTTCGCGGACTCTTCGTGATAGCTCGGGCGATAATCGGCGTTGAACGCATGTCCGGCATCGGGATAGACCACGATTTCCGCTTTAGCATTGGCGGCGCGCAGTGCCTGGCGCATTGTTTCAACGGTATCTTGCGGAATGCTGGTGTCCTGGCCGCCATAAAGCCCCAAAACGGGGGCGTTAAGATCGGTTGCGATATCAACGGGATGTTTTGGCGAGTTGAGGGTTTTGTCGCCCACCAGTTTGCCATACCACGCCACGGCCGCTTTTAACTGCGGATTATGTGCGGCATACAGCCAGGTGATGCGTCCACCCCAGCAAAATCCGGTGATCATCAACTGGTGCGCATCTCCTCCGTTGCGGGAGGCCCAGCTGGCGACGTGGTCCAGATCGGCCAGTACCTGAGAGTCAGGCACTTTGGCGACAAGGCCACTAAGCAGCGTAGGGATATCGGCAAAGTCATTGGGATCTCCTTCGCGAAAATAGAGTTCTGGTGCGATAGCCAGATACCCTTCCAGAGCCAGACGACGGCAAACGTCACGAATGTGCTCATGAATACCAAAAATCTCCTGCACGACAATGACTACGGGCAGCAGGCCATCAGTCTGTTTTGGTCGTGCGTGATACGCTGGCATATCATCGCCTTGTGAAGGTATAGACGTTACACCGGCGATAATTGCATTATCCGGGGTGTGAACCGTGGTAGACGTCGGTGGAGATACAGCAGGTGCAAAGCCAGATTGTCGTGTTGTCATGGTATTCTCCGTACCCTTAAATATTCAGCAAAAAAGCGCATTGTTAACTATAGACACATGCAACGAACCACATTGCCTTAAACGGTCTATCTTTTGTGCAGGGCTTACTTATATCGCATCATTTATGTGATAAAGATCACTATTTGATGGTAATCGAATGCAATTGATTTACATCATAGTGATGACTGTCACGAAAATATGTTTATGCCTTCGGTAAAGTGTGTTTTTGCTTCTTCTGACAAAACCGATTCACAGAGGAGTTTTTATGTCTAAGTCTGATGTTTTTCATCTCGGCCTCACTAAGAACGATTTACAAGGGGCTACGCTTGCTATCGTCCCTGGCGACCCGGAGCGTGTGGAAAAGATCGCCGCGCTGATGGATAAGCCGGTTAAGCTGGCATCTCATCGCGAGTTCACCACCTGGCGTGCTGAGCTGGATGGTAAAGCCGTGATCGTTTGCTCTACCGGTATCGGCGGCCCGTCCACCTCTATTGCCGTAGAAGAACTGGCACAGCTGGGCATTCGTACCTTCCTGCGTATCGGTACGACTGGCGCTATCCAGCCGCATATCAACGTGGGTGATGTACTGGTTACCACTGCATCTGTTCGTCTGGACGGTGCAAGCCTGCACTTCGCACCAATGGAATTCCCGGCCGTTGCGGACTTCGAGTGCACCACCGCGCTGGTGGAAGCGGCGAAATCTATCGGCGCCACCACTCACGTGGGTGTTACCGCGTCTTCTGACACCTTCTACCCGGGCCAGGAGCGTTATGACACCTTCTCTGGTCGCGTCGTGAGCCGTTTCAAAGGCTCAATGGAAGAGTGGCAGTCTATGGGCGTCATGAACTACGAAATGGAATCTGCTACGCTGCTGACCATGTGCGCAAGCCAGGGTCTGCGTGCCGGTATGGTCGCGGGTGTTATCGTGAACCGTACTCAGCAAGAGATCCCTAATGCGGAAACGATGAAGCAAACGGAAAGTCACGCGGTGAAAATCGTGGTAGAAGCCGCGCGTCGTTTACTGTAATTATCCCTTCAATTCAAAAAGGCCGACGCGTTCGGCCTTTTTATTTTGCGTAGTGCCTCGCAGGAAATTCCTTTTAAACTGGACGTTTATACAGCACAATTCTATTTTGTGCGGGTAAGTCGTTGCTGTAAGGGGGCGTTGTGGATATTTCAATTATGATGAGTGCCGTGTTGGCGTTAGCCGCAGGGCTACTGGTAGGGTGGCTGGCGACAAAAGCACGCGCCGATCAAATCCGCGCCGACCTCATCGAAGAGCGACGTGAACTGGATATTGCGCTAAGCGCCGCTCGCCAGCAGCTCTCGCAGGAAGCACACTGGCGTGATGAGTGCGAACTCCTCAATAACGAATTACGCAGTCTGCACAGTATCAACACCTCTCTGGAAGCCGATCTCCGTGAAGTCACTACCCGGCTGGAAGCAACGCAACAGCATGCGGAAGATAAAATCCGCCAGATGATCAACAGCGAACAGCGTCTGAGTGAACAGTTTGAAAATCTGGCGAATCGTATTTTTGAGCACAGCAACCGCCGTGTTGATGAGCAAAATCGCCAAAGTCTGAACAGCCTGCTTGCGCCGCTTCGTGAACAACTGGACGGTTTTCGTCGCCAGGTTCAGGATAGCTTTGGTAAAGAGGCACAAGAACGCCATACCCTGGCACACGAAATTCGTAATCTCCAGCAACTGAATGCGCAGATGGCGCAGGAAGCGGTAAACCTGACGCGTGCATTAAAAGGCGATAACAAAACGCAGGGTAACTGGGGAGAGGTCGTACTCACGCGGGTACTCGAAGCCTCTGGTCTGCGTGAAGGTTATGAATATGAAACCCAGGTCAGCATCGAAAACGACGCCCGTTCGCGAATGCAGCCTGATGTCATCGTTCGGCTACCGCAGGGTAAAGATGTGGTGATCGATGCGAAAATGACGCTGGTCGCCTATGAGCGCTATTTTAACGCAGAAGACGAATACACCCGCGAAAGTGCATTGCAGGAGCACATCGCCTCGGTGCGCAACCATATTCGACTGCTGGGTCGCAAAGATTATCAGCAGCTTCCTGGGCTGCGTACGCTTGACTATGTGCTGATGTTTATCCCCGTTGAGCCCGCTTTTTTGCTGGCGCTCGACAGACAGCCCGAACTGATTACCGAAGCGCTTAGAAATAACATTATGCTGGTGAGCCCTACCACGCTGTTGGTGGCATTGCGCACGATCGCCAACCTGTGGCGCTACGAGCATCAGAGTCGTAATGCGCAACAAATTGCCGATCGGGCCAGCAAACTTTATGACAAGATGCGGTTGTTTGTGGATGATATGTCGGCAATAGGTCAAAGCCTGGACAAAGCCCAGGACAACTACCGACAGGCGATGAAAAAACTCTCTTCCGGTCGTGGAAACGTCCTGTCGCAGGCAGAAGCTTTTCGTAGTTTAGGCGTGGAAATTAAGCGCGAGATAAATCCTGAGCTGGCTGAACAAGCTACTACACAGGATGAGGAATACCGCTTGCGCTCGGTCCCTGAGACGCAACAAGATGCGTCTTACCCCGAGGATGAAGCGGTAAATCAGCAATCAAACTAGTCCATTTGGGGTAGTTGAACCCGGTAGAAGGGTAGGGCAAATTGGCCCAATCTGTTACACTTCTCGAACATTTTTTGGATGAGCAGGCACTGAGATGGTGGATAATTCACAAGAAACGACGCACTTTGGCTTTCAGACCGTCGCTAAAGAGCAGAAAGCTGACATGGTGGCCCACGTTTTTCATTCTGTGGCGTCTAAATATGACGTTATGAATGACTTAATGTCATTTGGCATTCATCGTTTGTGGAAGCGCTTCACCATTGATTGCAGTGGCGTGCGTCGCGGGCAAACCGTTCTCGATTTAGCAGGCGGTACCGGCGATCTGACGGCGAAATTCTCTCGCATGGTTGGTGAAACCGGCAAAGTTGTGCTGGCGGATATCAATGACTCAATGCTCAAAATGGGTCGCGAAAAGCTGCGTAATATTGGCGTGGTAGGTAACGTTGAGTACGTTCAGGCGAATGCGGAAGCATTACCTTTCCCTGACAACACGTTTGACTGCATCACCATCTCTTTCGGTCTGCGCAACGTAACGGATAAAGACAAAGCATTACGCTCCATGTACCGCGTATTGAAGCCGGGCGGACGTCTACTGGTGCTGGAATTCTCCAAACCCATAATCGAACCGTTGAGCAAAGCCTACGACGCATACTCTTTCCATGTTCTGCCGCGCATAGGTTCAATGGTAGCAAGCGATGCGGACAGCTACCGTTATTTGGCGGAGTCCATCCGTATGCATCCCGATCAGGACACCTTAAAAGCAATGATGCAAGATGCCGGGTTCGAAAGCGTTGATTACTACAACCTGACAGCAGGTGTCGTTGCGCTGCATCGTGGTTACAAGTTCTGACAGGAGAGTGGGGATGCCTTTAAAACCCTTAGTAACCGCAGGCGTTGAAAATCTGCTCAACACCTTTCTGTACCGTTCTCCTGCGCTGAAGTCAGCCCGAACGCGTTTACAGGGTAAGGTGCTGCGTGTTGATCTCAAAGGATTTTCAACACCGTTAGTCCTGGTATTTAGCGAGCGCCAGGTCGATGTGCTGGGGGCATGGGAAGGCGAAGCCGATTGCACCGTAATCACATATGCCAGTGTGTTACCGAAATTGCGTGATCGACAGCAACTCACCACGCTTATCCGCAGCGGTGAGCTGGAAGTCCAGGGCGATATCCAGGTAGTACAGAACTTTGTTGCGCTGGCCGATCTGGCGGAGTTGGATCCTGCAGAACTGTTAGCACCCTATACCGGCGATATCGTCGCGGAAGGGGTCAGCAAAGTCTTGCGTGGTGGAGCGAAGTTCCTGTGCCATAACTTTCAGCGCCAGCAGCGCTATGTCGCCGAAGCGATCACTGAAGAGTGGCGCATGGCTCCTGGTCCACTAGAGGTTGCATGGTTTGCTGAAGAAACGGCAGCCGTTGAGCGCGCGGTTGAATCTCTGGCCAAACGGCTGGAAAAACTGGAGGCCAAATGACGCCAGGTGAAGTACGGCGCCTTTATTTCATCATTCGCACTTTTTTAAGCTACGGTCTTGATGAACTCATCCCCAAAATGCGAATCACGCTGCCGCTTCGGTTGTGGCGTTACTCGTTGTTCTGGATGCCCAACCGACATAAAGACAAACCGCTGGGAGAAAGGCTGAGACTGGCTTTACAGGAACTCGGCCCGGTGTGGATCAAGTTTGGGCAAATGCTCTCTACCCGTCGTGACCTTTTCCCTCCGCACATCGCCGATCAGCTTGCGCTATTGCAGGATCGGGTTGCCCCGTTCGATGGCCTTAGAGCGAAAAAACAAATCGAAGAGGCCATGGGCGGGCTGCCCGTCGAGGAATGGTTTGATGATTTTGAGATCACGCCGCTGGCATCTGCGTCTGTTGCTCAGGTCCACACTGCGCGGTTGAAATCGAATGGCAAAGAGGTGGTGATCAAAGTTATTCGCCCGGACATACTTCCGGTCATCAAAGCGGATTTAAAACTGATCTACCGCCTGGCTCGTTGGGTTCCTCGTCTGCTGCCAGATGGGCGTCGCCTGCGACCAACAGAAGTCGTCCGTGAATATGAAAAAACGTTGATCGATGAACTGAATCTGCTGCGCGAATCGGCGAACGCCATCCAGCTACGACGTAATTTTGAAGATAGTCCGATGCTGTACATCCCGGAAGTGTATTCCGACTACTGCAGTCAGAACATGATGGTGATGGAGCGCATTTACGGTATCCCGGTTTCAGATGTCACCACGCTTGAGAAGAACGGCACCAATATGAAATTGTTGGCCGAGCGTGGTGTTCAGGTCTTCTTTACTCAGGTATTCCGCGATAGCTTTTTCCATGCGGATATGCACCCCGGGAACATTTTCGTGAGTTATGAGCACCCTGAAAACCCGAAATACATTGGTATTGATTGCGGGATTGTGGGCTCTTTAAACAAAGAAGATAAGCGCTACCTGGCTGAAAACTTCATTGCGTTCTTTAACCGCGATTACCGCAAAGTTGCTGAACTGCACGTAGATTCTGGTTGGGTTCCGCCGGATACCAACGTAGAAGAGTTTGAATTTGCCATTCGTACCGTGTGCGAGCCGATTTTTGAAAAGCCGCTGGCGGAGATTTCCTTTGGTCACGTGCTGTTGAATCTGTTCAACACTGCGCGCCGCTTCAATATGGAAGTTCAGCCTCAACTGGTATTGCTCCAGAAGACGCTGCTGTACGTTGAAGGTGTCGGACGACAACTCTACCCGCAGTTAGATTTGTGGAAAACGGCTAAGCCATTCCTCGAATCCTGGATTAAAGATCAGGTCGGTATTCCGGCGCTCGTTAGGGCATTTAAAGAAAAAGCACCGTTCTGGGTCGAAAAAATGCCAGAAATACCTGAACTGGTGTATGACAGTTTGCGCCAGGGCAAATATTTACAGCACAGTGTTGATAAGATTGCCCGCGAGCTTCACGCAAATCATGTACGCCAGGGACAATCCCGTTATTTATTGGGCATTGGCGCAACATTGTTGCTAAGTGGAACATTCCTGCTGGTAAGCCGCCCTGAGTGGGGGCTTATGCCGGGCTGGTTAATGGCGGGAGGCGTCATAGCCTGGTTGATCGGCTGGCGCAAAATGCGCTGAATTTTTCATCGCCCAAGGCAGGTCGTGTAACGTATACTACGGCCTTATTAATTCATCATCTATGACAGAGGAACATGTATGGGTGGTATCAGTATTTGGCAGTTGTTGATCATTGCCGTCATCGTTGTACTGCTATTTGGCACCAAGAAACTCGGCTCCATCGGTTCCGATCTTGGCGCGTCGATCAAAGGCTTCAAAAAAGCGATGGGTGATGATGAGCCTAAGCAAGATAAGACCAGCCAGGACGCTGATTTTACTGCTAAATCCATCACCGATAAGCAGGGTGAAGTGAAAAAGGAAGACGCCAAAAGCCAAGATAAAGAGCAGGTATAATCCGTGTTTGATATCGGTTTTAGCGAACTGTTATTGGTGTTCGTGATCGGCCTCATTGTCCTGGGGCCGCAACGATTACCTGTAGCGGTAAAAACGGTTGCTGGCTGGGTTCGCGCTTTGCGTTCCCTTGCAACTACTGTTCAGAATGAACTGACCCAGGAGCTTAAGCTTCAGGAGTTTCAGGACAGCCTGAAGAAAGTAGAGAAAGCGAGCCTGACAAATCTGACCCCGGAGCTGAAAGCATCAATGGATGAGCTGCGTGAAGCGGCGGAATCGATGAAGCGTTCTTACAGCGTGCACGATCCTGAGAAAGCGAGCGATGAAGCGCACACTATCCATAATCCGGTGGTGAAAGAAGGTGAAGCGCAGCGAGAAGGGGTCACCCCTGCCGCCGCTGAAAACCAGGCCAGTTCGCCGGAGCAAAAACCGGAATCCGCGGGTGCTAAAACGCCAGAGCAGACGGAAAACACTTCCGCCACGTTGATGGATGCAGAAAAGAAAGCTGTCGCACCTGTTGTCGAATCTTCCCCCTCGTCGAGTGATAAACCGTAAACATGGCTGTAGAAGATACCCAACCGCTCATTACGCATCTTATCGAGCTGCGTAAGCGACTCCTGAACTGCATTATTGCGGTTATCGTGATCTTTCTGGCGTTGGTTTACTTTGCCAACGACATTTACCATATGGTTGCGGCACCGCTGATTAAACAGATGCCGCAGGGTGCAACGATGATCGCCACCGATGTGGCCTCACCGTTCTTTACCCCTATAAAGTTAACCTTCATGGTGTCGCTGATCCTGTCAGCGCCAGTGATCCTCTACCAGGTATGGGCATTCATTGCGCCTGCTTTGTACAAACATGAACGTCGCCTGGTTGTGCCGCTGCTGGTCTCCAGCTCGTTGTTGTTCTACATCGGCATGGCATTCGCCTATTTTGTCGTCTTCCCGTTGGCGTTTGGTTTTCTGGCTAACACGGCTCCGCAAGGCGTGCAGGTATCGACAGATATTGCCAGCTATCTCAGCTTCGTAATGGCGCTATTTATGGCTTTCGGTGTCTCTTTTGAGGTCCCTGTCGCCATTGTGCTGCTATGCTGGATGGGCATTACGACACCTGAAGATTTACGTAAGAAACGACCTTACGTGGTGGTGGGAGCATTCGTCGTCGGGATGTTACTGACTCCGCCAGATGTCTTCTCGCAAACGTTGTTGGCGATACCGATGTACTGCCTGTTTGAAGTGGGCGTTTTCTTCTCTCGTTTCTATGTCGGTAAGCGACGTACGCGAGATGAGGACAACGAGGCTGAAGAAGCAAAAGAAGCCGAAGCCACCGAGAAAACAGAAGAGTAAATTCAACCGCCCGTCAGGGCGGTTGTCATATGGGAGGTAGCATGTTTGATATTGGCGTTAATTTAACCAGTTCACAATTTGCGAAAGACAGGGATGATGTTGTGGCGCGCGCCTTTGCTGCGGGCGTAAACGGTATGCTTCTGACCGGAACAAACCTGCACGAAAGCCAGCAGGCGCTGAAGTTGGCGCAACTTTATCCACATTGCTGGTCCACGGCTGGCGTGCACCCGCATGACAGTAGCCAATGGCAATCCTCAACGGAAGACGAGATTATCGCGCTGGCAAACCAGTCTGAGGTGGTCGCTATTGGCGAGTGCGGTCTGGATTTCAATCGCAATTTCTCCACGCCACAGGAGCAGGAACGTGCTTTTGAGGCACAACTGCGCATTGCCGCTGAACTGCAGATGCCGATTTTCATGCATTGTCGAGATGCCCATGAGCGTTTTCTGACGTTGCTGGAGCCGTGGCTGGATAGTCTCCCGGGCGCGGTGCTGCACTGTTTTACCGGAACGCGGCAGGAGATGCAGGACTGTGTGGACCGAGGGCTTTATATTGGTATTACCGGCTGGGTCTGTGATGAGCGTCGGGGGATGGAACTGCGGGAACTGCTGCCGTTTATTCCGGTGGAAAGGCTACTGATCGAAACCGATGCGCCTTACCTACTTCCTCGCGACTTAACGCCTAAACCGACGTCACGGCGCAATGAACCGGCGCACCTGCCACATATTCTTGAGCGTATTGCCCACTGGCGCGGAGAAGATCCTCAATGGCTGTCAGCAACCATTGATGCTAACGTCCGAACATTGTTCGAAGTGACCTTCTAAACGGCTTAAATTTTTCTAAAACCGGTATTTTTCACGCTCTGCTTAACTTCTTTATTCAACAGGTTAAGCAGTAGCATGGAACGCGCTTCGCCATCCGGTTCGGTGAAGATCGCTTTTAGCCCCTCAAATGCCCCTTCAGTAATAATCACGCTGTCCCCTGGCTGAGGAGTTTGCGGGTCCACAATACCTTCAGGCTTGTAGATAGAAAGCTGGTGAATAACGGGAGAAGGGACGGTCGCAGGCGTCGCGCCAAAACGGACGAAATGGCTGACACCACGCGTGGCATTGATAGTGGTGGTGTGGATCACTTCCGGGTCGAACTCGACAAACATGTAATTAGGGAATAGTGGTTCACTGACTGTGGTACGTTTACCGCGCACTATTTTTTCCAGGGTGATCATAGGCGTCAGGCAGTTCACCGCCTGTCTTTCCAGGTGTTCCTGGGCTCTCTGAAGTTGCCCACGTTTGCAGTACAGTAAATACCAGGATTGCATAATAACTCTTATCCGCTTGTTCTGAGCGCAAGCATAGCAAAAGCCATGCGTTAAGTTAATTATACCCACCTCAACGCAGGCTGAAACCCAATGGGTATATACGCCCGGGGCTTATATGTATCGCCAGAGTTCACGCTAATTTAACAAAAATACAGCATCACAATGATGAACGCCGTATAATGAAGCGCTTACGAAGAGGCCACAATGGACGCCATGAAATATCACGATTTACGCGACTTCCTGACGCTGCTTGAACAGCAGGGCGAGCTCAAACGCATTTCGCTTGAGGTGGATCCCCACCTGGAAATTACTGAAATTGCCGATCGCACTCTGCGTGCCGGTGGGCCTGCGTTACTGTTTGAGAATCCGAAAGGCTATTCAATGCCGGTGCTGTGTAACCTGTTTGGCACACCAAAGCGTGTTGCGATGGGGATGGGACAAGAAGATGTCTCGGCGCTACGAGAAGTCGGTAAACTGTTGGCGTTTTTGAAAGAGCCAGAGCCACCGAAAGGATTCCGCGATCTGTTTGATAAGCTGCCGCAGTTTAAGCAGGTGTTGAACATGCCGACTAAGCGGTTGCGCGGTGCACCTTGTCAGCAAAAAATCTACTCGGGCGATGACGTTGATTTAAACCGCATTCCGATTATGACCTGCTGGCCGGAAGATGCCGCGCCGCTGATTACCTGGGGGCTCACCGTAACGCGTGGTCCGCATAAAGAGCGGCAGAATCTGGGCATCTATCGTCAGCAACTGATTGGCAAAAACAAGCTCATTATGCGCTGGCTGTCCCATCGCGGCGGCGCGCTTGATTACCAGGAGTGGTGCGCAGCGCATCCGGGTGAACGCTTCCCGGTTTCTGTGGCGTTAGGAGCAGATCCTGCGACCATTCTGGGGGCCGTGACGCCGGTCCCTGATACATTATCCGAGTACGCATTTGCCGGGCTGTTGCGCGGAACCAAGACCGAAGTAGTTAAATGTATTTCCAACGACCTGGAAGTGCCTGCCAGCGCAGAAATCGTGCTGGAAGGGTACATTGAACCGGGCGAGCTGGCTCCGGAAGGGCCGTATGGCGATCATACCGGCTACTACAACGAAGTAGATAGCTTCCCGGTCTTTACCGTCACGCACATTACCCAGCGTGAAGATGCAATTTATCACTCTACCTATACCGGACGCCCGCCAGATGAACCCGCGGTGCTCGGCGTGGCGCTGAACGAAGTCTTCGTGCCTATTCTGCAAAAGCAGTTCCCGGAAATCGTCGATTTTTATCTACCTCCGGAAGGCTGTTCTTATCGCCTGGCCGTCGTGACGATGAAAAAACAGTACGCTGGTCATGCCAAACGCGTCATGATGGGCGTTTGGTCGTTTTTGCGTCAGTTTATGTACACCAAATTTGTTATTGTTTGCGATGATGACGTCAACGCACGCGACTGGAATGATGTGATTTGGGCAATTACTACCCGTATGGACCCGGCCCGGGATACGGTACTGGTAGAGAATACGCCAATTGATTACCTGGACTTTGCCTCGCCGGTTTCCGGCCTTGGTTCAAAAATGGGGCTGGATGCCACAAATAAATGGCCGGGCGAAACCCAACGTGAATGGGGACGTCCGATTAAAAAAGATCCTGAAGTGACTGCGCGCATTGACGCAATTTGGGATGAACTGGCCATCTTTAATGACGGCAAAAGCGCCTGAGGCGCGATCGTTTTGCCTATTGATCCGACAGAGAGAGCGCATGACAACCTTAAGCTGTAAAGTGACCTCGGTAGAAGCTATCACTGACACCGTATATCGCGTTCGTTTAGTGCCAGACGCGGCGTTTTCCTTTCGTGCTGGCCAGTATTTAATGGTCGTGATGGATGAAAGGGATAAGCGTCCGTTCTCCATGGCATCAACGCCGGACGAGCAAGGATTCATTGAGCTGCACGTTGGCGCCTCTGAGCTAAATCTTTACGCCATGGCCGTGATGGACCGTATTCTGAAAGACCGGGAAATCAAGGTCGACATTCCGCATGGCGAAGCCTGGCTGCGAGATGAAGACGAGCGCCCGCTGATCCTGATTGCCGGTGGTACAGGTTTCTCTTACGTGCGTTCTATTCTGCTTACCGCGCTGGCGCGCAACCCAAACCGCGATATCACCATTTACTGGGGCGGTCGCGAGGAGAAGCATCTCTACGATCTCTCCGAGCTGGAAGCGCTGTCTGTGAACCACCCGAATCTGCGCGTTGAGCCAGTGGTGGAACAGCCTGAAGACGGCTGGCGTGGTCGTACGGGAACCGTGTTAACGGCAGTATTGCAGGATTACGGTACCCTGGCGGAGCATGATATCTACATTGCCGGGCGTTTTGAAATGGCCAAAATCGCGCGCGATCTCTTCTGTAATGAGCGCAGTGCGCGTGAAGATCGCCTGTTTGGCGACGCTTTCGCGTTCATTTAAGCGCTGTGCGCCGGAGCCCTTCCGGCGCATTCATCACCAACCTTACTTCTTCTAACAGGGTGCAAGCCCGGTCTCGTTGTTTCTCTTTTTCACCACGTTTTTTAGTAAACATGTTTTTCCTATCTATTAATCACAAAACTTAGCTTTTGTGACAGGTCTCTTTTTGTTTAGTAAACAAAATTGGCAAACTAGACACAATCAAATTGCGAGGCGCAAACGAGGAAGACCATGAGACTCGGACTGGATATTGGCGGGACTAAAATCGAAGCGGTGGTGATTGATAACGCGGGTGAAATTGTTTACCGCGAGCGATGCGCGACACCAAAGCAGAGTTACGGTGATTTTTTCCAGGCCGTGACGGAGATGATTGCTAAGGCCAGACTGGCCGTTAATCAGCCTTTCTCGGTTGGCGTTGGGGTGCCCGGTGCGGTGGATAGCGAGGGGTTAATTAAGAACTCCAACATCCTGGTGCTGAATCAACAGGCCTTTGCGCAAGACCTTGAGCGAGCATCAGGAATGCCAGTGCCGGTTACCAATGATGCCAACTGCTTTACCTTGTCGGAAGCGATGGACGGTAGCGGACACGGGCATAGCGTGGTATTTGGCGTGATCCTCGGTACCGGTTGCGGCGGTGGACTATGCATCGATAACCGCTTGATCTCTGGACCTAACGCCTGCGCAGGAGAGTGGGGGCATAATGCATTGCCGCGCTACCACGAATCTCAGGACGGGACTGGAGTGACATGCTATTGCGGACAGTTGAACTGTATTGAAAGTTTTATTTCCGGTAGCGGTCTGGAACGTCAGTATATGAATCACACCGCGCAGCATGTGGGTGTGCCACAAATTATGCAACAGGTAGAATCGGGTGATGCGGATGCCTGCTTTGTATGGGAACGCTATTGCGATCAACTGGCGCGTGCATTGGCGGGCGTGGTGAATACGCTCGATCCCGATGTTATTGTGCTAGGGGGCGGGGTATCCAATATCGATTTACTGTATTCGGGTTTACAGGCGCGAGTGGCGCAGTACGTATTTGGTAAGCAGTGCCGCACACCGATAGTTCGGGCCCGTCACGGCGACAGCAGCGGCGTACGCGGCGCGGCCTGGCTGGGGGCGCAACAAGCCATAGTAGAATCAATGAGAGTGAAATGACGAAACCTGTACGTATCAGAGATATTGCCGAAGCTTGTGGTGTTTCAGTTGGTGCAGTTTCCCGCGCCCTAAAAGGGCAGCCGGGGCTGCGTGAAGACACCCGGCTGCGCATTATTTCTGTGGCGCAGCAGCAGGGTTATGATTTTTCCCGTCTGCGCACTGACAAGATCAAACGCGTCCTGTTTTTGCTTCACCGCCAGCACAATATCAGCCGGGCATTGCCATTTTATTCTCAACTGCTGCTGGGGATAGAAGATAATTGTCGTGACCATGGTATTGCGCTGAGCTTTCTCTCCATTGGTCCAGGCGATGCAGTGAGTGAGCAGGTGCTGCTGCACCAGCCTGATGCGCTGATCTGTGCCGGATTTTTTGAGCCTGAATTACTTGGCTTGCTGCAACAGATGAAACTGCCGTTGGTGCTGGTGGATCTCTGGGCGCCGGGCCTGCCTTGCGTGAATCCGGACAACACCCAGGGCGGTTATCTGGCTACACAACATTTGATTGCACAAGGTCGCAGCCGTATTGCTTTTCTTGCCAGCACGCTTGCGCACTACAGCATCCGTCAGCGCGAGAAGGGTTACCGTCGGGCATTGTATGAGGCCCGTTTGCTGATGCCGCCAGAGTATGAAGCCATTGCGCCGCCGCTGCTGGATACCGAGCAATCTTTGGTGGAGGCGGTGAATGAATTGCTCAGTCTGCCAGAGCCGCCCGACGCTATTTTTGCCTATAACGATGCGGCAGCGCTGGTTGTTCAACGGGTGTGTGCGCAGCAGGGTATACGTATCCCGGAAGATCTTGCGCTGGTTGGGTTTGATGATATCGATGCTGCGGCCTGGTCACATCCACCACTCACCACCATTGCGGTTGATAAACAACAATTGGGGCGTGATGCGCTGCGTTTATTGCTGGAAGAAAATCAGGAAGAGAATCTGCTGTTGCCGGTGCAGTTAGTGGTACGTGGTAGTTCAGAGAAATAAAAAACCCGCCCCTGACAGGCGGGAAGAACGGCAACTAAACTTTCTCTCTTCGCCATTGGCACCATAACTGTGTTGGCTGCGCTCATTCACCCGAATCACTTACTATACGTAAGCTCATCGGGATTCATTCACTTGCCGCCTTGTTCTGGCACCAATGGCTTTGAGATAACATTTCGTAGGCCGGGCAAGCGAATCGCCCCCGGCATGCTTTGATTAAACTCGCTCAAATACCGTCGCGATGCCCTGGCCTAAACCGATACACATCGTCGCCAGGCCAAACTGTACGTCTTTGCGTTCCATCAGATTGAGCAGGGTGGTGCTGATACGCGCCCCAGAGCAACCCAACGGATGGCCCAAAGCGATCGCCCCGCCGTTGAGGTTGATCTTCTCATCGATCTGCTCCATCAGCCCCAGATCTTTAATGCACGGCAGGATCTGAGCGGCAAAGGCTTCGTTCATCTCAAACAAACCGATATCGCTGGTGGAGAGTCCCGCTTTTTTCAGCGCCAGTTTTGAGGCCGGAACCGGGCCGTAACCCATGATTGAAGGGTCGCAGCCAACAACAGCCATCGAACGAATACGGGCACGCGGCGTCAGACCCAGCTCACGGGCGCGACTTTCGCTCATGACCAGCATCGCCGCTGCGCCGTCGGAGAGCGCGGAGGAGGTACCGGCAGTGACCGTTCCGCTAACCGGATCGAACGCCGGGCGCAGGGTGGAGAGCGCTTCAACGGTTGTCTCCGGACGGATAACCTCATCGTAGTTAAACTGCTTCAGTACGCCGTCGGCATCATGGCCGCCGGTCGGGATGATTTCGTTTTTAAATGCGCCAGACTGTGTTGCAGCCCATGCGCGAGCATGTGAACGTGCGGCGAAAGCATCCTGCATTTCACGGCTGATGCCGTGCATGCGAGAGAGCATTTCCGCAGTCAGACCCATCATTCCCGCGGCTTTTGCCACGTTGCGGCTCATGCCCGGATGGAAATCAACGCCGTGGCTCATTGGTACATGGCCCATATGCTCCACGCCGCCAATCAGGCACGCCTGAGCATCGCCGGTCATGATCATGCGTGCCGCGTCGTGCAGCGCCTGCATGGACGAACCGCACAGGCGGTTGACCGTGACGGCTGGAACGGAGTGCGGAACTTCCGCCAGCAGCGCGGCGTTACGGGCGATGTTGAAACCCTGCTCCAGCGTTTGCTGCACACAGCCCCAGTAAATATCATCAAGCGCGGATGGCTCCAGCGCAGGATTTCGCGCCAGCAGGCTACGCATTAAGTGTGCGGAGAGATCTTCTGCCCGCACGTGACGAAACGCGCCCCCTTTCGAACGGCCCATCGGGGTACGGATCGCATCAACAATTACAACCTGTTCCATTGTGACTCCTTAAGCCGTTTTCAGGCTGCCAACCGGGCGGGCAGGCTCAACCTGGGGATAATACGGTTCGTTATGGCGCGCCTTATCACGCAGACCAGCCGGAACTTCATACAGTGCTCCGAGGTGCTGATACTGCTGGGCCATATCGAGATACTTCGCGCTGCCGAGCGTATCCAACCAGCGGAACGCGCCACCATGGAACGGAGGGAAACCCAGGCCATAAACCAGCGCCATGTCGGCTTCTGCCGGGCTGGCGATAATGCCTTCTTCCAGACAACGCACCACTTCGTTGACCATTGGGATCATCATGCGAGCGATAATCTCTTCATCACTGAAGTCGCGTTTCGGCTGGCTGACTTCTGCCAGCAGATCGTCAACGGTGGCATCCTCTTCTTTCTTCGGCTTGCCCTTGTTGTCTTCTTTATAACGCCAGAATCCAAGACCGTTTTTCTGTCCGAAACGGTTCGCATCAAACAGGGCGTCTATCGCGTCGCGATAATCTTTCTGCATACGCTGAGGGAAGCCTGCGGACATCACTGCCTGCGCGTGATGTGCGGTATCAATTCCCACCACGTCCAGCAGATAAGCCGGGCCCATCGGCCAGCCAAACTGTTTTTCCATGACTTTGTCGACTTTGCGGAAATCCGCCCCATCGCGCAGCAGCTGGCTGAAACCGGCAAAATACGGGAACAGCACGCGGTTCACGAAGAAACCGGGGCAGTCGTTGACCACAATTGGGGTTTTGCCCATCTGGCTTGCCCAGGCGACAACTTTGGCGATGGTTTCATCCGAGCTTTTCTCGCCGCGAATAATCTCAACCAGTGGCATGCGGTGTACTGGGTTAAAGAAGTGCATCCCACAGAAGTTTTCCGGGCGCTTGAGCGCGCTGGCCAGCTCGTTGATTGGGATGGTGGAGGTATTTGAAGCCAGTACGGTGTCCGGGCGTACCTGATCTTCGGTTTCTGCCAGTACCGCTTTTTTCACTTTCGGGTTTTCCACGACAGCTTCAACCACCACGTCCACACGCTCAAAACCGCTATAGTCGAGGGTTGGATGAATAGTGGAAATCACGCCCGCCATTTTCAGACCGTCAATTTTGCCGCGCTCAAGCTGTTTGTTCAGCAGCTTGGCCGCTTCGGTCATGCCCAGCGTTAATGATTTGTCGTTGATATCTTTCATGACAACCGGCACGCCTTTCCAGGCTGACTGGTAAGCGATGCCGCCGCCCATAATGCCCGCGCCCAGCACCGCAGCTTGCTTCGGTGCTTCAATATTTTTGGTGAGTTTTTTGGCTTTGGCTTTGACGAACTGATCGTTAAGGAAGATCCCAACCAGCGCGCGAGCTTCACTGGTGTGCGCCAGTGGAACAAAGCTTTTATTTTCCAGATTCAGCGCTTCTTCACGGCCAAAACGGGCCGCTGCTTCAATGGTTTTTACCGCGGTAATCGGCGCGGGATAATGCTTCCCTGCCGTCTGTGCCACCATACCTTTAGCGATGGTAAAGCTCATAGCCGCTTCAATTTTGCTGAGTTTCAACGGCTCCAGCTTCGGCTGACGTTTGGCCTTCCAGTCGAGGTCGCCGTTAATCGCCTGACGTAATACTGCGATCGCGCCATCAAGCAGTTTGTCTTGCTTCACTACGCCATCGACCAGGCCGATTTTTAGCGCCTGCTCAGCACCAACATCCTTACCTGCCGCAATAATTTCCAGCGCGCTGTCCGCACCCAGCATACGTGGCATACGCACGGAGCCGCCAAAGCCCGGCATAATGCCCAGCTTGGTTTCCGGCAGGCCAATGCGCAGGTCCGGCGTTGCCAGACGATAATCGGTTGCCAGAACACACTCGCAGCCGCCACCCAGCGCGTAGCCGTTTACTGCTGACAGGGTCGGAACAGGCAGATCTTCGAGGCGATTAAAGACGCTGTTGGCAAAATGCAGCCACTGGCTTAGTTGTTCTTCAGGCACGAGGAACAGTGAAAGGAATTCGGTGATATCGGCACCAACAATAAAGGCTGCTTTGTTAGAACGCAGTAGCAGCCCTTTTAAATTCGGTTGTTTTTCCAGCACATCAAGCGCATGGCCCAGGCTGGCAACGGTGGCCGTGTCGAGTTTATTGACCGAACCAGGGGCATCGAACACCAGTTCGGCGATGCCATCTTCCAGCCAGTCGAGGTACAGGGTGTCGCCTTTGTAAAGCATGTCAGTCTCCTGAATCCGCAAGGTGATCTGGTCATACCAGATGAATCGAAGTGTGTGTTTTATGTTAATAAAATGCAAATGAATGATTAAAGAAATGACGATTCGATCACGCTCGGCAGAAATCACGCACTCACAAAGCGATGTGCTAAGATGCGGAGACTTGAGGTCAAAAAACAGAAGGATAGAAAATGGAATCGCTGGCCGCACTCTATAAAAATCATATCGTTACCTTACAGGAACGGACGCGCGACGCGCTGGATCGCTTCAAACTGGATGCATTACTTATTCACTCTGGCGAACTTGTTAACGTCTTTCTCGACGATCATCCATATCCGTTTAAGGTCAATCCACAATTTAAAGCCTGGGTGCCTGTAACACAGGTTCCTAACTGCTGGTTGCTGGTGGATGGCGTAAACAAGCCGAAACTGTGGTTCTACCTGCCGGTCGATTACTGGCACAACGTTGAGCCGCTACCAACCTCTTTCTGGACGGAAGAAATCGAGATCATCGCGCTGCCGAAAGCGGATGGTATCGGTAGCCAACTGCCTGCTGCTCGAGGCAATATTGGTTATATCGGCCCGGTTCCGGAACGTGCGCTGCAACTGGACATCGCGGCCAGCAACATCAACCCGAAAGGGGTGATCGACTACCTGCATTATTACCGCGCCTATAAAACGGAATACGAACTGGCCTGTATGCGCGAAGCGCAGAAAATGGCGGTAAATGGACACCGTGCCGCAGAAGAAGCGTTCCGTTCCGGAATGAGCGAGTTTGACATCAACCTCGCTTACCTGACTGCCACCGGTCACCGCGACACCGACGTGCCATACAGCAACATCGTGGCGCTTAACGAGCATGCTTCGGTTCTTCATTATACCAAGCTGGATCATCAGGCACCGTCTGAAATCCGCAGCTTCCTGCTCGACGCTGGTGCGGAATACAACGGCTATGCGGCAGACCTGACGCGTACCTGGTCGGCGAAAAACGACAACGACTATGCGCATCTGGTGAAAGACGTTAACGACGAAGAGCTGGCGCTGATTGCCACCATGAAAGCAGGCACCAGCTACGTGGATTATCACATTCAGTTCCATCAGCGTATCGCGAAGCTGCTGCGTAAGCATCAAATCATCACCGGTATGAGTGAAGAAGCGATGGTGGAAAACGATCTTACCGGGCCGTTTATGCCGCACGGTATTGGTCACCCGCTGGGTCTGCAGGTGCATGATGTCGCAGGCTTTATGCAGGATGACAGCGGTACTCATCTGGCCGCGCCGTCGAAGTATCCTTACCTGCGTTGCACCCGCGTACTGCAACCAGGCATGGTTCTGACCATCGAACCGGGCATTTACTTCATTGAATCTCTGTTGGCACCATGGCGTGAAGGACAGTTCAGCAAGCACTTCAACTGGCAGAAAATTGAAGCACTGAAACCGTTCGGCGGTATTCGTATTGAAGACAACGTGGTGGTTCACGAAAACAATATCGAAAACATGACGCGGGATTTGAAACTGGCGTAATGGACAGTTGGTTAATCCCTGCGGCGCCGGTTAGCGTCGTCGAAGAGATCAAAAAAAGCCGCTTCATTACGCTGCTCGCCCATACGGACGGCGTAGAAGCGGCAAAGGCGTTTGTTGAGTCAGTCAAAGCGGAACACCCGGACGCCCGCCACCATTGTGTGGCGTGGGTGGCGGGTGCGCCCAATGACTCGCAGCAGCTAGGATTTTCAGACGATGGCGAACCGGCGGGTACGGCAGGTAAACCGATGCTCGCGCAGCTGATGGGGAGCGGTGTCGGCGAGATTACCGCTGTAGTCGTGCGCTACTACGGCGGTATCCTTCTCGGTACTGGAGGGTTGGTAAAAGCCTACGGTGGTGGTGTGAATCAGGCGTTGCGCCAGTTAACGACACAGCGCAAGACGCCATTAACCGAATATACTTTGCAGTGTGAGTACGGTCAGCTGGCAGGCATTGAAGCCTTGCTGGGGCAGTTTGACGGTAAAGTCGTTGCCAGTGATTACCAGGCTTTTGTTCGGCTCAGGGTGGCGCTTCCTTTTGCCAAAGTGGATGAGTTTTCGGCAAAACTGGCGGATTTTAGTCGTGGTTCATTGCAATTGTTAGCGATTGAAGAATAATCCCCACCTCATTTTAAAGAACTAAGGAAGCGGCAGAGATGCATTTTCGCGCCATCACCCGAATCGTTGGACTACTGGTCATCTTATTCTCGGGGACAATGATTATCCCCGGACTGGTAGCGCTCATCTACCGCGATGGGGCAGGGCGTGCATTCACCCAAACTTTCTTCGTTGCTCTGGCGATCGGCTCCATGCTGTGGTGGCCAAACCGTAAAGAGAAGGGTGAACTGAAATCGCGCGAAGGATTTCTGATTGTCGTTTTGTTCTGGACCGTTCTGGGTAGTGTGGGTGCGCTACCGTTCATCTTTGCGGAAAGCCCTAACCTAACGATAACCGACGCTTTTTTTGAATCCTTTTCCGGATTAACCACTACAGGTGCGACGACGCTGGTGGGGCTGGATTCATTGCCACACGCGATTCTCTTTTATCGCCAGATGCTGCAATGGTTCGGCGGGATGGGGATCATCGTGCTGGCGGTGGCTATCCTGCCTATTCTTGGCGTTGGTGGGATGCAGCTCTATCGTGCAGAAATGCCGGGGCCGCTGAAAGATAATAAAATGCGCCCGCGTATTGCCGAAACGGCGAAAACGCTGTGGCTAATCTATGTATTACTGACGGTGGCGTGCGCGCTGGCGCTATGGTTTGCCGGGATGCCCGCGTTTGACGCCATAGGGCACAGTTTTGCCACAATCGCCATCGGTGGTTTTTCCACACACGATGCCAGCGTGGGGTATTTCGACAGTCCCACGATTAACACCATCATTGCTATCTTCTTGCTGATCTCCGGTTGTAACTATGGTCTGCACTTCTCTTTATTAAGTGGGCGTAGTCTGAAGGTCTACTGGCGGGATCCGGAATTCCGCATGTTTATCGGCGTGCAGCTGACGCTGGTGGCAGTCTGTACGCTGGTGCTATGGATACACAATACCTATGGCTCGGCGCTCACGACGATCAACCAGGCCTTTTTCCAGGTGGTATCGATGGCGACGACCGCCGGATTTACCACGGACAGTATTGCCCGCTGGCCGCTGTTTCTGCCAGTGTTGTTGCTGTGTTCTGCTTTTATCGGCGGCTGTGCCGGGTCGACGGGCGGTGGCTTGAAGGTGATTCGTATCCTGCTGCTGTTTAAGCAGGGTAACCGCGAATTGAAACGACTGGTCCATCCGAATGCGGTTTACAGTATCAAACTGGGTAACCGTGCGTTGCCGGAGCGAATTCTTGAAGCCGTATGGGGATTCTTCTCTGCCTATGCGCTGGTCTTTATTATCAGTATGCTGGCGATTATTGCGACCGGTGTTGATGACTTCTCCGCGTTTGCCTCTGTTGTGGCAACGTTGAATAACCTGGGGCCTGGACTGGGGGTTGTCGCCGACAACTTTGCCAGTATGAACCCTGTGGCGAAGTGGATCCTGATTGCCAATATGCTGTTTGGTCGTCTGGAGGTCTTTACTCTGCTGGTGCTCTTTACCCCTACCTTCTGGCGTGAATAATGGAGTAACACGTGAAAACACTGATTCTTTTTTCTTCCCGGGACGGACAAACGCGTGAAATCGCTGAATATCTGGCTTCTGAACTCAAAGAGCTGGGCGTTTGGGCAGATGTTGTTAATTTGCATCGTACCGCGGAGCCGGACTGGCAAAATTATGACAGCGTGGTAATTGGCGCCTCGATTCGCTACGGTCATTACCATGCTGCTTTTCAGGAGTTTGTGAAAAAGCATGCCACACGGCTGAATTCGATGCCGAGCGCGTTCTACTCCGTAAACCTGGTTGCCCGTAAACCGGAGAAACGTACGCCGCAAACCAACAGCTATGCGCGTAAGTTCCTGATGAGTTCGCCGTGGCGACCAGACCACAGCGCAGTCATTGCGGGTGCTTTGCTGTATCCACGCTATCGCTGGTATGACCGCGTTATGATCCAACTGATAATGAAGATGTCAGGTGGTGAAACGGATACGAATAAAGAAGTGGTGTATACCGATTGGGAACAGGTTGCGAGATTCGCGCGAGAAATAGCCCAATTAACCAACAAAGCGTTGTTAAAATAAGCGCAAAGAATAAAAAATACGCACTCGGAAGATTATTTTAAATTTCCCCTTGTCAGCCTGAAATAACTCCCTATAATGCGCCTCCACTGAC
>NZ_JAOWHY010000028.1:0-144657 GCF_030332375.1 Citrobacter sp. Cpo148
TGGAGGCGCATTATAGGGAGTTTCCTGCGGCCCGCAACCCTTAAATGACAGAAAAATGACTGACTGCTGCATTCCACAGCAAAATCCCGCCTTATACCCATTTACACACAGAGTTATCCACAATCGTAAGGAAATTATCTGTAAGCGTCCCTAAAAAGGGAGAGAATCGGTATGAAAACCTCTATATAGAAAGAAATTCACTCTACGCTATATAAAGAAGAAGGACTGACAACTTAAGCGCCATAATCCCTACCACCTTTGAATTACGCACCCCATCAGGCAATAATACCCGCACAAACCGTGATTTCAGGACCGTGATGAGATACTCCCTGCAACGTACTGCTATACGTAAACGCCCAATGAAGCTTGGCACCACCGTGATCCTCATGGTTAGTGCAGTACTCTTCTCCGTGCTGCTTGTCGTTCATCTGATTTATTTCTCGCAGATCAGCAACATGACGCGCGATGCCTTAGCGAGTAAAGCGCTTGCGGTCGCGCGAACGCTAGCCAACTCTCCGGAGATCCGCCAGGGCCTAATGAAAAAGCCCGAGGAAAGCGGCATTCAGGCGATTGCCCAGGCGGTGAATAAGAGCAACGACTTTTTGTTTATCGTCGTCACTGATATGCAAAGCATTCGTTACTCCCATCCCGAAGCGCAGCGAATCGGTCAGCCATTTAAAGGTGATGACATATTGCTGGCCCTGCAAGGTAAAGAGAATGTCGCCATTAATCGCGGATTCCTGGCTAAAGCTCTACGTGTATTTACTCCTATCTATGACGAACATCATCGGCAGATTGGCGTGGTGTCGATCGGCCTTGAGCTAAGCCGGGTGACTGAGCAGATCAATAACAGCCGCGGCAGCATCTTTTGGTCCATCTTATTTGGTGTACTGGTTGGGCTACTCGGCACATGGGTATTTGTCAAAGTCCTCAAGCGCATTCTGTTTGGCCTGGAGCCTTATGAAATCTCCAATCTGTTCGAACAACGCCAGGCGATGCTGCACTCTATAAAGGAAGGTGTTATTGCCGTTGACGAGTGCGGTGAGGTGACGCTGATTAACCAGGCGGCGCAGGAGCTGCTGGATTATCACAAATCACAAGATGATGCCCAGCTCTCCACACTCAGCCATGCGTGGTCACAGGTGGTCGATTTTTCACAGGTACTACATGACGGAACGCCGCGCCGCGATGAAGAGATCATGGTGAAGGATCGGCTACTCTTAATTAACACGGTCCCGGTACTCAGCAACGGTAAAATCATCGGTGCCATTTCAACCTTCAGAGATAAGACTGAAGTCCGAAAACTAATGCAACGTCTGGATGGTATGGTCAACTATGCCGACGCACTTCGTGAACGATCCCACGAATTCATGAATAAATTGCACGTGATTCTGGGATTATTGCATCTGAAAAGTTATAAGCAGCTTGAAAATTACATCCTGAAGACCGCAAACAATTATCAGGAAGAAATTGGCTCACTGTTAGGAAAAATAAAATCACCGGTGATCGCAGGATTTTTACTCAGTAAGATTAATCGCACATCTGATTTAGGCCATAGTCTGGTCATTAGCAATGAAAGCCAGTTACCGGAAAATAGCAACGAAGATCAGGTGGCGGTACTGATTACCGTTCTGGGGAATCTGATTGAAAACGCCCTGGAGGCGCTAGGTCAAGAACCTGGTGGTGAGATCAGCGTATCCTTGCATTATCGACACGGCTGGTTGCATTGCGAAGTGAATGACGATGGTCCGGGGATTGCCCCCGAAAACATTGAGCACATCTTTGAGAAGGGCGTTTCGTCAAAAGGAACCGAACGGGGCGTTGGTTTAGCGCTTGTTAAACAACAGGTTGAAAACGTTGGCGGTAATATTTCCGTCGAGTCTGAACCAGGGATCTTCACCCAATTTTTTGTACAGTTACCGTGGAATGGTGAGAGGGCCAGCAGATGATCAATGTCTTAATTGTCGATGACGATGCAATGGTAGCGGAATTAAACCGCCGTTATGTCGCGCAACTCTCCGGTTTTCACTGCTGCGGCACAGCCTCCACGCTGGAGAAAGCAAAAGAGATAATCTTTCATAGCGGTCATCATATCGATCTGATTTTGCTAGATATTTATATGCAAAAAGAAAACGGTCTGGACCTGCTACCGGTTCTGCACAGCGAAGGTTGCAAGTGTGATGTCATCGTCATCTCTTCCGCCGCTGATGCCACCACCATCAAAGATTCACTTCACTACGGTGTTGTTGACTACCTGATCAAACCTTTCCAGGCTTCCCGGTTTGAAGAGGCGCTCACCGGCTGGCTGCACAAGAAAAATGAGATGGACAAGCATCAGTATTATGAACAGTCTGAGCTTGACCAGCTGATTCACGGCAGCTCTTCCAATGAACAGGAAGCACGGCGCTTACCTAAAGGGTTAACGCCACAAACGTTACGCACGCTGTGTCAGTGGATTGATGAGCACCAGGATCAGGAGTTCTCCACGGATGAGCTGGCCAACGAGGTCAATATCTCGCGCGTCTCTTGCCGTAAATACCTTATCTGGCTCGTCAATTGTCACATCTTATTTACCAGCATCCATTATGGCGTGACCGGCAGACCTGTTTATCGTTATCGTGTGCAGGCTGAACACTACTCATTGCTTAAACAATATTGCCAATAAATACACTTGGGATTATTTGTTATTTGAAAGTAACAATTATTAAAATAATGAAAAATCCCAATTTCACCAGCTGGCACTGTAAAATTATAAATTTGCGTTAGATCAAATATATTTGTATCCGGCATGTTAAATGTATTATTTTAATATTGACAACCATCACACTGTTTTTAATTTCAAAATCGCTAACAAAAGTTAATTAAGTATTATCTAACTCGCAGAGTGTGTATTTTTACCCATAAAGGATTAGTCTGAAATTAACCAGACATACAAAATCTAGACTGGTAGCAATGGAGACCATGCTACGTACCATGGACACCGTACATTTTTGTGAGCAAATAAAAGTATCCGCACGCCGACCTCATCACATTATGAGATGGCGTGACCGTGATCACATAAATAATCTACTCACCCATTCTGTCGGTGGTTCACGTAATAGCGGAAAACGCAAAACAGATAAATTACAGCGTCAACCGCAGCTTTCCATGCCCAGCTCTGCTTCCCATCGCCTGAGGATTTTCTCCTCTGATCAAAGCCACAGAAAAAAGCTAAATATTTCCATAAATTTGAAAAAACATTCTAGCAAGACATTTGAACATTAATCGCAAATACGGACATATCGAATACTGACCATTTTTTGATGCTTATTCTGGCAAAAAAGAATGTGGCACAGATCCATTTTTCAAAAAATTGACTGGGTTTTTCGCGAGGGTAAATAAAATGTTATTTAGTATACAACTTCTCATAATATTAATATGTTTGTTTTATGGTGCCAGAAAGGGCGGTATCGCGCTGGGTTTATTAGGCGGTATCGGCCTGGTCATTCTGGTTTTCGTTTTCCATCTCCAGCCGGGTAAACCACCTGTAGATGTAATGCTGGTTATTATTGCCGTGGTGGCCGCATCGGCAACCTTGCAAGCCTCCGGCGGCCTTGACGTTATGCTGCAAATCGCTGAAAAGCTGCTGCGCCGTAACCCAAAATACGTTTCCATCGTCGCACCTTTCGTTACCTGCACCCTGACGATTCTCTGCGGTACAGGGCACGTGGTATACACCATCCTGCCAATCATTTATGACGTTGCCATTAAGAACAATATTCGCCCGGAACGTCCGATGGCGGCGAGTTCTATCGGTGCACAGATGGGGATTATCGCCAGCCCAGTTTCTGTAGCCGTGGTGTCACTGGTGGCAATGCTGGGTAACGTAACGTTTGAAGGCAAGCATCTCGAATTCCTCGACCTGCTCAGCATCACCATCCCGTCTACCCTGTTGGGTATCCTGGCGATCGGTATCTTCAGCTGGTTCCGTGGTAAGGATCTGGATAAAGATGAAGAGTTCCAGAAGTTCATTTCCGTACCTGAAAACCATAACTATGTGTATGGCGATACCGCCACGCTGTTAGACAAAAAGCTGCCGAAAAGCAACTGGCTGGCCATGTGGATCTTCCTGGCTGCTATCGCCGTGGTTGCCGTGCTTGGCGCGTTCTCTGAGCTGCGTCCTACCTTTAGCGGCAAACCGCTGTCAATGGTGCTGGTTATCCAGATGTTCATGCTGCTGACCGGTGCGCTGATTATTATCCTGACGAAGACCAATCCCGCTTCAATATCTAAAAACGAAGTCTTCCGTTCCGGTATGATCGCGATTGTGGCGGTGTACGGTATTGCCTGGATGGCCGAAACAATGTTCGGTGCGCACATGACAGAAATCGAAGGTGTGCTGGGCAATATGGTGAAAGAGTATCCGTGGGCCTATGCAATTGTTCTGCTGCTGGTATCCAAATTTGTAAACTCCCAGGCAGCGGCGCTGGCGGCGATTGTTCCGGTCGCGCTGGCAATCGGGGTTGATCCCGCGTACATCGTGGCTTCTGCTCCGGCATGTTACGGTTACTACATTCTGCCGACCTACCCGAGCGATCTGGCTGCAATCCAGTTTGACCGTTCCGGCACCACCCACATCGGCCGCTTCGTTATCAACCACAGCTTCATTCTGCCTGGCTTGATCGGCGTAAGCGTATCCTGTGTCTTTGGTTGGATCTTCGCCGCAATGTACGGTTTCCTGTAATCACAGTTCGCGTGCCGTCCACGTTGGTACGGCACGCCACCATGAAGACACAGAGAATTTTAAAATTCCTGAGAAAAATGAAAAGGCTGGAAGCAAATGTCAAAAGTTGAATTCACTTACCAGGCGGCTTTCCCACTGGGGGAAGACAAAACTGAGTACTACCTGCTGACATCCGATCACGTCAGCGTCGGCGAGTTTGAAGGCGAAACAATCCTGAAAGTAGCCCCTGAAGCACTTACGCTACTGGCCCAGCAAGCCTTCCACGATGCCTCCTTCATGCTCCGCCCAGAACACCAACAGCAAGTCGCCTCAATTCTCCATGATCCCGAAGCCAGCGAAAACGATAAGTACGTGGCGCTGCAGTTCCTGAGAAACTCCGAAATCGCCGCCAAAGGCGTGTTGCCAACCTGCCAGGACACCGGTACGGCAATCATCATGGGGAAAAAAGGTCAGCGTGTTTGGACCGGCGGCGGCGATGAAGCGGCGCTCTCCAAAGGCGTATTTAATACCTATATCGAAGATAACCTGCGCTACTCGCAAAACGCGGCGCTGGATATGTACAAAGAAGTGAATACCGGCACCAACCTGCCCGCACAGATCGATCTGTACAGCGTGGACGGCGACGAATACAAATTCCTGTGCGTGGCCAAAGGCGGCGGCTCAGCCAACAAAACCTATCTGTATCAGGAAACCAAAGCGCTGCTGACTCCCGGCAAACTGAAAAACTTCCTGGTTGAGAAAATGCGTACGCTGGGTACCGCAGCCTGCCCGCCGTATCACATCGCATTCGTTATTGGCGGCACGTCAGCGGAAAGCACCCTCAAAACGGTGAAGCTGGCCAGCACACACTACTATGACGCGCTGCCGACTGAAGGCAATGCTCACGGCCAGGCGTTCCGCGATCTGCAACTGGAACAAGAACTGCTGGAAGAAGCGCAGAAACTCGGCCTTGGTGCTCAGTTCGGCGGGAAATACTTCGCACATGATATCCGCGTGATCCGCCTGCCTCGCCACGGCGCGTCCTGCCCGGTTGGCATGGGCGTTTCTTGCTCTGCAGACCGTAACATCAAGGCCAAGATCAACCGCGAAGGGATCTGGATTGAAAAACTGGAACATAACCCAGGTCAGTACATTCCGGAATCTCTGCGCCAGGCGGGCGAAGGTGAAGTGGTTAAAGTTGACCTTAACCGCCCAATGAAAGAGATCCTCGCCCAGCTCTCTCAGTACCCGGTTTCTACTCGTCTGTCACTGAGCGGTACTATCATTGTTGGTCGTGACATTGCTCACGCGAAGTTAAAAGAACGTATTGAGTCCGGCGAAGGTCTGCCGCAGTACGTGAAAGATCATCCGATCTACTACGCGGGTCCGGCCAAAACGCCTGCAGGCTACCCGTCCGGTTCTTTAGGTCCAACCACCGCGGGTCGTATGGACTCCTACGTTGACCTGTTGCAGTCTCACGGCGGCAGCATGATCATGCTGGCAAAAGGTAACCGTAGCCAGCAGGTGACTGACGCCTGCCACAAACACGGCGGCTTCTACTTGGGCAGCATCGGTGGACCGGCAGCGGTACTGGCGCAGCAGAGCATTAAGCATCTGGAATGCGTGGAATACCCGGAGCTGGGTATGGAAGCTATCTGGAAAATCGAAGTAGAAGATTTCCCGGCTTTCATTCTGGTCGATGACAAAGGCAACGATTTCTTCCAGCAAATCGTCAGCAAACAATGCGCTAACTGCGCGAAGTAACCCATTCGGCCCGGCACTGGACTGGCACTAAATTTTTGGCGTCAGTCCAGCGATCCCCCCGGGCCAACTTTATCCCCCCATTTACTGGTATTGAATTTTTGCCGTTCACAGGGAATAGTGACCTTTTCCATTACGTGTGAATTCGCAATGCTCCGCACTCTGAACCCCACAATCTTGCGCACCGCCGCATTGATCCTGGCGCTGATTCTTATCTACACCGGTATCTCTGCCTCTGAGAAAATCACCTGGCTGATGGAAGTCACGCCAGTCATTATTGTCGTCCCGCTGTTGCTGGCTACCATGAAGCAGTACCCATTGACGCCGCTGCTTTATACGTTGATTTTCTTGCACGCCATCATTCTGATGGTAGGCGGGATGTATACCTACGCCAAAGTCCCCGTCGGTTTTCAGGTTCAGGAATGGCTGGATCTCAGTCGAAACCCCTATGACAAGCTGGGCCACTTCTTCCAGGGGCTGGTACCAGCCCTGACGGCAAGAGAGATTTTAGTGCGCGGCAATATTGTCCGTGGTCGTAAGATGCTGGCATTTTTGGTCTGCTGCGTAGCACTGGCGATTAGCGCAATGTATGAACTGATCGAATGGTGGGCGGCGCTGGCAATGGGACAAGGTGCGGATGACTTCCTTGGCACGCAAGGTGACCCGTGGGATACCCAGTCGGACATGTTCTGCGCCCTGCTCGGTGCGTTAACAACGGTCCTCGCGTTAGCGGGCTGGCACAATCGGCAGTTGAAAACGGCCGGAGAGCGCTAACGCTTCTCCGGCAATCTACATTACCTACTGCGATACTTGATAACCAGAATCGGCAAGGCGAACAACAGTGTCAGAAAGTTCGCCATGCTGACGGCAGTATCTTCAATCAATAATCCGTAAATCAGCCACAAAACCAGCCCGCACACAAACATCACATACATCAAACCGGAGATGCCTTGTGTGTTGCGGGTGGTAATAACCTTAATGGCTTGCGGTAAGAAAGAGAGCGTCGTCAGGCTGGCCGCCAAATACCCAATCAACGAATGCCATTCCATCGCTATGCCTTCACATCGCCTGGAGCCACTACCGCAATAGCCGGGATATCCGGTTGTTCATGGTGCTGCGGCACCTTGCGATACTTATCCAGTAAATGGATCTGGATCCTGCGCAGGGTGTCGCCATTCAGTCGATAAAAGCGGAAATACAGGACTAAGGTCACCACAAAAAAGAGTGCGGGTAGCGCTATCATAATAAACTGCATGCCAACGATGGTTTCGGCAGACTGCGCGACATTTGGCGCGTAATTAATCACCCCGAGTATCAACGCGATAAAGAAAGCGGCAAATGCTGACCCACCTTTTACCACCATTGTCTGCACCGAATAAGCGATACTTTCACAACGAATATTAAGTTTGTATTCGCCGTAATCAACGGTATCTGCCACCATAATGACCTGCAACACCCAGAAAAGCGCAGAACCAATATTCAGTAAAACACCCGCTATAACAATCAGTAAGATATTATGGAAATCTGCCAGCGCCATCACCAGTAGTACGCTACAGCTAAGCACCGGCAACACCGATGCCCCAGCCCACAAGATCCGTCGTGACAACGCGTTTACCAGCCGAGGAAAGAAAATCAGTGTCAGCAGGTTTGCCGCACCTGCGTAAGACATGTAGTACGGGAAGAGACTTGCATCGCCAATCACGTAGGTAAAATAGTAAATGGCAAAGCCAGCAATGATATTGGATGCAATATTGTAAGCCAGTGCCATACCTAACAGGCAGGATAGCTGGTCATTTTTATAGATAAGCCCAACGATCGCTTTCAACCCAAGACGACTGCTGTCTGCCGTGGCCTCACTGTCTGACGAATAAACCTCATGCACATTCCGTAGCGTCACAACGGTGGAAACGATAAAGAACGCGATGAGAATTAGTGTAAACATCTGAAAACCAAAACCACGATCGGCTCCGCCAACATAGCTCACAAAAGGCAGCGTCACGCCTGCGGTAACAAACCCAGAAAGGCTGGCGAAGAAACGGGGGTACGGCACCAGTTGTTCACGCTCGCGTTTATCCAGCGTAATGGTTGGCACCAGTGACCAGAATGGAATATCCATAATGGTGTAGGTCATTCCCCATAATATATACGTCACGCAAACAAATACGACCTGCGCAGTACCCTCAAAAAGATGTGCGCTAAAAAGCAAAAACAGCACCAATGAGTTCGCCAGCGTACCTAGCAAGATCCAGGGTTTAAATTTTCCCCAGCGCGATCGGGTGGCGTTCACAATCCAGCCCATAATGGGATCGTTTACCGCATCCCAAATCCTTGCCGCCAGGAACAACGTTCCGACCAGCCCCACCGATAATCCCACCACGTCGGTGTAGTAATACATCAGGTACATGTACACAATACCGATGGCGAAATCCTTACCAAACGCTCCAAATCCATAACTGAGTTTTGTTGTCAGAGATATGCTCATAGGGTATCGGGTCGCTGTTACCAGCGCCCGCCTTCTGTAAGAGGAAACGTCAGAGGTTAAACGCCGGATACAATGCCCGGCGTGATTGTGTATTAACGGTGCAGCCAGGCCGGCAGCCAGTCGCCGTGAGACGCGATCAGGTCGTCCACCAGCGCATAAATCTCTTCAATCCCCAGTACCGCGGCGGTATGCGGATCCATCATCGCCGCGTGATAAACGCGATCGCGATTCTCCGTCAGGATGGCTTCCGTTAGCAGGGTCTGAACATTGATATTGGTTTGCATCATGGCCGCCAAATGTGACGGGAGAGTCCCGACTTTCGTTGGCTGAATACCATTTGCATCGACCAGACAAGCGACTTCAACGCAGCAGCCTTGCGGCAGGTTGTCGATCAGATTGTCATTGCGAACGTTGCCATACACGACGCTCGGTTCACCGGTCCAGATAGCGTTCATGATAGTGCTGGCATATTCGCGTGACGGTTTAATGTCGATCCGCTCAGCCGTTTTGTACTCTTCCAGCTCTTTTTTCCAGTTCGCCAACTGTTCCACACAACGTTTCGGATATTCATCCAATGGCACCTTATAGCGCTCAATCAGATCTTCACGTCCCGGTTTGATAAACCACGGCGTATATTCAGCGAAGTGCTCCGACGATTCGGTGACGAAATACCCCAATTTTTTGAACATTTCATAACGCACAATGTTCTGGCAACGGGTATTTCCGTGAATATTTGGTTTCGGCGCCTGACCGGATTCATAGGCCGCCAGCAGCTCCGGGTAGAGATTCACATAGGCACCGTCCGCCGTTTTGCGCTCCAGCTCCAGATAAAACGCCATATGGTTGATCCCGGCACTGCGATAGCGCAAAGAAGCAGGGTCGATGTTCAGATCGCGGGCCAACTCCTCCGCCGTCCCCTGCACCGAATGACACAACCCAACCTGCTTAATATGCGGATAGCGCGCATACATTGCCCAGGTGTTCATTGCCATCGGGTTAACGTAGTTAAGCATTGTGGCCTGCGGACAAACTTCGGTCATATCCTCACAAATCTGCCATAAATGCGGGATGGTACGCAGCGCGCGCATGATGCCGCCCGGCCCCAGCGTGTCGGCAATCGTCTGCTCCAGGCCATGGCGTTTACACACCGTAAAATCGGTGACGGTACAAGGTTCATAGCCGCCGATCTGGAAAGCGACCACCACAAAATCAGCATCCTGTAATGCCGCTTTTTGATCGGTATAGCAGGTGATTCGTCCAGACGCGCCCGCAGAATCCATCAACTTGCGCACAACAACGTGTGATTCTTCCAGACGCGTAGGATCGAGATCCATCAAGGCGATATGCGCAGATTTAAGCGCATCGCGGTGAAAGACGTCCCCAAGAATATTTTTGACGAAAATCGTGGAACCGGCGCCGATAAAGGTAATTTTGGGTGCAGACATCATGACTCTCCAGAACATTAGTGAACACAGTCATGGTGGCACAGCGCATAGATGAAAACCTCCGACTTCCCTGCTGAGCATTCCCATAAACTCAGATCATCACTCTGCGCCCTATTGGATCTGAGTTTATGGGACAAAATCACCCAAAAAGCAGAGTATGCGGCCGCAAAATGTCGCTATGCTCAATGGTAACGGTCCAATTTGTGTCCTGATTCTCAGCCTTAATACGTGTTAAATGACATGATTCTGATAATTCAGGAAATGGAGCAACCATGAGTACATTACCGACATCGCCTCTCCCTCCCGATCCGCACATGTGCAGTAGCGATGAAGAACAAACCCGCAGCCCGCTATCGCTGTACTCAGAATATCAACGGATGGATATCGAGTTGCGCTCACCGCATGCTATGCCTGCCAGCCACTGGCATGGGCAAGTGGAGATCAATGTCCCGTTTGATGGTGACGTCGAGTACCTTATCAACAACGAAGTGGTACAGATAAAACAGGGACACATCACGCTATTCTGGGCCTGTACACCGCATCAGCTCACGCGTCCGGGCAGCTGCCAAAGTATGGCTATCTTCAATTTACCGATGCACCTTTTCCTCTCCTGGCCGCTGGATCGCGAGCTGATCAACCATGTTACCCATGGAATGGTCATCAAATCGCTGGCGTCGCAGCAGTTGAGCACCTTTGAGGTTCAGCGCTGGCAACAGGAACTGAGCAACCCGAACGAACAAATTCGCCAGCTCGCCATTGATGAAATTGGTCTGATGCTCAAGCGGTTTAGCCTTTCCGGCTGGCAGCCTATCCTGGTCAATAAAACCTCGCGGACCCACAAAAACAGCGTGTCGCGGCACGCCCAGTTCTACGTCAGCCAAATGCTGAGCTTTATTGCCGACAACTACGATCAGGCGCTCACCATCAACGACGTCGCGGAACACGTGAAGCTCAACGCCAACTACGCGATGGGGATTTTCCAACGCGTAATGCAACTCACCCTGAAGCAGTACATCACGGCAATGCGGATCAATCACGTCCGCGCATTGCTTAGCGATACCGATAAAACCATTCTCGACGTTGCGTTGACCGCCGGATTCCGATCCAGCAGCCGTTTTTATGACACCTTCAGCAAGTTTGTCGGCATGTCGCCGCAGCAGTACCGCAAACTAAGCCAGCAGCATCGGCAAACAATCGCTGGTTGATATCATTCGGCAATATCAGTATCAGCCAAAAAAATATTCCCCCTGTCGATAAACGGCGGTGAAAAACCGCCAACAAGCAAACATAACCTACTGTTTAAAAACAAATTAAACACAAATTAGACTATTTTTCACCCGCTTTACAGCCCATTTTGACAGGATAATACTTGCCTGCGTCACATTCATACGGTGTGTCTGCAATTCATAGATTGCAACCTTTCCACAACCGGGTAAAAGATGATGAAAGTATTAATTGTTGAAAGTGAGTTTCTGCATCAGGACACCTGGGTCGGTAGCGCTGTCGAACGTCTGGCTGACGCATTAAGCCGCCAAAATGTTACCGTCATTAAGTCCACCTCATTCGACGATGGTTACGCAATCCTCGCCGCCAATGAAGCCATTGATTGCCTGATGTTCAGCTATCAAATGGAACAACAAGACGAGCACCTGAACGTCAGGCAATTGATCGGCAAGCTCCACGAGCGCCAGCAAAACGTTCCCGTTTTCCTGCTGGGCGATCGCGAAAAAGCCACCGCATCGCTGGATCGCGACCTGCTGGAGCTTGTCGATGAATTCGCCTGGATTCTGGAAGATACCGCAGACTTTATCGCCGGTCGCGCCGTTGCGGCGATGACCCGCTACCGCCAACAACTTCTGCCACCGCTGTTCAGCGCACTGATGAAGTACGGCGACATCCATGAATACTCCTGGGCAGCACCGGGTCACCAGGGCGGCGTCGGATTCACCAAAACACCGGCCGGTCGTTTCTACCATGATTACTATGGTGAAAACTTATTCCGTAGCGACATGGGTATTGAACGTGCATCGCTCGGCTCGCTGCTGGATCATACCGGCGCGTTTGGCGAGAGCGAAAAATATGCCGCCCGCGTGTTTGGCGCTGATCGCTCCTGGTCCGTGGTGGTCGGGACTTCCGGCTCTAACCGCACCATCATGCAGGCTTGTATGACCGACAACGACGTCGTGGTGCTGGATCGTAACTGCCATAAATCCATCGAGCAGGGGCTTATCCTCACCGGGGCAAAACCGGTGTACATGGTGCCAAGCCGCAACCGGTACGGCATTATCGGGCCTATCTACCCGCAGGAAATGCAGCCTGAAACATTGCAGAAAAAGATCAGCGAAAGCCCGCTGACCAAAGGTAAAGCCGGGCAAAAACCGTCTTACAGCGTTGTGACCAACTGTACCTACGACGGTGTTTGCTACAACGCCAAAGAGGCCCAGGACCTGCTCGCGCAAACCAGCGATCGCATCCACTTCGATGAGGCCTGGTACGGCTATGCTCGCTTCAACCCAATTTACGCCGATCACTACGCCATGCGTGGCGCGCCGGGCGATCATAACGGTCCTACCGTTTTTGCCACCCACTCGACCCACAAACTGCTGAATGCGCTTTCTCAGGCATCTTACATTCACGTTCGTGAAGGTCGTGGGGCCGTGAACTTCTCCCGCTTTAACCAGGCGTACATGATGCACGCCACTACCTCTCCGCTGTATGCCATCTGCGCCTCAAACGACGTGGCGGTTTCCATGATGGACGGTAACAGCGGCCTGTCGCTCACCCAGGAAGTGATCGACGAAGCGGTCGATTTCCGTCAGGCCATGGCGCGGTTGTACAAAGAATTCACCGCCGAAGGCGACTGGTTCTTCAAACCGTGGAACAAAGAGATTGTGACCGATCCGCAGACCGGCAAAACCTATGACTTTGCCGATGCGCCAACCCAACTCCTGACCACCGACCAGAACTGCTGGGTAATGCGCCCGGGTGAATCCTGGCACGGATTTAAAGACCTGCCGGATAACTGGAGCATGCTGGACCCGATCAAAGTCAGCATTCTGGCTCCGGGGATGGGCGACGATGGTGAACTGGAAGAGAACGGCGTACCGGCTGCACTGGTCACCGCCTGGCTTGGCCGTCACGGCATCGTGCCGACCCGTACCACCGACTTCCAGATTATGTTCCTGTTCTCCATGGGGATTACCCGCGGGAAATGGGGCACACTGATCAACACGTTGTGCTCTTTCAAACACCATTACGATGCCAATACCCCGCTGGCACAGGTGATGCCAGAACTGGTTGAGGAACATCCAGACACTTACGCCAACATGGGCATTCACGATCTGGGCGACACCATGTTCGCCTGGCTGAAAGAGAACAACCCTGGCGCACGTCTTAACGCGGCCTACTCCGGCCTGCCTGTTGCTGAAATCACCCCGCGTGAAGCCTATAACGCGATAGTCAGCGATAACGTTGAGATGGTGGCCATTGAAAATCTGCCGGGTCGTATAGCCGCGAATTCCGTTATTCCTTACCCACCAGGAATTCCGATGCTGCTGTCCGGGGAAAACTTTGGCGACGCCAATAGCCCGCAGATTAGTTATCTACGTTCGTTGCAGTCCTGGGACCACCACTTCCCTGGATTTGAACATGAAACCGAAGGAACGGAAATTATTGACGGTGTGTACCACGTTATGTGCGTGAAAGCATAATGTCGTTTTATAGATAGTCCGATGTTTAAGGTAGACATGTCATGCTTGAGTAATTCCTGAGTATTGCTGCAAAACAATAACATTGTCATACCTTTTTGCGCGGGACCACCCCGCGCTTTTTTTATACGCAAATAGCGCCTTTCCACTTGCGTACAAAAATGTGTACATAAGAAAAATCCCGCCAAACATTGTAATTAATTTCAGACACGTTATTTTATTGCAGTCCTGGTTTCATCATACAATTTCAATTTAGCCGATTTGGCTCATCTGATGTTGAGCTACGGTGTTTTATGTTCATATTCCTGGAGTTGGGTATGAGGCTTTGCAGCAAAGAAGCTTGTGTTGTTGTATTAACGGAGAAGGATGTTTGGTTAAGGATTAACGGTAAAGAAGCCATCAGTTTAAAAGCTAATCATATGGCACTGGTGGCATGCGATAATAATATTATCGATTTCTCATCACTTAATAACGCATTGGTCGTACATATCAGCCGCGATATCATTAAAGATTATCTGCGCTTTTTAAATAAAGACCTTTCACAGATCCCACTCTGGCAACGCAGTGCCAGCCCAGTGATGACCGCCGCGTGTCTGACGCCGGATGTCTTCAGGGTGGCAGCCCAACACAGCGTAATGGACACAGTGAACGAAGCTGAAAGAGAGCGTACGCGCTCGCTACTGTTCACGGTGTTATCACGCTTTCTCGACAGCAAAAAGTTTATTTCTTTGCTCATGTATATGCTGCGCAACTGTATCAGCGATAGCGTTTATCACATTATTGAGAGCGATATACATAAAGACTGGAATTTAAGCATGGTTGCCAGTTGCTTATGCCTGAGTCCCAGTTTGTTAAAGAAAAAGCTCAAAAGTGAAAATACAAGTTACAGCCAAATAATTACCACATGTCGCATGCGATATGCCGTCAATCAATTACTGATGGACGGCAAAAACATTTCTCAGGTCTCTCAACTGTGTGGATATAACAGTACCTCATACTTTATCTCCGTATTCAAAGAGTTCTATGGGATGACACCTCTGCATTATGTGAGTCAACATAGGGAGCCATCCGCCGCCTGATTTTTAATCAGTTAGCGATAAGCCATAATAATATCAGCATTAGCGATACCCCAGCTCCGTCATCATTAAATAGACTTTTGACGAGGTATGATAAGGCGTCATTTATCCTTATCAGGAGTTAAAAAATATGTCGACGGATGCTGATGCTCACAAAGTGGGCTTAATCCCCGTCACCCTTATGGTGTCGGGGAATATTATGGGTTCCGGTGTATTCCTGCTACCCGCAAACCTTGCGTCAACTGGCGGGATTGCAATCTACGGATGGTTGGTCACGATTATCGGTGCTCTGGCACTGTCGATGGTGTACGCCAAAATGTCGTCCTTAGACTCCAGTCCCGGTGGTTCTTATGCTTACGCCCGCCGCTGCTTCGGTCCTTTTTTGGGCTACCAGACCAACGTGCTGTACTGGCTGGCCTGCTGGATTGGTAACATCGCCATGGTGGTCATTGGCGTCGGTTACCTGAGCTACTTCTTCCCCATCTTAAAAGATCCGCTGGTCCTGACGCTGACCTGCGTCGTAGTACTGTGGATCTTCGTATTACTGAACATTGTCGGACCGAAAATGATCACCCGCGTGCAGGCCGTCGCAACGGTACTGGCACTGGTGCCAATTGTCGGGATTGCCGTCTTCGGCTGGTTCTGGTTCCGCGGTGAAACCTATATGGCAGCCTGGAACGTCAGCGGGATGAACACCTTCGGCGCGATTCAAAGCACTCTGAACGTCACCTTGTGGTCATTTATCGGGGTGGAAAGCGCCTCCGTTGCGGCTGGCGTGGTTAAAAATCCCAAACGTAACGTACCTATCGCTACCATGGGCGGCGTGCTGATTGCCGCTGTTTGCTATGTGCTCTCCACCACCGCAATCATGGGTATGATCCCTAACGCGGCGCTGCGTGTATCAGCCTCTCCGTTCGGTGATGCCGCACGTATGGCGCTGGGTGACACCGCTGGGGCCATTGTTTCCTTCTGTGCTGCTGCCGGGTGTCTTGGTTCTCTGGGCGGCTGGACGCTGCTTGCCGGGCAAACCGCCAAAGCCGCAGCCGATGACGGCCTGTTCCCACCGATTTTTGCCCGCGTGAACAAAGCCGGTACGCCAGTGGCCGGGTTAATTATTGTCGGCATCCTGATGACCATCTTCCAGTTCAGCAGCATGTCGCCGAACGCAGCAAAAGAGTTTGGTCTGGTCTCTTCGGTTTCCGTTATCTTCACCCTGGTGCCGTATCTGTACACCTGCGCCGCGCTGCTGCTGCTCGGCCATGGCCACTTTGGTAAAGCACGCCCGATGTACTTACTGGTGACCTTTATCGCCTTTGTCTACTGCATCTGGGCGGTTGTCGGTTCCGGCGCCAAAGAAGTGATGTGGTCGTTCGTCACGCTGATGATCATCACCGCGCTGTACGCATTGAACTACAACCGGATCCATAAAAACCCGTATCCACTGGATGCCCCGGTAAACAATAACTAACGCCAACAATCGTCGTGGCCCGATGGCGTAAGTTCATCGGGTCAACGTTCTCCTACCGCTCTTCGAAAAATCAACATTAAGAACTTAAGGTTGGCTTAATTTTACTTTGAGAGGATTTGCGCCACATAGTCGATGGAACCCCCTTAATGTTAAAGCTCTTGTTTAAAAGGCCCACTCTCGGGCTAATCAGCTGGCTTCTGCTGATCTCATTTTATCTTGCGACCTTCCTGAACATTGCGTTCTATAAACAAGTGCTGCAAGACCTGCCTCTGGACTCTGTGCGTAACGTGCTGGTGTTTTTATCAATGCCGGTGGTCGCGTTCAGCGTCATGAACATTGTGCTGACGCTGGCCTCATTCCTGTGGCTTAATCGCCTGGTGGCTTGCATTTTCATTCTGGTTGGTGCATCGGCCCAATATTTCATCATGACCTACGGCATCATCATCGACCGCTCGATGATCGCCAATATGATGGACACTACGCCCGCCGAAACCTTTGCTTTGCTGACGCCGCAAATGCTCATCACGCTCGGGGTGAGCGGCATTCTGGCCGCGCTCATTGCCTGCTGGGTAAAAATTAAACCGATCACGCCAGTTATGCGCAGCGTACTGTTTCGTGGCGCGAACATTCTGATCTCCGCCCTGCTGATCGTGCTGGTCGCTGCGTTCTTCTATAAAGATTACGCCTCACTGTTTCGCAACAACAAAGAACTGGTGAAATCCCTCAGTCCATCCAACAGCATTGTGGCGACGTCATCCTGGTATTCACACCAGCGACTGGCCCACCTGCCGCTGGTGCGCATTGGCGAGGATGCACATCGCAATCCGTTGATGGTGAAAGAAAAGCGTAAGAACCTGACGATTGTGGTTCTCGGCGAGACCTCGCGCGGCGATAACTTCTCGCTGTCAGGCTATTCGCGCCAGACCAACCCGCTGCTGGAAAAAGATGATGTGGTCTATTTCCCCCGCACCACATCCTGCGGAACGGCAACGGCAGTATCAGTACCCTGCATGTTCTCGGATATGCCACGCGCGCACTACGACGAAGAACTGGCACAGCATCAGGAAGGCGTACTCGACATCATTCAGCGGGCGGGAATTAACGTTCTGTGGAACGATAACGACGGCGGCTGCAAAGGGGCTTGCGACCGGGTTCCACACCAGAATATGACTAAGCTGAACCTGCCAGGGCAGTGTATTGACGGTGAATGCTACGATGAAGTCCTGTTCCACGGGCTGGAAGAGTACATTAATAATCTGCAAGGCGACGGCGTGATTGTGCTGCATACCATCGGCAGCCACGGTCCGACCTATTACAACCGCTATCCTGCGCAGTTTAAGAAATTTACGCCAACCTGCGATACCAACGAAATCCAGACCTGTTCGCAGCAACAGTTGGTCAATACTTACGACAACACCATTCTTTACGTTGACTATATTGTTGATAAAGCGATCAATATACTGAAAGAACATCAGGATAATTTCACCACCAGCCTGGTGTATCTTTCCGATCACGGCGAATCCTTAGGGGAAAATGGCGTCTATTTGCACGGCCTGCCGTATTCGATTGCACCAGATACACAAAAACATGTGCCGATGCTGCTGTGGCTCTCCGAGGATTATCAGCAACGCTATCAGGTCTCTCAGACATGTTTGCAAAAACGGGCAAGCTCAGAAGACTTCTCGCAGGATAATCTCTTCTCAACTCTGCTGGGATTAACGCGCGTGCAAACACAGAAATATCAGGCGGCAGATGATATTCTGCAACCCTGCCGGGGAGGCTAAACGAATGAAAATTCTGATTGTTGAAGACGACACGTTGTTACTACAGGGACTGATACTCGCTGCACAAACAGAAGGCTACGCCTGTGATGGCGTGTCAACCGCCCGTGCAGCCGAGCAGTGTCTGGAGACCGGACATTACAGTCTGGTTGTTCTGGACCTGGGCTTGCCGGATGAAGACGGTTTGCACTTCCTGACCCGCATCAGACAGAAGAAATACTCTCTCCCCGTGCTGATCCTCACCGCCCGTGACACGCTCAAAGACCGGGTCAGCGGGCTGGATGTGGGTGCCGATGACTATCTGGTCAAACCGTTCGCACTGGAAGAACTGCACGCCCGCATCCGGGCACTTCTGCGTCGCCACAACAATCAGGGTGAAAGTGAATTAATTGTCAGCAATCTGACGCTGAATATCGGTCGTCGCCAGGTGTGGATGGACGGACAAGAGGTTATCTTAACGCCGAAAGAATACGCGCTCCTGTCACGCCTGATGCTCAAAGCGGGCAGCCCGGTACACCGGGAAATTTTGTATAACGACATCTACAGCTGGGATAACGAACCGTCTACCAACACGCTGGAAGTGCACATTCACAATCTGCGCGATAAAGTGGGGAAATCACGTATCCGCACGGTCAGGGGATTTGGCTATATGCTGGTCGCCACTGAGGAAGCTAAGTGAAGCTGCTGCAATATCTAAAACGACCTCTCCCTCTTCGCCAACGGTTAATACTGACGATCGGTCTAATTCTGCTGGTCTTTCAGTTGATTAGCACCTTCTGGTTGTGGCACGAAAGTACCGAACAAATACAGTTATTCGAACAGGCGCTGCGCGATAACCGTAACAACGATCGCCACATCATGCATGAGATCCGCGAGGCTATCGCCAGCCTGATCGTCCCCGGCATCTTTATGGTCAGCCTGACGCTGCTGATTTGCTATCAGGCGGTGCGACGTATTACCCGTCCCCTTGCCGATCTGCAAAAAGAGTTAGAAGCGCGAGCAGCCGATAACCTGGCCCCCATTGAAATTCACAGCTCAACCGTTGAGATCCAGGCCGTTGTCTCAGCGCTCAATGACCTGGTAACGCGGCTGACCAGCACTATTGAAAACGAACGTTTATTTACCGCCGATGTCGCCCACGAACTGCGCACACCGCTGTCAGGCGTTCGCCTGCATCTGGAATTATTATCCAAAACCCATAAGGTCGACGTTACGCCGTTGATTGCCCGCCTTGACCAAATGATGGACAGCGTATCGCAGCTGCTGCAACTCGCCCGCGTCGGACAGTCGTTTTCGGCCGGGAACTACCAGCATGTCAAACTGCTGGAGGACGTTATTCTGCCCTCCTACGATGAACTCAGCACCATGCTGGACCAACGTAAACAGACGCTGCTCCTGCCACAAAGCGCGGCGGACGTTGTCGTGCGTGGCGATGCTACGCTGTTGCGGATGCTGCTACGAAATCTGGTGGAAAACGCGCATCGTTATAGCCCGGAAGGCACCCATATTACGATTAGCCTGAACACTGAGCATGATGCCGTCCTGGCCGTCGAAGATGAAGGGCCGGGCATTGATGAAAGTAAATGCGGGGAGTTAAGTAAAGCATTCGTCCGAATGGACAGCCGTTTTGGTGGGATTGGGCTGGGGCTGAGTATTGTCAGTCGTATCACCCAGTTACATCAGGGTCATTTCTATCTGCAAAATCGCCAGGGAGCCACCGGCACTCGCGCATGGGTGGAATTGGCGAAAGATCAGTAAGAGCTCACCCACACATACAAAAAGCTGCTGACGATCAGCACGCTGCACACGGTGGTCAAACTTTCATAAATACGGGTTTTCATGACACTCTCCTCCGAAACTATGGAGGAGAGTTTGCCTGACACAGATTAAGCCAACCTTAAGTTGATATCATAAGACACCTTATCCGGCCTACTGAGTACAACGCTGCCCGTAGGCCTGATAAACGTAGTCTCATAAGGTAATAACACGAGTGTCCTGGCCATGCGCCGGATGGCGACTAACGCCTTATCCGGCCTACGAAAGTACAATGCTGCCCGTAGGCCTGATAAACGTAGTGCCATCAGGCAATAACACGAATGCCCGGGCCATGCGCCGGATGGCGACTAGCGCCTTATCCGGCCTACTGAGTACAACGCTGCCCGTAGGCCTGATAAAGGTAGTGCCATCAGGCAATAACACGAATGCCCGGGCCATGCGCCGGATGGCGGCTAGCGCCTTATCCGGCCTACTGAGTACAACGCTGCCCGTAGGCCTGATAAACGTAGTGCCATCAGGCAATAACACCGTTACTCTTCAATACGCGGATGCTGCTGCACCAGACGCGTGCGCTTAACCTGTAGCTCAGCAATTTCCTGATCGATATCTTCGATTTTCTGTTCAATGTTATCGTAGTGTTCGCCGAGGATCTCTTTCGCTTCCTGAATATCCGAAGCAGCAGGTGTCGCGCCTTTCAGCGGCTGATTAGCCGTCTCTTTCATGGTCACGCCGGTAATCAAACCTACTACCGCAATCACCATCAGATAATAAGCAGGCATCATCAGATTCTGCGAGCTTTCCACCAGCCATGCGGCCAATGTCGGAGTCAGACCGGCGATTAATACCGAGATATTAAACGCGGCGGCCAGCGCACTGTAGCGAATATGCGTCGGGAACATCGCCGGTAACGTTGACGCCATCACCCCGGTAAAGCAGTTGAGGATCACCGCCAACATCAGCAACCCGGCGAAAATCAGGCCGATAACATTACTGTTAATCAGAATAAATGCCGGAATCGCCAGCACAAACAGCGCAATACTGCCCATGATCACAAACGGACGACGCCCGAAACGGTCGCTGAGCAAACCCATAATCGGCTGCACAAACAGCATACCAATCATGATGGCGATAATAATCAACACGCCGTGGTCTTCAGAGTAATGCAGGTTATGCGACAGATAGCTCGGCATATAGGTGAGCAGCATGTAGTAGGTGACGTTGGTGGCAATCACCAGACCAACACATGCCAACAGGCTGCGCCAGTGCTTAGTTGCAATCTCTTTAAACGAGACCTTAGGACCTTCCTGCAGACCCTGACGATCGCCCTGCTCCAGTTTATCCACGTGCTGCTGGAACGCCGGCGTCTCTTCCAGCGCATGGCGCAGGTACAGACCAATCAGGCCTAACGGTAGAGCCAGGAAGAACGGAATACGCCAGCCCCACTCAAGGAAGTTATCCTCGCCGACGATAGTTGAGATCAGGACCACCACGCCCGCGCCCAGCACAAACCCGGCAATCGAGCCGAAGTCCAGCCAACTGCCCATAAATCCGCGCTTACGGTCTGGCGAGTACTCTGCGACAAAAATCGATGCCCCGGTATACTCTCCGCCGACCGAGAACCCCTGCGCCATCTTACATAGCAACAGCAGAATCGGTGCCCAGATACCAATTGAGGCATACGAGGGAATAAGACCGATACAGAAGGTACTGATCGACATAATCACGATGGTGATAGCGAGTATCTTCTGACGACCGTATTTATCGCCGAGCATACCGAAGAACAATCCGCCAAGCGGTCGAATCAGAAAGGGAACAGAGAAGGTGGCGAGTGCAGCAACCATCTGCACGCTGGGGTCAGCCCCCGGGAAGAACACTTTACCTAATGCGTAAGCAACAAATCCATAAACACCAAAATCGAACCACTCCATCGCATTACCTAACGACGCTGCGGTAATAGCTTTTCGCAATTTACCGTCATCAATGATGGTAACGTCGCGCAGCGTTATCGGTTTTATTTTTTTCCTTTTTAGCATACTCGTCCTCATAGACTTAGCCCTGTCACGCTCCAGTTCGAGTCCCCTAACGCCCATGCGTCAGGGTCATCATCGAGCGGGGAATGCACAGGCGCATTCCCTGTAACAAGCGTAGCAGGTTTACTTACACTGACGAGAAACGCACAGTACAACCGAACCTGTTGACGCCTGATTGGGCGGTTAATGACCTCTTTACCCTAACAGCGTTTAAATTTGTGATCAACTTCACATATAGTTTTTCATTTCGTCAACATGCGTAAATTAGGTCATTCTTAGTCAGCTTTTTTACATGTCATGCTTGCGATTTACTGACAATTAAATACAAGAATAAATCGCTTTATTGCGCCAACAATCACAGCAGTCACTATTATTCTGCTAGCAAAAAAACCACCTAATCCCTTCACAAAAAGATCACAGCTTTTTTAATAATCAGAGCAACCTGGAATTTTTGCTCGGAATATGTGATGAAGATAACTAAAACATCGTTTTATTTTGATTGAATCAATGTTCCCATGAATGCAAACTAATTCCAGACGCAATATCCCTGGGAGCAGCAACACGCTCAACGTATGCCGCGTTAGATTTTATAAAACAAAGAGATAGCGATTTTCTTTGTTAAGAGACACTAGTAACCATTTGAATTTATTAATTTTTACCCTCTTGCGCGAGTTTCAGCAGCGACAAGACATGAGGACGTTTATGAAAATTAAAGCCACGATTGAACGCATCCCCGGCGGAATGATGTTGATTCCTCTGTTATTAGGCGCAGTGTTAAATACGTTAGCTCCGGATACCGGTGCGTATTTTGGTTCGTTTACCAAAGGAATGATCAGCGGAACGGTACCGATTCTGGCAGTGTGGTTTTTTTGTATCGGCGCATCTATTGATTTGCGGGCAACCGGTACGGTATTACGCAAGTCCGGTACGCTGGTAATAACCAAAATAGCCGTGGCTTGGGTAGTGGCAATGATTGCTGCTTCATTTATTCCTGATACCGGTATTCAAACCGGGTTCTTTGCAGGCCTCTCAGTTTTGGCAATTGTCTCCGCGATGGACATGACCAACGGTGGTTTGTACGCCAGTCTGATGAACCAGTACGGCACCAAAGAAGAGTCTGGCGCATTTGTGTTGATGTCTCTGGAATCCGGTCCGTTAATGACCATGGTGATCCTCGGCTCCGCGGGTCTGGCCTCCTTCGAGCCACACCATTTCATCGGCGCGGTATTACCGTTCCTGATTGGCTTTACGTTGGGCAACCTGGATCACGACCTGCGTTCTTTCTTCAGCAAAGCCACACCGGTGCTGATCCCGTTCTTCGGCTTCGCGTTGGGTAACACTATTAACCTGAGCGTGATCGTTGATACCGGTCTGCTGGGTATCCTGCTGGGTGTCGCGGTTATCGTCATCACCGGTATCCCGCTGATTATTGCTGACCGTGTTATTGGTGGCGGGAACGGTACGGCAGGCGTCGCAGCCTCTTCAGCAGCAGGCGCTGCGGTAGCAAACCCGGTGATTATCGCCCAGATTAACCCGGCGTTCGAACCGGTTGCCGCATCCGCTACGGCGCTGGTTGCCGCCAGCGTAATTGTCACCGCCATTCTGGTGCCGATTATCACCGCGCTGTACGCCAAACGTTTTAATAAAAACCTGGTCGCCAACGAAGCGGTGGCCACCCCGGCAGACTCTCTGCACCACTAAACCTGCCTTTATCCTACTCACCAGCCCTGCTCAATTGACGAGCAGGGTCGGTGCAAAAATCTCCTCAACCATCGCATCGACCAGCCGCTTTGCCGAACACAATCGCGGCATCCCCAAGGCCACGTTTTGCCACCGCTGCGTCACCGACCAGCTTACCGGATGGCGTTGCGCATCGCACCAGCTCCCCAGCCAGCTCAGCATATCGTTATACTCGCCCGATCCGCCGACAGCTGGCGTGCTGAGCCAATGATGATAGTAATGACGCGTAGCGGGCGCTGCATTCACGCTGTCCGCCAATGCCTGAGCCGCCATGGTTCGCAGGTTGTCTTTTAGCATTAACACCACATCGGCATTCGCTAACCGGCAGGCATCACCAAAAGCTCCCCAACGTAGCTCCTCCAGCGCGACAAAACAGCGTCCTGGTAACGACCAGCCGTCATACGCGCCAGCCCGCCAGCGGGTAAAAATTTGTTCGCTATGCTCACCCGCCTGAACCGTCAGGCCGCGCTGGGTCAGCGCCTTCTCTTTATACGCACCGCGTTGGGTAAACCAGTCAGTCAGTGAATTTATTTGCTGTAAAAGACCGGGGGTTGAAAGCCCACGCGGGTGTTCGGTTTGTTGCAACAACATCAACCCTTCGGCGATCCGTACCAGCGCCAGATGACCCGGATCAATCATGCCTGCCAGCTTCTCCACCAGCTTAAGGCGCATCACCAGATGTTCGCTGGACACTCCCGCCATCACCCACGCACGCAGTTGCGTTTGGGATAACACTTCCTGCGTCAGACGCGCACGCAGCCGCTGCTGCTGTTGCAGAAAACCGCCGGAACGTTTGGTTTCATCTCCCTGAACCAGATCGACCATAAACTTCGGGTAGACACACTCCAGCGTCCTCCCGGGGCCTTCCAGTAAAACGTTAGTCATGTGTGCTCGGTTGCAAAAAGGGTATTGATATCGTCACGCAGCAATCGGGAATCTTCATAAAGCCATGCCGCAATCGTAATGCGCTGCTGCAATTGCTCATTCATTGCATTCACCGCCGATTCATTTTGTTGGCGTAGCGTCAGACTCTCACTCAGACTCGCCTGCAATTGCGCCAGGCACAGAGAGAAATCAGCAAAAAATGTGGCCATGCCAGCCGTAACGGAGATATCGACCTGAGCAGCTAAAGCTTTACGAATTTGTTGGCAAAACTGGGAGACGTACTGCACAAGGTTTTTATGCAATGCGCCCATATCAATGAGATAACGCGTTTTTGTTTCGACGTAATCATTCCATCCCCAGTTGGGTTGATTTAGCCAACGAGAGAAAGTGTCACGCACCACACCGCCAGTAGACGGCGCATTTTCTGCCGGAATATCCTGCTCAATGGCCTCGTTAAACAATTGGCGGGTATTGAAATTAAACATCGCCGTATGGAACGCTGGAAAACGGATCCGCGCACGAAAACCGGCGTGGTTTAGCTCCTCTTTCACCCTTTGCTCAATTGGCCGCATCGCGTCATTTAGCGCCCGGGAGAGCGTCGACTCAAGCTGTTCAAAACGCAGGGCTAAGTCCCGGCTGATGCTTTCCTGCGCCGCCAGCAATACCCCCTCACAGGACGAGCGAATTTTATCTAACACAATTTTCGCCTGCCCTTCATCATGCAACACCAACATCTCTCCGGCCATTTCTGCCGTATTCACAGCATTCCCCAGACCGTGTTGTGACATCATCAGGACGTTTTCTTTGACAAAGAACGTGTTGATACCGCAAAGAATCTCAGTCTGTTGCTCACTGAGATAGGCAGCAGCAGCCTCCAGCGCCAGTTCTACTTCATGGCTGACTTCATCGCTCACCCGCCCCTGGCTCACTTCTAACTGCTGCATATCCTCTTCAATATGCGTGATGTTCAGCCGCAGTTTGTCATAGGCGACCGTTAACCCGTGGGCGCGAAATTCCAGATATTCGTGCACGCTTTGTGCATAGTTCAATAACTTATGTGACGCTGAGCGAAGCGCATACAACGAAGCATTAGCATAAGCGGCGTGGATCACTTTCTGAATTGGCTGTTCAAACAGCGAGTCTTCCCACAACAGGTCGGCGGCATGGCGGATGTGTTCCGTATCGTCAAGATCGGTGGTGCGCCAGCGTCTGCCTAGCGCCGCTTCGGCAAAATCCTGCACCCAACGTTGCTCCTGATGATCCGGCAGTCGCCCGCGCGTCGTCAGCTCATGACGCGCCCTGTTCGCCAGATAGCCCCACATTGAGGAGACCGGATAAATTCTTTCAGGGGCGATTCCGCCTTGCATCAATGTGCCGGAAATCAACGCCCGCACCTGGTCTTCATCGTCACTGTTGCGGTCTTTCTGATCGAACTTGTTCACCAGCGCATACAGAGGAACTGACTTGCCGACCGCCATAATCGCCTGACGCACTTCCTCATCGGAAATCGATTTCAGTTGGGTGTAATCCAACACCGCCAGCACCGCAGAGGCCCGCACCAGCTGTTCATTGAGCATTTTTTGTAAGTGCGGTTGCCCCGCCTCGTTCGGCCCCGGCGTATCCAGCAGCGTTAATTGCCCTGGGTAGCTTGCCTGTCCGGCCAAATGGACAAATTCAACCTCAATAACCGGAATATGCTCAATCGCAGCATAGGCAGCAAAAGGAAAATCAACGTCCAATGCTTTTGACAGGCGCACCAGGTCGTTCAGGCTTTTAAGGCAATGGAAAATAGGCTGTGCGCCAAGATAATACCGTTCAAATGCCACACCATTTTCAATATGTTGCAGCAGGACATTCATATCCTTGTCAATTTCCAGGGTCTGCGTAAGACGCAGGCGATCGCACTCGCGCACGCGCTGCTGCAAAACCTTCATTAAGGCATCGATCGGCGCGACATGTGAAAAATGCAGCACCGGCTCTTTCTGCCCCGGCGTATGGCGTATTAGCGTTGGTAACGCCGTCATGGGGCGATTACGATTAGGTAACACCTCTGTCCCCACAATCGCGTTAATCGTCGTCGATTTTCCCGCTTTCATGGTGCCAACAATCGCCAGCACCATTTCCAGACGCGTAATCTTGCGCAGCTCATTATTGAGCGTTGCTTGCTGGACATCCATGCCACGCGCGCTGAAATGCAGGGGCTGAACAACCTGACTGCTATGCTCTCCTTGTTTTAGCGCGACATCATCCAACGACGTCATAGGCAATTTTTGCAATTGCCTGAGATGTTCAAGCGAGAGCATCAGCAAGCGTTCCGCTTCCTGACTTAATTCATATATTGTCTGTGTGTGCATGGAAAATTTTTCCTTAACGCAAATGGCATTGCTTTTATTTAGCCCAATCGTTTTATTTATAGATTTTTTGGCTTTTATAATTACGTATAGAAATAATTAAAATCAAAACAACCAATTGATATTATTAAAATAAATTTGGTGTATAACCGCTGGCCTGATGCCTCTCACTTATGAAAATAAGTAAGAAAGATAGACAGCGTAGTTCAGTTTTAAAAAATGCCAGCGGAATCCCCCTACTAAATTTAAGGGGTTCAATGATATTCAATCACAATGACTTAGGCATCTCTAAGCAATGTTACCTATGAATATCAGATATTTCGCCTCACCTTATCTTAAATATCTAAGCGTAGCAATTTCCCTTAAAAAATATTCCGCCATACTTTCATTGAGGTGAAAGCAGAGGGTCTTTACAGCAGATCATTTTGCGTAATCGCGCAGTAGTCCCGACAAATGCAGGGATTTTATGTATAATTGCGGCCTTTTTCGGCAATCTGCCATTTTTTGGGCGCATTTGCCCCTGCTGACTTTTGAGGAAATCCACATGTCATTACCACACTGCCCGCAATGCAACTCCGAATACACTTACGAAGATAACGGCATGTTCATCTGCCCGGAATGCGCTCACGAATGGAACGATGCTGAACCGGCGCAGGATAGCGACGAACTGATCGTTAAAGATGCCAACGGCAACTTGCTGGCTGACGGCGACAGCGTGACCGTCGTGAAAGACCTGAAGGTAAAAGGTAGCTCTTCCATGCTGAAGATTGGTACCAAAGTGAAAAACATTCGTCTGGTTGAAGGTGACCACAACATCGATTGCAAAATCGATGGCTTTGGCCCAATGAAGCTGAAATCTGAGTTTGTGAAAAAGAACTGATGCAAATTGCCTGATAGCGCGACGCTAATCAGGTCAACACCAGCTCATCTGCCAGGCGGGAAGCTCATACTTCCCGCCTGGTTTATTTTTGCAGACGCTAACTACACTTAATTGGCTTCTTTTACCTGAGGTAAAGATTATGCCGTTAAGTCCCTATATCTCCTTTGCAGGCAACTGCGCTGACGCTATCGCCTACTATCAAAAAACGTTAGGCGCTGAGCTACTCTACAAAATCAACTTCGGTGAAATGCCCAAATCGGCGCAGGATAGCGAAGATGGTTGCCCTTCAGGCTTGAAATTCCCCGCCACCGCCATCGCCCACGCCAACCTGCGCGTTGCGGGCAGTGACATCATGATGAGCGATAGCGCCCCGGACGGAAATGCTCACTACTCTGGCTTCACGCTGGTGCTCGACACGCAAAACGTCGATGAAGGCAAACGCTGGTTTGATAACCTGGCAGCAAACGGAAAAATCGAAATGGACTGGCAGGAAACCTTCTGGGCCCACGGTTTCGGTAAAGTGAGCGACCAGTATGGCGTGCCGTGGATGATCAACGTCGTCAAACAACAGCAACCCCCTACAGAGTAATCCAACGGGAGGCCAGCCCTCCCGTGCTGTCATCAAATAGCGCTCAACTCTTCATCGTCGAGTAACCATCCCTTAACGAAAACGTCACATTAATCCGCCACGATGGGGCCACTTTTTTAGGGAGGCCGCATCATGCAAACGATTATTCGCGTCGAGAAACTCTCCAAGTCCTTCAATCAACATCAGGCGCTCAATGCGGTTGATCTGAACATCTGTTCCGGTGAGATGGTGGCTCTGCTTGGGCCGTCTGGCTCCGGCAAATCCACCCTTTTACGTCATTTAAGCGGTTTGATCACCGGTGATAAATCCCCCGGCAGCCGCGTCGAGCTGCTGGGCCGCACCGTTCAACATGAAGGCCGCCTGGCACGCGATATCCGCAAAAGCCGCGCCCACACCGGCTACATCTTCCAGCAGTTCAATCTGGTGAACCGCCTGACAGTGCTGGAGAACGTCCTGATTGGCGCGCTCGGCAGCACGCCGTTCTGGCGTACCTGTTTTAGCTGGTTTAGCCAGGAACAAAAACAGCGTGCATTACAGGCGCTGACCCGCGTGGGCATGGCGCACTTTGCATACCAGCGCGTTTCCACGCTTTCGGGCGGTCAGCAGCAGCGTGTCGCAATCGCCCGCGCGCTGATGCAGCAGGCCAAAGTGATCCTCGCCGATGAGCCGATTGCTTCGCTGGACCCGGAATCCGCCCGCATCGTGATGGACACCCTACGCGACATAAACCAGACCGACGGCATCACCGTGGTCGTCACGCTGCATCAGGTGGATTACGCCCTGCGTTACTGCGAACGCATCGTCGCGCTGCGCCAGGGCAACGTCTTCTTTGACGGCAGCAGCCAGCATTTTGATAACGATCGTTTTGACCATCTCTACCGCAGCATGAACCGCGTCGAACAGAACGCGCAAGCTGCTTAACTTTGCCCGAACTGAGGAATAAACATGAATTACAAGGCCGTTGCCGCGCTGGCGTTTACCAGCATGTTCAGCATCAGCACCTTGTTAAGCCCGGCGCATGCCGAAGAACAAGAGAAAGCGCTGAACTTTGGCATTATTTCGACTGAATCACAGCAAAACCTGAAACCGCAGTGGGAACCGTTCCTGAAGGACATGGAAAAATCACTGGGCGTGAAAGTGAACGCCTTCTTCGCCCCGGACTACGCTGGGATCATCCAGGGAATGCGCTTTAACAAAGTTGATATCGCCTGGTACGGCAACCTCTCGGCAATGGAAGCGGTGGATCGCGCTAACGGGCAAGTGTTTGCCCAGACCGTCGCCGCCGACGGATCCCCTGGTTACTGGAGCGTGTTGATCGTTAACAAAGACAGCCCGATCAATAACCTGAACGATCTGATCGCCAAACGTAAGGATCTGACCTTCGGCAACGGCGATCCCAACTCAACGTCAGGCTTCCTCGTCCCCGGTTACTACGTCTTCGCCAAAAACAACATCTCCGCCAGCGACTTCAAACGCACCGTTAACGCCGGACACGAAACCAACGCGCTGGCCGTCGCCAACAAGCAGGTTGATGTCGCCACCAACAACACCGAAAACCTCGACAAGCTGAAAACTTCCGCACCGGAAAAACTGAAAGAACTGAAGGTGATCTGGAAGTCGCCGCTGATCCCGGGCGATCCGATCGTCTGGCGTAAAAACCTCTCCGAAACCACCAAGGACAAGGTGTACGACTTCTTTATGAATTACGGCAAAACGCCGGAACAGAAAACCGTACTGGAACGCCTGGGATGGGCACCGTTCCGCGCCTCCAGCGATCTGCAACTGGTGCCGATTCGCCAGCTGGCACTGTTTAAAGAGATGCAGGGTGTGAAGGACAACAAAGGGCTGAATGAGGAAGAGAAAACCAGCAAAACCTCGGCATTGAAAGCGCAGCTCGATGACCTTGACCGTCTGACCGCCGCACTGGGCGCTATGACCAGCGTCACCAAAGCGGTGCAGTAAACCTGGTGACCAAATTGTAGGCCTGATAAGCGCAGCGCCATCAGGCAATGCAAGGGATTCCATGCCGGATGGCGGTGCCAGCACCTTATCCGGCCTACAACAGACCCGAAACATCGACACCCAGGAGCTAAACATGCAAACCATCACCGTCGCCCCGCCCAAACGTAGCTGGTTCTCGCTGCTGAGCTGGGCCATCCTTCTCGCCGTGCTGGTGGTCTCGTGGAAAGGTGCCGAAATGGCCCCGCTCACGCTGATCCAGGATTCCGGCAATATGGCGACCTTCGCCGCCGACTTCTTCCCGCCGGACTTCAGCCAGTGGCAGGACTATCTCGGTGAAATGGCCGTCACCCTGCAAATTGCCGTCTGGGGGACTGCCCTCGCCGTTGTGCTGTCGATTCCCTTCGGCCTGATGTGCGCCGATAACCTCGTGCCGTGGTGGATTTACCAGCCGATGCGTCGCCTGATGGACGCCTGCCGCGCCATCAATGAAATGGTCTTCGCCATGCTGTTCGTGGTCGCCGTCGGGTTAGGCCCATTCGCCGGGGTGATGGCGCTGTTTATCCACACTACCGGGGTGCTCTCCAAGCTGCTTTCCGAAGCGGTAGAAGCTATTGAGCCAGGTCCGGTAGAAGGCATTCGCGCCACCGGTGCCAACAAAATTGAAGAGATTCTGTACGGCGTTCTGCCACAGGTCATGCCGCTGCTTATTTCCTACTCGCTGTATCGCTTTGAATCCAACGTTCGCTCGGCCACGGTGGTCGGAATGGTGGGTGCAGGCGGTATTGGCGTGACCTTATGGGAAGCGATTCGCGGCTTTCAGTTCCAGCAAACCTGCGCCTTGATGGTGTTAATCATCGTCACCGTCAGCCTGTTGGATTTCCTTTCCCAGCGTTTGCGTAAGCACTTTATCTGATTAGCGAGGCATTGATTGCTATGCACTTGTCTACACATCCGACCAGTTATCCAACGCGTTATCAGGAAATTGCCGCGAGACTTGAGCAGGAGCTACGTCAACATTATCGCTGCGGTGACTATCTGCCCGCCGAGCATCAGCTTGCCGCGCGCTACGAGGTAAACCGCCACACCCTGCGCCGCGCCATTGACCAGTTGGTTGAACGCGGTTGGGTTCAGCGTCGTCAGGGCGTCGGCGTGCTGGTGCTGATGCGCCCGTTCGATTACCCGCTTAATGCCCAGGCGCGCTTTAGTCAGAACCTGCTGGACCAGGGCAGCCACCCCACCAGCGAAAAACTGCTGGCGGTGCTGCGCCCGGCCTCCAGCCACATTGCCGACGCGCTCAGCATTAACGAGGGCGATAACGTGATTCACCTGCGCACCCTGCGCCGGGTTAACGGTATCGCGCTGTGCCAGATCGACCACTATTTTTCCGACCTCACGCTGTGGCCGCTGCTGCAGGGCTTTAACAGCGGTTCGCTGCACGACTACCTGCGCGAACAGTCCGGCCTGACGCTGCTGCGTACGCAAACGCGCATCAGCGCCCGCCGCGCGCACGCCAAAGAGAGCAAGGTACTGGAAATCCCCAATATGGCGCCGCTGCTGTGCGTGCGCACCCTGAACCACCGTGAAGGCGAAGAACACGCGGCGGAATACTCCGTCAGCCTGACCCGCGCCGACATGATCGAATTCACTATGGAGCACTGAATGCATTTCGATACCGCCACCCGCCAGCGCTGGATGCGCGCGCTGGCTTACAGCAATGCCGATGCCCTGAACGCCCGCATCACCGCGCTCAAACTGACGCCGGACTATGAACTTATCCGCGCTCCGGAAAGCGGACTGATGCAGATCCAGGCCCGTATGGGCGGTACCGGCAACCGCTTCTTTGCCGGTGACACCACGCTAACTCGCGCAGTGGTACGCCTGAAGAGCGGCACGCTGGGTTACAGCTACCTGCTGGGACGCAATAAACAACATGCCGAGCAGTGCGCGGTGATTGACGCACTGCTGCAGGAACAAACGCATTTCCAGAACCTAATGGAAACCTTAATTGCCCCGCTGGAAGCGGAACGCGATGCGCTGATTAACGCACGCCGTGCCGAAGTCAACGCCAGCCGGGTCGACTTCTTCACGCTGGTACGCGGAGATAACGCATGACACGATCTACAGCACTTCTGACCGCTTTTAATTTACCCGTTCAGGATGCTCAGCAGAGCTTTCGTCGCCTGCTGAAAGCCATGAGCGAACCGGGCGTAATCGTCGCCCTGCATCAACTGAAACACGGCTGGCAGCCGCTGGGTCTGGCAACCACCAGCGTGCTGCTGACCCTGGTCGATGGCGACACGCCGGTCTGGCTGGCACCGTCGATGGATAACGATATCGCCCGCCAGAACCTGCGTTTTCATACCAACGCGCCGCTGGTGGATCAGCCGCAGCTGGCGGCCTTTGCCGTCGCCGACGAGCGCATCAGCAGCGAACAGCTTAACGCCCTCTCCGCCGGTTCAGCCGTCGCGCCAGAGACCAGCGCTACGCTGATTGTGCAGGTCTCTGGCTTAAGCGGCGGACGCATGCTGCGTCTGACCGGCGCGGGCATTGCCGAAGAGCGCATGATCGCGCCACAGCTGCCGGAATGTCTGATTCACGAACTCACCGAACGCCCGCACCCGTTCCCACTGGGGGTCGATCTGATCCTCACCTGCGGCGAACGCCTGCTGGCTATTCCGCGAACCACCCATGTGGAGGTGTGCTGATGTACGTCGCCGTCAAAGGGGGCGAAAAGGCGATAGCCAACGCCCACGCCCTGCAGGAAAACCGACGCCGGGGCGATGAGACCATTGCTGAACTGAGCGTGGCGCAAATCGAACAGCAGATGAACCTGGCCGTCGACCGGGTGATGACCGAAGGCGGCATCGCCGACCGCGAACTGGCGGCACTGGCGCTGAAGCAGGCCAGCGGCGATAACGTCGAAGCCATCTTTTTGCTCCGCGCCTACCGCACTACGCTGGCAAAAGTGGCGGTCAGTGAACCGGTTAACAGCGCAGAAATGCGCCTTGAGCGCCGAATCTCGGCGGTCTACAAAGATATTCCCGGCGGGCAACTGTTGGGTCCAACCTATGACTACACCCATCGCCTGCTGGATTTTACCCTGCTGGCCAATGGCGAAACGCCGCCCCTGCGCAGCGCAGACGCCGTACAGGATGCCTCCCCGCACGTCTTTTCCCTGCTGGCCAACCAGGGACTGGCAAAGCGTGAAGAGGATGATGGCGCGACACCCGACGACATCACCCGCACACCGCCGGTTTATCCCTGTTCACGTGCTTCACGCCTGCAACAGCTGATGCGCGGCGACGAAGGCTATCTGCTGGCGCTGGCCTACTCCACCCAGCGCGGCTACGGGCGCAATCACCCGTTTGCCGCCGAAATCCGCAGCGGCTATGTGGAACTGGAAACGGTGCCGGAAGAGCTGGGATTTGCGGTTAACGTCGGCGAACTGCTGATGACCGAATGTGAAATGGTGAACGGGTTTGTCGCACCAGAAAACGAATCCCCCCATTTTACCCGCGGCTACGGGCTGGTGTTCGGTATGAGCGAACGTAAATCGATGGCGATGGCGCTGGTGGACCGCGCCCTACAGGCAGCCGAATACGATGAAACGGTCACAGGACCGGCGCAGGACGAAGAGTTCGTGCTGGCGCATGCGGATAACGTCGAGGCGGCGGGTTTTGTTTCGCACCTCAAACTTCCCCATTACGTCGATTTCCAGGCCGAACTGGAACTGCTCAAACGCCTGCAACAGGAGGCCACCCGTGACCACTAACCTCTCCGGCTACAACTTTGCGTATCTTGATGAGCAGACCAAGCGCATGATCCGCCGCGCCATTCTGAAAGCGGTGGCAATCCCGGGTTACCAGGTCCCGTTTGGCGGACGTGAGATGCCGATGCCCTACGGCTGGGGAACCGGCGGTATTCAGCTTACCGCCAGCGTGATTGGCGAGCCGGACGTACTGAAGGTGATTGACCAGGGCGCAGACGACACCACTAACGCCGTGTCGATTCGTAATTTCTTCAAGCGTGTGACCGGGGTGAATACCACTGAGCGTACGGAAGATGCGACGCTGATCCAGACCCGCCACCGCATCCCGGAAACGCCGCTGGTGGAAGATCAGATAATCATCTTCCAGGTACCGATCCCTGAACCGCTGCGCTTTATCGAACCGCGTGAAACGGAAACTCGCACCATGCACGCGCTGGAAGAGTACGGCATCATGCAGGTGAAACTGTATGAAGATATCGCCCGCTTCGGCCATATTGCCACCACTTACGCCTATCCGGTGAAGGTCAATGACCGCTACGTCATGGACCCGTCGCCCATCCCGAAATTCGACAATCCAAAGATGGACATGATGCCAGCCCTGCAACTGTTTGGCGCTGGCCGCGAAAAGCGTATCTATGCCGTTCCACCTTACACCCGCGTGGAAAGCCTCGATTTCGACGATCACCCGTTTACCGTGCAGAGCTGGGATGAGCCTTGCGCCATCTGCGGCTCAACCCACAGCTATCTCGATGAAGTGGTGCTCGATGACACCGGCAAACGCATGTTTGTCTGCTCCGACACCGACTACTGCCGCCAACAGAGCGAGGCCCTCAGCAAATGACGCAACCGCTGCTTTCAGTCAACAACCTGACCCATCTCTACGCGCCGGGCAAGGGCTTCAGCGATGTCTCTTTTGACCTGTGGCCAGGCGAGGTGCTGGGTATCGTCGGCGAGTCCGGTTCCGGCAAAACCACGCTGCTGAAATCGATCTCTTCACGGCTGACGCCGCAGAGCGGTGAGATTTTGTATCAGAACCGTTCGCTGTACGGCATGAACGAAGCCGACCGTCGCCGTCTGCTGCGCACCGAATGGGGCGTGGTGCATCAGCATCCGCTGGATGGCCTTCGCCGTCAGGTCTCCGCAGGCGGCAATATCGGCGAACGTCTGATGGCCACCGGCGCACGTCACTACGGCGACATCCGCGCCACCGCGCAGCGCTGGCTGGAGGAGGTAGAGATCCCTGCCTCGCGTATCGACGATCTACCCACCACCTTTTCCGGCGGCATGCAGCAGCGCCTGCAGATTGCCCGCAACCTCGTCACCCATCCCAAACTGGTGTTTATGGACGAACCTACCGGCGGGCTGGACGTTTCCGTACAGGCCAAACTGCTGGACCTGCTGCGCGGCCTGGTGGTGGAACTGGATCTGGCGGTAGTGATTGTCACCCACGATTTGGGCGTCGCGCGCCTGCTGGCCGACCGTTTACTGGTGATGAAGCAAGGTCAGGTGGTGGAAAGTGGGTTAACCGACCGCGTGCTCGACGACCCGCATCATCCGTATACCCAGTTGCTGGTGTCGTCGGTGTTGCAGAACTGATTTTTTGTTGTGCCGGATGGCGGCTGCGCCTTATCCGGCCTACGGAGTGGCATCGCTTGTGCCGGATGACGGCTACGTCTTATCCGGCCTACGGAGCGGCATTGGTTGTAGGCCTGATAAGCGAAGCGCCATCAGGCAATCGAACGCAAAAATGTCTAAAGAGGCTAAAAATGAACGCGATCCGCGTTGAAAATGTCAGTAAAACCTTTGTCCTGCATCAGCAAAACGGCGTGCGTCTGCCGGTGCTGCAAAACGCCACTCTGGACGTTAAAAGCGGCGAATGCGTGGTGCTGCACGGTCACTCAGGTAGCGGCAAATCCACATTGCTGCGTTCGCTGTACGCCAACTACCTGCCGGATGAAGGACACATCCACATCCGCCACAGCGATGAATGGGTTGATCTGGTGCAGGCCCCGGCGCGCAAAGTACTGGAAGTTCGCCGTTCAACCATCGGCTGGGTGAGCCAGTTCCTGCGCGTGATCCCGAGGATTTCCGCGCTGGACGTGGTGATGCAACCGCTGCTGGATCTGGGGGTCTCCCGTGAGGAGTGTGCAGCCAAAGCAGCTAACCTGCTTACCCGCCTGAACGTGCCGGAGCGATTGTGGCACCTGGCGCCGTCGACCTTTTCCGGCGGCGAACAGCAGCGCGTCAACATCGCTCGCGGGTTTATCGTCGATTACCCAATTCTGCTGCTCGATGAGCCTACCGCCTCGCTGGACGCCAAAAATAGCGCCGCCGTCGTCGCATTAATTGAAGAGGCGAAAGCCCGCGGCGCAGCAATTGTCGGCATTTTTCACGATCAAACCGTGCGCGACCGCGTAGCGGATCGTCTGCATCTGATGGGAACAACAGCATGATTATCAATAATGTAAAGCTGGTACTGGAAGATGAAGTGGTGCAAGGATCGCTGGAAATCGAGGGCGGGGTCATTCGCACCTTTGCAGAAAGTCCGAGCAGCCTACCTGAGGCGCTGGACGGCGAAGGCGGCTGGCTGCTACCAGGGCTTATCGAGCTGCATACCGATAATCTCGACAAATTTTTCACCCCGCGCCCGAAGGTAGACTGGCCTGCCCACTCGGCGATGAGCAGCCACGACGCGCTAATGGTCGCCAGCGGCATTACCACCGTGCTGGACGCGGTGGCAATTGGCGATGTGCGCGACGGCGGCGACCGTCTGGAAAATCTGGAGAAGATGATCAATGCGGTCGAAGAGACGCAAAAGCGCGGGGTCAATCGCGCCGAGCATCGCCTGCACCTGCGCTGTGAGCTGCCGCATCACACTACCCTGCCGCTGTTTGAAAAGCTGGTCGGCCGCGAGCCGGTAACGCTGGTGTCACTGATGGATCACTCGCCAGGCCAGCGTCAGTTCGCCAATCGTGAGAAGTACCGCGAGTATTATCAAGGCAAGTATTCGCTCACCGACGAGCAGATGGCCCGCTATGAAGAAGAACAATTAGCGCTGGCGGCGCGTTGGTCACAGCCCAATCGCACGGCGATTGCCCAGATGTGTCGTGAGCGCCAGATTGCGCTGGCGAGCCATGATGATGCCACCCATGATCATGTGCTGGAATCGCACCAGCTTGGCAGCGTGATCGCCGAATTTCCCACTACCTTCGAAGCGGCTGAAGCCTCGCGCCAGCATGGTATGAACGTGCTGATGGGGGCGCCCAACATCGTGCGCGGCGGTTCTCACTCCGGCAACGTGGCCGCGCATAAGCTGGCTGAGCTGGGGCTTTTGGATATTCTCTCTTCCGACTACTACCCCGCCAGCCTGCTCGATGCGGCGTTTCGCGTAGCGGACGACGACGCCAACTGCTTTACGCTGCCACAGGCCATTCGTCTGGTGACCCACAATCCGGCGCGGGCATTAAATCTCGACGATCGTGGCGTTGTTGCCGAAGGCAAACGCGCGGATCTGGTGCTGGCACACCGCAAAGGCGGCAACATCCATATCGACCACGTCTGGCGTCAGGGCAAAAGGGTATTCTGACTATGGGTAAACTGATCTGGCTGATGGGGCCATCCGGCTCCGGTAAGGACAGTCTGCTGGCCGAACTCCGCCAGCAGGAACCGGCGCAACTGCTGGTGGCGCACCGTTACATCACCCGCGCCGCCAACGCCGGGAATGAAAATCATATTGCGCTGAGCGAACAAGAGTTTTTTACCCGCGCCGGGCAGAACCTGCTGGCGCTGAGCTGGCACGCCAATGGCTTCTACTACGGCGTTGGCGTGGAGATTGACCTCTGGCTACACGCCGGTTTTGATGTGGTGGTCAACGGCTCACGGGCGCATCTGCCCCAGGCGCAGGCCCGTTACGGCACATCTTTACTCCCCATTTGCTTACAGGTTTCTCCGGCGATTTTACGCCAGCGCTTGCAGGCTCGTGGACGGGAGAGCGAAACGGAAATCGCCGCCCGTCTTGAGCGCGCAGCCCGCTACGCCCCGTATGACTGCCACGTCCTGAACAACGATGGAAGTTTGCTACAGTCTGTCGATACACTACTCACACTGATGGGACGCAAGGAGAAGAAACATGTCTGTCTGTGAATTACGCCGCGCTACGCTATACGATACCGATGCGGTTTATGCGCTCATCTGTGAGTTGAAACAGGGTCAATTCGACCTGCAGGCCTTTAGTGCCGGATACGCCGCGAATCTGCAAGATCCCAATATGCACTACCAACTGGCGCTGCTCGACGGACAGGTCATCGGCTTGATCGGTCTGCACCTGCAGTTTCATCTGCACCACGCTAACTGGATTGGCGAAATACAGGAACTGGTGGTGATGCCGCAGGCGCGAGGATTAACGGTAGGCAGTCAGTTACTGGCCTGGGCCGAAGCCACCGCGCGCGAAGCGGGTGCAGAGATGACCGAGCTTTCCACCAGCACTCAACGCCTTAACGCTCACCGTTTTTATCAGCGCGAAGGCTATACCCAGAGCCATTTTCGCTTCACTAAACCGTTGTAGGGGGAGCCATGAGTCTGACCATTACGCTGACGGGAACGGGCGGCGCGCAGCTGGTGCCGACATATGGCTGCGACTGTGCGGCCTGCCAACGAGCACGCTTACAGGCGCAATACCGTCGACGCCCTTGTAGCGGGGTGGTCAGGTTCAATAATGCGGTGACGCTGCTGGACGCAGGGCTCCCACATCTGATGGACGACTGGCCGGCGGGCAGCTTCCAGCAGTTTCTACTGACCCACTATCATATGGATCATGTGCAAGGGCTGTTTCCGTTGCGCTGGGGTGTCGGGGCGACCATCCCGGTGTACGGTCCGCCGGATGAACAGGGTTGCGACGATCTGTTTAAGCATCCCGGCATCCTCGATTTTAGCCATACCGTGGCACCGTTCGTGGTGTTCGACCTGCAAGGATTGCAGGTAACGCCGCTACCGCTCAACCATTCAAAGCTGACGTTTGGTTATCTGCTGGAGACCGCACATAGCCGCGTGGCGTGGCTCTCCGATACCGCCGGACTTCCCGACAAGACGTTGAAGTTTCTCCACAATAACCAGCCTCAGGTGATTATCATTGACTGCAGCCATGCCCCGCGCGCCGAGCCACCGCGCAATCATTGTGATTTAAACACCGTTATCGCATTGAACGACGTCATCCGCTGCCCACGGGTGATCCTGACGCATATCAGCCATCAGTTTGATCTGTGGATGATGGAACATCCGCTACCAGTAGGGTTTGAGGCAGGATATGACGGAATGGAGATTGTGCTGGAGTAAGGAAATTTGCCGGATGCGATGAAAACATCTTATCCGGCCTACAAACAGATGATTAAGCGACTTTTTTTGCGCCGACATCTCGCTGCGCAATAAAATCTTTAACTGAAACAATCCGGTTCAGTTCTTCTTGCGCCCGCATGTCATTTTCAACTTCCCACAGGTCAACCGCCGCCTGTAGGTTACGCCAGAAATCAACGGAGGTATCGAACGCTTTTGCCAAACGAAACGCCATATCCGTTGTTAATTTGCGATTATTGTTGACCAGTGCGCTCACTGTATTGCGGTGAACATGCAGAATTTCAGCCAGATCGTTGATTTTCAGATCAAGCGGTTCCAGGTATTCATATTGCAGGATATCACCCACAGTCGTTGGTTTTCTGGATGCCTGTTTCATATCGTTACCTTACGTTTTCTCTAATAGATGTGTGGATCTAAGTACACATCTTCGGCCTTACCATTAATCCATTTAAATATTAATCGGTACTGCTTGTTTATTCTGATTGAAGAATATTCCTGTAATTTTCCGGTTAACTCTTCATATCTGTTACCGGGTGGCGAGCGCAAATCCCGATGCGAAACAGCCGCATTAATGATATCCAGCTTTCTGGCTAATGCAGTGTGAATATCCGCAGGTATTTTTCTGTGCGATGTCGCCCGTTCAAAAAAATCTTCAAGCCATGTATCCCGAAAATTTCTGATATTTAATGATTTAGACATTCCATTGCCAGCACCTTTTCCATAAGCATAGAGAGATTGTAGTGCACACATGCACTGTGCTCAAGTGCATTCATTAACATAAAATGGTGAGCTGTTGGGCGAGCAGGTAAATCCCTGCCAGAAAGATAAAATACCCATAAATTTAATCGTTACCGCTAACGATCGTAATCTTCTTCCATTCTGCGTTCTTCGTCTTCTAACTGACGCCGTTCTTGATCGAGCTGGCGCTGACGGTCATCCAGTTGGCGACGTCGATCTTCAAACTGGCGGCGGCGATTGTCATATTGCCTGCGCCGGTCGTCACTCATCTGGCGCTGCCAGCTTTCATCACGGGAGTCATCATAATCCCGCCCGTTGTCCGGTTTGTATGCGTCGTTAATCGCCTGCTGAATATTACCAATGGCGTCATCGATAATATCCGCCTGTGCCGATACGGTGGTCAGCATTAGCAAACTAAAAAGAAGGAATGTCGCGGAGCGTTGCATAAAACCAGCCTCATCAAGAAACTCGCCCCACGGTAATCAAAGCGTATTTGCGCGGGTAGCGGAGGAATCTCAATTACGCGAATGCCGCAGCGCCTGCGCCAGCTCTCCCCGAGTAAAAGGCTTACGCAATAGCGCCACATCCGGCAACGCCGGGTTATGCGCCGGACGTAAATCCTGACCGCTTATCAGCAGGATGGACAACTGCGGATAATGTGCCTGGGCATGGTTAACCACATCCACGCCGCTTAAACCACCTGGCAGCATTAAGTCGCTGATAAAAATATCAATCTCGGATGAAGCCGCCAGCATATGCATCGCCTGTTCCCCGTTTGCGGCCTCTAACGTCAGGTAGCCCAGCAGGTGTAATTGCTCGCACAACGTCTGGCGTACATCGTCCTCATCCTCGAGCACCAACACCAGTTTTTCACTGCTGTTCGCCGCATGTACCGCCACCGGTTCTGCCTGAGCCTGCACTGGCACAACGGCGCGAGGCAGTTGTAGCCTGACCGTCGTTCCCTGCCCGGGAGCGCTTTCAATCTCCACCCGACCACCGGACTGGCGCACAAAACCGTAAACCATCGACAGCCCCAGTCCGCTGCCGCTACCGGTCTGTTTGGTGGTGAAAAACGGTTCGAAGACCTGGGCTTTCACCTCCTGTGACATCCCGCTTCCCTGGTCAGCCACCTCCAGCATCACCATATCCTGCTTGCGCCCATCGCTGCGCGTGACCCGCTGATTCCAGGTACGGATTTTAATCGTGCCCGCCTGCCCGTCCATGGCGTCACGGGCGTTCATCACCAGATTGATAATAGCGTTTTCCAGTTGGCTGACGTCAATCCACGCGGGCCAGGCGGGAGACTGGGCTTCAATCTCCAGCGTCAACGTGGCCGGAAGAGAGTGGCGCATCAGTTCGCCCAGATTTTCCAGCAGCGTTTTCAGCTCCACCGCATGAGGGTGCAACGACTGTTTGCGCGAAAAGGCCAGCAGTCGCTGGGTAAGCAACGCCCCACGCTCGGCGGCTTTTAGCGCCCGATTGACCCGTGGCGCATCGGGCGACTCCGGATTCACCAGATCCAGACTGCCAATAATAACCGCCAGCAGGTTATTGAAATCATGTGCTAATCCACCCGTCAGTTGCCCCACCGCCTTCAGCTTTTGGCTGTGCAACAGCGCTTCTTCCAGCCCCTGACGTTCGGTGCGATCGATTTCCATCTGGCTGGTTTTTTCTTTTAGCAGTCGGGTTGTGTGCTCCAGCGACGCGGTGTTACGGGCAAAGACGCTAAAAGCGCGGGCCAGCTCGCCCAGCTCATCGCGACGCTGCAGGGCCGGGACGCTGACGTCTGATTCACCGTGCGCCAGCCGGGTCATCGCCCGTGAAATGGCCGTCAGGTTGGAACCGAGATTACGGTAGATATACCACCCGGCAAAACCGGTGATCACCACCGCCAGCAGCGCAAACACTAAAATAAACAACGCGCCGGATTGCAGTTCCTGATGGCTTTGCGCCACCCGCTGCTCTGAGATCAGCGCCACCTGCGAGGCATACTGATTGATATCGCTGTTGAGGATCGCCACCAGCGCTTTGATATGAAACATATACCAGTTGATGGCCAAATCGCTCTGCTCCAGCGCGGAAGAGAGCGGCTCCAGCTTATGCAGCTCCTGGTTGAAGTCGTTGAGGATACCGCTAATCAGCGGACTAGCATGGCGCAAGGGAAGCGCAGGCATCACCGCATCCAGTTGTTTCACCACCGAACGCGGCGTGGGCGTGTCGATGGCGGCAACAATTAAGCGGTCCATCTGCCCCAGCAGCGCATCATCCTGCGCGCCGGTCAACTTTTGCAGATGACGTAAATAGCTTTGATTTTGATACAGCGAACTGAGCAACGCGTTACGCTCCAGGTGTCGCCGCTGCCCGCGCTGCAACATCCCTTCTACGCTGCTTTGTAGTTCATTACTGCGCTGGATAATACGCTCGACCAGCACCGGCTCTTGCTGTGCCAGCGGCGCGGTAGCCAGTTGTTCCAGCGACTGCTTCAGCGCCCTTTGCGTCTCCTGCAGCCGCTCCGCTTCCCCTTTGTATTCCAGCGCCCCGACCACCTGCGACAGCCGCACCGCCGCCGTCGCCACGTTCGCCGTATCCCGCGCCAGGTTCATGCTGCCGGTCATGTCGTCAACGGTTTGCTGCTGCACCTGCTCCTGAATCTGACTGGCATGCTGAAAACCCAGCACCGCCACGCCGCTCACCATCAGCGTGACAGCCACCACCAGCAGATTGAAGAACAGCAATCGTCCGCGCGCACTGGCGAGAAAGTGACGTCCCGGTTGCGGCATATCACGCTCCGTGAAGAAAAATCGCAATATGACAAATATGAACGGCTTCTGACATTTTGCATTTACATTCCTGTGATGGACTGCTGATATCGGCCACCCCACAGGAGATCCGCCATGAGCAGGACACCGGTTCTGGAGATGCGCAACATTGCTAAAGCGTTTGGCAAATTTTACGCGCTGAAAGGGGTCGATTTAACGGTCTGGCCGGGCGAGATTCATGCCCTGATGGGCGAGAATGGCGCGGGGAAGAGCACCCTGATGAAGATCCTCGCAGGCGCCTATACCGCCACCAGCGGTGAGATCCTGATTGACGGTCAGCCGTTTCACATTCGCGGTCCCAAAGATGCGCTTAGCGCAGGCATCACGCTGATTTATCAGGAGATGCAGCTCGCGCCGAACCTGACGGTAGCGGAAAATATCTTTCTTGGCAGCGAGCTGTCGCGCGGCGGGCTGGTCCAGCGTAAAGAGATGGTCATGCAGTCGCAGAAAGTCATCGACCGACTCGGTGCCCAGTTTAAGGCCAGCGACCGTGTGATGACGTTGACCATCGCCGAACAGCAGCAGGTGGAAATTGCCCGCGCCCTGCACCGTAACAGCCGCATTCTGGTAATGGATGAACCCACCGCCGCCCTCTCCTCACGTGAAACTCACCGCCTGTTTGAACTGATCATGCGCCTGCGCGATGAGGGGATGGCAATTATCTACATCAGCCACCGCATGGCGGAAGTGTACGAACTCTCGGACCGCGTCAGCGTCCTGCGCGATGGGCAATATGTTGGCAGCCTGACCCGCGACAAGCTCAACGCCTCGGAGCTGGTACGCATGATGGTGGGCCGTCCGTTGAGCGATCTGTTCAACAAAGAGCGCGATATTCCCTTAGGTAAAGCACGCCTCAATGTTCATCACCTGACCGACGGCCATAAAGTCCAGCCGTGCAGCTTACTGGTGCGCTCCGGGGAGATCGTCGGCCTGGCCGGGCTAGTCGGTGCCGGGCGTTCTGAACTGGCTCAGCTTATTTTTGGCGTGCGTAAAGCCATCGGCGGCATGATTGAAGTAGACGGTGAACCGGTAGTGATCCACTCCCCGCGCGAGGCGATTGACCACGGCATTGGCTTTCTGACGGAAAACCGCAAAGAACAGGGATTATTTTTAGAGCTGGCAGCGGCAGAAAACATCACCATGGCAACGCTGGAGCGTGACGCCAACTGGGGCATGCTCGATCGCAAAAAGGCGCAGGCTATTTCCGATGACGCCATCAAGCTGCTCAACATCCGCGTGCCGCACGCACAGGTACGCGCGGGCGGGCTGTCCGGCGGAAATCAGCAAAAACTGCTGATTTCACGCTGGGTCGCGATCGGCCCACGTATTTTGATCCTCGATGAACCCACGCGCGGCGTGGACGTCGGCGCCAAAAGCGAGATCTACCGGATCATGAACGATATGGCGCGCAAAGGCGTAGCGATCCTGATGATCTCCAGCGAGCTGCCGGAAGTCGTCGGTATGAGCGATCGTGTTTATGTCATGCGGGAAGGCAGTATTGCCGGCGAGCTGAACGGACAAAGCATTACCCAGGAAAATATTATGACGCTGGCAACCGGCGTGAACGACTCCCACCATCAGGCGGTGCCCCATGAATAATCCAACCACTCCCCAGCAGGTGGCGAAATCCGCCTCCGCAAAAAAAATGCTGATGAGCGATCTGATGCAAACGGTCGGCATCTTACCGATTCTCATCCTGATTGTGGCGGTATTTGGCTTTATCGCGCCTAACTTTTTTACCGAAAGTAACCTGCTGAATATTACCCGTCAGGCCTCGATCAACATCGTGCTGGCGGCTGGCATGACCTTCATTATTTTGACCGGCGGGATCGACCTCTCGGTTGGCTCGATTCTCGGTACCACCGCTGTCGCAGCCATGGTCGTTTCTCTTATTCCTGAGTTTGCCATGCTGTCGATTCCGGCGGCGCTGATGCTCGGTCTGGTGCTGGGATTGTTTAACGGCGCGCTGGTCGCTTTTGCCGGACTACCGCCGTTTATCGTCACGCTTGGAACCTATACGGCGCTGCGCGGTGCGGCCTATCTGCTGGCCGACGGTACAACGGTGATTAACTCCAATATCAGCTTTGAGTGGATCGGTAACAACTATCTCGGCCCGGTTCCGTGGCTGGTGGTCATTGCGCTGGCGGTGGTGGTGGTGTGCTGGTTCATTCTGCGCCGCACCACGCTCGGCGTTCATATCTACGCGGTCGGCGGCAATATGCAGGCCGCACGTTTAACCGGCATCAAAGTGTGGCTGGTGCTGCTGTTCGTCTACGGCATGAGCGGTTTGCTCTCAGGTCTTGGCGGGGTGATGAGCGCCTCGCGGCTGTATAGCGCCAACGGCAACTTAGGCATGGGTTACGAGCTGGACGCCATCGCGGCGGTGATCCTCGGCGGCACCAGCTTTGTTGGCGGGATCGGCACCATCACCGGCACGCTGGTGGGGGCGTTGATAATCGCCACGCTCAATAACGGCATGACGCTGATGGGCGTCTCCTATTTCTGGCAACTGGTGATCAAAGGGGCGGTGATCATCATAGCGGTGCTGATCGACAAATACCGTACCCGACACCATCAAAGTGCATAGACAAGCTTACTGGCCTACTCATTCGTAGGCCTGATAAGCGCAGCGCCATCAGGCGTATAACAACAATACCCTACGTGAGGAAACGAGTATGCGTTTGAAGCCATTAGTAACCGCGCTCTGTGCTGGCGCCCTGCTTGCTGCAGCTCCGTTTGTGCAGGCAAAAGAACTGAAATCGATCGGCGTTACGGTGGGCGATCTGGCCAACCCGTTCTTCGTGCAGATCACCAAAGGCGCGGAGCTGGAAGCACGCAAGCTGGCAGGTGATAGCGTTAAAGTAACGCTGGTTTCCAGCGGCTACGATCTGGGTCAACAGGTGTCGCAGATCGACAACTTTATTGCCGCCAAAGTCGACATGATTATCCTTAACGCTGCCGACTCCAAAGGCATCGGCCCGGCGGTAAAACGCGCGAAAGACGCCGGGATCGTGGTGGTTGCCGTTGACGTGGCAGCGGAAGGCGCAGACGCGACCATTACCTCCGATAACACCCAGGCAGGTGAAATGGCCTGTAAATACATTACCGACCGCCTGAAAGGCAAAGGCAACGTCGTCATCATCAACGGGCCGCCGGTTTCCGCCGTCCAGAACCGCGTGGAAGGCTGCCAGACTGAGTTCAAACGCCACCCAGACATCAAGGTGCTGTCGCATAACCAAAACGCCAAAGGCAGTCGCGAAGGCGGGCTGGAGATCATGACCGCGTTGCTGGCGGCGAATCCGAAGATCGACGGCGTATTCGCCATTAACGATCCGACGGCGATCGGTGCCGATCTGGCGGCAAAACAGGCGCAGCGTAGCGAATTCTTTATTGTCGGCGTAGATGGATCCCCGGACGGTGAAGAAGCGCTTAAGCGCGAAAACTCACTATTTGTGGCGACTCCGGCACAAGATCCGCAGGTGATGGCTGCCAAAGCGGTCGAAATCGGCTATGACATATTGCAGGGGAAACCCGCTCCGAAAGAACCCGTGCTGATCCCGGTGACGATGATCGATAAAAACAACGTCGGCAGTTATAAGGGTTGGACGGTTAAATAGCCCGCCACAACAACGCCGGATGGCGGCGAAAATGCCCTATCCGGCCTACAAGATCGCTATGAATTTGTAGGCCGGATAAGCGCGGCCCATCCGGCATTATATTAAGGAGGATTCAGCCGATGAAACGCTCCGCAATAAACGAGATCCTTGGCCACACGCGCCAGTTTTTCTCTCAGCACGACGTGCTTCTCCCCCCTTTTGCCAGCTTCCCCCCGACCCAATGGCGCAAGCTTGATGCCACAGCCTGGAGCGAAGTGTTCGACCTTAAGCTCGGTTGGGATGTCACCGCATTTGGCGGCAACAATTTCGCCGCGCAAGGGTTAACGCTGTTCACTCTGCGTAATGGCTCGCCGAAAGGAATGCCTTACGAGAAATGCTACGCCGAGAAAATCATGCATGTTCGCGATGCGCAGGTCACGCCGATGCATTTTCACTGGCGCAAACGCGAAGACATTATCAATCGCGGCGGCGGCAATTTAATTGTGGAACTGTGGAATGCGGGGATCCGGGAACAAACGGAGGAGACCGACGTCAGCGTGGTGATTGACGGCTGTCGGCAAACCCATGCAGCGGGCAGTCAGTTACGGCTGACGCCGGGTGAAAGCATCTGCCTGCCGCCGGGCCTGTATCACAGCTTCTGGGCGGAAGAAGGTTTTGGCGACGTGCTGGTCGGCGAGGTTTCTTCTGTTAATGACGACGACCACGATAACCACTTTCTGCAACCGATCGCCCGCTATAACGACATTGAAGAAGACGAGCCGGCGCAGCTGGTGCTGTGTAACGAATATCGCCTGTTCCGCTAACCAAGGAGCGTATTATGCCGTTGATATCTCTCGCTGATGGCCTTGCACATGCCCGTGAGCATCACTATGCCTTAGGGGCATTTAATGTTCTGGATTCACACTTCCTGCGCGCGCTGTTTGCCGCGGCAAAGCAGGAACGTTCGCCGTTTATCATCAATATCGCCGAAGTACATTTTAAATATATCTCGCTGGATTCTCTGGTCGAAGCGGTCAAATTCGAAGCCGCCAGGCATGACATTCCGGTGGTGCTGAACCTTGACCACGGCCTGCACTTTGAGTCAGTGGTGCGGGCGCTACGCTTAGGTTTCAGTTCAGTGATGTTCGATGGTTCCACGCTGGAGTATGAAGAAAATATCCGCCAGACCCGCGAAGTGGTGAAAATGTGCCATGCCGTCGGCGTGTCGGTGGAAGCCGAACTGGGTGCGGTGGGCGGTGATGAGGGCGGCGCGCTGTACGGTCATGCCGACGAGTCGCTGTTTACCGACCCAATGATGGCGCGTGATTTCGTCGACAGAACCGGGATTGACGCGCTGGCGGTCGCCATTGGCAATGCCCACGGCAAATACAAAGGCGAACCGCTGCTCGACTTCCCGCGTCTGGACGCCATTCGCCAGCAGGCGGCAATCCCGCTGGTACTGCACGGCGGCTCCGGCATCAGCGACGACGATTTCAAGCGTGCGATTGAACTCGGCATTCACAAAATCAACTTCTATACCGGCATGTCGCAGGCGGCGCTGTCGGCGGTAGAAACACGGATGGCGAATCGCCAGCCGCTGTACGACGAATTCGCCGAACTGCTGCTCGGCATTGAAGAGGCCATTACCGATACCGTTTCGGAACAGATGCGCATTTTTGGCAGCGCGGGACGGGTCTGATGGAACGCAAAGGCGTTATCGCCGCAGGCAACATGCTGGTCGATCACGTGCATCAAATTGTGCAGTGGCCGGAACGTGGCTGGCTGGCGGAAATCACCCGTAGCGAACGCGCCACGGGCGGTGCGCCGCTTAATGTGCTGCTGACGCTGGCAAAAATGCACACTGGGCTGCCGTTGCAGGCGGTGGGGTTAATCGGTCAGGACAGCGACGGCGACTACATTATGGCGATGCTGGAGCAGTATCACGTTAATCGCCAACACGTGCAGCGCACCACATTCGCCCCCACGTCGATGTCGCAGGTGATGACCGATCCCAGCGGTCAGCGCACCTTTTTCCACTCGCCCGGTGCCAATCGGCTACTCGATCTGCCTGCGTTTGAGCAACTGGATACCTCGATGAAAATCTTCCATCTGGGATATCTGCTGCTGCTCGACAGTCTGGACATGCCGGATGAGGAGTACGGGACGCGTAGCGCACGCCTGCTGGCGCAAATGCGCGACAACGGCTTTGAAACGTCGCTGGATCTGGTCTCACGCAAGGGCGACCCGCGCTATCAACCGCTGGTGATGCCAGCCCTGCGCCATCTAGACTATCTGGTGATTAACGAGCTGGAAGCCGGGGAGTTCAGCGGGCTGGAGATCCGCCAGCCCAACGGCGAACTGCATATTGCGCACATCGCCACCGCCGCACGCGAATTATTGGATGCAGGTGTACGCCAGCGGGTGGTGATCCACTGTCCGGAAGGTGCCTGGGGTGAAGCGCCGGATCTGCCGGGCGTCTGGATCCCGTCGCAGTACCTGGCGCAGGAGGAGATCGTTGGCAGCGTCGGGGCGGGAGATGCGTTTTGCGCTGGATTTTTGTATGGCTGTCATGAGCGCTGGTCGCTGACGGACAGCGTCAGGTTGGCACACGCCTGTGCGCGGGCAAGCTTGCTGTGCGCGAATGCGATAGACGGCGCGAAGACGCTGGCAGAGTTGAAAGCAGAAATGGCTGACGCCTGATGCGCTACGCTTATCAGGCCTACGACCGCATCGTCCGGAAATATGCCTGATGCGCTGCGCTTATCAGGCCTACGGAGTTGTTATCGCTTTTGTAGGCCGGATAAGGCGTTTACGCCGCATCCGGCAACTGCACACGTTCACGCCGCCTTATCGTGATGTTGCACGTCGGCGGCAAACACATAACCCAGCCCGCGCAGGGTTTTGATCAACATTGGCTGGTGCGGGTTGTTCTCTATTTTTCGCCGCAGCCGCATGATTAACACGTCAATAGTGCGGTCAAACACCTCAACGCTGTCGCTGCGCGTCAGCTCCAGCAGCTGTTCCCGGCTCAGCACCCGGCGGGCATTTTGGGCCAGCGCCAACAGCAGGCTGTATTCCCCCTGCGTCAACTCCACCTTCAACTGCTGGGGATTATGTAACTGGCAACCGGCGGTATCGAGATGCCAGCCATTGAAAGAAAGCCCCGTGGTTTGCGGGCAGCCGCTTTCTGCCGTTAACACGCCAACGCGTCTGAGCACCGCCTTTACCCGCGCCACCAGCACCCGCGCATTGAACGGCTTACCGATATAGTCGTCAGCCCCCATTTCCAGTCCGACCACCACATCCGACTCGCTGCCTAAGCCCGTCAGCATGACTACCGGTAATCCGGGTCTCATCTTTTGCACCTGCTGCAACACCATCAGACCGTTGATATCGGGCAACATCATGTCCAGCAATACCAGAGCGATATCCGGCTGAGTCTCAATGCAGCGCAGCGCCTCCTGCCCGGTGTGACAGGCGGTCACCGTAAAGACGTGTTCGCTCAGCACATCCTGTAAAAGCGTGCAGACAGCGATGTCATCATCCACAACCAGTATGGCTGGCTTCATTGTTTTTCCCCATTTCTGGCCAACTTAAATGAGTGTGATTGATTCTGCACAGAGTGACAGCGATAAGGCACAAGGATGTGCGGGAAACATAACCTCGGTCACACTGCCGGGGCGTCACGTATTGGAGATTCGTCACGTCAAATATGACGACAGCCTGTTTTTCGTCAGGGTTTTGCGCAAAATTCGCCCGTAATATCGACTAATGCCCCTGATAAAAACATGGCATAAAAGATGCATAACAAAAACGACAAGCGCGTATGCGCGATTTGATTAACTGGAGCGAGACCGATGAAAAAAGTCGTCACGGTTTGCCCATATTGCGCATCAGGTTGCAAAATCAACCTGGTGGTCGATAACGGCAAAATCGTCCGGGCTGAAGCGGCGCAGGGGAAAACCAACCAGGGTACCCTGTGTCTGAAGGGCTACTATGGCTGGGATTTTATCAATGATACCCAGATCCTGACCCCTCGTCTGAAAACCCCTATGATCCGTCGCCAGCGTGGCGGCAAACTGGAATCCGTTTCCTGGGATGAAGCGCTTGATTACGTCGCCAGTCGTCTGAGCGCCATCAAAGCGAAGTATGGCCCGGACGCTATTCAGACGACCGGTTCATCTCGCGGTACGGGTAACGAAACCAACTATGTAATGCAAAAATTCGCGCGCGCCGTTATTGGTACCAATAACGTTGACTGCTGCGCTCGCGTCTGACACGGCCCATCGGTTGCAGGTCTGCACCAATCGGTCGGTAACGGCGCAATGAGTAATGCTATCAATGAAATTGATAACACAGATTTAGTATTCATCTTCGGGTACAACCCGGCGGATTCCCACCCGATCGTGGCGAATCACGTGATTAATGCTAAACGTAACGGGGCGAAAATCATCGTCTGCGATCCGCGCAAAATTGAAACCGCGCGTATTGCCGACATGCACATCGCGTTGAAAAACGGCTCGAACATCGCGCTGCTCAACGCTATGGGTCATGTCATCATCGAAGAAAAACTGTATGACCAGGCGTTCGTCGCCTCCCGTACGGAAGGATTCGAAGAGTACAGCAAGATCGTCGAAGGCTACACGCCGGAGTCCGTCGAAGATATCACTGGCGTTAGCGCGCAGGATATTCGTCAGGCTGCACGTATGTATGCCACGGCGAAAAGCGCGGCCATCCTGTGGGGCATGGGTGTTACCCAGTTCTATCAGGGCGTGGAAACCGTGCGTTCACTGACCAGCCTCGCAATGCTGACCGGCAACCTCGGTAAGCCGAGCGTGGGCGTTAACCCGGTTCGTGGGCAGAACAACGTTCAGGGCGCATGTGACATGGGCGCGCTGCCGGATACTTATCCGGGCTATCAGTATGTGAAAGATCCGGCTAACCGCGAGAAGTTCGCTAAAGCCTGGGGCGTGGAAAGTCTGCCTGCTCATACCGGTTATCGCATCAGCGAACTGCCGCACCGTGCAGCGCATGGCGAAGTACGCGCGGCGTACATCATGGGTGAAGATCCATTACAAACCGATGCTGAACTCTCCGCAGTGCGCAAAGGCTTTGAGGATCTGGAACTGGTCATCGTGCAGGATATCTTCATGACCAAAACTGCCGCTGCCGCAGACGTTATTTTACCGTCTACGTCATGGGGTGAGCATGAAGGCGTATTCTCCGCAGCTGACCGTGGCTTCCAGCGCTTCTTTAAAGCCGTTGAGCCGAAGTGGGATCTGAAAACGGACTGGCAGATTATCAGTGAAATCGCCACCCGTATGGGCTACCCGATGCACTACAACAACACCCAGGAAATCTGGGACGAGTTGCGTCATCTGTGCCCGGATTTCTACGGTGCCACTTACGAGAAAATGGGCGAACTGGGTTATATCCAGTGGCCTTGCCGCGACACCTCAGAAGCCGACCAGGGTACGTCTTATCTCTTCAAAGAGAAGTTCGACACCCCGAACGGCCTGGCGCAGTTCTTCACCTGCGACTGGGTAGCGCCAATCGACAAACTCACTGAGGAGTACCCGATGGTACTGTCTACAGTGCGTGAAGTCGGCCACTACTCTTGCCGTTCGATGACCGGTAACTGTGCGGCGTTGGCCGCGCTGGCGGATGAACCGGGCTATGCCCAGATCAACACCGCCGACGCAGAACGCCTGGGCATCCAGGATGAAGAGCTGGTGTGGGTGAACTCGCGTAAAGGCCGGGTCATTACCCGTGCGGCAGTCAGCGATCGTCCAAACAAAGGCGCGATTTACATGACCTACCAGTGGTGGATTGGCGCATGTAATGAACTGGTAACCGAGAACTTAAGCCCGATTACCAAAACGCCGGAGTACAAGTACTGTGCTGTAAACGTTGAACGCATTGCCGATCAGCGCGCTGCCGAGCAGTATGTCATTGATGAGTACACCAAGCTGAAAGCCAGCCTGCGCGAAAGCGCGATGGGTTAAGCTTCCCCTGACGGCCTCCATTCGGAGGCCGTTTTTTTATGCAAATAATCTCTCTATACTGTTCATTCCCTACACTAAATCTAAATATAAGATGAAACGACTTTTCGCCTTGATGGTGTTAATGACATGCTTTGTCCATGCCGAAGAGCCCGGTAGTCAGTTTTTGAAAGCCGCCGAGTCCGGAGATCGACGTGCACAATATTTCCTCGCTGATACCTGGTTTAGCTCAGGCGATTTGGGTAAAGCGGAATATTGGGCGCAAAAAGCCGCCGACAATGGTGATGCCGATGCTTACGCATTGCTGGCACAGATTAAGATTACCAATCCGGTCAGTCTGGATTACCCCCAGGCCAAAACGCTGGCGGAAAAAGCGACCCTGGCAGGCAGTAAAACCGGGGAAATTACGCTGGCGCGTATTCTGGTCAACACTCAGGCTGGACACACCGATTACCCCAAAGCCATTACCTTGCTGCAAAACGCCTCCGAAGACCTGGAAAATGATTCTGCCGTCGACGCGCAAATGCTGCTTGGGCTGATTTACGCCAACGGCGTGGGTATTCCCGCAGACGATGAGAAAGCGACGTGGTATTTCAAACGTAGCTCAGCCATCTCCCGCACCGGTTATTCCGAATACTGGGCCGGGATGATGTTCTTAAACGGTGAGCAGGGTTTTATCGTGAAGAATAAACAGAAGGCACTGCACTGGCTGAATCTGAGCTGTACGGAAGGATTCGATACCGGCTGCGAAGAGTTTGATAAGTTAACCAACGGGTAGTCGTTGTAGGCCTGATAAGCGTAGCGCCATCAGGCAACCCGGAGCAGGTTGCCGGATGGCGGCGTTGCCTTATCCGGCCTACAAGGCGGTCTTATCAAACTTACCTAATACTTCGCGCTCATAGGCCAGCGCTTTTTTGCGGTCAAATTTGTGTTCCCACTTGGAGATAACCAGCACCGCCAGTGCGTTACCCACCACATTAAGCGCGGTACGCGCCATGTCGAGGATACGATCAACACCGGCAATAAACGCCAGGCCTTCCAGCGGGATCCCCACGCTGCCCAGCGTTGCCAGCAGCACGACGAATGATACGCCCGGCACGCCCGCAATCCCTTTCGAGGTCACCATCAACGTCAACACCAGCACGATTTCCTGCCACAGCGACAGGTCGATACCATACAGCTGCGCAATAAAGATCGCGGCAATACTCTGGTACAGCGTTGAACCATCAAGGTTGAATGAGTAGCCGGTCGGCACCACAAAGCTGGTGATTGAAGCCGGTGCGCCATAGGCTTCCATCTTCTCGATAATACGCGGCAGTACGCTCTCGGAGCTGGCGGTAGAGTAAGCCAGAATCAACTCGTCTTTCAGAATGCGGATCAGGATCCAAATGCTCAACCCACAGATACGCGCGACAATCCCCAGCACCACCAGCGCGAAGAACAGGATGGCAAAGTGCACCAACAGCACCAGCTTCGCCAGCGGCCACAGGGAGGCAAAACCGAAGTTTGCGACGGTAACGGCAATCAGCGCGAAAACGCCGACTGGCGCATAGCGCATAACCATGTGGGTCACTTTAAACATGGTTTCGGAAATAGAGCGGAACACGGTCACCAGCGGTTCGCGGTGAGTTGCCGGCAGGGAAGACAAGCCTAAACCGAACAGCACCGAGAAGAAGATAATTGGCAGCATATCGCCTTTTGCCATCGAGGCGACGATATTGGTCGGCACCAGTGACAAAATTGTCCCCATCAAACCATGCGCGTGGCTCTGTACTTCTGCAGTCGTGCTTTGATATTTCGAAATATCCACGGTCGCCAGTTGCGACATATCAATCCCGGAACCCGGCTGGAACACATTAGCCAGCGTGATCCCAAGGATAATCGCCACGGTGGTGATCACTTCGAAATAGAGAATAGTTTTGGCGCCAATGCGGCCCAGCTGTTTTGCATCACCGACTCCGGCAATACCGACAACCAGCGTAGAGATGACAATGGGCACAACGATCATTTTGATCAGATGGATAAAGATATCGCCCGCCGGTGACAGCAGGTTTACAACCAGCCATTCACGGCTGTCACTATGGTAATGCAGGTAACTCCCTAGCAGAATGCCCAGCACCATGGCGATTAGAATCTGCCATGCCAGGCTGACTTTCAAATTTTTCATAACAACGGACTTCCTCGATGGAGCGCTATTCCACATGCGGTGTGTGGGAATAGTACATACTGAAAGGGTATGAATTGTGTTGCGTTCGTTTATGGAGTTTTTTAACGCTTATTATCATTATCATCTGCATGGCATTCCGCGCAACCCTCTAAGAACAGGGCTTTTGGCTGATTTTATGCATAAAAATGCAATTTTATCGCGGTATTGATGAATAACTTTTTGTTATAAAAGAATTTTAATATGTTCAAAAATGAAGAAGTCATGGTGTGAGTTTTTTTCGCCCATTTGTTCGTTTGCCTGTTTTTTAAACAGGCCAAATGATACAAATCACAAAAAAAACAAATTTATTTTTGCCGATTCTGCAATAACTTCGCCATATTAATAGAGTCAACGAGCTGTGCCCGGTTCACCCTAGGCGAGTTTAAATCCATAACCTTTTGCCACACTGAAACAGCCTGGGCGTAGTCTGCCTGCATAAACGCATCTGAGGCTAACAGCATCAGCGCGGTGACCTCTGCCGGATCCAGCGCCAGAGCCTTATCAATCATCTCGCGAGTGGGTGGCGTCATATGTTGTCCGGCCTGGTAATACAATACCGTTGCCATCGCGGAATAGATCTCAGCATTTTCACCGCCGACACGCAGCGCCTGCTCGTAGGCCAGCAGCGCATTATGATACGCGTTTTGCCAAAGATAGTACTCCCCGAGTTGCGCCCATTTCACGCCGTCCTGGGGATTAGCGCGAATCTGCGATTGCAGCAAAAGCAACTGTTTTTCCTGAACATTTTCATCGGAGAAAGCATGTAAAGGGTCTGCCAGTCTCGTTTGCTCCTGACGAACCGCCTGCCATTTTGGCGTCAACAAGTAGCCTCCAATGCAGGCCACAACCATCAGCACCGCCGCAGCGGTCAGCCGCTTCACAGGCATTGGGCGTAACAGCGGTTCGGACTGGTTCATTGTTCACCTTCCTCCGTATGCTGACGTCTTCTCACTCGCCAGACCACCACACCTACCAGCAATAACAGCAGGCACGGCAACGCCCACAGCAGCAGCGTTTGCTCATTCAGCGGCGGATTATAACGAACGAAGTCACCGTAACGCTCGGTCATCCATGTCGTGATCTCAGCTTCGCTTTTCCCTTCCGCCACCATGCTATAAACCTGATGGCGCATACTGACCGCTACCGGCGCATTGGATTCCAGTAGGTTTTGGTTCTGACACTGTGGGCAGCGAAGCTGGCTGGCAATGGACAGCGCTTGTTCCTGCTGTTGCGGATTTTCAAAGCGCCAGGTATCCACAACCTGGGCATGGGTGGTAAAAGGTAGAAAAATCAGTAAAGCCACAAGTAACATCGTTTTGCCGGATGGCGGCATGAATGCCTTATCCGGCCTACCATGCTTTTCACTCGTAGGCCTGATAAGCGCAGCGCCATCAGGCAATAACTCTGGATGCTTCCTTCCTCGCCATGCGCTCAGCAGCGCGCCAAAGACCATTAATAGTCCCCCACCCCAAATCCAGCGCACGCCGGTCTGCACGTACAAACGCATGGCATAGCGGTCAGGTCCGGTTTTTTCACCCATTACCGCATACCAGTCATGCATCAGGTTCCAGCGGATCCCCGGCTCCATCATCTGTTGACGGCGCGCGGCATAGAAGCGCCTTTCAGGTTGCAGGCTGCCAATACGTTTCTCATTGTGCCACAGCGTGATCTGCGCTTTTTCACTGGTGTAGTTACCTTTGGCTTCCAGGTCGAGACGCTCAAAACGGAAAATGTAACCCGCCAGTTCAACCTGCTGCCCAGGGCTCAGGTTCAGGCTTATCTCCTGACGGCTACCGCTGGAAAAGACGATCCCCGCCGCAAACACCAGCACCCCGGCATGCGCCAGCAGTGCCGGAAGCTGGATGCGGAAAGACACGTTGCGGCTTCTGACCGTTGCCAGCACGATAACCAGCAGCATCAGCAGGCCAAAGGGCAGCGTAGCGCGGTTAAAGTACGGTGCGCCTACGGAGAGCCGTCCCCAGCCGAACAGCCCGTAAATCATCGGGTAGAGCGTGCCAATCAACACAATCAGCAGCACCGCACTAAAGAGCAGCAGCGCAACCAGAATCAGCATCTCGCGTGACCAACCGCCAAAACGCGCATTCTGCCGGACTTGCTGGCCCCGCCAGGCGTACAGCCCGAGCGACGCCAGACTCAACACGGTAAACAGCGCAAACAGCGGCGCGGCACGAACGTTATCCAGCGCGAAAGCATGCACCGAAACGAGAATGCCGGAACGTACGATCAGCGTCCCAAGCAGCGATAAAATCAGCGTGACGATCGCCAGTAGCAGGGACCAGTGGCGGAAGATTCCGCGCTGGCGCGTGATATACAGGCTATGCAGCAGCGCGCTGGCGGAAAGCCAGGGTAATAAGGAGGCATTTTCAACCGGGTCCCAGAACCACCAGCCGCCCCAGCCCAGCTCGCAATAGGCCCACCAGGAGCCGAGGATAATTCCCAGCGTCAGCGCGCACCAGCCGGGCAGCGCCCAGCGCCAGCACACCCAGGCGCTCTGCGCATTAAAGTCACCACGTAGCAGCGAGGCCAGCGCCACGCCTGCCGCCACCATCAAACCACCGTAACCCAGATACAGCAGAGGTGGATGGAGGATTAACCCGAGATGTTGCAGCATCGGGTTAAGGTCGCGCCCTTCAATGGCAGGCGGGAAGATGCGCACGAACGGATCGGACCATACCACCACAAACAGCAGCAGCAGGGCCGTTATCATTGAAAGGACGCTGAGCGTCAGCGGAAACAGCGCGTCGGTATCACGCCGATAGCGTAAAGCGAACAGCGCGCTCCAGCCGGAAAGAAACAGCACCCACAGCAGCAGCGATCCTTCATGACCGCCCCACACCGCCGCCAGTTTTAATCCCCACGGCAGCAGGCTGTAGCTGTGCTGAGCAACGTAGACCACCGAAAAGTCGCTGGTCAAAAAGCAGAATACCAAAATGGCAAAAGCCAGCAGTAGCAGGGTAAATTGCGCCCACACGCCCACCGTTGCAAGCCGCATCACCCCTTGCCAGCGCTGGCGGACACCCACCAGCACGGCAAGCGGGGTCAACACGTTGACCCCAAGGCTTAATAACAGCGCCAGAAAACCGGCTTCAGGAAGGAGAACGTCCAGATATCACCTTACGCAACGGTTAGCTGACCCGCATAGAGTATAAAAAAACGCAGCAGCAGTACGCCGGTCAGGCTGGCGCCGCACACTGCCAGCACGCCATGAAACGTCGAACTGCGGTTGGCCCAGGGTTTTAGCAGCATCGGCAGTATCAGCCCAAGCCCAGCCACGCCAAGCCAGAACCACCAGGTCCAGAATCCGCCGCCCAGTGCCGCCGCCAGCGCGCGCATTTTGCCGTCATCGCCCAGCGCCAGACCGACGAAGAACGCCGCCAGCAGGAAGATCTCCAGCCATACCACCGGGACTTCCATGCGATGCACAAAGTGCGCTTCGGTGCTGTGCGGGTTGCTACGATGGCGTAACGCCATGGCGATCAGCGCCACCGCGGCGCCGGAGGAGATCCCAGAGAACAGGAACAGCACCGGCAGGATCGGGTTATTCAGGAACGGGTAAGATTTCAGCGCCGACAGCAGAAAACCGGTGTACGCCCCGAGCAGGACCGCCAGCACCAGCATTAACGTCTCAAGCGCACGATGGAAAGGCGCGATCAGCGTCAATACTTTCTGCACGATACCTAACCGCGGCAGCCAGCGCTGTTGCAGGGCAATCACCTCTTTTTCAAAGATTTTTGCCAGCCACAGCACTAACACCACCATGTACAACTGGAACAGCATGACCCCCATCGACATCACCGAAGTGAAGCTGTAGTGGAACATCAGTTTCCAGAAGGTCCATGGCCGCGTCAGGTGGAACACCAGAATCAACAGACCGAGGATAATCGCCCCCGGCCCTAACACCAGCGTAGTGCGCAGCAGCGTGTTGTCCGAACCGCCCGCCTCCGGATGGAAGCGACGCAGCAGAATCGCCAGCGTGACCAGTCCGGCAGAGATACCTATCAGGAACAGATAGATGGCAATGGGCCAGTCCCACACCAGTGATTCAAAATGAAATGCAGAAGCGGATGTCATTGGCTCACCTCCCCAAATTTAAAGGGAACGCGGTAGACCTTTGGTTTTGTACCCAACGCCAGCTTGTAACGGTAGGTCGTTTTCTGCTGCAACAAACGGGAGATATCGCTGTTGGGATCGTCCAGATTACCAAACGTCAGCGCCTTCGTCGGACATGACTCAACGCAGGCGGGCTGTTTGCCCGCTTTCAGGTTGGTTTTCCGGCAGAAATCGCATTTATCCGCCGTTTTGCTCACCGGATGGATAAAGCGCACGCGATAAGGACACGCGGCAATGCAGTACTGGCAGCCAACGCAAAGGTCCGGGTTCACATCCACAATGCCGCTGGCGGCATCGCGATACGATGCCCCCGTCGGGCAGACGTCAACGCAGGGAGCGTGGTCGCAGTGCTGGCACGAATGACGGAAGAAGCGATACTTCACATCAGGAAACGTTCCTTGCGGCTCACTGCGAATAATCGTCAGACGCGATACGCCTTCCGGCACGTTGTTGACTTCGCGACAAGCATCCATACAGGCCGTACAGCCGATGCATAATGACTCATCATGTACCATACCGTAACGCACGCCGTTGATGTTCAGCGTCTTCGCCACAACGCGCCCCGCCGTCCCGCTCACTGCCACCAGCGCGCCGACGCCGGTGATAAACTGGCGACGAGAGCAACTCATGGATGCTCCTTAAGCAACGGAATCGACGCCGGGTTAAAGTTCGGATTGTTACGCTGATCGCTGTGGCAATCGACGCAAATCTTGATCCGTCCTTTATCGCTCAGCGTTTGCATCGTGTCTTGCTTCGGATGCAGTGAGTGACAGCTGGCACACGCCACTTTGGTTACATGGACATCGTGCGGCCAGAACGCTTTTTGCAGCTGCTCAGGCAGGTGACAGGACATACAGACGCTGTTCTGCTGCTCCACGTTGTACATCGGCTCATTAAAGCGCATCACATCTTTCACCCCTTCACGGTGGTTCGGTGATGGCTGGCCGTGACAGTTAGTGCAGGTGACCGGCAGTTTGTTATTCGGGTTGATGACTTCCGCATGCTTACCATGCATGCCTTCGGTATCCGGCTTGTGACAGTCCAGACAGGCGGCATCCGGATTACGCTGTTGGGTAACCGTCCAGCGTTGATCCGACTCCTGCGGCGTTGGCGTGGCAGTGATTCCACTCAGGCTCCATAACAAGCCTGACGCCAGCACCCCAGCAGTTAATAACGAACGTAATACGCTCATATTCACTCCGTTGAGTTATCCGCCCCTTGCGGGGCGGAATGGGGTTATTGGCTTAACAGACCGTTTTTACGTGCCTGATCTTCCCACTGCGGAATCACCGTTTTGATGAAGTCCTGCTTCTCAGCATTGATTTGCTGCATGTTCAGACCAATCGCCGCCTGGGCTTTCTCTTTGGTCGAGATATCCGGCAACGGAATTTCATGCGTGATGCCTTTGGTCGCCAGCAGACGGACCAGTTTGGTACGCGCGTCGGCGGCTTTATCCATTGCGCTACCCAGCATCCGCAGGCCTTCTTCCGGGGCGTGCATATGAATGCCGTGTGAGGCGATAGACAGGTCCCAACGCCATTGTGCGTGACGGATATCTTCCAGAATCGGCTTCATTTCCGCTTCAGTCGCGCCCGCATCCCATGCGGCTTTCGCTTCGAAGTGCGCACGAACCAGCTGATCTTCAACTTTGATTTTCAGGTCATGAATAGCCTGTTTACGCTCGGCGACCACTTTTTGCAGGGACGCTTTGTCCTGGGTGTGGCAGTTCGCGCAGGTCTGAGGGAAGTTGTCGAACGGGTTACCAATCTTATGGTCGGTATAGATCTTGCCTTCCGCGTTTTGCACTTTCGGCATGTGACAGTCGATACAGGTCACGTTGTTCTTGCCGTGAATGCCCGCGCTCCAGGTTTCATACTCCGGGTGCTGCGCTTTCAGCATCGGCGTTTTAGACAGGGAGTTGGTCCAGTCAGAGAAAGCAATGTTGTCGTAGTATTTCTCCATGTTCTCGACTTTCATGCCGTCGTCCCACGGGAACTTAACGGCTTTGTTTTTACCGTCGAAGTAGTATTCCACGTGGCACTGGCCGCAGACCATGGATTGCTGGTCAAAGCGACCGGCTTTCTCAAACGGTTTACCGATGGCTTCCATCGCGCGTTCTGCATAAGGACGCGACAGGGTCAGTTCTGGCTTGCCTTTGGCGAAGTCTGGTGACGCGGTATTATGGCAATCCGCACAACCGAGGTTGTTAACAATTTCCGGACCGCCGCGCGCCCATTTACCGTGGAAGTAGCCATCTTCACCGTCTTTCTGGATAAGACGCGCTACGTCCGGGCTTTTACAGCTCCAGCAGGCCATCGGCAACGGACCATCTTCTGCCGTTTTTGGTGCGCCGGTACGTAAGGTTTCACGGACATCGGTCACGGCATACGCGTGTCCCCGCGGTTTGTTGTAATCGCGCGAGAATGGGTATCCCGCCCACAGGATCACCAGACGCGGATCTTCTGCCAGTGCATCTTCACGGGCTGATTGCTCAGACGTGGCTTTCCAGGAGAGATATTGATCGGGATGCTGAGGTGCGAAGGTTTCATTCTTCGCTTCAACGGTGACGGTTTTTGCAGGTACAGAAGTTTGTTCAGCGTGAACAGCAGAAATAAATAATAAAGGTAATAACAGGCTGAAGAAACGGCGTACGCGTGATTTTATCCTTGCCATAGGGGTCTCATCCAGATGACGCCATTATCTGCAATGGCGGTTCTTTTATTGTTTTCCACAACAGCAACCACACGAATACTGTCATGACATTGCTCCACCCTATTTGTAACAAGAAACCACACTGAAAATGTTGTTTTTAATCAATTGTAAGTGTATGTAAAATACCACTTTAGAGTTATAACACCCCTCTAATCTCTCACTCTTTTGTCTAATTCAGAGACAGATCACCTTTTCAACAATCCTTTAGATAACTGCATGTTATCGCGAGATTTAATCAATTTTTGCTAGTTCCCTTCAAAATTCAGTTTGTCGCTAATTTGCACAATTCGTTTATTGCGTGATCTGCCGCGCAAATACTAAACAAAACTCTCAAAGCCCCTACATTTAACGTTTATGAGACATATTATTAACATCCTACAAGGAGAACAAAAGCCATGAGCCAAATACATAAACACGCTATTCCCGCAAACATTGCGGATCGTTGCCTGATAAATCCGGAGCAGTACGCAGAGAAATACCAGCAATCCGTTAACGAACCCGACACATTTTGGGGCGAGCAGGGAAAGATTCTTGATTGGATCAAGCCGTACAGCCAGGTGAAGAACACCTCCTTCGCACCAGGCAACGTGTCTATTAAATGGTACGAAGACGGCACCCTGAACCTGGCCGCAAACTGCCTTGACCGCCATCTGCAGGCAAACGGCGATCGTACCGCCATTATCTGGGAAGGCGATGACGCTACCCAAAGCAAAAACATTACCTATCGCGAGTTGCATCGCGATGTCTGCCGTTTCGCCAATACGCTACTGGATTTAGGCATTAAAAAAGGTGACGTGGTGGCCATTTATATGCCGATGGTGCCAGAAGCTGCGGTTGCCATGCTGGCCTGTGCCCGCATTGGGGCCGTGCATTCTGTCATCTTCGGTGGTTTCTCACCGGAAGCCGTCGCCGGACGTATTATCGACTCCAATTCACGCCTGGTGATCACCGCCGACGAAGGCGTACGCGCCGGACGCGCTATCCCACTGAAAAAGAACGTGGATGATGCGCTGAAAAATCCAAACGTAAAAACCGTTGAACATGTGGTCGTCCTCAAACGTACCGGTGGTAAAACGGAGTGGCAGGAAGGCCGTGACCTGTGGTGGTCCGATCTTATCGAGAAAGCCAGCTCAGAACACCAACCGGAAGAGATGAACGCGGAAGATCCACTGTTTATCCTGTATACCTCCGGTTCAACCGGCAAGCCAAAAGGCGTGCTGCACACCACCGGCGGGTATCTGGTCTACGCTGCAACCACCTTTAAGTACGTGTTTGATTACCATCAGGGCGATATCTATTGGTGCACCGCTGACGTGGGTTGGGTAACCGGACACAGCTACCTGCTGTACGGCCCGCTGGCCTGCGGCGCAACCACGCTGATGTTCGAAGGCGTACCAAACTGGCCAACGCCTGCGCGTATGTCGCAGGTTGTGGACAAGCACCAGGTCAATATTCTGTATACCGCACCGACCGCCATTCGCGCACTGATGGCAGAAGGCGACAAAGCGATTGAAGGTACTGACCGTTCGTCGCTGCGTATCCTGGGTTCCGTTGGCGAGCCGATCAACCCGGAAGCGTGGGAGTGGTACTGGAAGAAGATCGGCAACGAAAAATGTCCGGTCGTCGATACCTGGTGGCAGACCGAAACCGGGGGATTCATGATCACCCCACTGCCGGGCGCTACCGAGCTGAAAGCCGGTTCTGCAACCCGTCCATTCTTTGGCGTACAGCCTGCGATTGTCGATAACGAAGGTAATCCACTGGAAGGCGCGACGGAAGGTAACCTGGTGATTACCGACTCGTGGCCAGGCCAGGCGAGAACGCTGTTTGGCGATCACGAACGCTTTGAGCAAACCTACTTCTCTACCTTCAAGAATATGTACTTCAGCGGCGACGGCGCGCGCCGTGACGAAGATGGCTATTACTGGATTACCGGACGTGTGGACGATGTGCTGAACGTCTCTGGCCACCGTCTGGGAACGGCTGAAATCGAATCGGCGCTGGTGTCGCATCCGAAGATTGCCGAAGCCGCGGTGGTGGGAATTCCGCATAATATTAAAGGCCAGGCGATCTACGCCTACGTCACGCTGAATCACGGTGAAGAGCCGTCACCTGAGTTGTACGCCGAGGTTCGCAACTGGGTGCGTAAAGAAATTGGTCCGTTGGCAACGCCAGACGTGCTGCACTGGACCGACTCACTGCCGAAAACCCGCTCCGGCAAAATCATGCGCCGCATCCTGCGCAAAATCGCGGCGGGCGATACCAGCAATCTGGGCGATACCTCGACCCTCGCCGATCCTGGCGTCGTGGAGAAACTGCTCGAAGAGAAGCAGGCCATCGCGATGCCATCATAACAAAGTCCTGAAAATGCCGGATGGCGACGCGAAAGCGTCTTATCCGGCCTACAAATCTGACCCTACCCTCTCTTCACCGGGAGGGAAATATAAAAAACCTCCCCCAAAGGATTTCGTGTTACAGGAAGGCGGCAAGCGAGCACATCCCCAAGAGCATAGTTCACTATGTGACTGGGGTGGGCGAGTGCGGCCAACGAACCTGTAGCACGAAAGACGCAGGGGGACCTCTGGAGAGCTCTGTGATGAATGACCAAATTTATCAGCGGATAGAAGACAGTGCGCGTTTCAGGGAGTTAGTAGAAAAACGGCAACGGTTTGCCACCATTCTGTCCATCATCATGCTGGCAGTTTATATCAGCTTTATTTTATTGATTGCCTTTGCGCCGGGCTGGCTGGGTACTCCGCTACACGCGGGAACCAGCGTCACCCGCGGTATTCCGATTGGGGTCGGTGTGATCCTTATCTCCTTCATCCTGACCGGGATCTACATCTGGCGGGCAAACGGTGAATTCGATCGCCTGAACAATGCGGTTTTGCACGAGGTTAAAGCATCATGAAGAGAGTCCTGACGGCGCTTGCCGCCACGCTGCCCTTCGCCGCAAACGCGGCGGATGCTATTAGCGGTGCAGTCCAACGCCAGCCAACCAATTGGCAGGCGATTATTATGTTCCTGATTTTCGTCATCTTTACGCTCGGCATTACCTACTGGGCGTCAAAGCGCGTACGTTCGCGTAATGACTACTACACCGCTGGAGGTAACATCACCGGTTTCCAGAACGGGTTGGCGATTGCGGGCGACTATATGTCGGCGGCATCGTTCCTCGGGATTTCCGCGCTGGTCTTTACCTCCGGTTATGACGGGCTGATCTATTCACTCGGCTTCCTGGTCGGCTGGCCAATTATTCTGTTCCTGATTGCTGAGCGTTTGCGTAACCTGGGTCGTTACACCTTTGCAGACGTTGCGTCTTATCGTCTGAAGCAAGGGCCAATCCGTATTCTGTCCGCCTGTGGTTCCCTGGTGGTGGTTGCGCTGTATCTGATCGCCCAGATGGTTGGTGCAGGTAAGCTGATTGAGCTGCTGTTTGGTCTGAACTATCACATCGCTGTCGTACTGGTTGGCGTGCTGATGATGATGTACGTGCTGTTTGGCGGCATGCTGGCGACCACCTGGGTACAGATCATCAAAGCCGTACTGTTGCTGTTCGGTGCCAGCTTTATGGCCTTTATGGTGATGAAACACGTCGGCTTTAGCTTCAATAATCTGTTCACCGAAGCGATGGCGGTACACCCGAAAGGTTCAGCCATTATGAGCCCGGGCGGGTTGGTGAAAGATCCGATCTCCGCGCTGTCGTTAGGTCTCGGCCTGATGTTTGGTACGGCAGGCTTGCCGCACATCCTGATGCGCTTCTTCACGGTTAGCGATGCCCGTGAAGCACGTAAGAGTGTGTTCTACGCCACCGGTTTTATGGGTTATTTCTACATCCTGACCTTTATCATCGGCTTTGGCGCAATCATGCTGGTTGGTGCAAACCCTGCGTACAAAGATGCTGCGGGCGCGCTGATTGGCGGTAATAACATGGCGGCGGTTCACCTGGCGAATGCGGTAGGCGGTAACCTGTTCCTCGGCTTCATCTCGGCAGTGGCGTTTGCCACCATTCTGGCGGTGGTTGCCGGTCTGACGCTGGCGGGCGCATCGGCAGTGTCTCACGACCTGTACGCCAACGTGTTCCGCAAAGGCGCCACCGAACGTGAAGAGCTGCGGGTTTCGAAAATCACCGTGCTGGTGCTGGGCGTGATTGCCATCGTGCTCGGCGTGCTGTTCGAAAACCAGAACATCGCCTTCATGGTCGGCCTGGCGTTCGCCATCGCGGCGAGCTGTAACTTCCCCATCATTCTGCTCTCTATGTACTGGTCGAAACTGACCACGCGTGGCGCAATGTTGGGTGGCTGGTTAGGCCTGCTGACGGCAGTGGTGCTGATGATTCTTGGTCCAACGATTTGGGTCCAGATCCTCGGTCACGAAAAAGCCATTTTCCCGTATGAGTATCCGGCGCTGTTCTCCATCAGCGTAGCATTCCTCGGGATCTGGTTCTTCTCTGCCACCGATAACTCAGAAGAAGGTAACCGCGAACGCGAGCAGTTCCGTGCTCAGTTTATCCGTTCCCAGACCGGATACGGCGTAGAACAGGGTCGCGCGCACTAACTTCCCTTCTCCTCCGGCTTTCGGGCCGGAGGAATATATCTTTCCTCAGAACATCAGCCTCGCCACCAGCGGTGCCACCAGCACCATTACCACGCCGGAAAGCATCATCACCAGGCTGGCAACGACACCCTCCTGCTGACCGAGTTCATAAGAGCGTGCCGTGCCCGCACCGTGCGATGCTGCACCAAATCCTGCGCCTTTCGCCATCCCTTCACGAATGGAAAGCCGTAAAAACAGCACATCGCCGACCGCCATACCAAATACGCCGGTCACCACCACGAACAATGCCACCAGGTCCGGCTGCCCGCCCAACGGTTCTGCCGCCGCCAGCGCAAACGGTGTGGTGACGGAGCGCACCGCCAGACTACGTTGGATCTCATCAGGCAACATAAACAGGCGCGCCAGCCATACGGAACTGGTGACGGCCACCAGCGTTGCCGTTACCACACCCGCCGTCAGCGACATCCAGTGACGCTTAATCACGGCAAGGTTGTCATACACCGGAACGGCAAAGGCGATGGTCGCCGGGCCTAACAGCCACAGCAACCAGTGCGATTCACCAATATAGTTTTGCCAGGAGATATGGCCGAAAACCAGCATCAGCACCAGCAGGGCCGGGGTGAGAACTAATGGCATCAGGGGTAATTTACGAAAACGGCGATACAGACGCTTATTGGCAAAGTAGATACCCAGCGTAATCACCAGACACAATACGCTTAGCTGGAAATTACTCACGGTTTAGCCTGCGCATTTCATAGCGATACACTTTATCCACCACCCACGCCGTTGCGCCGAGCACCATCAGCGTACTGATCGCAATCACGGCAAATATACGCCAGCCATCAACCAGCAACAGCTGCGTGTAGTTCACAACGGCGACCACCGCCGGGACAAAAAACAGCAGCATTTCAGCCAGTAACCAGCGAGCACCTGCGCGAATCCAGTTCAGCGGGATAACCCGACAGACAATTAACGCCAGCATCAGCACCATCCCGACCAGGTTGGCGGGAAGCGGCAGATGCAGCCAGGAGACAAGATATTGAGCAAATACAAAAAGACCTGCGTACAACAGAACCTGAACGGGGATCTGGAGTCGGTGAATGACAGCAGGCGTCACGCGGCTTATCGCCACAGCCATGAGGGTATGTCCTTAAAAAATAGAGAGCGCCAGTATAGAGAGCCCCCTTCCAGGACTGAAATGAATTAAACTCATTGCAGGCATAGTCTTAAGGAATAATCATGGATATCAGAACGCTGCGATATTTTGTTGAAGTGGTTCGTCAGCAGAGCTTTACCCGCGCAGCGGAGAAGCTTTTTGTCACCCAGCCCACCATCAGCAAGATGTTGAAGAACCTTGAAGACGAGCTTAACTGCACGCTGTTAATCCGCGATGGTCGGCGACTGCTGTTAACCGATACCGGGCAGGTCGTTTTCGAACGCGGCCTGGCGATCCTTGCCGAGTTTCGCCAGCTTGAAGCGGAACTCAGTGACATAAATCACCTCAACAAGGGCGTGCTGCGCCTCGGTATCCCGCCCATGGTGGGGATGTTAATGGCTGGGCCGATCGGCCTGTTTCGCCAGCGCTATCCCGGCGTTGAGCTGAAGGTCTCTGAATTTGGCGGCTTAACCGTTCAGCAGGCGGTAATGAACGGTGACCTGGATGTCGCGATGACCGCGCTGCCGGTTGAAGAAGAGAGCGGTCTGGCAACCTTACCGCTTTTTAGCCATCCACTCTGCGTGTTGGTTCCTCGCTCCGGCCAGTGGACAACGTGCGAATCCATTCCCCCCGAGGCGCTGGCGGAACATCCGCTGCTTATCTACAACGAAGATTTCGCGTTGAGCCGCCAATTGCTTGAGCTGTTTAGCCAACACAACGTCAAACCCCGCATCGCGGTGCGCAGCGGGCAGTGGGATTTTCTGGCGGCAATGGTACAAGCCGGAGTCGGGATTGCCATTTTACCGGAGCCGATTTGCCAGCGGCTGGATAAGCAAACGTTGCGCTGGATCCCTCTGGAGAGTGACTTACGCTGGCAGTTGGGCATGATTTGGCGCGAAGGCGTGTATCTGTCGCACAGCGCCCAGGCGTGGCTCAAATGCTGTGAAGGGTTTTGGCTACCGCAAGCGTCGTAAAATGCCGGATGCGGCTAACGCCTTATCCGGCCTACATCGGTATGCCGGTGTTGTAGGCCTGATAAGCGTAGCGCATCAGGCACGTTCACCCGCATTAAAAACCATGATTTCACCTGCCCAATCTTGCGGGTACAAACCGTGCCTCACATCACGATGAAATGTTGAAAAAGGCCAAGCCTGTACCTGCTTTACCCAACCGTGCTTCACCGGGTTAATGTAAATATAATCAACATGCTGGCGATAATCATGTTCATCACGGATGGTGTGCTCCCAAAAGCGAGATTGCCAGATATGTCGGGAAGACAATGAGTGGGTGAAATGCTTCTTAATTTCCCGCCAGCGAGAGGAATAATCCGCATCATTGCCGGGTAACGTCCATATACAATGCATATGCTCGGGTAAAACGACCCACGCATTGATGCGAAAAGGCCTAACCTTATTGACCGCAGCGATTGCACACCGAAGCGCGTGAATGTTGGCAGTCAGAAGATGGCTTCGACGGTCCTGCAGATTTACCGTAAAAAACCAGGTTCCCCCATTGATGTAATTTCGTCGATAGTTGGACATGTTTCCCCCTTTCCTCAACCGTATGGAGAAAAGAGGGAATCGACAAGAGGGATGGATTCGTTCAGGAATGTCGCTCGCAAATTACACGATGAATAATTTCTTGCAGCCAGTTGCGCGCCATTTGGCCCACCTTTCGCCGGATGCGGCTAACGCCTTATCCGGCCTACATCGCTATTGCCGGTTTTGTAGGCCTGATAAGCGTAGCGCATCAGGCACCCCTTCGCCGGATGCGGCTAACGCCTTATCCGGCCTACATCGGTATGCCGGTCTTGTAGGCCTGATAAGCGTAGCGCATCAAGCACACCCTTCGCCGGATGCGGCTAGCGCCTTATCCGGCCTACATCGCTATTGCCGGTCTTGTAGGTCTGATAAGCGTAGCGCATCAGGCACACCCTTCGCCGGATGCGGCTGACGCCCTATCCGGCCTACATCACTATTCCCGATCTTGTAGGCCTGATAAGCGTAGCGCATCAGGCACACCCTTCGCCGGATGCGGCTGACGCCCTATCCGGCCTACATCACTATTCCCGATCTTGTAGGCCTGATAAGCGTAGCGCATCAGGCACACCTTTCGCCGGATGCGGCTAGCGCCTAATCCGGCCTACATCGCTGTTGCCGGTCTTGTAGGCCTGATAAGCGTAGCGCATCAGGCGCTATCGTTTACTGATTCTCAATCAACAGCGCTTCCAGCAAATCCAGGTCGTGCAGTAGTTTTTGCAGCGTTTCATTGCTGATTTCACGCGTGGCGCGCAGGTGATAAAGCTCCGCGCGTTCTGAACGCAGCGCTGCCAGGCGGAAACGTCGTTCGAGGTTTTCTTCCTGCATAGAGCTTTCCACATCGTTGCGCCCGTCGGCGCGTCGACGCAGGTTACCAATCACGCGTGAACTCACCTCGGTGAGCAACTGGTTATCGATGTTCTCTTCGGTGTCCGCGGCCAGTCGCTCCTCCATTTTCTGGATCGCGACAATCGCCACTTCTGCCGTGGCGGCGCGGGCAATACGTTCCTCTTTCTGCTGCTGCGAGTGGTCTGCCACTTCCAGATGTTGTAGCAGAATCGGCAGCATCACCACGCCAACAAACAACGAGAACAGGATCACGCCTGCGGCAAGGAAGATCAGCTCATATCGCGCCGGGAAGCCGCTACCGTCCGGTAACAACAGAGGAATGGAGAGTACACCGGCGAGGGTAATGGCCCCGCGTACACCGGCAAAAGAGGCGATCATGATTTCACGCGTCGTCCAGGATCCAAACTCCATCGGTTTTTTCTTCAGGAAGCGCAGACTGAACTTTTTCATGGTCCACAGCCAGCCAAAACGCACCAGCATTAGCGCCACGTAAATCAGCACGACATCGGTAAACAGCATCCAGATTTCAACATTCGGATCGGCCTCGGCCGCCGCCAAAGAAGACTCCAGAATTCCCGGTAACTGTAGCCCTAACAGCAAGAAGACCATGCCGTTAAATACAAACTCCAGCATCGCCCAGGTACTGTTAGCACGTAAACGCATCGCCAGTGGCGCGCGGCGCATCACCCCGGAACGGGTGATCGTCATCCCGGCAGCGACCGCCGCGAGGATACCGGAAACGCCGATATGTTCCGCAATCAGGTAAGACGCAAACGGCAGCAGGAACAGCAGGACGATTTGCGTTGCCGGCTCGTCACCGCCCCAGCGGCTGAGGAAGCGCAGGGAGCGGCCGTACAGCCAACTGACGACAAAACCAGCCAGGATGCCGCCAATCGCCACTTTGAAGAACTCAAGCGTTGCGCCACCAACGGTGAATACCATCGTCCCCATCGCCACGGCGACGGCAAACTTCAGAGAGACCAGACCGGAGGCGTCGTTCATCAACGCTTCGCCCTGCAGGATACCCATGATTTTCTTCGGTATACGTCCCTCTCCCACAATGCCGGAAAGTGCGACGGCATCGGTTGGCGATAGCACAGCAGCCAGCGCAAAGGCTGGGATGAGAGGGATCCCCGGCACCAGCCAGTAAATCATAAATCCAATGCCGACCACCGTGACCAGCACCAGCGCCAGTGCCAGGCCGAAAATCTCTCGCCCGTGCTCGAGAAACTCACGCGTTGGCGTCTTCCAGCCATCGGCAAAGAGCAGCGGCGGGATGAACAGAACCAGGAACAGCTCAGGATCGAATTCCACATGCAAACCAAACGTCGGCCACGCCAGCAAGGCGCCGATGGCGATCTGCATAAGGGGTAAAGGAAGTTGGAAGGGCAATACGCGAGTAAATACCCCCGACAGCGAGACCACAAGGGTCATGATGAGTATGGTGAAAAAGATTTCCATGCGTTCCCTGTTTGCGATGTTTCTTATGATTGCTAATGAGAGGCGTCGTGCCTCAATTCTATCTAATTGAGAGTAACGCAAAAGACAACGAGTGTGTTCTGAAAATGAAAACGGGCGGCCAAAGCCACCCGTTTTTAGGATCGTCAGGAAATCAGAATCAGATAGCCCAACCGCCGGCGTAGAAGGCCACCAGCGCGATGGCGATCACCACGGTGCCGATGTTCAGTTTGCGCCATTCACCAGAAACGATGCGGCCAATTACCAGGGTCGCAAAGCCAATCATGATGCCGGTAACGATGTTACAGGTCAGCACGATAAATACGGCCGTAACCAGTCCCGCCATCGCGTCGACAAAGTCAGCGAAATCGATTTTCGCGACGTTGCTCAGCATCAACAGACCCACATACATCAGCGCAGGTGCCGTTGCGTACACAGGTACAAGATAAGAGAGCGGAGAGAGGAACAGGATCAGCAGGAACAGTACGCCAACGGTGATCGCTGTCAGGCCAGTTTTACCGCCTGCCGCCGTACCCGCTGCGGATTCAATGTAAACCGCCGCCGGAGCTGCGCCCACCAGACCAGAGAACACGCTGCTCAGGGAGTCAGTGGTCAGCGCCTTACCACCGTCGATAATCTGTCCGTCTTTATCCAGCAGATTCGCCTGTCCGGCTACCGCGCGGATGGTTCCGGTTGCATCGAAGACAGCGGTCATGACCAGCGCCAGCACGCTCGGCAGGACAATCGGGTTCAGTGCCCCCATGATATCCAGGCTGCCGATCAGCGAGTTGCCGTTTTCATCACTCAGAGACGGCATGGCAAAAATGCCGGAGAAATGCACTGCCGGGTCGAAAATCAGACCAACCACTGAAATACCGATAATGGTCAGCAGAATGCCACCCGGTACTTTCAGTTTTTCGAGGCCAATAATCACCGCCAGACCAATTAACGACATAATGACCGGGAAGGTATCGAAGTCACCCAGCGCAACCGGCAGGCCGTCCAGCGGGTTCTTAATTACCAGACCGACACCGTTTGCCGCAATCAGCAGCAGGAACAGGCCGATACCAATCCCCGTACCATGCGCAACGCCCTGCGGCAGATTGCGCAGGATCCAGCTACGGATACCGGTCGCGGAAATGATGGTAAACAGGACCCCCATCAGGAACACCGCACCCAGCGCAACGGGCACGCTAATATGTTGGCCCAGCACCAGGCTGAATGCGGTAAATGCGGTCAGAGAAATGGCGCAACCAATTGCCAGCGGCAAGTTTGCCCACAGGCCCATCACAATAGAACCGACGCCCGCGACCAGACAGGTCGCCACAAATACAGCAGCAGGTGGGAACCCGGCTTTACCCAGCATCCCCGGAACCACGATAACGGAGTAGACCATGGCCAGGAAGGTCGTTAATCCGGCAACGACTTCCTGACGAACGGTACTGCCGCGGAGCGAAATTTTAAACCAGGCGTCGAGTGAACCGCCGGTACGCGCTGAAGGCGTAGACATAGAAAACATCCCCTGAGAGTTTATTTTTTCGTCATTATGCGTGCTGGACAATCCACTGCCTGCTAAACGTTTTCTCCATGTGCCAGGTTTGCGTCAATAGGGGTGTCGCAAAAAAGCAAACGTTTAGCTCCGCGCATAAAAAACGGGTGGTAAAAAAAAGCAAACGATTATCCAGCGATCATACGCTGGTTTTCAACTGAACTTTGCCGCTTTTTACTCATTTCTTCTTATAACGCGCAAGAAATAACCAGTCGATGCGCAAACGTTATCGTCAATGCGCAATTTGGCAACAAATTTCGCGGAGTTATTACATCATCGGCGTGTTTATTTCGCGCAACTCGCGCAAGAAAACAGGTGAAGATGCGGAAAATTTTTTGGCTAAAAAATCACCATTTCACTGGCAAATGGAGGGAGGTGGCTTACACTTACATTATCAACACAGGCCGGAACCTCCCCTAATGTGCTCGACTGAGGGGTGTTGATGTCGGGGGAAACCCTCCCGTGAACCAGCGGGATAGAGTGAAAGACAAAGACCGGAACCAAACTAAAGCGCCCTCTGTGGCGCTTTAGTTTTATATCCTTCATACCCGTCACATATTTTAAACCAATTAATCATCTTCCAGCAGGCGCGCTCCGGTCCCCTGCTCGCCAAGCTGATCGCCAGGGTTACGCAACGGGCAATCGCTACGTGACAAGCATCCGCAACCAATACACCCATCCAGCTCATCACGTAGCGCCACCAAAGTATGGATGCGTCGGTCCAGTTCTTCACGCCATTGCGAAGAGAGCTGCTTCCACTCTTTGGCACTAAGCGAATGCCCCTCGGGTAATACACCTAACGCGTCACCGATCGTGGCCAGCGGGATCCCGATGCGTTGAGCAATCTTGATTATCGCGACGTAACGCAACACATCACGTTTGTATCGCCGCTGATTGCCGCTGTTGCGCATGCTACTGATTAACCCTTTGCTTTCATAGAAATGCAGGGTCGATACCGCCACGCCGCTACGTTTGGCGACTTCACCTGGTGTGAGCAGCGCTTTTATCCGGGGTAATTTCTTTTCCATAAATCGCTTTACCTCAAGTTAACTTGAGGAATTATACTCGCCCACAGACAAAACGACGAATCGAATACTGAGAAAGAGGCAGCCCTATGTCCCATCAGCAGATTATTCAGACCCTTATTGAATGGATTGATGAACATATCGATCAACCGCTGAACATTGAGGCGGTGGCGAAAAAATCAGGTTACTCGAAGTGGTATTTACAAAGAATGTTCCGCACGGTGACGCGCCAGACCTTGGGTGACTACATCCGCCAGCGTCGGCTTTTGCTGGCCGCCGTTGAACTGCGGACAACTGAGCGACCTATTTTTGATATCGCGATGGATCTTGGTTATGTGTCGCAACAAACCTTCTCGCGTGTGTTTCGCCGCGAATTTGATCGTACTCCCAGCGACTACCGCCATCGTCTGTAATATTATTGCCCGCTCTGCGTCAGTATGGCGGGCGACCGTTGTATCCAGTGCATGAATTCCTGCGGCGGCAGCGCCTTCGCAAAATACCAGCCCTGACAATACTGTACGCCGCGTTCAAGCAGCCATTCGATTTGCTCCTTCGTTTCCACCCCTTCCGCAATCGTCTTCAGGTGTAAGCTTTGTGCCATCTCAATAATATGTTCGGCAATCAAGTGACTGGTGCTGTTAGTGGACAACGTGCTAATAAACGATTTGTCGATCTTCAGGATATCGACATTCAGCGCTGACAAATTATGCAGATTGGAATATCCCGTGCCAAAATCATCAAATGCCACTTCATAACCCGCCTTGCGGAACGCCTGGATTACGGGGGTCATTTTATGTACATCTATGAACCCACGCTCGGTCACTTCAACTTTAATTTGCTGGGCCGCCACGGAGTACTCACGATTTTTGTCGTTAATCAGGGCAATCAATCGGGATGAATGAAAGTCAGAAGCGGAAAGGTTAATCGAGATAGAAAGCTGAGGATGCGCCGAAAGAAAATACCCCAAATCGTTGAACACCTCTTCAACGACATAATCCGTGATCCGCTCAATCATTCCCTCTTTTTCAGCCAGTGGAATAAACTCCGTCGGGCTCATCACCTCACCTTTACAGCCCGGCCAGCGCAGCAGAGCTTCAGCACCAACACATTGCCCATTCTTAATATCAATGATCGGCTGGTAATGCAGGCAAAGCTGACGTTTTTTGATCGCGCGTTTTAATAAGCGCCGGGGAGATAAGTATTCCTGGCGCGTGCGCCACCACATTAGCAGTATCAGGATGCTGCAGATAATCCCGAAGGGAATGGTTAATGCCGCCTCGTGATAGAAAATCTGACTTACGCGGTTGTCTGAGGTCGACACAATAATCGCAATTGGACGTTTTTCTGAATGCACGATGGTGTAGAAGCGATCGTCTTGTTGAAAGGTCGAGGCTTCACCGCGTATGAGCGGCGCGAATTGCGCAATATTTGCCGCTTCACTAGCAGAGAAAAACGTATCTGTTACTGTGTCATACACGCCCCAGGAGAGATCCGGATCATCTGACATGACTTCGCTGTAGGACAATGGATTGATGACTGCTACGTAGTTCCCGCGTTGCATGTACGTCATTCTGTAGCCAGCGAAAAAAGGGGTATCGCGGTAGTAATAGATGGCGATATCCGGCGTACGTTTATAATCGGCTGTCGGCATAATATAAGTAACAGGCGGCGCCATCGACGTAGAGCACAAAAAGTGATCGCCCTGCGCATAAATTAGCTCACTGATATATAAACGACCGCGAATAATATTTAGCATACTTTTCTGATGTGCCGGGGTACACATCTTACCCTGATACAACTGGGCCATATCACGCGCCAAATCAGCTTGTAGGATCACCAATTCTGTTTTATTTAACACCAGTTGAGCAAAAGAGCGGAGTTGGCTATGGGTTTCGGTCATCGCCCGGATGTGCGCAAACCATATCGCCAGCACCACGGGGAACAATACCACCATGAATGTTCCTAGGAACTTCAGCATCTTGCGTCGCGCACTGTGATTCATGTCAGCCCTATTTCCCTGTTTCGTATATGCCAGAACCCATCAAGGCAGGATGCTATAAACACCGACTGATTAAGTTGCATGAATCTATCAGTATTAGCAACAGACTTCTCTATGTAAAAGTCTGATAATAGTTGATGATGATATTATTTTTCCGTAAGGCAAACTTAAAGTTATGCTTATTTCATAACGTTATTATCCCCACGGAGTAATTTTTTATGAGCATTATCCTGGCTGCATTTAAGAAATTCATTAATTTTTTTTAACGTTTAATTTAGGATAAATATAACAAGCAGACTAAATGCATGTTTAAAAAATGGTTATTTATTATCAACTCTTCATTAAACAAAACCACACACCTGGAGTGGTTATAAGCCTACAAAAATAACGGCCAATGCTGGTGAACAAACGACCAGATGTGATATAGTTCACAAAAATCATGTAACAGAAACAATGTTTCATTCATGTTATTGCCCGTCGATAGCCAGAGTATCACACCCTCGGTGAACACCCCCGCGCTGTCCTGGGCATCCAGACTTTCTGAGGACGTTTTTCATGGCGACAATAACAACTGGCGTGGTTCTTCTGCGGTGGCAACTACTCAGCGCGGTGCTGATGTTTTTAGCCAGTACGCTCAATATCCGTTTTCGTAAATCAGATTATATTGGCCTGGCCGTCATTAGCAGCGGTTTGGGGCTGGTTTTTGCCTGCTGGTTTGCGACTGGATTGCTCGGCATAACCCTGGTGGATATGTCCGCTATCTGGAAGAACATTGAAACCGTAATGGTTGACGTGATGAGCCACACACCGCCAGATTGGCCTATGGTGTTGAACTGATAACAAAATTGCATATGGCTACCCCAGTCTTGAGGTAGCCATTATTTTCAGCGTAACGCAGTGGGATTAGAACGGAATATCGTCGTCGAAATCCATCGGCGGCTCGTTAGACGGCGCTGCCGGCGCTGACTGTTGCGGGCGAGACTGCGCGCCGCCGCTGAACTGGTTGCCACCCTGCGGCTGCTGAGGTTGACCCCAACCGCCCTGCTGCTGACCGCCACCTGCCGGAGCACCACCACCCTGACGACCACCCAGCATTTGCATGGTGCCGCCAACGTTAACCACAACTTCTGTGGTGTACTTTTCTACACCGGACTGATCGGTCCATTTGCGGGTACGCAGCTGACCTTCGATATAGACCTGAGAACCTTTACGCAGATATTCGCTGGCCACTTCCGCCAGTTTGCCAAACAGCACAACACGGTGCCATTCAGTCTGCTCTTTCATTTCACCGGTCGCTTTATCACGCCAGGATTCGGAAGTAGCCAGCGTAATGTTGGCAACTGCGCCACCATTCGGCATATAGCGTACTTCCGGGTCCTGGCCCAGATTACCGACGAGAATCACCTTGTTTACGCCTCTGCTGGCCATGATCGTGTCTCCTGAAAAACGTTACTGAATAAGTGTAAGCGCGGGATTGTAGCATTTCCAATAGCGCTTTTACTACGTTGCGAAGTTGATTCCAGTAAACAACTCCAGCCAGACATTGTTGCACAGACGTCTGCGTTTTGCATTCCAATACTGTATATCCATTCAGGTCAGGTTGTGTCATAATTAACCGTTTGTGATCGCCGGTAGCACCATGCAGCCAGGCAAAAAAGCGTTTAATCCGGGAAAGATGAATGGATAAGATCGAAGTTCGGGGCGCCCGCACCCATAATCTCAAAAACATCAACCTCGTCATCCCGCGCGACAAGCTGATTGTCGTCACCGGGCTTTCGGGCTCAGGCAAATCTTCGCTCGCTTTCGACACCTTATATGCCGAAGGGCAGCGTCGTTACGTTGAATCCCTTTCCGCGTACGCGCGTCAATTTCTGTCGCTGATGGAAAAACCGGACGTCGACCACATTGAGGGGCTCTCTCCTGCCATCTCAATTGAACAAAAATCGACGTCCCATAACCCGCGATCCACGGTAGGTACAATTACCGAAATTCACGACTATCTGCGTCTGCTGTTTGCCCGCGTTGGCGAGCCGCGCTGTCCGGATCACGACGTCCCCCTGGCAGCGCAGACCGTAAGCCAGATGGTGGATAACGTCCTGTCGCAGCCGGAAGGTAAGCGTCTGATGCTGCTGGCGCCGGTGATCAAAGAGCGTAAAGGCGAGCACACCAAAACGCTGGAAAACCTGGCAGGCCAGGGCTATATCCGCGCCCGTATCGACGGTGAAGTCTGTGACCTTTCCGATCCGCCCAAGCTTGAGCTGCAAAAGAAACACACCATTGAAGTGGTGATTGACCGCTTTAAAGTCCGTGACGATCTCACCCAACGACTGGCGGAATCCTTTGAAACCGCGCTGGAACTGTCCGGCGGTACGGCGGTCGTTGCCGATATGGACGACCCGAAAGCGGAGGAGCTGCTGTTCTCCGCCAACTTCGCCTGCCCTATCTGCGGCTATAGCATGCGCGAACTGGAACCGCGGCTGTTCTCGTTTAACAACCCGGCGGGCGCGTGTCCAACCTGTGACGGTCTCGGCGTGCAGCAATATTTCGATCCTGATCGGGTGATCCAAAACCCGGAACTGTCGCTGGCCGGTGGTGCTATCCGCGGTTGGGATCGCCGTAACTTCTATTACTTCCAGATGCTTAAGTCTCTGGCGGAACACTATAAATTCGACGTTGAAGCCCCGTGGGCCAGCCTGAACCCTGCTGTGCATAAAGTGGTACTGTACGGTTCCGGTAAAGAGAATATCGAATTTAAATACATGAACGATCGCGGTGATACGTCCGTACGTCGCCATCCGTTCGAAGGCGTATTGCACAATATGGAGCGCCGCTATAAAGAGACGGAATCCAGCGCAGTACGTGAAGAATTAGCCAAGTTCATCAGTAACCGTCCTTGCGCCAGCTGTGAAGGGACGCGTTTACGCCGGGAAGCCCGTCACGTATTTGTTGAAAATACGCCGCTGCCTGCGATTTCTGACATGAGCATCGGTCATGCAATGGATTTCTTCAACAATCTGAAGCTCGCAGGTCAGCGGGCGAAGATTGCCGAGAAAATTCTTAAAGAGATTGGCGATCGTCTGAAGTTCCTGGTCAACGTCGGCCTCAACTACCTGACGCTATCGCGGTCGGCGGAAACACTCTCCGGCGGTGAGGCCCAGCGTATTCGCCTGGCAAGCCAGATCGGCGCGGGTCTGGTCGGTGTAATGTACGTACTGGATGAGCCGTCTATTGGCCTGCACCAGCGCGATAACGAACGTCTGCTGGGTACGCTTATCCACCTGCGTAATCTGGGTAATACCGTTATTGTGGTCGAGCACGATGAAGACGCGATTCGCGCCGCTGACCACGTTATCGATATCGGCCCGGGCGCGGGTGTTCACGGCGGTCAGGTCGTCGCCGAAGGGACGCTCGACGACATCATGGCAGTGCCTGAGTCGCTGACCGGCCAGTACATGAGCGGTAAACGCAAGATTGAAGTGCCTAAACAGCGCGTTGCGGCTGACCCAGAGAAAGTGCTGAAACTCACCGGCGCACGCGGTAATAACCTGAAAGATGTCACCCTGACGCTGCCGGTAGGTTTATTTACCTGCATTACCGGTGTTTCCGGTTCGGGTAAATCGACGCTGATTAACGACACACTGTTCCCGATTGCACAGACGGCGCTAAACGGTGCGACGCTGGCTGAACCTGCGCCGTATCGCGACGTTCAAGGCCTGGAGCATTTCGACAAAGTGATCGACATTGACCAAAGCCCGATTGGCCGTACGCCGCGCTCTAACCCGGCAACCTACACCGGGGTGTTTACGCCAGTGCGCGAACTGTTTGCCGGTGTACCGGAGTCACGAGCACGCGGTTACACGCCGGGGCGTTTCAGCTTTAACGTCCGTGGCGGACGCTGTGAAGCCTGTCAGGGCGACGGCGTGATCAAAGTCGAAATGCACTTCCTGCCGGATATCTACGTGCCGTGCGATCAGTGCAAAGGCAAGCGCTATAACCGCGAAACGTTAGAAATTAAGTACAAAGGCAAGACTATCCACGAAGTGCTGGATATGACGATTGAAGAAGCACGTGAGTTCTTCGATGCCGTTCCGGCGCTGGCACGTAAGCTGCAAACGCTGATGGACGTTGGCCTGACGTACATTCGGCTGGGTCAGTCCGCTACCACGCTCTCAGGCGGTGAAGCACAGCGCGTGAAGCTGGCGCGCGAACTGTCCAAACGCGGTACCGGGCAAACGCTGTATATTCTCGATGAGCCGACCACCGGTCTGCATTTTGCGGATATTCAGCAACTGTTGGACGTGCTGCATCAACTCCGGGATCAGGGCAACACCATCGTGGTGATTGAGCACAATCTGGACGTGATTAAGACCGCAGACTGGATTGTCGATCTCGGTCCGGAAGGCGGTAGCGGCGGCGGCGAAATCCTTGTCTCCGGCACACCAGAAACTGTCGCTGAGTGTGAAGCCTCACACACGGCCCGCTTCCTCAAACCGCTGTTGTAATTACGCAACACTTGTCTGGCCTACAGAATATGCATAAAGCCTGTAGGCCGGATAAGGTGCTTGCGCCGCATCCGGCAACAGTTGTGCCTGATGGCACTGCGCTTATCAGCACCTACGAAACTACAGAATACGCATAAAGCCTGTAGGCCGGATAAGGTGCTTGCGCCGCATCCGGCAACCGTTGTGCCTGATGGCGCTGCGCTTATCAGGCCTACGAAACTACAGACCAGGTATAAAGCCTGTAGGCCGGATAAGGTGCTTGCGCCGCATCCGGCGAAACGGATCAGGGCTGCGTCAGTATCCGGCGTTTATCTTCCGGCAACGTGTTCACAGCCTGCTGATAAGAGGCGTCGACCAGATAATAAATCTGTGAATCCGGCAGCGAGCCGTCCAGATACACCGTACTCCAGTGCGCCTTATTGAGATGCCTGCTTGGCCGAACATCGCTATGCTGCTGGCGCAACAGTTCTGCCAGTTCAGGGCTGGTTTTCAGAGACACCGCCGGGCGTTCTTCCACCTCTTTTACCATGGCAAAAAGCACATCTTCGACTTTGATTTGCGTGGCCTTCCAATCACTGTGAACGCTCTGCTCCGCGCCCGTTTTTGCCATGCAGTATTGCAGCAACTCCGAATTCGTCATCTTTATTCCCCTTACCAGCATATTGCCTCATGAGAACATCTTTTATTCAGTGTGCAGCAAGTCCGCAAAAGGTAAAAGCCAGCAATGTAAATTTGTTTAAAAAAACAGCAATCCGCAGCCAGCGTCCTCAATATTCCGAGTTGACGATCACCTCTTCACCAAACGCACCGGCCTGTGGCAGCGGCTTATAAGTGGAGTTAGAGGCGCGCAAAATGCGAATACCGCGAATACCCACGTCGCGAGCGGCAGTGATGTCATTATCGGAGTCACCGTAGAACATGCGGATATTTTTATCCTGCAGCCACTGCGTTTTGGTGTTCTGACCCGGCTTGTCGCCGGCAAAAATGACCGGATTCATATTTCCAGCTGGGATGTGAAAGTTATCAGACAACGTTTTCGACACCGTTTCAGTCTTCGTCTGGCTACGCCCGGTCACGAAAAAGATGCTGTCACCGCGACGCACGTGCATATCAATCAGTTGGCGCGCGACTTCTTTTGGAATACTGAACTCGTCCCAGCCATTGTTCATTTTTTCCCAGAAGGCCGGATTCTTCAGGTAATCCTCACTGTCCGGAGAATACGTTTTTTTACCGCGCCAGAAGCCTGGGCTGGAAAAGAGGACAGTGTCATCGATATCAAACCCGACGGCCATCGGCGGACGTCCGGTCAGGCTGTTTTCAATTTGTGCCACGGAGACCCAGTGAATGGGAGCCTGCTCAGCGAGCTTTGCAACGTTAGTGCCTGGATTGAGCTGAGAGGGAGAAGAAACGAGTGCCTGGGCTGGCTGATTAAGCGTGAACAATAAACAAACGGCACTCAGTGCCAACGTAAACTTGCGCATATTTTTCCCTAAGTAGTCAGTTAGTTATCATTTTTTTATTAACAACTGGTCAAAAAACTATCTGACCTTACCCCTTAGGGGGAGGGAAAGGAAGGATTTTCTCTGGTTTTGTCCTGGAAAAGGAGCACGATCACATTGGAAAACAGGCCTGATGGCGCGACGCTTATCAGGCCTGCAAAGTCGGTTACATGACGGCGGCAAATGCCTTCGCCACGCGCTGCACGTTACCGTGATTCAACCCGGCCACGCACATGCGACCACTGGCGATCAGGTATACACCGAACTCATCGCGCAGACGATCAACCTGGGCTGCGCTAAGCCCGGTATAGCTGAACATCCCGCGCTGTTGCAGCAGGTAGTCAAAGTTACGGCCTGGGATCTCCGTATTCAATACGTTAACCAACTCCTGGCGCATCGCCAGAATGCGGGTACGCATCTCTTCAACTTCCGCCTGCCAACTGGCTTTCAGCGCGTCATCCCCCAGTACCGCGGCAACTACCTGCGCACCAAAGTTTGGCGGGCTGGAGTAGTTCCGACGCACCGTCGCTTTTAGCTGCCCCAGCACGCGGCTAGCGGCTTCAGCGTCTTCACATACCACTGACAGTCCGCCGACACGCTCGCCGTATAAGGAGAAAATCTTCGAGAATGAGTTACTGACCAGAGCAGGCAATCCGGCGCTGGCAATGGCGCGAATCGCATAGGCATCGTCTTCCATTCCACCACCAAAGCCCTGGTAAGCAATGTCCAGGAACGGAATCAGATCGCGTGCTTTCAGGATCTCAATAACGCTATCCCACTGCGCAGGCGTTAAATCCGCCCCTGTCGGGTTATGGCAGCACGGATGTAGCAGCACGATGCTGCGCGCCGGTAGGGTATTCAGCGTTGCCAGCAGGTCGTTGAAACGCACGCCGTTGGTCGTGTCGTCATACCATGGGTAAGTGCTTACTTCGAATCCGGCACCTTCAAAAATCGCGATATGGTTTTCCCAGGTCGGATCGCTGACCCACACGCCAGAATCAGGGAAATAACGTTTCAGGAAGTCTGCGCCAACCTTTAACGCACCGGAGCCGCCCAGCGTCTGAATGGTTGCGACGCGCTGCTGCTGGAGAACCGGATGTTCTGCGCCAAACAGCAGCGGCGCAATAGTATGGCGATACGTGTTCAGACCTTCCATCGGCAGATACAGCGAAGCGCCATGCGGTTTGGCATTGAGGCGGGCTTCCGCTTCTGCCACAGCTTTAAGCTGAGGAATAATGCCGTCTTCGTTGTAATACAGGCCGATGCTGAGATTCACTTTGTCGCTACGTGAATCTTCTTTGAAGCGCTCCATGAGCGATAAGATCGGGTCGCCGGCGTAGGCGTCAACTTTTTGAAACACGTGTGGTTCTCCGGGTTTACAGGCAGGGGTTAAGAACACAATAAACCGGAAGTGGGAGAAGATCGAGAGGATGTTGAGAGGAATATTGCCGGAAGGCGGCGTAACCACCTGTCCGGCACATCATGCTGCTAATCGATATACTTCATCGCTACCCTTGAGGTCAGGCGCGTAATAAGTTCGTAAGCACTTACTTTCGTCATTTCAGCAATGCGTTCAACGGGCAAGCCCTCGCCCCACAGAATCACCGAATCGCCGGCTTTATCCTGCGCTTCGGGGCCTAAATCGACGCAGATCATATCCATCGCGACGCGACCGACGATCGGCACTTCACGGCCATTGACCAGCACCGGTGTTCCAGACGGCGCCGCACGCGGGTAACCATCGCCATAGCCCATCGCTACCACGCCAAGACGCGTGTCGCGCTCGCTCTGCCAGGTACCGCCATAGCCGACCGGTTCGCCCGCTTTGTGCTCACGCACCGCAATCAGGCTGGAGGTTAGCGACATTACCGGCTGGCAGCCAAAATCAGCGCCGATAGAGTGGTTTTCCAGCGGTGATACACCGTACAGAATCAGCCCCGGACGCGCCCAGTCGAAGTGAGACTGCGGCCACAGCAAAATACCACCCGACGCGGCAATCGAACGCTGCCCCGGTTTGCCTTCACAAAAACTGTTGAAGATATCGAGCTGTTTTTCGGTCGCGCCACACTCAGGCTCGTCCGCGCGAGCAAAGTGGCTGACGATATTGACCGGCTGGCGCACGTTTTCACACTGTGTTAAGCGCTGATAAAACGCCTCGGCCTGCTCAGGGCGTACGCCCAGTCGATGCATACCCGTGTCGAGCTTCATCCAGACGGTAACGGGTTCAGCCAGTTTAGCGGCTTCCAGGGCTTCGAGCTGCTCCTGGTTGTGGACGGCAGTATGCAGGCGCTGCGCGGAAATAGTCGGCAGATCGGAGGCATCAAAAAATCCTTCCAGCAGCAGGATGGGCTGCGTGATCCCTCCCGCTCGCAAGCGCAGGGCTTCTTCAAGACGAGCGACACCAAAAGCGTCCGCATCGGGGAGCGTTCGCGCGGTCTCTAACAGACCATGGCCGTAGGCGTTCGCTTTCACAACCGCAACCAGTTTGCTGGCTGGAGCCAGTTCACGCAGACGTTGCAGGTTGTGTCGCAGAGCGCGGCGGTTAATAACTACAGTTGCCGCTTGCATTTGTATTCCTTAGAAATTACTCATCGTCATATTGAGGACCGGCATAGTTGTCGAATCGCGACCACTGTCCGTTAAACGTCAGGCGAACCGTTCCGATCGGGCCGTTACGTTGCTTACCAATAATGATTTCTGCGATCCCTTTCAGGTCGCTGTTTTCGTGATAAACCTCATCACGATAGATAAACATGATTAAGTCGGCATCCTGCTCGATGGAGCCAGACTCACGCAGATCCGAGTTGACCGGACGCTTGTCGGCACGTTGTTCCAGAGAGCGGTTAAGCTGCGACAGCGCCACCACCGGCACATGCAGTTCTTTCGCTAACGCTTTCAGCGAGCGGGAGATTTCTGCAATTTCCAGCGTACGGTTGTCGGAGAGCGACGGCACGCGCATCAGCTGCAGGTAGTCGATCATGATAAGTCCGATACCGCCATGTTCACGGGCGATACGACGGGCACGCGAGCGCACTTCCGTAGGCGTCAGGCCGGAGGAGTCATCAATATAGATGTTTCGTTTCTCCAGCAAAATACCCATTGTTCCGGAAATTCGCGCCCAGTCTTCATCATCCAGTTGACCGGTACGAATTTTGGTTTGGTCTACGCGTGAGAGCGAGGCCAGGGAACGCATCATGATCTGTTCTGAGGGCATTTCAAGACTAAAGATAAGAACCGGCTTATCCTGCAACATCGCCGCATTTTCGACGAGGTTCATTGCAAATGTCGTTTTACCCATCGACGGACGCGCGGCGACGATAATTAAGTCTGACGGCTGCAAACCAGCCGTCTTTTTATTGAGGTCGTCATAACCGGTGTTCACCCCGGTGACGCCGTCGTGCGGTTGCTGGAACAGCTGCTCGATACGCGCGACGGTGGCGTCGAGCACGTCAGTAATATTTTTCGGGCCTTCGTCTTTATTAGCGCGGCTTTCCGCGATTTTAAAGACACGGGATTCTGCAAGGTCCAACAGATCTTCACTGGAGCGCCCTTGCGGATCAAAACCGGCTTCCGCGATTTCGTTCGCAACTGAAATCATGTCACGAACAACGGCACGTTCGCGGACGATATCCGCATAAGCGCTAATGTTCGCCGCACTTGGCGTGTTTTTAGACAACTCAGCCAGGTAAGCAAAACCGCCGACGCTGTCCAGTTGTCCCTGAACTTCCAGCGACTCTGCCAGCGTGATCAGATCGATGGGTTTTCCCATCTCCTGCAGGCGATGCATTTCCGTGAAGATATGCCGGTGCGGACGGGTATAAAAATCTTCCGCCACCACACGCTCGGCGACATCGTCCCAGCGTTCGTTATCCAGCATTAAACCGCCCAACACCGACTGTTCCGCTTCAATCGAGTGCGGCGGTACTTTCAGCCCGGCGACCTGGGGATCGCGCTCACGAGCATCAGTCTGTTGTTTGTTGAAGGGTTTATTTCCTGCCATAGTGAATGGAGTTACCGAGATAATGATTGGGTCGAAAGATTACCACATTTCTTTTGGAGGAAGCATGGCAACACGTATTGAATTTCACAAGCATGGTGGCCCTGATGTACTCAAGGCGGTAGAGTTTACGCCCGTAGACCCGGCGGAAAACGAAATCCAGGTCGAGAACAAAGCGATTGGGATCAACTATATCGACACCTACATCCGCAGTGGTCTTTATCCACCGCCTTCCCTGCCCAGCGGGCTGGGTACCGAAGCCGCCGGCGTAGTCAGCAAAGTTGGCAGCAAAGTGACACACATTAAAGCTGGCGATCGCGTGGTGTACGCCCAGTCTGCTCTTGGCGCCTACAGCTCAGTGCATAACGTTCCGGCCGATAAAGCCGCCATCCTGCCTAACGCTATCTCGTTTGAACAAGCTGCCGCCTCGTTTCTTAAAGGGCTAACCGTTTTTTATCTGTTACGTAAAACCTATGAAATTCAACCTGATGAGCCGTTTTTGTTCCATGCAGCTGCGGGCGGCGTCGGCATGATTGCCTGCCAGTGGGCAAAAGCATTGGGTGCGAAGCTGATTGGTACCGTCGGCAGTGCGCAAAAAGCGCAAATTGCGCTGCAGGCTGGCGCATGGCAGGTCATTAACTATCGTGAAGAGAGCATTGTTGAGCGAGTGAAAGAGGTAACTGGCGGTAAAAAAGTGCGGGTGGTGTATGACTCGGTGGGGAAAGATACCTGGGAAGCCTCGCTGGATTGTTTACAGCGCCGGGGATTAATGGTCAGCTTTGGTAATGCTTCCGGGCCGGTTACTGGCGTGAACTTAGGCATTCTGAACCAGAAAGGTTCGCTATACGTGACCCGTCCTTCTCTACAGGGTTACATCACCAATCACCGCGAATTAACCGAAGCCAGCAATGAGCTTTTCTCGCTGATTGCCAGTGGAGTGATCAAAGTGGATGTCGCGCCTGGTCAAACGTTCGCACTGCACGATGCACAGCGTGCTCATGAAGTACTGGAAAGCCGGGCCACGCAGGGATCGAGTTTGCTGATTCCGTAACGCCATCATTTTCCCCTAAATAATTCAAGCTCCAGGAAGGCGGCAATGGAATGAATCCCCAGGAGCTTACTGGAGTAAGTGACTGGGGTGAATGAAAGCAGCCAACACACCTGGAGTTTGAATTATGACGGGGAAAGAAAGAATTAGGGCTTCCCGCAGGAAGCCCTTTCTTTTTTTAGTTCGGCTGTATGTAGGGTACAGCTCGATGAATTCGTTAACCTGGCAATAGTGACAGATTTGATAATCAATTCCTATTTGGTTCTAAAGGCAATGTTGCAGGTTGTGACGTACCGCTCAATACCTTAGTAAAACCGGCGGTTATTGCGCTGATACTGTGGGACTTTTGGCGCTTTTATCGTCTTGATCACCCACACCACGGCAACAGCCAGTAGCAGCCAGGGCAACAGTTTAATCATCAAGGCAAATAGTCCGCCCAGAAACATCACGGCGGTGGCTACGACCAATGCGGCCAGAACGCCCAGCAAAGATACGCCGGTGACCATCAGCATGATAAAAAATCCAATCACAAAAAGTAGTTCCAGCATGGCTCTCTCCCGAAATGAAATTCTCTCCATTGCTTTACAAGAAACATGCCAAAAATAATGCGTTGATTTATAAAGAAAACGCCCCGCGACAAAGCGCAGGTCGTGGTGAAATTAACTAACTTTTGGTGAAAACTTAACGCTTGTCTGCCACCAGCTTCAGCGCGTGCTCCAGAACGTTAATATCTGCCCCGGCTTTATGTGCATTCTCGCTCAGGTAACGACGCCACTGGCGCGCACCGGGAATACCCTGAAACAGCCCCAACATATGGCGTGTCACATGTCCCAAATAGGTTCCCTTACTCAGTTCACGCTCAATATACGGGTACATGGCACGCACCACGGCGACTGGATCGGAATCTTTGGTGGTAGCTGCAAAAATCTCGCGGTCAACGGACGCCAGAATGCCTGGGTTTTGATACGCCTCACGCCCCACCATCACGCCATCCATATGTTGCAGATGAATTTTCGCTTCTTCCAACGATTTAATGCCGCCGTTGATCGACATCGTCAGATGCGGAAAATCACGCTTTAACTGATAAACACGGTCATAATCCAGCGGTGGAATTTCGCGGTTTTCTTTCGGGCTTAACCCTGACAGCCAGGCCTTGCGGGCGTGAATGATAAACATCTCACATTCGCCTTTGCCAGATACCGTGTTGATGAAATCGCAGAGGAATTCGTAGCTATCCTGGTCATCAATACCGATACGAGTTTTCACCGTTACCGGAATCGACACCACGTCGCGCATTGCTTTGACGCAATCGGCGACCAGTTGCGCATTCCCCATCAGGCAGGCGCCAAACATGCCGTTCTGTACGCGGTCGGAAGGACAACCCACGTTGAGGTTAATTTCGTCGTAGCCCCGCTGTTCAGCGAGCTTAGCACACTGCGCCAGCGCCGCAGGATCGCTCCCGCCCAGTTGCAATGCGACCGGATGTTCTTCTTCGCTATACGCCAGATAATCGCCTTTACCATGAATGATTGCCCCAGTGGTTACCATCTCCGTATAGAGCAGCGTCTGGCTGGACAGTAAGCGCAAAAAGTAGCGGCAGTGTCTGTCCGTCCAGTCGAGCATCGGCGCGATAGAAAAACGATGAGCGGGAAAAGCGGTAGACTGAGATTCAGGCAGCATGGCGAATATTCAAGCATCCGGTTAAAAAAGGGGCGCTACTATAGCATAGACCGTTACGATAGTGAGCCACATCCTCGCGGCTCACTCCCCCTGACCCTAAACAAAAGCTATTTACGCCCCGGTTTTCCGTCGTGAGATCCAAAAAACTGTGGCGGATGGTCGACCCAGCGATCCTCACGTGTAGCGGCGTAGACCGGGTTAAGCGGATAATAAATGCGGTTGTATTTTTTGTTCGCCTCACCCACGACTAACAGGCGCACCTCTTCACTGGTGTTATTGATAAAGGTATGGCACACGCCTGTACCTGCCGGGAAACCGACGCTGTCGCCCGGTTCCAGCTTCCATAAATACCCGTTAATCCAGGCCTCAGGATAACCTTCCAGCACGTAGATAAATTCTTCTTCATCGCTTTCAGCGTGCGGGTACGACGTGCGCCGACCCGGCGGCAGGCGTTCATGATGAATGCCGAGTCGTCCTAACCCCAACTTGCGGGCAAGCGGCGCGCCAATAGCAAATAGCTCATCGCTGTCAGGATAAGTGGAGTCATCAGCCCCCTCAACCTCACGCCAGTGGCGAATACAATCGGGTCTTTTCATGGTTATTTTCCAGTATTGCGATGCGTCAGGTATAGCACACCGCGGTGGATCTCGGTGTTTTAAGCAGAACATGTTAAAGTAAGGGATTAACCTTCCATGCAAATCGAGGCGCCAAATGGACAAAACCACTACGCAAGAGTTATTGGCTCAAGCTGAAAAACTCTGCGCGCAACGCAACGTGCGGCTTACGCCACAACGCCTCGAAGTACTGCGCCTGATGAGCCTGCAGGAAGGTGCGATCAGCGCCTATGACCTGCTCGACCTGTTGCGGGAAACCGAGCCGCAGGCTAAGCCACCTACCGTATATCGTGCGCTCGATTTTCTGCTGGAACAAGGTTTCGTGCACAAGGTGGAATCCACCAACAGCTATGTGCTTTGTCATCTGTTCGATCAGCCAACCCACAGTTCAGCAATGTTCATTTGCGACCGCTGTGGCGTGGTAAAAGAAGAGTGTGCGGAAGGCGTGGAAGACATCATGCATACACTAGCAGCAAAAATGGGCTTTGCACTGCGGCATAACGTTATTGAAGCCCACGGGCTGTGTCCGGCCTGTGTGGAAGTTGAATCTTGCCGCCATCCTGGCGAGTGCCAGCATGACCATACGATTCAGGTGAAGAAGAAAGTTGGGCGCTAGGTAAGCGGGAAGAGCGTACATCCTTGTACTCTCAGGAGGGAAGGGTTAATTACCAGCGGTAATCGTTACGTTTTTCCCAATCGTTAACTTCTTTCTCCGCCTGATCTTTCGCGTAACCGTAACGCTCCTGGACTTTACCGACCAGTTGGTCACGTTTACCTTCAATGACCGTCATATCATCATCGGTCAGTTTGCCCCATTGCTCTTTCACTTTACCTTTAAACTGCTTCCAGTTGCCGCCGACTTCGTCTTTATTCATCATCAAGTCCTCATCGTTAGGTTGTGAATAGCGAGAGTGCCATGTCCAGACACATGCTGTTTTTGCTGGACGTGAGAATAAGTGTAGTCAGTGATTCTGGGTTTTATTTACTATTCGGAATTTTTAACCATCCCGCTCAGGCAAACCAGGTTCCATTACGCCAGTGACGTCGCCAGATAAAGGCCAGTGAAAGCCCGCGCAACGCCAGGAAAACGGTTAACGCCAACCACAAGCCATGATTTCCCAGCCACGGCAAAGTCAGCAGCGTTAATGCGAATCCTGTGGCGGCAACGGCCATACTGTTGCGCATTTCTGCCGCGCGCGTCGCGCCAATAAACATTCCGTCGAGCAGATAACACCAGACACCCACCAGCGGTAACACCACCTGCCAGAAAAGATAGCGATCGGCCAGCTGTTGGATCTGTGGCAGCGAGGTCAGCAGCGCAACAATCTGCTCGCCAAACAGGGCATAAACAAACGAAAACAAAATAGCCACAATACCGGACTGTCGGCAGGCCGCCCGCCAGACGTCCAGCAACTGGCTACCATCTCGCGCCCCATAGGCCTGGCCCGAATGCGCTTCCACGGCATAGGCAAATCCATCCAGCGCGTAGGCGGTAAAGGTTAGCAGGGTCATCAGAACGGCATTAACCGCAATGATATCGCCTCCCAGACGCGCACCCAGCACCGTGATAGCGCCAAAACAGAGCTGCAGCAGCAGCGAGCGCAACATGATGTCACGGTTAAGCGCCAGCAAACGGCGGAAGTTGCCACGCCACGCCTGCTTCAGCATTGCCAGCGAAATTCCGCGCATATGCAGGACTTTGCGCACCATCATCAGGCCGATCAGCAAGGTGGCATATTCAGCAATCACCGTTGCCAGTGCCGCACCCTGCACGTTCATATGCAGGCCCATCACCAGCCATATATCAAGCACAATGTTGAGAATATTGCCGACAATCAATAGGATAACCGGCGCACGCGCATACTGAACACCAAGCAGCCAGCCGAGTAGCACCAGATTCGCCAGCGAGGCGGGTGCGCTTAACCAGCGAATTTCGAGGAAACGTCGGGCCTGCTCCAGTACCGCTTCACTTCCGCCAACAATGTGCAGAGCCAGATCGATAATCGGCGTACGAAAAAGTGCGATAAGCAACCCCGCCCCCAGCGCCAGCATGAGCGGCTGCACCAGTGCGCGCGCCAGCGCCTGCGGATTTTTCGCACCAAATGCCTGGGCGGTAAGACCGGTGGTGCTCATGCGCAAAAAAAGCAGCAGCATAAAAAGAAAACTGGTTGCCGTAGCACCAACCGCAACACCGCCAAGATAGACCGGACTATCCAGATGACCAATCACCGCGGTATCCACCAGTCCCAGCAGGGGAACGGTGATATTGGAAAAGATCATGGGTAAGGCGAGGTGCCAGAGTGCTTTATCAGAAGAGGTAAAGAAAGGCATACAGGAGGGCCTGAGAAGAAGTTAGACGTACTGGATAATGTGATGCAGGCCCGGCAAGCGCAGCGCTACCGGGCACGTTGCCGGATGGCGACGTCATCGTCTTATCCGGCCTACGGGGATTCAACAGAAAATTACAGCCATTCACCGTTACGGATGACGCCTACTGCCAGCCCTTCAATAGTGAAGTTTTGTTCGCGCAGGTCGACAACGATGGGTTTGAATTCGCTGTTTTCTGGCAGGAGTTCAACCTTGTTTCCCTGCTTTTTCAGGCGCTTAACCGTAACTTCGTCATCAATACGGGCAACAACAACCTGGCCGTTACGCACGTCCTGGGTTTTATGCACAGCGAGTAAATCACCGTCCATAATCCCGATATCTTTCATCGACATACCGCTAACGCGCAGAAGAAAATCGGCGTTCGGTTTGAACAGTGAAGGATCGACCTGATAGTGGCCTTCGATGTGCTGCTGCGCCAGAAGTGGCTCACCGGCTGCCACGCGACCAACAAGCGGTAACCCTTCTTCTTCTTCCTGCAACAGTCGAATACCGCGCGATGCGCCGGATACAATTTCCAGCACACCTTTACGCGCCAGCGCTTTCAGGTGTTCTTCAGCTGCGTTTGGGGAACGGAACCCCAAACGCTGCGCGATCTCCGCACGCGTCGGTGGCATACCTGTCTGGCTGATGTGATCTCTAATGAGATCAAACACCTCTTGTTGCCTGGCCGTTAACGCTTTCATTCCGCCCCCTGGGTGTATATACAGTTATGCTGTGAGTATATACAGCTAAAGGCGAATTTGGAACCGCAAACTGCACAAAAAACAGGAGATTTATGCAGTTGTGGAAGCCTTATCGCAAATGCGACCACAACAGGATGCCCCAGGTGATTAGAGCGACAAAAATAGACAGCAATACCGCAGCCGACCCCATATCTTTCGCTCGACCGGAAAGTTCGTGGTACTCAGAACCAATACGATCAACTACCGCTTCAATCGCACTGTTGAGGATTTCAACGATCATCACCAGCATCACAGAACCGATCAACAACACGCGGGTAATTGCATCAACATCCAGCCAGCAGGCGATGGCGACACCCAGCAGGACGGCAACACTTTCCTGACGGAATGCCGCCTCATTAATCCATGCGGCGCGAAAACCTTTCCAGGAATAACCTGCAGCTTTGATAATTCGGGTGAATCCAGTGGTATTATTGGCCATCAAAAAGAACCTTTTTACATTATTAGCGTCAATGTCATTGTAACGTTACCCCGTTTGTTCAGGGTGTGGCAAAGCAGCGCGAAGTATGACCGGATACCACAGAAATTCACTAAACTTTCTGATATCCTTGCAGCGCATTTGCATTATTAACCAGAGGCTTTACATCGTTTATGTCCGGCTGGCCACGAATTTACTACAAATTACTGAATTTACCATTAAGCGTCCTGGTAAAAAGCAAGTCTATTCCAGCAGAACCTGCTCCGGAATTGGGACTCGATACTTCGCGTCCCATTATGTACGTCCTACCGTACAATTCGAAAGCAGACTTGCTGACGCTGCGTGCCCAATGTCTGGTGCACGACCTCCCCGATCCCCTGGAACCACTAGAGATAGACGGAACGCTGTTACCGCGCTACGTGTTTATTCACGGCGGTCCGCGTGTATTCACCTATTACACGCCGAAAGAAGAGTCCATCAAGCTGTTCCACAACTATCTCGACTTGCATCGCAGCAATCCAGATCTGGATGTGCAGATGGTGCCGGTTTCGGTGATGTTTGGCCGTGCGCCAGGGCGTGAAAAAGGCGAGGTCAATCCGCCGTTACGTATGCTAAACGGCGTACAGAAATTCTTTGCGGTGTCCTGGCTGGGTCGCGACAGTTTTGTCCGCTTCTCCCCGTCGGTTTCTCTGCGCCGTATGGCGGATGAACACGGTACGGATAAGATCATCGCTCAGAAGCTGGCACGCGTGGCGCGTATGCACTTTGCTCGCCAGCGCCTGGCCGCTGTCGGCCCGCGCCTCCCAGCCCGCCAGGATCTGTTTAATAAGCTGTTAGCTTCAAAAGCGATCGCTCGTGCGGTAGAAGATGAAGCGCGCAGTAAAAAAATCTCCCACGAAAAAGCGCAGCAAAATGCCATTGCGCTGATGGAAGAGATTGCCGCCAACTTCTCCTACGAAATGATTCGTCTGACGGACCGTATTCTGGGCTTTACCTGGAACCGTCTGTATCAGGGGATTAACGTTCACAATGCTGAACGTGTACGCCAGTTGGCGCATGATGGGCATGAAATCGTGTACGTTCCGTGCCACCGCAGCCATATGGACTATATGCTACTGTCGTACGTTCTGTACCACCAGGGTCTGGTGCCGCCGCACATCGCAGCCGGTATCAACCTGAACTTCTGGCCCGCGGGTCCGATTTTCCGCCGTCTGGGCGCGTTCTTTATTCGTCGTACCTTCAAGGGCAACAAGCTCTATTCCACCGTATTCCGTGAATACCTGGGCGAGCTGTTCAGCCGCGGTTACTCGGTTGAGTACTTTGTCGAAGGGGGCCGTTCACGTACCGGTCGTCTGCTCGACCCGAAAACCGGCACGCTGTCGATGACTATTCAGGCGATGCTGCGCGGCGGTACACGTCCGATTACTCTCGTTCCGATCTACATCGGCTATGAGCACGTAATGGAAGTGGGCACCTACGCAAAAGAGCTGCGTGGCGCGACGAAAGAGAAAGAAAGTCTGCCGCAAATGCTGCGTGGCTTAAGCAAGCTGCGTAATCTGGGTCAGGGCTACGTCAACTTTGGTGAACCAATGCCATTGATGACTTACCTCAACCAGCATGTGCCGGAGTGGCGTGAATCTATTGACCCTATCGAGTCTATCCGCCCGGCCTGGCTGACGCCGACGGTGAATAACATTGCCGCCGATTTGATGGTGCGCATTAACAACGCAGGCGCGGCCAACGCCATGAACCTGTGCTGTACTGCTTTACTGGCCTCCCGCCAGCGCTCTCTGACCCGTGAACAGCTGACCGAACAACTCGACTGCTATCTGAGCCTGCTGCGCAATGTGCCGTATGCTGCGGATTCGACTGTGCCGGCACAGAGCGCCAGTGAACTGATCGACCACGCCTTGCAGATGAACAAGTTTGAGGTCGAGAAAGACACCATCGGTGACATCATTATTCTGCCGCGCGAGCAGGCGGTATTGATGACCTACTACCGCAATAACATTGCGCATATGCTGGTTCTGCCTTCGTTGATGGCAGCCATTGTGACTCAGCATCGTCGTATTTCACGCGCCGCGTTGCAGCAGCATATTGATGCGCTGTACCCGATGCTGAAAGCGGAGCTGTTCTTACGCTGGGAGCGTGATGAGCTTGCCGGAGTGATTGACGAACTGGCCAGCGAAATGCAGCGCCAGGGACTCATCACCCTGACCGATGACGAACTGCATATCAATCCAGCCCGCTCCCGCACGCTACAGCTGCTGGCCGCAGGTGCTCGCGAGACGTTGCAGCGCTACGCCATTACCTTCTGGCTGCTGAGCGCGAACCCGTCCATCAACCGTGGCACGCTGGAGAAAGAGAGCCGCACCGTGGCGCAACGCCTCTCAGTGCTGCACGGCATTAACGCGCCGGAATTCTTCGATAAAGCCGTATTCAGCTCTCTGGTGCTGACGCTGCGTGACGAGGGATTCATCAGCGATACCGGAGATGCCGAACCGGAAGAGACGATGAAGATCTATCAGATGCTGGCCGAACTGGTCACGTCAGATGTGCGTCTGACCATCGAGAGCGCCACTCAGGGCGAGTAAGCATAAAAAAACCGGTCGAAATGACCGGTTTTTTTATTTTGCAGGCTAAGCCAAAATCAAAAATGCCAGTAGCTCATTGCCAGACCTAAGAACAGCACCAGACCGACGTAGTTATTGTTCATAAACGCTTTAAAGCAAGCATCACGTTCACGGTTGACGATCAGTTTCTGCTGATAGACAAACAGCGCGCCCGCCACCAGCAGAGACCAGTAATAGCCCAGTCCCAACCCGTTTAACCAGCCCACCAGCGCCATCAGCACCAGCACGCCTACCTGCAAAATACCAATAATCAGCTTGTCGTTCTGACCGAACAGGATCGCGGTCGATTTAATGCCGATCTTCAGGTCATCATCCCGGTCAACCATGGCGTACTGCGTATCATAAGCCACCGCCCAGAGAATATTCGCAAGGAACATCAGCCAGCAGCTCAGCGGTACGGATTCACTCACGGCGGCGAACGCCATCGGGATCGACCAGCCAAACGCCGCCCCCAGCACCACCTGCGGCAGATGCGTATAGCGCTTCATAAACGGGTAAACCCACGCTAATGCTAATGCCGCAACGGACAACAAAATGGTCATCGTGTTGAGGGTCAAAACCAGCAGGAAGGCCAGCAGCACCAATACGACGAACAGCGTTCGGGCTTCTTTCTCGGTGACAGCCCCGCTCGGCAGCGGTCGATTCGCGGTGCGTTTGACGTGCCCGTCAAATTTCCTGTCGGCATAATCATTCACCACGCATCCGGCGGCGCGCATTAACCAAACGCCAGCGACAAAAACCGCCAGGATCCACAGTTGCGGCATGCCTGGGGTCGCCACCCACAGTGCCCACAGCGTAGGCCAGAGCAGCAGTAAGGCGCCGATTGGCTTATCCGTACGCATCAAGCGGTGAAACGCCAGCAGCTTATTCTGCGTCAGACTCCACTCCATCTTTATCTTCCTCTCAGTACAACGGCGACGCAGGCAGAAAAAGCTCGGTAAGCATCAGTGGCTTACCGCTCAGCCGCAGGCGGGAACGACGCCCCCACAGCGCTGCATCGCGGCCAATCTCAATAAAATCTCGGGTCAATGTCGATGACGTAAACAGGTAGCGTCCGAGCGGGGTTTTCCCCAGGTTCTGTAAGGCCAGTTCAGGGCCGCACAAGGTTGATTCAGGCACCACAGTCCGTCCGGCAAGCCAGGGGTCACCATCCGCGCATAACAGGATTTCACGTAACCAATAACGAGACTCTTTAGGCAGCAGCGTAAGTTCTTCAGCCACCTCATTTTGCCCAACGAATTCTTCGCGAATCAACGTTACGGTGACCTTTTTCCCCTGCTGCTCAAAACGTTTGGTCATGGAATCTTCCAATAACAACCAGTCGAGCAGTTGGGCGTCCAGCGCCGGGATCGCATCAAAATAACGCAGCGCACGCAGTTGCGTTAACGCAGGGTGTGGCATGCCTTACTCTCCGATTTATAACCTGAAGGCATTGTATCGCAGAAAAGGCATTACGGGGTGAGCAAACACGATTAAGTGATCGGCAGGGCAACATAAGTGTAACAATTAGCACCGAAGGATAAAAAAAGGTGCGCCAGGAGACGCACCAGTTGTTGCAAAATCAACAATGTGGGGAGATGTTTACCCCTTGCCTTTTACACTGCTGATAAAGGTGGATCGGGCAGATTTGGATCCCAGACGTTCCGCTTCATCAAGCAGCTTCAGCGCTTTATCAACATCGCCTTTTGCAACTGCATCCTTAATCGCCTGATTAAAATAGCTTTCCGTGTCGTTCAGCATTGGCTCGCTTTTCTTCACGGGTTGTGGTGCCGGAGCAGCAACGGCTGCCGCCGGAGCAGCAACGGCCACTGCAGGCGCTGCGGTATTACCAACCGTAACAGGGCCAGGACCGGAAGAACCAAACAGCGGCCCGACCAGCACGCTGGAGGAGGAGCTGGTTTTAACTTTCAGATGCAGCAGACCGTCGGTGGTGTGGCGGGCAATCGGGTCCGGAATATCCGGAACAGCGTTACCTACACCCTTGGCGTAGGCTTTTGCCGGGTCAAGCAGGGTCGTGGTCTGCTGGAGATCTTTATCTGTGGTAAAGACCAGAACATACAGTTTTTGCTGGCCCAGCGCTGGCGTCAGACGCATTACGCCTTCCAGACGATCGGCACTCATCACGCCGGGCTCCTGGTAGGTGAAATAGCTGCTGGGGAAGAACGCAGATGGCGTCATATTCTGATCGAGAATTAAGACGTTTGGCGCAAATACGCTGGTTTGTTTGTTGACTTCACTGGACAGCGTCAGGGTCAGTTCGCCAATATTCGCCGGTACGCTATAGGCCGCTACAGGGCCAGTAATACCAGCAACATCTAAACGCTGACCTGCATTGGCAAGCTGTGTGGACTGAGTTTTAGATTGATCAACCGGCGTCCAGGTTAACTGTTGCAGCGCAGCAGTGGGGATTGTTGGGGCCGCGGTGGTGTTCTGCGGAACAATATTTACATCGGCCAGGCTGATGCCAGGCGCGCTGGCAAATAACCCTGCAGATAAACAAAGGGCAACGAGACTTTTCTTCATTTTCATTGTTATCACCTCAGATAGCATGGGTTCAGCGGTGGCCAGGCAATAGCGCGCTAAACCGTAATCAAGAGGGGCTTGCGCCTCTCTTTCGGTCTTTACGTCAGGTTAGTGCTGGATTACCACCAGATTTCCATCTGGGCACCGAAGGTCCATTCATCGCTGTCGCCACGGCCAAAGGAGCCGCCGTTAAAGCCGTCTTTAACTGCTTTACCGAAGTTCGCGTTATTAGATGGGTTACCGTTGTAGTCGTAGCCCCACTTCTCATCCCACTTAGCATAGGTTGCGAAGACGCGGATAGCCGGACGAGACCAGATGCTGTCGCCAGCCTGCCACTGTTGTGCCAGAGTAATTTTATACTGGTTGTTGGTATCGCCAGTTTCCTGGGATTTGACGTTGTCGTAGCCCACTTCCAACAAGGTGCTCATGATTGGCGTCCATTTGAACATTGGACGAACGCCCACGGTCCACCACTTAGTGCCGTTGTTGTTATCCCAGTCGATATCCTGGTACATACCGACGTACATCAGGTCCCAACGATCGCCCAGAGAGATTGCGCCGTGGTCGAGGATACGCAGCAGGCTGCCGTTGTTGTTAATGTCGTAAGCAAAGTTGGAGTTGCTATCAATGCCCACGCCAGAGCCCTGAGACAAACCTTTACCCTGAGAGGTCATGGAGTCGGTAGCGTACTGAACCACAAACTTGTTGTAGCCTTTCAGCATGCTTTGGGTGTGTTCAGCGGTGAACATCCAGCCATCTTTAGATGCGCCGTCAACCAGGCGATAATCATCGCGCGGGTTTGCACGACCGTAGTCAACGCCCAGTTCCAGCGTACCGCCTGGGTTAATTTCCATCTGCGCTAAACGAACGTCAAACACGTCGTTCGCGGTACGGGTGGTGTAATCATAAATGCTGTTGCTGGCGAAGGAGGAAGAACCGCCCGCTTCAGAAGAACGGGTTGCAGCCAGAGACAGTTTACCGAAGCCTACATCGATGTTTTCCAGACCCGCACCAGGACCTGAAATATCCCAGTAGTAGAAGTCGATCATGTGGACGTCATGACGCTGATAGAAACGTTTACCGGCCCAGATAGTGGAGCCTGGCAGCCATTCAATCAGGTTTTTACCCTGCACGTTGGCTTCACGGAAGGCCGGGTCAGTCCCTTCCCAGTCATTTTGCTGTGCAACGGAGTAGGCAACGTTAGTGTCGAAGTAGAAGCTCTTATCGCCCTCTTTCCACACTTCCTGGCCTAATTTAATTTCCGCATAGGTTTCACATTCGTTACCAAGACGGTATTTACTTTGTGCACCTGTTGCCTGGAAACATTGTTGTTCACCGCCGCTACCTGTCCAGCCAATGCCGGAACGAGCATAACCATGGAAATCCACAGCCATTGCCTGAACAGACATAATGCCTGCTGCTACAGCAACCGCCAGAGGGAGTTTGCGCAGAGTAATCATCGTTCTATCTCCTGAGATCATTGCTTTTCTTTGAACGCTTCACCTTGACGGATTTGCGTTTTTTTTAATGGGACACCTTAAACGCCCGGCTCCTGGTGCAACCGACGACATGCAGTGCCATCCTCACGGAACAGATGGCAACGCTCTGGCGGCAGGCCGATAGCGAAAGTGGCACCCTCTTCTACCAACACCACGTCGTTCTGGCGGTAAACCAGGTTTTGACGGATGGCGGGGATCTGGATATGAATTTGTGTTTCGTGACCAAGCTGCTCGACCACCTGCACTTCACCTTCAAGGGTGACATCGGCGATATCGCTGGGCAGCAGATGTTCCGGGCGGATACCTAAAGACATGTTGGCGCCAACCTGTACCGCATGGCTGTCTACCGGGAGCCAGACTTGCTGGCGGTTTGGTAATTCAACCTGCACCTGATCAATCGCCGTTGCCGTGACTTTCACCGGCAGGAAGTTCATCTTCGGTGAACCAATGAAGCCCGCCACAAAGCGGTCAGCCGGGTAGTGATACAGTTCCAGAGGCTTACCAACCTGCGCTACGCGACCGGCATCCAGCACCACAATTTTGTCGGCCAGCGTCATCGCTTCGACCTGATCATGGGTGACGTAAATCATCGTGCGGCCAAGACGTTTATGCAGGCGGGAGATTTCAATACGCATCTGCACGCGCAGAGCGGCGTCGAGGTTCGACAGTGGTTCGTCCAGCAGGAATACGCGCGGTTCGGCGACCAGCGTACGGCCAATCGCCACACGCTGACGTTGTCCACCGGAAAGCGCTTTCGGTTTACGCTCCAGCAGGTGCGCCAGTTGCAGAACTTCCGCAACCTGATTCACCCGCTGGTTCATCACCTCTTTTTTCGCTCCGGCCAGTTTGAGGCCGAACGACATGTTCTCCGCGACGGACAAATGGGGATACAACGCGTAGGACTGAAAGACCATGCCCACACCGCGTTCGGCGGGCGGAATGTCGTTCATTCGGGTCTCTCCGATAAACAGGTCGCCACTGGTGATGGTTTCAAGTCCAGCGATCATACGCAGCAAGGTCGACTTACCGCAGCCTGACGGTCCGACAAACACCACGAATTCCCCTTCGTGAATGTCGAGATTGATATCTTTCGATACCACCACGTCACCCCAGGCTTTCGTTACATTTCGTAGCTGTACGCTCGCCATGCCCTTCTCCCTTCGTTACAACCTGTCATCGACAGCAACATTCATGATGGGCTGACTATGCGCGATCCCTTGACTGCGTGAATCCTCCACCCCCCGGCTTTTTTATGGGGGAGGAGGCGGGAGGATGAGAGAGCAGCGTCTGAGACCCGGGCCACCAGCCTCAGAGGAATTTCGTGATGCAGCCTGCAAAAATCGGTGGGTTTTTATGTGCGCCAGTACGCAATACTCACATTTATGTAACACAGATCACATAAAGAGCGGGTGGGGCGTAGGGGTAAGGAGGATGGAAAGAGGTTGTCGTATAAAGAAACTAGTAACCGTTAAGCCACCTCTGCAAAATCACCAAACAGGATGGGAACTATGAAAATCAAAACTGGCGCACGCATCCTCGCATTGTCTGCATTAACGACGATGATGTTTTCCGCCTCGGCTCTCGCCAAGATTGAAGAAGGTAAGCTGGTTATCTGGATTAACGGCGACAAAGGCTATAACGGCCTCGCTGAAGTGGGCAAAAAATTCGAGAAAGACACCGGGATCAAAGTCACTATTGAGCACCCTGACAAACTGGAAGAGAAATTCCCGCAGGTTGCCGCGACTGGCGACGGTCCGGACATCATCTTCTGGGCACATGACCGTTTTGGCGGCTACGCTCAGTCTGGCCTGCTGGCTGAAATCACGCCTGACAAAGCGTTCCAGGACAAGCTCTATCCGTTCACCTGGGATGCCGTACGCTATAACGGCAAACTGATTGCCTACCCGATCGCGGTTGAAGCGCTGTCGCTGATTTACAACAAAGACCTCGTTCCAAATCCACCGAAAACCTGGGAAGAAATTCCTGCACTGGATAAAGAGCTGAAGGCAAAAGGTAAATCCGCGCTGATGTTTAACCTGCAAGAACCGTACTTCACCTGGCCGCTGATTGCCGCCGACGGCGGTTACGCGTTCAAGTTTGAGAACGGTAAGTACGATGTGAAAGATGTTGGCGTGGATAACGCTGGCGCGAAAGCGGGTCTGACCTTCCTGGTTGATCTGATCAAGAACAAACACATGAACGCGGATACCGATTACTCCATCGCCGAAGCGGCCTTTAACAAAGGCGATACCGCGATGACCATCAACGGTCCGTGGGCGTGGTCCAACATCGATAAGAGCAAAATCAACTACGGCGTCACGCTGCTGCCAACCTTCAAAGGCAAAGCGTCTAAACCGTTTGTTGGCGTTCTGAGCGCCGGTATCAACGCCGCCAGCCCGAACAAAGAACTGGCGAAAGAGTTCCTCGAAAACTACCTGCTGACCGATCAGGGTCTGGATGAAGTGAACAAGGACAAACCGCTGGGCGCCGTTGCGCTGAAATCCTTCCAGGATCAGTTAGCGAAAGACCCACGTATCGCCGCCACCATGGATAACGCCCAGAAAGGCGAAATCATGCCGAACATCCCACAGATGTCCGCATTCTGGTATGCCGTTCGTACCGCAGTGATCAACGCAGCCAGCGGCCGTCAGACCGTCGATGCCGCACTGAAAGACGCGCAGGGTCGTATCACCAAGTAATGCAGTTGTGAACGTGCCGGATGGCGGCATAAATGCCTTATCCGGCCTACATACCCTGTAGGCCTGATAAGCGCAGCGCCATCAGGCACGCTGACCAACAGGTTTTCATTGTTGTTGAGGATTGAACCCCATGGATGTCATTAAAAAGAAACACTGGTGGCAAAGCGACACGCTGAAATGGTCAGTGATGGGTCTGCTTGGGCTGCTGGTCGGTTACCTTGTTGTTTTGATGTACGCTCAGGGGGAGTACCTGTTTGCCATCATGACGCTGATTTTAAGCTCTGCTGGCCTGTATATTTTCGCTAACCGTAAAGCCTATGCCTGGCGCTATGTTTACCCGGGCGTTGCCGGTATGGGGCTGTTTGTCCTGTTTCCACTGATTTGTACAATCGCCATTGCTTTTACCAACTACAGCAGTACCAATCAGCTGACATTTGAACGTGCTCAGGAAGTCCTGATGGATCGTTCGTACCAGGCTGGGAAAACCTACAACTTTGGCCTGTATCCGGCGGGTGATGAGTGGCAACTGGCCCTCACCGACGGTGAAACCGGCAAGAATTACCTTTCTGACGCCTTTAAATTTGGCGGCGAGCAGAAACTGCAACTGAAAGAAGCCGAGGCGCTGCCGGCAGGCGAACGTGCAACGCTGCGTATCATCACGCAGAATCGCCAGGCGCTTACCCAATTGACCGCCATCCTGCCGGATGAAAGCAAAGTTACCATGAGTTCGCTGCGCCAGTTTTCCGGCACGCAGCCACTCTATACGCTAGCTGAAGACGGTACGCTCACCAACAGCCAGAGCGGCGTAAAATACCGCGCCAACAACGATATTGGTTATTATCAGGCGATTAACGCTGACGGTAGCTGGGGTAGCGAAAAACTCAGCCCGGGCTACACCGTTGCCATCGGCTGGGATAACTTCACCCGCGTATTTACCGACGAGGGCATCCAGAAACCGTTCTTCGCCATCTTCGTCTGGACGGTGGTCTTCTCGGTACTGACCGTTATTTTGACCGTTGCCGTGGGCATGGTGCTGGCCTGTCTCGTACAGTGGGAGTCTCTCAAAGGCAAAGCGATTTACCGCGTCCTGCTGATTCTTCCGTATGCCGTACCGTCGTTTATCTCGATTCTGATTTTCAAGGGCTTATTCAACCAGAGCTTTGGTGAAATCAACATGATGCTGAGCGCGCTGTTTGGCATCAAACCGGCCTGGTTCAGCGACCCAACCACCGCGCGTTCGATGATTATTATCGTCAACACCTGGCTCGGTTATCCATACATGATGATCCTGTGCATGGGTCTGCTGAAAGCGATTCCTGACGACCTGTATGAAGCCTCGGCGATGGATGGCGCAGGTCCGTTCCAGAACTTCTTTAAGATAACGCTACCGCTGTTGATTAAGCCGCTGACGCCGCTGATGATCGCCAGCTTCGCCTTTAACTTTAACAACTTCGTGCTGATTCAGCTGTTGACCAACGGTGGTCCGGACCGTCTTGGTACCACCACACCAGCCGGTTATACCGACCTGCTCGTGAGCTACACCTACCGTATCGCCTTTGAAGGCGGCGGTGGTCAGGACTTCGGTCTGGCGGCGGCGATTGCCACGCTGATCTTCCTGCTGGTTGGTGCGCTGGCGATTGTGAACCTGAAAGCCACACGTATGAAGTTTGATTAAGGGAGATAACGACAATGGCTATGGTCCAACCGAAATCACAAAAGTTACGTTTATTCGCAACGCACTTAGGGCTGCTGATTTTTATCGCGGCGATCATGTTCCCGCTGCTGATGGTTATCGCTATCTCGCTGCGCGAAGGTAACTTTGCCACCGGCAGCCTGATCCCGGAAAACATCTCCTGGGAACACTGGAAACTGGCGCTGGGCTTTAGCGTTGAACACGCGGATGGCCGCGTGACGCCACCGCCGTTCCCGGTACTGTTATGGCTGTGGAACTCGGTGAAAGTGGCCAGCATTACCGCGATCGGTATCGTGACGCTTTCCACTACCTGTGCTTACGCCTTTGCTCGTATGCGTTTCCCGGGCAAAGCAACCCTGCTGAAAGGGATGCTGATTTTCCAGATGTTCCCGGCGGTGCTGTCTCTGGTCGCGTTGTATGCTTTGTTTGATCGCCTGGGCCAGTACATTCCGTTTATCGGCCTGAACACGCACGGCGGCGTGATCTTCGCCTATCTTGGCGGTATCGCGCTGCACGTGTGGACGATTAAGGGCTATTTCGAAACTATCGACGGCTCACTGGAAGAAGCGGCCGCGCTGGATGGCGCTACGCCGTGGCAGGCATTCCGCCTGGTGCTGTTGCCGCTTTCCGTTCCGATTCTGGCGGTCGTGTTTATTCTGTCTTTCATTGCCGCTATTACCGAAGTACCGGTCGCGTCACTGCTGCTGCGTGATGTGAACAGCTATACCCTTGCGGTAGGTATGCAGCAGTACCTCAACCCACAGAACTATTTGTGGGGCGACTTTGCCGCCGCGGCTGTACTTTCAGCCATTCCGATCACTCTGGTGTTCTTGCTGGCGCAGCGCTGGCTAGTCAACGGTCTGACCGCGGGTGGTGTGAAAGGTTAAGTTTTACCGAAGTACCTGCCCGGCAACGGGCAATGCCACTGCAACCCTCAACTTATGTTATCCCAACCTGTGACTGTTATTCGGCGCTCTACGGAGCGCCCTTTTTTTACGTTATTTTGCATCACTGTTACGATTATTTCCTTTCGTGCTCTCCATCACTGCAATTCTATTTCCTGTCTGAATATAGATAAATCAAACAGAATTAAGATCACAGAAAAGACAAAACGTAATTGCAATGTAAAAAATGATAATTGTCTTCCCTGCCTGTTAAATTCAACATCACGGCACTGATCAAAAGAGCTGTATCCTCTAAGGCAGGTCTGAATGAACTCTCAATATAATTCCAGTTATATTTTTTCGATTACATTAGTGGCAACGTTAGGAGGGCTATTATTCGGCTACGACACTGCGGTCATATCCGGAACGGTAGAATCCCTGAATACTGTGTTTGTCGCGCCACAACATTTAAGTGAATCCGCCGCCAACTCGCTGTTGGGCTTTTGCGTCGCCAGTGCGTTGATAGGCTGCATCATCGGCGGTGCACTGGGCGGCTATTGCAGTAACCGGTTTGGCCGCCGGGACTCGCTGAAAATCGCGGCTCTGCTGTTCTTTATTTCCGGTATTGGTTCTGCCTGGCCGGAATTAGGCTTTACGACGATTAATCCTGATAATTCCGTACCTGTTTATTTGGCCGGATACGTTCCCGAATTTGTTATTTATCGTATCATTGGTGGTATTGGTGTAGGTTTAGCCTCAATGCTCTCACCAATGTATATTGCTGAACTGGCACCCGCACATATTCGTGGAAAACTGGTGTCATTTAACCAATTCGCCATTATTTTTGGTCAACTGTTGGTGTATTGCGTTAACTATTTTATCGCCCGTTCTGGCGACGCTAACTGGTTGAATACCGATGGCTGGCGCTATATGTTTGCGTCCGAAAGTATTCCCGCCCTGCTGTTTTTACTGCTGCTGTACACCGTACCAGAAAGCCCGCGCTGGCTGATGGCGCGTGGCAGACACGAGCAGGCGGAAGGTATTCTGCGCAAAATTATGGGCAGCACCCTCGCTACCCAGGCCATGCAGGAGATCAATCAGTCTCTGGAACATGGTCGTAAAACCGGTGGTCGCCTGCTGATGTTTGGCGCAGGCGTTATCGTCATCGGCGTAATGCTGTCTATCTTCCAGCAATTCGTCGGTATTAACGTCGTACTCTACTACGCCCCAGAGGTGTTTAAAACGCTGGGAGCCAGCACCGATGTGGCACTGTTACAGACCATCATTGTTGGCGTGATCAACCTGAGCTTTACCGTGCTGGCGATCATGACGGTGGATAAATTTGGTCGCAAACCGCTGCAGATTATTGGCGCTCTGGGCATGGCCATTGGTATGTTCAGCCTCGGTACCGCGTTTTATACCCAGGCTTCCGGGCTGGTTGCTCTGCTGTCGATGCTGTTTTACGTCGCCGCATTCGCCATGTCCTGGGGACCGGTTTGCTGGGTGCTGCTGGCAGAAATCTTCCCCAATGCGATTCGCGGCAAAGCGCTCGCCATTGCGGTGGCCGCACAATGGCTGGCGAACTATTTCGTCTCCTGGACCTTCCCGATGATGGACAAAAATTCGTGGCTGGTTTCCCATTTCCACAACGGTTTCTCCTACTGGATTTACGGTTGTATGGGTATTCTGGCGGCGCTGTTTATGTGGAAGTTTGTACCGGAAACCAAAGGCAAAACGCTGGAAGAACTTGAAGAACTGTGGGAACCCGCCGCAGAGAAAACCCAGCCTGCCTCTGCGCAGTAATCCTGACCTGCAACACGCCGCAGCCCGATTGCGGCGTGTTGTTTTTTACTCTCGCTTCAGCCGTTTTGAATTACACAACCACAAGGTGATCACCAGCAGCAGGATCGCCGCGGAATAGATCAGCACATCCATCGGTGCTTTATGATCGACAATGATCAACCGCACAATCGCGGTGATCCCGATATAGACAAAATAGCGCAACGGAAAGTGAAACCCCGACTGAAAGTACTTCACAATCAGCGCGATAAATTCAAAATAGAGGAAGTAAACCACCAGCCCTTCCACCAGCTCATACTTGCTGGTTTGTTCCGGCGCGAACAGCACATCCGCCAGATGCAGCGTTTCTTTCCCGAGGAATACAACCAGGATCAGGCCCAGACTCAGCAGTCCCAGATTCAACACGGTCTGTAAGATGGTGGAGATAAACTCCACGCGCGGACGAGATAGCGACGTCATAACAGCACCTCTTACTCAGTGGCGAGGTTCCTGTATAACGCAAAAATGTGACAGAGATCTACATTTTTTGTTTATGTTTTGTGCAAGAAAGGTCAGCGGGGAATGATGAATGTCACGACACATTTCACAGGATGAAGTATGCAGCTAAGACAATCCGCTGTCCGCAACGTTACCTGCGGTGAGAACGTGGTGATTTATGAACCCGCAAATCTCTACAATTGCACATTGGGTGACAACGTTTTTGTCGGGCCATTTGTTGAAATCCAGGGTAATACGCAAATTGGCGCAGACAGCAAAATTCAGTCGCACACTTTCATCTGCGAATATGTCACCCTGGGCGCCCGCTGTTTTATCGGTCATGGCGTGATGTTCGCCAACGATATGTTTCGCGAAGGAAAACCCAACGCCGACCGCAACAGTTGGGGAAGAATTTCGATTGGCAACGATGTCTCAATCGGCAGTGGAGCGACCATTCTGGCGGTCACCATCTGCGATGGCGCGGTCATCGGTGCGGGGAGCGTGGTGACCAAATCGATCACCGAGAAAGGCGTGTATGCAGGAAACCCGGCAAAATTATTGCGTCGCCTGTAACTTGCCTGCTGACGGCGCAAATGCCTTATCCGGCCTGCAGTACAGGCAGTTTGTAGGCCGGATAAGCGTAGCGCCATCCGGCTGGCAAACGGCTCGATTAACGGAAGTTTTCACTTCTGTCGCTGGTCATGTCGTACAAACCAAACTTACGTCCAAGCTGCTGGCCGCCATCACGCGTTAACGGCGTCCAGCCAATCGCCGCACGGCTGCGGGTCGGGCCTGACGAGAACAGATCCAGCGGCACGGATACGTACACCCCTTTGGTAAAATCACCCTCTCCGTACTCATCCGGCGAGGCGTCGGTGATGGTCGCATAGCCGCCTACCACAACGCCACTGTCAAAGCGCTTCGCCACTTCCAGCGTTCCGCCCTTATCTCCCGCCAGATACTGACCCACGCTGGCTTTCACCAGTACATCCTGAGCGAATGACGGATTCCAGTACGCCGTCAAATGCCCGGTCTTCACGCTGTAGTCGGTGAATTTCATCATGTCCTGCGCGCTACGCCAGTCACGCTGTTTCACGTAGTTGGCATCAACACCAAACGCCCAGTTGCTGTCCAGTGGACGATACAGCACTTCTGCCCCCGCTCCGCCGTACATGGTTTCCAGATAGCCACCGTAAACCTGTCCGTAGAACCCGTTTCCGAGTGACTGGAAGTAGTTGGCCTGCAGGTTATTCACGTAGACATCGTTTTGCACATACTCGCGCACATGGGTACGCACTCGTGGCAAATGCGAATCCTGCGGCGGGTTGGTGTAGTTAAATTTGTCATAGTTATTGGCGAGGTTGGCGAACAAACTCCCAGTGGTCAGCAGGTGATCGGTAACCCACCAATCCGCCGTTCCCATCACGCCCAACTGATACATATAGAAGTTTTCCGGGCCGCCCACCGACTGGTTAAGCACCGGATCGATGTGGAAATCGAAGCGTGACTTATCGATATACCAGCCCTGCTCGGTCGTTTTCGGCACCACGGGCTCAACGCGTTTTTGCGCCAGCTGGGTTTCGTGGCCCAACGGTTCGCCTTCCAGATGACGCTTGAGGCTGGAAACCTCCGTTTCGGTCGTCACCTGCGGCAAGTTAAGACGATTTTCCGTAATACGGATCGTGCGGATCCCGTCGGGAAGATCGTTCATCACGATCCGGTTGGCACGTTCGATCCCTTCGCGCGAATCACGGTATTTCACCTGTTCACCGGTCACATACAGCGTATCGCCCTGCACCTGAATTTTAGGATCGGCCAGTCCGGCGTTATATTTCAGCAGCGTTAGCTGATTCGCCACCACCGAGTGTTGCAGGATGGCATCCTGCGGCTGTGGCTGATATTTCGGGCGGGCGTTGTCGTTATAGTTTGGCCGCAGATCGTTGAAGTTAGTCCGCAGCGTGACCCCAAACATAAAGGTGTTCCCGCGCTCATAGCTGAGGTTAACGTCGGCCCAATCGGTGACGCGATAAATAGCGCCGACGTTAAACTTGCTCTTCTGATCCAGCTTGCCCGCAAAATCCTGCTGGTAATTGTTTCCCTCATACTCCAGTTTCAGACGCAACGGCTGCCAGGGCGTCTGATACTCGACGCCGCCAAACAGCGATGCCGGGCCGTGGAACATCTGGCTGCCGTCAATAGAACCGGCCTGCTTGTAGCTGTTATCGCGATAGCAGAATTTATCGCTGTATGAGCAAAACGGATTGCTGACGTTACCGCTGGTCCCGAGATATCCCCAGCCCAGGCCAAGCGAGAAATCAAACGGCCCCCAGGCTTTATTCGCCACAATATACTCCGCATCGAACAGGCCAGTTCCGCCAATATCTCGCGCGCCAACCGCCACCTGCGGCATCCAGTAGCTCTCTTCCCACAGCCGTAGTTTGAGATCAAAAGCTTTATCCTTGTAAGTCTGATCGCCAGAAAACGACTCCACGCTACTGTATTTTTTGGTACGCACATCGGTGTAGCGCAGCGTGGTTTCCAACCACGGGAAGAGCTGCACCGACGCAGAGTAGTAGCGGTACTGATCGTTATCGCGGTAATTGAGGCTCATTTCGCCCTCACGTGCCATGCGTGCGGTTGGGGTTTGCAGCAGCCCCACGCCGCCAAAATCGGACTGCGAAGGTCCAATGGGCGCGGGCCAGGTTTCACCGTGGCAGGCAACGCTTACGCCCAGCGCCAGTAAGCTGAGCAGGTAAGTTTTTCTCATTATTCGGGTATCCGCTGGGTCAGGGTGCGAAGAATGTCGGCATTAATTTCATCCGGGGTGCTGCTCCAGACAGCATCAGAGAGTCCGACATAAATGATGCTGCCGGGCATCGGCTCAACGTGACGTTTGTTCCAGTAAGCGACCGGTACTTTTTGCGTGCGCCCGTCAGGATAGATAACCCAGGCGAAGCTACGATCCGCGCCGCTGAGCCGACTTTGCCCATCGAGATAACTGGCAACATCGCGCCCGGGCATAAACGGTTGTTTACCCGGATGGCTTAGCAGGCCAAACAGCGTGATATGCGTTGGCTGCGCTCCGACCCACAGCGTGTAATTGCCCTGCAACGGCGGGTTGCCTCGCTCGCTGACGCGCACAACATCCGGGTCAAGATTAATCATCTGCCTGCCAGTCACCTTCAGCGCCTGAATCTGCTGGCGTAATGTGTTGATAGTGGCAGCATCGTCACCGCTTTCTTCTGCGCCCAGCGTCGCCAGGCGAGCCAGTAATGCCTGCTGCTGACGTTCCGCCTCCGTCGTTGCCCGCTCTTCGCTGATAACCGCGCCTGGCCACCAGCTATTGCTCAACCGCGGCTGTCCAACCAGGTCGAGCAGATGTTCGGCCCCGGTCAGCGTTTTTGGCTCTTCGCTGGCGGAGGTAAAGACCTTAACGCTGCCCGCAGCAAAAACAGACGCTGCGCTCAGGCCCATCAGCAGCGCCATAACGGCTCGTTTGATCATGATTTTGCCGCCTTAATCAGCGTGGTTTTCACCGGGAAGTAATGCGCGCCTAGATACTGTTCCGACTGGCGAATCTGCCCTTCACTGTCTATCCAGTAGCGGTTATGCCAGCGCGTTTGATCGGTCGTTATCTCTTCATCGAGGATCCGTACCGGCGTGTCATCGCTGCCGATCTTGATGGTGTCTGCGCCATCCCATTTGAAAACCGATCGCGCGGTGGCATAGCGTACCTGCTGATGTTCAGTCCAGCCCATTGTGCGGGTCCACGTTGCGCCATCGACTATCTGATTGGGTTTGATGAGTGGGTCTGCCGCCAGATTATTCACCTCAATTAGGTTGTCCCCGCCGAGATGCGTTTTCACAATGCGCCCATGCTGCGTGACGAGAATAGCCCGATCCTGAGTCACCCATTTCTGCTGTCCGTTTTCCGCAAACGCGAGTACCACAAACAGTTGGGGACCGCCGTTTAGCTGCATATACTGGCTGGCGTAGGGCATATTTTGGATTTCATCGTCCGTCATCTGTACGCCGGGAGTACCAAACACGCTATCCCACAGCGAATGCCCCAACCCTTCGGTGGTGGCTGAGCACGCCTGCAGTAACAGGCAAACCATTATGAGCGCTGGTCGCTTCACGACGTTTCTCCGCATTATTGCCGGGTGGCGCAACGCTTATCCGGCCTACAAATCCCACATACTTTTGGCAATTCAAAATAACCACACCGAAGTGTGGTTAGAATTAAACGTACCTTTATTACTGGGTACTGGTGGTTGTGGTGGTTGTGGTTCCGGTATTAGAACCATCGCCGCCACCGGTCGCCGCCAGGGCGACCCCCACTGCAGAACTTACGGTGCTCACGCTGGTTGCGGAGGAACTTCCTGCCGAAACCGACGCGGCAGCCGACCCTGCCGCCTCACCCACCTGAACGGGGGCGGCATAGACAGAAGTCGCCGCAAGCGCAGATATAGCCCACAGGCCATACAGAACTTTTTTCATCACAAATTCCCTTCATTGTATGAATGGAGATTTACCCAAAAGAATTTCGGGCGAGATCGAGTATACACAAGTCAAAGTGTGCAAATTACGCCACGCGGGAATTTAGGATAATTAGATAACGAAAGGAAAAATGATTAAAAAATACAACAAAGACAAATAAATCAATAAATTAAAATATAAAAATTAAAATGCAATATCCGGTAAATCCGAAAACATCAGAAATTGAATAACATTAATAAAATTATTTTAGGATTAAGCTCAATTAAGGTATGAAGTTAGAACGTAGATATCCTGGAGCATTCTTATAAAAAAGCCGATATTAATATCGGCTTTTTATTTCATTAATGCCGGATGCGGCTAAACGCTTTATCCGGCCTACAAGTGTGTGCTATCAGGCACGCCAGGACTTATAACGGTTAATCAAACCGTTGGTAGAACTGTCGTGGCTGCTCACTTCGGAACCATCTTTCAGCTCTGGCAGAATGCGGTTCGCCAGCTGTTTGCCCAGCTCAACGCCCCACTGGTCAAAGGTGAAGATGTTCAGGATAGCGCCCTGAGTGAAGATTTTGTGTTCGTACAGTGCAATCAGCGCACCCAGGCTGAACGGCGTGATTTCGCGCAGCAGGATGGAGTTCGTTGGGCGGTTACCTTCGAACACTTTGAACGGCACAACGTGGTCCAACGTTGCCGGATCTTTACCCTGGTCGCGGTATTCCTGCTCAACCACTTCACGAGATTTACCGAATGCCAGTGCTTCGGTTTGCGCGAAGAAGTTAGACAGCAGTTTCGGATGGTGATCCGACAGCGGGTTGTGGGTGATGGCCGGCGCGATGAAATCGCATGGAACCATTTTGGTGCCCTGGTGGATCAGCTGGTAGAACGCATGCTGGCCGTTAGTACCCGGCTCACCCCAGATGATTGGGCCAGTCTGGTAATCCACCACATTGCCGTTACGGTCAACGTATTTACCGTTGGATTCCATGTTGCCCTGTTGGAAGTAGGCCGCGAAACGGTGCATATACTGGTCATACGGCAGAATTGCTTCGGTTTCGGCACCGAAGAAGTTGTTGTACCAGATACCGATCAGCGCCAGCAGCACCGGCAGGTTTTTCTCAGCCGGAGTGGTGGAGAAGTGTTTGTCCATCGCATGCGCGCCGGAGAGCAGCTCAACAAAGTTGTCGAAGCCTACGGACAGGATGATGGACAGACCGATTGCAGACCACAGGGAGTAACGACCGCCAACCCAGTCCCAGAACTCGAACATATTGGCAGTATCAATGCCAAACTCACCAACCGCTTTACCGTTAGTGGAGAGCGCTGCGAAGTGTTTGGCAACGTGCTTGTTGTCGCCTGCGGTCGCCAGGAACCAGTCGCGCGCGCTGTGGGCATTGGTCATGGTTTCCTGGGTGGTGAAGGTTTTGGAAGCGACCAGGAACAGCGTGGTTTCCGGGTTCACTTTCTTCAGCACTTCAGCAATGTGCGTACCATCGACGTTAGACACAAAGTGCATGTTCAGGTGATTTTTGTACGGACGCAGCGCTTCGGTCACCATGAACGGACCGAGGTCAGAACCGCCGATACCGATGTTTACTACATCAGTGATGGCTTTACCGGTATAGCCTTTCCAGCTTCCGGAGATGATCGCTTCAGAGAAGGATTTCATCTTCTCCAGCACAGCATTCACTTCCGGCATGACATCTTTGCCGTCAACGATGATAGGCGTATTGCTACGGTTGCGTAGCGCCACGTGCAGCACGGCACGGTCTTCAGTGCGGTTGATTTTCTCACCGGAGAACATGGACTTGATGGCACCCGCCAAATCGGTTTCTTTCGCCAGATCCTGCAGTTTAGCCAGCGTCTCTTCAGTGATGCGGTTTTTGGAGAAATCCACCAGCATCAAATCGTCAAACGTCGCGGAAAACTTAGTGAAACGATCGCTATCTTTCGCGAAAAGATCCGCGATAGTAACGTCTTTCATTTCTTCAAAGTGTTTTTGTAGTGCCTGCCAGGCTGAGGTCTGCGTTGGATTGATGTTTTTCATTAGCAATACTCTTCTGATTTTGAGAATTGTGACTGAGATCGATTGTAACGCCAGTCACAGAAAAGTGTGATTGTTTTAATGCCATTGCCAGGGCATCCGCCAAACGTGACTAAAAAGTATAGCGGTTATCAGCGTTGTTATTAGTACCGTTACTCAACGCAGTTGCAGCATGAAAAATCCGCATAATCCCAGCGTTGACAGTGCAAGCTACACATTTTATTTATAAATACGGTATTTGCATTTGCGCCTGCACCGGTTTCTGTTCTGCCTTATGTGCCATGGTCGCTCTATTCATTCCCTGACACGAGGTAGTTATGACTGATGTAGTTGTCTCCAAATTTGGCGGTACCAGCGTGGCGGATTTTGATGCCATGAATCGCAGCGCTGATGTAGTACTTTCTGATGCTAACGTCCGTGTAGTGGTACTTTCCGCTTCTGCGGGAATCACCAACCTGCTGGTCGCACTGGCTGAAGGGCTGGAGCCAACCGCGCGCTTCGAAAAACTCGATGCCATTCGTCAAATTCAGTTCAATATTCTGGAACGCCTGCGTTATCCAAACGTGATCCGTGAAGAGATTGAACGTCTGCTGGAAAACATCACCACGCTGGCTGAAGCGGCGTCACTGGCGACCTCAACTGCGCTGACCGACGAACTGGTCAGCCACGGCGAACTGATGTCTACCCTGCTGTTCGTCGAGATCCTGCGTGAGCGCAACGTGCAGGCGCAGTGGTTTGACGTACGTAAAGTGATGCGCACCAACGATCGTTTTGGCCGCGCAGAACCTGACGTCGCGGCGCTGGCCGAACTGGCAACGCTCCAGTTGGCCCCGCGTCTGAGCGAAGGTCTGGTGATTACTCAGGGCTTTATCGGCAGTGAAGGTAAAGGCCGCACCACCACGTTGGGGCGCGGCGGGAGCGATTATACGGCTGCCCTGCTGGCCGAAGCACTGCACGCCACGCGCGTCGATATCTGGACCGATGTTCCTGGCATTTACACGACCGATCCGCGCGTTGTTCCGGCGGCGCAGCGTATTGATGAAATCGCCTTTGAAGAGGCCGCAGAAATGGCGACCTTTGGCGCGAAAGTGCTGCACCCGGCAACGTTGTTGCCAGCCGTGCGTAGCGATATCCCGGTGTTTGTTGGTTCCAGTAAGGATCCAAAAGCAGGCGGTACGCTGGTATGCAATAAAACCGCTAATCCACCGCTGTTCCGGGCGCTGGCACTGCGTCGTAAGCAAACGCTGCTGACGCTGCATAGCCTGAATATGCTGCACTCTCGCGGCTTTTTGGCGGAAGTGTTCGGCATCCTCGCACGCCATAACATTTCGGTCGATTTAATTACCACATCCGAAGTCAGCGTGGCGCTGACGCTGGATACCACCGGTTCGACCTCCACCGGCGATACACTGTTAACACAGTCTCTGCTGATGGAACTGTCTGCCCTGTGTCGGGTTGAAGTAGAAGAAGGCCTGGCGCTGGTGGCACTGATTGGCAACGACCTGTCCAAAGCCTGTGGAGTGGGTAAAGAGGTGTTCGGCGTACTGGAGCCATTCAACATCCGCATGATTTGCTACGGCGCGTCCAGCCATAACCTGTGCTTCCTGGTGCCCGGTACTGAAGCCGAACAGGTGGTACAGAAGCTGCACCATAATTTGTTTGAGTGAGTAGATGCCAACGCCCGATGGCTCTTGTCCCATCGGGCATTTTCACCGCATCACCGTTTCATATAACAATCTGTCCAACTCCCTGACATCGCCTTCCCGACTATCCGGTAACGTCGGCGGAATCTCTCCTCTTTCCAGCTCGGCGCGGATAAACGCATGCAACAGTGGACGACGCGGGCCGTATTCCGCTTCACCCGCACACTGCTTGCGCTCCAGCAGCTCATCAATTTCCTGACGCAATGGCGCATCCAGTTCACTTCCCGCCAGCAGATCGGCAAAACGCATCGGTGGCACGCCTTTCCCCTCCTCCACCCAACGCACCGCCAGCAGCGGGCGAATGACGTAAAAGTACTTTTTCAATCGCACGTCGTCACCTTGCAGATAGCCACGGAAGTTTTTCCGCGCCATCGAGTAGTAGTGCCAGCGGGCACGTAGCGGGGAAAACCATTTGGGCACCAACGCTTTCAGCGCCGACACGGTCACTTCATCCTGTTGATAGACCACTGGCGAATCCAGCCACTCAATAAGCGTAGGGTTTGCGCCTTTCAGTAATCCTAGCGCCTTGCGCCATTCCCAGCCGCAGACGTCCAGCTCATCATCTATCGGCAACTCGATAACATCTCGTGGCGCTTCGATCCGCAGATACCACTCGGGCGGATGAACATAGAGAAATCGCACGTCGTAGTCGCTGTCCGGCGAGGCAAATCCCCAGCCACGGCTGCCGGATTCACAGGCATACAGCACCCTGACGCCATAGCGCTGCTCTACCTCTTTTAGTTGGCGCAATACCCTTTCGCGCATCGCGCCGTCCACTGTGTTGTAGCTCATTATTCTTATCCTTTTATGTTCACAAGGCCGTGCAGCACCTGGTCCAGGCCCCCGAACACCGAGATTTTATCGATACGTTCAGCGACTCTTTCAAGGGTTTCCAGCTCTTTTAAGCGCAGCGCCACCGGGTTGTTTTCCATCACTTTCGCGGTATTCAACAGCGATCGCGTCGCGGCAGTCTCTTCACGACGGCGGATCACGTTGGCCTGGGCGGATTTCTCAGCTTCAACCAGTTGGGACAGGATGGCCTTCATATCATCCGGCAGGACAATATCTTTCACGCCGAGCGAAGCGACCTCGATACCAAACGGTGTCATTCGGGCTTTCACCTGTGCGCTCACCACCTCATCGATCACCTGCTTATCTTCCAGCAGCTCGTCCAGCGTGCGCGTTCCCACCGCTTCCCGCAGGGCAAACTGCAATTCGCGGTAAAGGTGATCCAGCGGTTTGGTTAGTTGGCCAAAAGCCAGCAACACATCGCCATAACGCCAGTTTGCGGCCAGATTTAAACGCAGGTTGACCTTATCCTTGGTCAGGATCTCTTGTCCACCGACCTCCAGTACCTGTAAACGAGTATCAACAACTTCGGCTTCAATCAGATGGTTTACCTTCCAGTATGCGGTCAACCCCGGCGGCAACAGCGTCTGGGTTTCGCCATCAATTTTCAGCACACCAACATGCCACGCAGGAACCTGTACCGTTAAGATAGCTTCACGGCCTTTCACCGTACCGTTACGTCGTGGCTGTAACACTGCATTCATCACCTCAACCGGTACCGAAACCTGACGCGTATCCATACGCACCAGCTTCAGTGCTTCCTCTGCGCGCCAATACAGACGGCGCGTTCCCGGTGGCAAAATTTCCTGCAAGACGCCGTTCACATACAGCGCACCCGCTTCGGTATCGGTTAAATCGGCCACCACACAGTACTGCTCCACCCATGCAGGCTGGAAGCGACGTAAATACTCCGCAAGCGCTTCCGGAATTTCGCTGCCATCGGTATTGATCACCAGAACATCCGGTGTGTTAAACCATGGCAAACGGTGTTCACCTGCATCCAGTACCTGATAGTAATCACCCTGTCGGGATAACAGGCCAAGCTGGCCTTTACGAATAGTGATTTTTTTCTTCATTTTTTATTCCTTATTGTGAGTCAGGTGCGGGTGCAGGGGCGAAGCGGCAGGGGAATTCCCTTTTGCCTGTCGCACGGCATCTTTACCGGCAGCCTGTTCTGGAGCGTGCTAACTGCGCATCGCTCCGTTTTATTTCTATGATTAACAACCAGTTTTCATTCGGAGGATGAAATTGGGAATCGAACCCACTGTGTGTCAGCGGCTGACGGAACACTCCCGGAAAACAGCCTGTGCCGTTCCTGACGTGCCGGCGGGGTTTAACCCCCTGCGTTTTCAGCGTGATTGACGTAAGAGTTATTGCCAGAAGCGTGCCAGAAATGAAAATCGTCAGAATTTATTTTTAATAAATTGATTTATATAAATTTAATTGTTTACGCCAATAATGGCAGTTGTCTCACTCGGTTAATTTTTTTATCTTTTAATCTCTTAATTTATCTTTTGGGATAAACCATGAAAAAGCGGCGGGTTGTAATTGGCGTACTGGGTACGGTGCTGGACAAACGCGGTAAACGCGCCAATCGGTTTAAAAAGTGGCGCCCTACGGTTGGATTGTGCCAACAGCCTGATTTCCCTGTCGACAGACTGGAACTGCTCCACCAGCCACGCGATGAAGGCATGGCGCAAAGGTTGATTGAAGACGTCGCGCTGCTCTCACCTGACACCGAAGTACGCCCGCATGCCGTGACTATTAACGACCCCTGGGATTTTGAAGAGGTCTACGCCGCCTTTCTCGACTTCGCCACCCACTACAGCTTTGATACAGAAAACGAAGAGTATCTGGTGCACATCACCACCGGGACGCACGTCGCGCAGATCTGCTGGTTTCTGCTAACGGAAGCCCGCTACCTGCCCGCCAGCCTGCTGCAAACCAGCCCGGCACCAGCCGGTTCATCGGATGAGGCCGTCGCCGCCGGCGTTTGCTCGATAATCGATCTCGATTTAAGCCGCTACGCCACGCTCACCAGTCGTTTTCAGCGCGAACAGCAGCAGTCAGTCTCTTTTCTGAAGGCAGGGATTGATACGCGCAACGCCACCTTCAATAAACTGATCGATCGCATTGAGCGTGTGGCTCTACGTTCGACCGACCCGATCCTGCTCACCGGCCCCACCGGCGCGGGTAAATCCTTTCTGGCGAAACGTATTTTTCAGCTACGCCAGTCGCGGCATCTGGTGGCGGGAAAACTGGTCGCCGTCAACTGCGCAACCCTGCGTGGCGACAACGCGATGTCTACGTTGTTTGGTCACGTGAAAGGGGCGTTTACTGGCGCACTCACGGCGCGCGGCGGACTACTGCGAGAAGCGGATGGCGGCGTGCTGTTTCTCGATGAGATAGCCGAACTGGGGTTAGACGAACAGGCCATGCTGCTAAAAGCGATTGAAGAAAAAACCTTTTTCCCGTTTGGATCGGACAAAGAAGTACAGAGCGATTTTCAGCTGATTGCCGGAACCCATCGCGACATGCAGCAATGGGTCGCCGAGGGCCGTTTTCGCGAAGATCTCTACGCGCGTATCAATATGTGGAACTTCGCCCTGCCCGGTCTGGCGCAGCGGCGGGAAGATATCGCTCCGAACGTCGAGTATGAGCTACACCGTTTTTCCAGCAGTAAACAGATGCAGATCCGTTTCGACAAAGAGGCACGTGCTTGTTATCTGGCATTTGCCTGCTCCCCACAGGCGCAGTGGCGCGGCAATTTTCGCGAGCTAAGTTCATCCATCGCGCGAATGGCGACGCTTGCCGAACAGGGACGCATCACCTTATCCCTTGTCGAAGAAGAAATTGCGCTGTTAAAAGAGAGTTGGCAGATTGCCGCTTCGCAACCGGAACTGAACATGGACATTGACCTTTTCGATCGCCGCCAGTTAGAAACGGTACTGGAAGTGTGCCGCCGCAGCGCGTCGCTGTCGGAAGCCGGACGCGAACTGTTTGCCGTCTCACGGCAGAAAAAAGCCAATCCTAACGATGCAGACCGCTTGCGAAAATATCTCGCCCGCTTCGGGCTGAGCTGGGAAAGCGTTCGCAGCGATCAGATACAATAAACAATATCTAACATTACCCAATCTGAACTGTTACTGGTTTTCCTAACTTCACCAGCATCATGACCAGCGCATCAAGGGTAAATTTGTTGGTTTTCTGATTAACAACATCTGAAACACGGGGCCGGGAAATATTCAGTTTCACAGCAGCTTCCGCTTGTTTCAGATGGTTTTCATCAATCCATCCGGAAATTTCTTGCATCAACTGCTGCTTCAGGCGAATGAGTTGTTCGACCTCGCATTCAGCATCATGCTTTAAGCTCTTCGCTTTCGCTTCTGCAAACCCCAGTTCGGCAAAAATATTGACATCCGGAGAGGTTACATGGCGAACCTTATTATCAACGGTATTGTTCATTTCTGATTCCTGTCTTCTTGCAAAGCGGTTCGATATCTAACTTTAGCAATGTGTTTATCGTGCTCAGAAGTACGTTTCGTCTTTTTATTGAAACAATGCAGTACATAGACCGCGTTAGCATAGCGAGCAATGTAGATGATTCGGTATGCGCCAGATTCATACCTGAGCCTTACCTCCTAACACCTCGACCTATCTCTGGCATCGGCTTCCAGTCAGCAGCTTCTAATCCAGCCTGTAAACGATGTAGCTGAAAACCAGCGGTTTTACGTATATCTTCAGGAAAGCTTCGTAAATCATCAAATGAACTGCCAATCCAGACAATGGGCTTTAAGGCCCACTTTATTGAAAGCATAACACATCCTTGTATAAAATTTTATACAAACAATAAAATGCGTCACCCACACGTTTTCCTGTCATTACGCTAAATCAGAATAGAAATTCCGTCACTTCAACAAGCTATATTTTGCGAGGCTCTTTCAGGATTAGTTTTATTCTGCACGAATTACCGTACACTGAGGATATCGGCTAACAGAGGGCACCCTTATGGCACTCCCCCGCATTACCCAAAAAGAGATGACCGAGCGCGAACAGCGTGAACTGAAAACGCTGCTCGACCGCGCGCGCATTGCGCATGGTCGCCTGCTGACCAACGCAGAGACCAACAGCATCAAGAAAGAGTACATCGATAAACTGATGGCCTTGCGCGAAGCAGAAGCTAAAAAAGCCCGCCAGTTGAAGAAAAAGCAGGCCTATAAACCGGATGCGGAAGCATCGTTTTCCTGGTCAGCAAATACGCCGACGCGCGGCAGACGTTAACGTCCCTTCTTCTTACGTCCCGGCGAAGTAAAACGCTTACCGTTTGCCGCCGGGCGCGATTTCTCTTTCTCCGCTGATTTTTCGATTTTCACCACCGGACGCTTAATGCCTGCGGTTTTTGGCTTCGCTTTCGCCTTCGGTTTGGCTTCTGAGGACGAGTTCTCAATCAGCTTGAACAGATCGATCAGTTCGTCATCTGTCAGGTCGCGCCATTCACCAAGCGGCAGACCAGACAAACCAACGTTCATGATACGCGTACGCTCAAGCTTGGTAACTTCATAGCCAAAGTGTTCGCACATACGACGGATCTGACGGTTAAGCCCCTGAATCAGCGTAATACGAAACACAAACGGCGCTTCTTTCTTCACCTTACATTTTTTGGTGACGGTACCGAGAATGGGCACACCGGCCCCCATACCACGGATAAAGTCATCAGTGACCGGCTTATCGACCGTCACCAGATACTCTTTTTCGTGATCGTTACCGGCACGCAGGATTTTATTCACCAGGTCGCCGTGGTTGGTCAGAAAGATAAGTCCCTGAGAATCTTTGTCCAGACGACCAATTGGAAACACGCGCTTGCTGTGATTCACGAAATCAACAATGTTGTCGCGTTCGCTGTCTTCGGTGGTGCTGACAATCCCTACCGGCTTATTCAGCGCGATAAAAACCAGATCTTCCGCTTCACGCGGCTCAATCAACCGACCATTTACTTTTACGACGTCGCCAGGCATCACCTGATCGCCGATGGTGGCGCGTTTGCCATTCAGGAAGACATTCCCTTGTTCGATAAAGCGATCCGCCTCGCGACGCGAGCAGATTCCGCTTTCACTGATGTATTTATTTAATCGGATAGATGAGTCGGGCAGCATAGTTTCTCCTGTATACACTTCATCCTTCAAGCTGTCTCTGCGTTGGCTGCCCTCACTCACCCAGGTCACATAGCAATCTATGCTCCCGGGGATTCGCTCCCTTGCCGCCTTGATACAACTTGAATGACTTTGTGTATTAAAAGCGAAATATACCCTACCTTGCGGACGATAAAAAATAATCGTGTTCGACTGTCCACGCGCTATTTGTGATCCGTCACACCTTTTGACACAAAAGTGTCAGCGATCCATCCCTGCAATTTTGTTGAGTGAAAACAAGCAGAATCAATACATTAGAGAGGCATGCACATCTGTGCCGACAACGCGCCATCACCACATCAAATGTGCAACACAATCGGTCATTTCAGGGCGCTGAAATAAGTGAAAATAGCTTTGAGATGGAGAACAGATGGGGTTATATCAGATCAAGAAGGCAATTTCGTGATTTGCACAAATGTGCAGGAGTCCAAAAATGGCGACGGAAAACAGCGATGATATCCGCCTGATCGTAAAAATAGCGCAGCTGTATTACGAACAGGATATGACACAAGCGCAAATCGCCCGCGAGCTGGGTATTTATCGCACCACGATCAGCCGGTTACTAAAACGTGGACGCGAGCAGGGTATCGTCACCATCGCCATTAATTACGACTACAACGAAAATCTGTGGCTGGAACAGCAGCTAAAACAGAAATTTGGCCTGAAAGAGGCGGTCGTAGTCTCCTGCGATAGCGAGCAGGAAGATGAACAACTTAATATGATGGGCGTACATGGCGCACAGTTGCTGGAACGCTTACTAGAACCTGGGGACATTATCGGGTTCTCATGGGGCCGCGCGGTACGGGGACTGGTGGAAGGATTATCTCCTGCCAGCCAGTCGCGCCAGCTGATCTGTGTGCCGATTATCGGCGGACCATCCGGCAAGCTTGAAAGCCGCTACCACGTCAATACGCTGACCTACGGCGCTGCGGCAAAGCTCAAAGGGGAATCACACCTGGCAGATTTCCCGGCACTGCTGGAAAACCCGCTGATCCGTAACGGGATCATGCAGTCACGACATTTTAAATCGATTTCTGCGTACTGGGATAATCTGGACATCACGCTGGTCGGGATTGGATCTCCGGCGATACGTGATGGCGCCAACTGGCACGCCTTTTACGGCAGTGAAGAGAGTGATGACCTGCATGCCCGCCAGGTCGCCGGAGACATTTGCTCGCGCTTTTACGATATCAACGGTGTAACCGTAGAGACCAATATGAGTGAAAAGACGCTCTCCATCGAAACCAATAAATTAAAACAGGCGCGTTACTCCATTGGCATTGCAATGGGTGAAGAAAAATACAGTGGGATATTAGGCGCATTACGTGGGAATTATATTAACTGTTTAGTCACCAACAGTCATACCGCTGAATTATTGTTGAATTAAATAAATTCTAATTGGTCCTGCCATAATTAATTTTATGTGGGATCACCTTATCTGAATCGGGAGTTTATTATGCAAACGTGGTTAAACTTGCAGGGCAAAGTCATTATTGTTACCGGTGGTGCATCCGGAATTGGTCTGGCGATTGTCGAGGAGTTATTAGCGCAAGGCGCTAATGTACAAATGGCAGATATTCATGGCGGAGAAGGTAAATACGATAGCCATGACGGGTATCATTTCTGGCCAACGGATATTTCCAGTGCCAAAGAGGTTAATCATACTGTCGCTGAAATTATCCAACGCTACGGACGTATTGATGGGCTGGTAAATAATGCTGGCGTTAATTTCCCGCGTCTGCTGGTCGATGAAAAAGCACCCGCCGGGCAATACGAACTCAACGAAGCTGCTTTCGAAAAAATGGTTAATATCAACCAGAAAGGTGTGTTCTTAATGTCGCAGGCAGCGGCACGCCAAATGGTAAAACAGCGTAACGGCGTGATTGTGAATGTCTCTTCCGAAAGCGGACTGGAAGGTTCTGAAGGTCAAAGCTGTTACGCCGCGACCAAAGCCGCATTGAATAGTTTCACCCGTTCCTGGTCGAAAGAGTTGGGCAAACACGGCATCCGTGTAGTTGGCATTGCACCTGGCATTCTGGAAAAAACCGGACTGCGGACCCCCGAGTATGAAGAAGCGCTGGCCTGGACCCGCAACATCACCGTCGAACAGCTGCGCGAGGGCTACACCAAGAATGCGATCCCGATTGGTCGATCAGGCCGCTTATGCGAAGTCGCTGATTTTGTTTGTTATCTTTTATCTGAGCGCGCCAGTTATATCACCGGAGTAACCACTAACATTGCGGGCGGAAAAACGCGCGGCTAAGGAGGTTTTATGGTCAATGCAATCTTCTGTGCTCACGGCAAACTGGCCTGCGCCATGCTGGAATCGGTACAGATGGTCTACGGTGATGCCAACGTTGAAGCCGTGGCATTTGTCCCCGGAGAGAACGCCAGCGACATTGTGGAAAAGCTAAAAAAGTTAGTAAGTATTCACACTGACGATGAATGGCTGATTGCCGTCGATTTGCAGTGTGGCAGTCCCTGGAATGCTGCCGCGACGCTGGCGATGCACAATCCGGCGATACGGGTCATTAGCGGGTTATCACTGCCGTTGGCGCTGGAGCTGGTAGACAACCAAAGCAATATGAATGTGGATGAACTGTGCGAACACCTGACGACCATTGCTCAACAAACCTGTGTCGTCTGGAAGCATCTGGAAACGGCCGAAGAGGATTTCTGATGAACATTACCCTTGCTCGTATTGATGACCGCCTGATCCACGGTCAGGTCACCACCGTCTGGTCGAAGGTGGCGAATGCCCAACGGATTATTATCTGTAATGACGACGTTTATAACGATGAAGTACGCCGCACATTATTACGTCAGGCTGCCCCACCGGGAATGAAAGTGAACGTCGTTAATATCGAAAAGGCGGTCGCGGTTTATCATAATCCGCAATACCAGAACGAAACCGTTTTTTATCTATTTACCCGTCCACAGGATGCATTAGCAATGGTAAAACAAGGGGTAAAAATTGCCACGTTAAATATTGGCGGCATGGCCTGGCGACCAGGTAAAAAACAATTAACCAAAGCCGTTTCTTTAGACAGCGACGACATTAATGCGTTTCGTGAGTTAGATAAACTGGGTGTTACGCTGGATTTACGCGTTGTCGCATCCGATCCATCTATTAATATTCTCGAAAAAATAGAAGAACAATCGTTCGCTGAATAAATAAAAATGCCTGTGTACTTATGCTTTAACAGGCAGGGATGATCACATTCACAAGGTGACATATTATGGAAATAAGTACCCTACAAATTATCGCCATATTCCTATTTTCCTGTATTGCCGGAATGGGCAGCGTGCTGGATGAGTTCCAGACCCACCGTCCGCTAATTGCTTGTACCGTTATCGGCCTAATCCTTGGTGATTTAAAAACCGGGATTATGCTCGGCGGCACGCTGGAGTTAATCGCTCTTGGCTGGATGAACGTCGGCGCAGCGCAGTCTCCCGATTCGGCGCTCGCCAGTATTATCTCCGCCATTCTGGTTATCGTCGGTCAGCAAAGCATTGCTACCGGTATCGCCATCGCCCTGCCGGTGGCGGCGGCAGGTCAGGTGCTGACGGTATTCGCCCGTACCATCACCGTGGTGTTCCAGCACGCGGCGGATAAAGCAGCCGAAGACGCCCGCTTTCGCACCATCGACATGCTGCACGTTTCCGCTCTCGGCGTACAGGCTCTGCGCGTTGCCATCCCTGCATTAATCGTCTCGCTGTTTGTCAGCGCCGATATGGTCAGCAATATGCTCAACGCCATTCCGGAATTCGTCACCCGCGGATTGCAGATTGCCGGTGGCTTTATCGTGGTGGTCGGCTACGCCATGGTGCTGCGCATGATGGGCGTGAAGTACCTGATGCCCTTCTTCTTCCTCGGGTTTATCGCTGGGGGTTATCTCGATTTGAGCCTGCTGGCTTTCGGTGGGGTTGGCGTGATTATCGCGCTGGTCTACATCCAGTTGAACCCACAGTGGCGTAAAGCCGAACCGCAGGCGCAACCCGCCTCTTCTCAAGCTCTCGATCAGCTTGATGACTAATGGAGCCAGCCATGGAACAGAAAAAACTGACCAAATCCGACCTGTTTAGCATGTTTGTTCGCTCCAACCTGCAACAGGCGTCATTCAACTTTGAACGCATTCATGGACTGGGCTTTTGCTACGACATGATCCCTGCCATCAAGCGCCTGTATCCGCTGAAAGAGGACCAGGTTGCAGCACTCAAACGCCACCTGGTGTTTTTCAACACTACGCCTGCCGTTTGCGGCCCGGTGATTGGCGTGACCGCCGCGATGGAAGAAGCTCGCGCCAACGGTGCGGAAATTGATGACGGGGCCATCAACGGCATCAAAGTTGGGCTGATGGGCCCGCTGGCCGGTGTTGGCGACCCGTTGGTCTGGGGAACATTGCGCCCGATTACCGCCGCGCTCGGCGCATCGCTGGCACTGTCCGGAAACATTCTCGGCCCACTATTGTTCTTCTTTATTTTCAATGCAGTACGTCTTGCCATGAAGTGGTACGGCTTACAGCTTGGCTTTCGTAAAGGGGTCAATATCGTCAGCGACATGGGCGGCAACCTGCTGCAGAAACTGACCGAAGGCGCATCGATTCTCGGCCTGTTTGTCATGGGGGTGTTGGTCACTAAATGGACCAGCATCAACGTGCCGCTGGTGGTATCGCAAACGCCTGGCGCAGACGGCACCACCGTCACCATGACCGTGCAGAACATTCTCGACCAACTCTGCCCCGGCCTGCTGGCGCTGGGTCTGACGCTGCTGATGGTGCGTCTGCTCAACAAGAAAATTAACCCGGTATGGCTGATCTTCGCCCTGTTTGCGCTGGGAATTATCGGTAACGCGCTGGGCTTCCTGTCCTGATTTTTTCGCCCCGGCGATGCCGGGGCTACTTCAACAAATAGTCCTCGAAAGAGGAAGAGGTGGTAACAATGCAAACAACAACAGCTTTACGCCTTTATGGTAAACGCGATCTGCGCCTGGAAACCTTCGATCTTCCTGAAATGCAGGACGATGAAATTCTGGCCTCAGTCGTAACCGACAGCCTGTGCCTTTCTTCCTGGAAAGAGGCTAACCAGGGCGAGAACCACAAAAAGGTGCCGGACGATGTGGCTACAAACCCGATCATCATCGGCCACGAGTTTTGCGGCGATATCATTGCCGTAGGCAAAAAATGGCAGCATAAGTTTCAGCCCGGCCAGCGCTATGTCATTCAGGCTAACCTGCAACTGCCGGATCGCCCGGACTGTCCCGGCTACTCCTTCCCATGGGTGGGCGGTGAAGCCACGCACGTCATCATTCCTGATGAAGTCATGGAGCAGGACTGCTTGTTGGCTTACGAAGGCGAAACCTATTTTGAAGGTTCATTGGTTGAGCCACTGTCCTGCGTGATTGGCGCATTCAACGCCAACTATCACCTGCAGGAAGGCACTTATAACCATAAGATGGGCATTCGTCCGCAGGGGCGTACGTTAATCCTCGGCGGCACTGGGCCAATGGGACTACTGGCGATCGACTACGCGCTGCATGGTCCGGTTAACCCGGCGCTGCTGGTAGTGACCGACACCAATAACGACAAGTTGAGCTACGCCCGCAAGCACTATCCGTCAGAGCCACAAACGTTGATCCACTACCTTCACGCCCAGGATGCAGCTTATAACACATTGATGGCATTGAGCGGCGGCCATGGGTTTGACGACATCTTTGTATTTGTACCCAACGAAGAGCTGGTCACGCTGGCCTCTTCCCTGCTGGCTGCCGATGGTTGCATGAACTTCTTTGCCGGTCCGCAGGATAAGCAGTTTAGCGCGCCGATTAACTTCTACGACGTGCACTATGCCTTCACCCATTATGTTGGGACATCTGGCGGCAATACCGACGACATGCGCACGGCGGTAAAACTGATCGAAGAGAAGAAAGTTCAGGCGGCAAAAGTGGTGACGCACATTCTGGGATTGAATGCGGCAGGTGAAACAACGCTGGAACTGCCGCAGGTCGGTGGAGGTAAAAAACTGGTTTACACCGGAAAATCATTGCCGTTAACTGCGCTCACCCAGATTGACGATCCGGCCTTGCGCGCTATCCTGGAGCGTCATCAGGGGATCTGGTCGCAGGAAGCCGAACAGTACATATTGTCTCACGCCGAGGAAATTTAACATGATTAACCGCGACACCCAGTTGTGCATGTCGCTTGCCGGTCGTCCCGGCAACTTTGGCACACGCTTTCATAACTATCTGTATGAAAAATTAGGGTTAAATTTTATCTACAAAGCCTTTACTACGCAGGATATTGAGGCCGCAGTCAAAGGCGTTCGCGCACTCGGGATTCGCGGCTGTGCGGTCTCTATGCCGTTTAAAGAGAGCTGCATGCCGTTTCTGGATGCCATCGATCCTTCCGCAAAAGTCATTGACTCCGTTAACACCATCGTCAATGACAACGGTACGCTGACAGGATTTAACACCGACTACATTGCGGTAAAAAGCCTGATTACCAGCCACCAGCTTGATAACCACGCACGCGTCATGATCCGCGGCAGCGGTGGAATGGGTAAAGCGGTCATTGCTGCATTTCGCGATGCCGGTTTTCACGATGTAGTCGTCGCTGCCCGTAACCGGGAGAGCGGTCCGGCGCTGGCAAAACAGTACGGTTTCCAGTGGCAACCGCAGCCGGAAGGGATTACCTGCGATATTCTGGTCAATGTGACGCCCGTCGGCATGGCTGGCGGTAAAGAGAGCGATGAGCTGGCCTACAGCGAAGCGATGGTCGCTGCCGCCAGCATAGTGTTTGACGTCGTCGCCCTGCCGCCGGAAACACCGGTAATCAAACTGGCACAGCAATTAGGTAAAAAGACCATCAGCGGTGCAGAGGTGATTGCCTTACAGGCCGTAGAGCAGTTCGCCATGTACACCGGCGTACGCCCGGATGACGCGCTAATCGCCGAAGCGGCAGAATTTGCGCGGGCGGGGTAACGAAGCAGGAACAGAGCGCCAGGGATGGGCGCTCTGTCTATTTTAGGTACTATGCAACAGCGAACAGTTGCTGGTCAGCTTTCGCTTCCAACTGCGCCAGCGCGGGAATCAATTGGCTGATGTTGACCAGACTGTGTCCTAACTGGCATATGCTCTCATACGCAAAATGTTCCTGACCTTCACCCGCCATGGTCAGCAGGCTTTCGCCCATAAAATTCAGCGTCTGGTACAACCCTGCCAGCGCCTCTTCACAGCCAAACGATAGCGCCAGATTTTCTTCAGTAGTGAGATGGCTACAATCAAGATGGCGGAACGCCTCGGCGAGTGAGAAATAAAGTAGATCGGCCTGTGAAATGAGAGAATAGCGGACATTAAAATGGGGATAAAACGTAGTTAGTCATGCCATCAGCAGGTAATATGACGATACGCAAAAAGTACGCCATCAATTGCTAAATCATCGCGTCTAAGAAGGTTTGGGAGAGTTCAATGTCTTCAGCGTTTCAGCATCGATTCATTCTGACTGGTGGCCCAGGGTCAGGCAAAAGCACGATAATTGATACGATTATAAAACGAGGGTTTTGGTGTTCTAAAGAAGCTGGAAGAGGTGTGATCCAAGACCAGGCTAACATCGGCGGCGATGCATTACCGTGGGCCAACCAGACTGCATTTGCAGATCTGATGCTATCCTGGGAAATGCGTTCGTGGCATGAAGCGGAAGGGCATACACAACCCTGCTTCTTTGATCGTGGTGTTCCTGATGTTGTAGGTTATTTACGTCTTTCTGAACTTACCATACCGAGGCATCTGGAAAACGCCATCGAGAAATTTCGCTATAACCGAATCGTATTTATTGCACCACCCTGGCGTGAAATATATGTACAGGACACAGAGCGCAAACAATCTTTCGATGTTGCCATCGCGACATATCACGCAATGGTAAAAACATACCGTATGTATGACTATCAGTTGATTGAATTACCATGTGTTTCTGTAGAAGAGCGAGTGGATTTTATTCTTTCCAGGATAAAACCCTGCTAAGACGGCAACTACGTGTAGTGGTGAATCACCATGCATGAATCTGTCATATTCTAGTGGACATATAGCTTCCGCTCCTGGCACAAAGCCCTCCCAATCCCCTATCATCGATTCTCGTATCAACCGCAGCATCCTGAAAAACTACGTATTATTGCGAGACACTTTCCTGTTTCCTCCAGCAAGCATTTCCCCTTACTCCCCATTTTTTTACTCTCTAGTCTCAACTTGTCAATTCATAATGTAGTTTATAAAATACATGGAACGTCATCATGGAAATTCTTCAGACAATGGTTTTCCGGCTTGGGAGCAAAACCTACGGGACAGGAGAGCTAAAACGCTAATTGCCACACGCCTTTTTCGTCTGGCTAATGGTTTAGCTGGTGATGTTAAACCTGTTGGGGAATGCTCGCCCGTTCACTGGATTATCAGGAGGTCTTCCGCCATGAATAAACTTGCTCACTACGATCCCGCGACTGCGCTGGTTGATGATGAAGAAATTGCCGTGTTTATGGCCGATGCCCTCGAAACAGGCGATGCAGCATACATTGCAAAAGCACTGGGCGTGGTAGCTCGCGCTAAGGGAATGGCGAACATTGCGGCAGAAACGGGATTATCCCGCGAGCAGCTTTATCGCTCTTTTAGTGAGAAAGGTAACCCGACGCTGAAAACCACCCTTGCAGTGATGAAGGTACTCGGCATTGAATTGACACTTAAAAAATAGCCTCAGCTTCTATCTTCCCCTTCCAACATCGTGAGCCATATCAGTAAGGCGTTTGGCTGATAGTGGTAGCATTAGCGCGGTTTGTAATTTTCTGATTACATGGAGAAATGATGGAACTGCTTTTATTGAGTAACTCGACGCTGCCGGGCAAAGGCTGGATGGAACATGCGCTGCCGCTGATTGCTGAACAACTGAATGGTCGCCGTACGGCGGTGTTTATTCCGTTCGCTGGCGTGACGCAAACCTGGGATGAGTACACGGCGAAAACGGCAGCCATCTTTGCGCCAATGGGCGTCAACGTTACGGGTATTCATACCGTTGCCGACCCGATTGCCGCTATTGAAAACGCAGAGCTGGTGATTGTCGGCGGGGGTAATACCTTCCAGTTACTGAAAGAAAGCCGCGAACGCGGACTGCTGGCGCCGATTGTGGATGTCGTCAAACGCGGTGCGCTGTACATCGGCTGGAGCGCAGGTTCCAACCTTGCCTGCCAGACCATCCGCACTACCAACGACATGCCGATTGTCGATCCAAAAGGTTTTGATGCCCTGGGTCTGTTCCCGCTGCAGATTAACCCACATTTCACCAACGCGCTGCCGGAAGGCCACAAAGGCGAAACGCGTGAACAGCGTATTCGCGAGCTGCTGGTTGTGGCGCCAGAGCTGACGGTGATTGGCCTGCCGGAAGGGAACTGGATTAAGGTAAGTAACGGTCAATCCGTGCTCGGCGGCCCGAACACCACGTATATCTTTAAAGCGGGTGAAGAAGCGGTTGCCGTTGAAGCGGGCCACTGCTTTTAGTTGATTTGTTGTCTGATGCCGGATGGCGGCTTCGCTTTATCCGGCCTATAACTGTATGCCTGATAAGCGCAGCGCCATCAGGCAGTTCAGCGCACATTGCCGGATGCGGCGTAAACGCCTTATCCGGCCTACCGGACTGCGCCACCGGGCAACATTTCACCTGTCCTCGTTAGTACTCACGCTCATCGTCTTCATCCGGCTGTTCCAGCACGCTATAGGCTACAGAGCAAAACAGCGAGTTCAGACGCTGCATATCGCCCAACAGCGCCAGGTGCAAGGAGCTGGTCTCGATGCTCTGCACATTCTGCTGATGCAGACGGTCAACGTGCGCATGCGAATAACGACGGTTGAGAATACGGAAGCGGTGCTTGCTGCGGCGCAGACGACGGGCACTGGTCACATCTCCTGAGAAGAACACCGACATCGCCAGCTGCAGATTGCTGAGCAACTGATCGTAGAGCGCATCCAGTTCTTTTAACCCTTCGACGGAAAATGCCCGCCGCGCCGCCAGCGACTTATCGGCTATCTCACTGCCCATACGTTCGACAATATCGGAAGCCTGCTCAAGGTTGAGCGACATTTCGATAATCTCTGCCCAACGGCGCGATTCCTCTTCCGCCAGCTCATCCTTTGGCATCCGCGCCAGATAGAGCTTAATTGCCGTGTACAGCACGTTAATATCATCCGCCATCCTGCGCAGCTCTTTCTCTTCACGCGGTTCGCCGTGCATTACCTTTTTCAACCCGTCCATCATCTGCTCCATCGCGTCACCGATACGCAGGGCTTCGCGGGCGGCATTAGCCAGAGCGAGCGTCGGCGTATCCAGCGCGCTAACGTCCAGATGCTTGGGCTTCAGATGTGCATCCAGCTCCGGCTCATCGCGGATGATGCGCTTACAAAAACGCGCCATCGGTTCGGCGAACGGCACCATCGCCACACAGCGCACCAGGTTGTAGAAGACGTGGAAGTAGATAACCAGTTCAGATTTCGGCAGCGGCAGTTCATCCATCAGATTGGCCAGCGGATGAACAAATGGCAGGATAATCAGGCTCCCCACCAGCTTAAACAGCAGGCTGCCGAGCGCCACGCGACGGGCAGCAGCATTCGCAGCACTGTTGTTGAGCATCGCCAACAGGCCGGAGCCGAGGTTGGCACCAATCACCAGACACAACGCCACCGGAAACGAGATAATACCTGCCGCGGTCAGCGTGGCCGTCAGCAGCACCGCCGCCAGACTGGAGTAACTGATAATCGCAAACATGGCGCCAATCAGCGCATCGAGCATAATATCGCCGGTGAGCGAGGCAAAAATAACCTGTACACCATTAGCCTGGGTGATCGGCGTTACCGCCTGCACAATCAGCTCCAGCGCCAGCAAAATCAACCCCAGCCCAATACCGACCCGCCCCAGTTGCCCCACGCGGGACTGCTTACGCCCGAGAAAGAAGATCACGCCGATAAAAATCAGCAGTGGTGACAGCCAGGAGAGATCGAAGGTCAGGATACGCGCCATCAGCGCGGTCCCCACGTCGGCGCCGAGCACTATGACCAGCGCAGGGGTAAGCGCCACGAGATCTTGTGCAACAAACGAGGTCACCAGCATGGTGGTGGCGTTGCTGCTTTGCACCAGCGCCGTTACGCCGATACCCGCACAAAAGGCGAGCGGCTTCTTTTCAACACTACGGCTGAGCACGGTACGCAAACGGGCGCCGAAGACGCGCATCACGCCGGTACGCACAATATGCGTACCCCAAACCAGCATCGCGACGGCAGAAAGCAGGTGTAACAGAGTTAACACGGAATCAGGTTCTCCTTATTTTTATGGTTTTTTGAGGCTCATTTGCCTGATGGCGCTGCGCTTATCAGGCCTACAAATCATCCCTATGTAGGCCGGATAAGGCGTTTACGCCGCCATCCGGCAACGGCCCCCTTTCAGTATAAGGGTTTAAACGTAATAAAGAGACAGGGCACTCATTGAGCGCCCTGTTTGTTGTAAAGAAAGATGACAGTTTTGTGAATCAGTCGGCGTCATAGCCGAGGTTCGGCGCTAACCAGCGCTCCACTTCCGCCACGCTCATCCCTTTACGGAAGGCATAATCTTCAACCTGATCGCGCTGGATTTGCGCCACGGCGTAGTACTTGCTGTCCGGATGACTGAAATACCAGCCGGAAACCGACGCGCCTGGCCACATGGCGAAGGATTCGGTGAGCTTCATCCCGGTGTGCGCTTCCACATCCAGCAGTTCCCAGATGGTGGCCTTTTCAGTGTGTTCCGGGCACGCCGGATAGCCCGGCGCCGGGCGAATCCCCTGGTAGTTTTCGCGGATCAGCTCCTCGTTACTGAGGTTCTCATTCGCCGCATAGCCCCAGTAAACTTTACGCACGCGCTCATGCAGATACTCCGCGAATGCTTCCGCCAGACGGTCAGCGATCGCTTTCACCATGATCTTATTGTAGTCGTCATGCTGGGCTTCAAAGGCGTCCGCCAGCGCATCTTCCTCAAGACCACCAGTAACCGCGAAAGCACCGATGTAATCCGCTTTGCCGCTCAGTTTCGGCGCAACAAAGTCAGACAGGCAGTAGTTGGCGAAACCGACTTTTTCCGTCTGCTGGCGCAGATGATGGCTCACGTTGATGACGTGCGTACGCGTCTCGTCACGGTAAATCTCGATGTCGTCACCCACGCGGTTGGCCGGGAATAACCCCACCACGCCACGCGGATTCAGGGTCTTCTCGGTGCTGAGTTTATCCAGCATGTCGTTAGCGTCTTTGAACAGGCGCTTCGCCTCTTCTCCTACTACCTCATCTTCGAGAATGCGCGGGTACTTCCCGGCCAGCGACCAGGTCATAAAGAACGGCGTCCAGTCGATGTAATTGCGCAGAGTTTCGATGCTGGCTTCCACTTCCTGCACGCCCAGACGGTGCGCCACCGGCGGGGTGTAGTTTTCCCAGTCGAAGGCCAGATCGTTGTCGCGGGCAGCCTGTAACGTTACTGGCGGGGTACGCGGTTTCTTACGCGCATGCTGGATACGCACGGTTTCGTACTCTTTACGCGTACGGGCGACAAAGTCATCGCGCTGGGTGTCAGAGAGCAGCGCAGCCACCACGCCAACAGTACGCGAGGCGTTCTGCACGTACACCGTCGGGCCGCTGTAGTTCTGCTCAATTTTCACCGCCGTGTGCGCTTTTGAGGTGGTCGCGCCGCCAATCAGCAGCGGAATAGTGAATCCCTGACGCTCCATCTCTTTCGCCACGTTGACCATTTCGTCCAGCGATGGGGTAATCAGCCCGGAAAGGCCAATCAGATCGGCATTCACTTCACGCGCCGTTCTGAGGATTTTCTCCGCGGGCACCATCACGCCAAGATCGACGATTTCGTAGTTGTTACATTGCAGCACCACGCCGACAATGTTTTTGCCGATATCGTGCACATCGCCCTTCACGGTCGCGATGACCATTTTGCCGTTGCTGGAGCCTTTCTCTTTGCTGGCCTCAATGTACGGTTCGAGGTACGCCACCGCCTGCTTCATCACGCGGGCGGATTTCACCACCTGCGGCAGGAACATTTTGCCCTCGCCAAACAGATCGCCAACGACGTTCATGCCGTCCATCAGCGGTCCTTCAATAACTTCGATCGGACGCGCAGCCTGCTGGCGCGCTTCCTCGGTATCCAGCTCAATAAACTCGGTAATGCCTTTCACCAGCGAATATTCGAGGCGCTTTTTCACGTCCCAGGTGCGCCATTCCGCCATCTGGGCATTCGCCGTGTCGTCGGTTTTACTGCCGCGATATTTCTCTGCCAGCTCCAGCAGTCGTTCGGTGCCATCGTCACGACGGTTGAGGATCACATCTTCAACCGCATCGCGCAGCTCGGCGGGCAAGTCGTCGTAAATAGCCAGCTGTCCGGCGTTGACGATCCCCATGTCCATGCCGTTGCGAATGGCGTAGTAGAGGAATACCGCGTGAATGGCTTCACGTACCGGGTCGTTGCCACGGAACGAGAATGAAACGTTAGAAACGCCGCCGGAGATCAGCGCGTGCGGCAGTTCGCGTTTGATGTCTTCACACGCGCCGATAAAGTCCTGCGCGTAATTGTTGTGCTCATCAATACCGGTCGCGACAGCAAAGATGTTCGGGTCGAAGATGATGTCTTCCGGCGGAAAGCCCACCTCTTCGGTAAGAATCTTGTACGCCCGACGACAGATTTCGATTTTACGTGCGCGGGTGTCGGCCTGCCCTTGCTCGTCAAAGGCCATCACCACCACCGCGGCACCGTAGCGACGCAGCAGCTTCGCGTGATGGATAAAGGTCTCAACCCCCTCTTTCATCGAGATGGAGTTAACGATGCCTTTACCCTGAATGCACTTCAGCCCTTTCTCGATAACGTCCCATTTCGAGGAGTCGATCATAATCGGCACGCGGGCGATATCCGGCTCACCGGCGATCAGGTTGAGAAAACGCACCATTGCCGCTTCGGCGTCGAGCATCCCCTCATCCATGTTGATATCGATGATCTGCGCGCCGCTTTCCACCTGCTGACGGGCGACGTCCAGCGCTTCGCTGTATTTCTCTTCTTTGATCAGGCGTTTAAACTTGGCAGAACCGGTGACGTTGGTACGCTCGCCGACGTTCACAAACAGGCTGTCGTCGCCGATGTTCAGCGGCTCAAGGCCGGAAAGGCGGCAGGCAACCGGGATTTCCGGCAAGCGGCGCGGCGGTAAGCCATTCACTGCGCGGCTCATGGCGGCGATATGTTCCGGCGTGGTGCCGCAGCAGCCGCCGACGATATTCAGGAAACCGGCCTCAGCCCACTCGCGAATCTGCGCCGCCATGGTGTCGGCGTCGAGATCGTATTCACCAAAGGCGTTCGGCAGACCGGCGTTCGGGTGCGCGGTGACGTAGCATTCAGCAATGCGCGACAGTTCCTGCACGTACTGGCGCAGCTCGTCCGGGCCTAACGCGCAGTTCAGACCGAAGGTCAGCGCATCGGCGTGGCGCAGGGAGTTGTAGAATGCTTCGGTAGTCTGGCCGGAGAGCGTACGCCCGGAAGCATCGGTGATGGTGCCGGAGAGCATAATCGGCAGCTCAACGCCCAGCGCTTCGAATTCGGTTTTAACCGCGAAAATAGCGGCTTTGGCGTTCAGAGTATCGAAGACGGTTTCAATCAGGATCAGGTCACTGCCGCCTTCCACCAGCGCTTTGGTAGATTCACGGTAGGCGGCCACCAGTTGATCAAAGGTAATGTTGCGGTAAGCCGGGTCGTTAACATCAGGCGAGATAGACGCCGTACGGTTCGTTGGGCCGAGCACGCCCGCGACGTAGCGCGGTTTTTCCGGCGTGCGCGCCGTCCATTCGTCAGCCGCCGCACGCGCCAGTTTGGCTGCCGCAAAGTTGATTTCCGCCGACAGGGATTCCATCTGGTAATCCGCCATGGCGATAGTCGTCGAGTTAAAGGTGTTGGTTTCGATGATATCCGCGCCCGCCTCAAAGTAGGCGTTATGGATGGCGGCGATGACCTCCGGTTTGCTGAGCACCAACAAGTCGTTGTTACCTTTCAGATCGCACGGCCAGTCGGCAAAGCGTTCGCCGCGGAAATCCTCTTCGCTCAGACGATATCCCTGGATCATGGTGCCCATACCGCCGTCCAGCACCAGAATACGTTCATTTAACTGCTGACGTAATTGTTCTACTTTGCTGCTCACACTCGCTCCCGACAACGCTCAACCAGACCGAAAAAACTCAACAGGTCATACTGGCACAAACCTGAGAGGCGGAAAAGAGAACAACGGCCAACATGAGACATGTTCAGCTTCACTCATCCGATCAGTACAGGAATTCTTGCATTATAATTTAATAAAACGAAAATGATTTCCACGATACAGAAAAGGAGTCTGCCATGGTAGCCACTGTCCCCGCGAAACGCGGTAGAAAACCCGCCGCCGCTACTGCGCCTGCAACCGGGCAGGTTCAGTCTCTGACCCGCGGCCTGAAGCTGCTGGAGTGGATTGCGGAATCCAACGGCAGCGTGGCGCTGACCGAGCTGGCTCAGCAGGCCGGCCTGCCAAACTCCACGACTCACCGTTTGCTGACCACCATGCAGCAGCAGGGTTTTGTCCGTCAGGTGGGTGAATTAGGCCACTGGGCCGTAGGTGCGCATGCGTTCATCGTAGGCAGCAGCTTTTTGCAAAGCCGTAATCTGCTGGCAATTGTGCATCCGATCCTGCGCAAGCTGATGGAAGACTCCGGTGAGACGGTAAACCTCGCCGTGCTGGATCAAAGCGACCATCAGGCCATTATTATCGACCAGGTGCAGTGCACCCAGCTGATGCGCATGTCCGCGCCTATCGGCGGCAAGCTGCCGATGCACGCCTCCGGTGCGGGTAAGGCGTTTTTATCCCAACTGAGCGAAGAACAAGTGACTGGCCTGCTGCACCGTAAAGGCCTGCATGCTTATACACACGCCACGCTGGTGTCGCCAGTGCATCTGAAAGAGGATTTGGCCCAGACGCGCAAGCGCGGCTATTCCTTTGATGATGAGGAACATGCGCTGGGTCTGCGCTGCGTGGCGTCGTGCATTTATGACGAGCACCGCGAGCCGTTCGCTGCGATTTCCATTTCCGGACCCATTTCGCGTATTACCGACGATCGCGTGACCGAGTTTGGCGCCATGGCGATCAAAGCGGCGAAAGAAGTAACGCTGGCGTACGGCGGATTTCGCTAAGATGGGGTTGCCGGGTGGCGGCTACGCCTTACCCGGCCTGCTATCCAGGGTTAGGGCAGATTTGTAGGCCTGATAAGCGTAGCGCATCAGGCCCGGCGCACATTGCCGGATGGCGGCGCAAGTGCCTTATCCGGCCTACGGTCGGTTTCATAACGCACGCTGAACCGCTGCCGACGTCGGTAGGCGTAAACATCTTCCACGTGACCGTTTTTGATGCGCGTCTGTAGGCCGCGCCAGTAGTCAGCGCTGAACAGGTCAGCGTGCATCTCTTCAAATAGCGGCCCTATACGCGGGTCGGCACATAGCCAGTGACGAAATTCTTCCGGGAAGACATCTCCCGGCGATACGCTGTACCACGGCTCAGCGCTCATCTCATCTTCCGGGTAGCGTGGCGGCGGGATATGGCGGAAATTCACCTCCGTCATGTAGCAGATTTCATCGTAATCGTAGAACACCACACGCCCGTGACGGGTCACGCCGAAGTTCTTAAATAGCATATCACCGGGGAAAATATTGGCGGCGGCCAGCTGACGAATGGCGTTGCCGTACTCTTCAATGGCATCGCGCAGTTGCTGGCCTTCAACCTGCTCCAGCCAGATATTCAGCGGCACCATCCGTCGTTCAATATACAGATGGCGAATGACAATCTGATCGCCGAGATCGGTAATTTTTTCCGGGGCTTCCTGCAATAACAGCGCCATCAGCGCCGGATCGATTTGCCGTTTCTCCAGCACAAAATTCTCGAATTCCTGGGTGTCAGCCATCCGCCCAACACGATCGTGTTCTTTGACCAGTTGATAGCAGGCGCGGACGTGGGCGGCAGACATCTCTTTTTGCGGGGCAAATTTGTCTTTGATGATTTTAAACACCCGGTCAAAACCCGGCAACGTAAACACCAACATCACCATGCCGCGGATCCCCGGCGCTTCAATAAACTGCTCATCGCAATGGGCAAGATAGAGCAGATATTCGCGGTAACTTTCGGTCTTCGCGTGTTTCTGACAGCCAATCGCCATGTACAGTTCGGCGGTGGTTTTACCGGGCAGGATCTCGCGCAGCCACTCCACCAGCGCCGCGGGCAAAGGAGCGTAAACCATAAAATAGGAGCGGGCGAAGCCAAACACAATGCTTGCCTCCGCCGTCGTGGTCAGACAGGTATCGACAAACAATTCGCCTTCATCAGTCCGGTGGATTGGCAGTAAAAACGGTAGCGTCCCAGAAGGAGTAATCAGCTTACCGACCAGCCAGGCGGCCTTGTTGCGATAAAACAGTTCGTTCGCCACCTGTAAATGGCAGCCCGACAACACATCCGCTCCCAGGGTTTCGGTCAGGTGTTCGATGATGTAGTGGATATCACGATGTTTGTTCTGCCACGGCAGACGCAGGGGCAGATCGCTAAGGACGCGTGTCAGCAGCCACTCCCAGCCGGTATCCGGAAAAAAGTCTTTCGCCAGCGGACGTGGGATCGTGCGAAAACGGCGCTCTGGCTGAGAACTGAAAATAAACAGCCGCTCGGGAGTCAGCGAGCGGTGGTCAAATAACCGACAGTAAACGGAGTTAAAGAAACTCTCCGCAATCTCGAAGCGCGGGTAATCCGGCAGTAGCCGGGTGTAATGCTCTTTCACGCGAAGTAAAAAATCCGCGTCGGTACTTTTGCCGTCAGTAATGCAGCGCAACTGCTCCACCACCAGACCCACGTGATGATCGTAAAGGTGAATACGGCTTTTCATCGCCTGCTGAACCGCATGCCAGTCGGCATGTTCAAAACGCTGCTGCGCGCCGGAGGTGACTTCCAGAAAACGCCCGTACTGGGCGTCGAAACCTTGCAAGATAGTCTGAGCAATCAGTAATTCCAGGCCACGCGTCATCAATGTCTCCCATCCGGCACAACGTCATGCCGGATGGCGCGTTCGCTTATCCGGCCTACATCCCTTCGTAGGCCCGGTAAGCGCAGCGCCACCGGGCATTAATCAAAACTGCGATTCTTCGGTCGAGCCGGTCAGCGCGGTCACCGAGGAGGCTCCGCCCTGAATGATGGTGGTGACTTTGTCGAAGTAACCTGTGCCCACTTCCTGCTGATGGGAGACGAAGGTGTAACCGTCTTTAGCTGCCGCAAATTCTGGCTGCTGAACCTTCTCAACATAGTGGCGCATGCCTTCACCCTGCGCATAGGAGTGCGCGAGGTCGAACATGTTGAACCACATGCTGTGGATACCCGCCAGGGTAATGAACTGGTATTTGTAACCCATATCCGACAGCTGCTGCTGGAAGCTGGCGATAGTTTTGTCATCCAGGTTTTTCTGCCAGTTAAACGACGGCGAACAGTTGTAAGCCAGCAGTTTGCCAGGGTATTTCGCGTGGATCGCATCGGCAAAGCGCTTCGCCAGCTCAAGGTCCGGCGTGGAGGTTTCACACCACACCAGATCCGCATACGGTGCGTAGGCCAGACCACGGCTGATCGCCTGCTCAATACCTGCATGCGTACGGTAGAACCCTTCGCTGGTACGTTCGCCAGTGATGAACTCGCTGTCGTATGGGTCGCAATCAGACGTAATCAGATCGGCTGCGTCGGCATCGGTACGTGCAATCACCAGCGTCGGCACACCCATGACGTCGGCTGCCAGACGGGCGGCCACCAGTTTCTGGATAGCTTCCTGCGTCGGAACCAGCACTTTGCCGCCCATGTGACCACATTTTTTCACCGATGCGAGCTGATCTTCGAAGTGAACGGCCGCTGCACCAGCCTCAATCATCGATTTCATCAGTTCAAACGCGTTCAGTACGCCGCCAAACCCTGCTTCCGCATCGGCAACGATCGGCAGGAAGTAATCGACATAGCGAGGATCGTTCGGCTCAATACCGGTTGACCATTGGATCTGATCGGCGCGACGGAATGTGTTGTTGATCCGATCAACCACCGCCGGGACGGAGTTCGCCGGATACAGCGATTGGTCCGGGTACATGCTGGATGCCAGGTTGGCATCTGCCGCCACCTGCCAGCCTGAAAGGTAGACCGCTTCAATACCGGCTTTCGCCTGCTGCAGCGCCTGACCGCCGGTCAGCGCGCCGAGGCTGTTGATATAACCTTTCTTCGATTCGCCGTGCAGCAGACGCCACATTTTCGCCGCGCCAAGCTGCGCCAGCGTGCATTCCGGGTTGACCGAGCCACGTAATTTCACCACTTCCTCCGCGCTATATGGACGGGTGATGCCTTCCCAGCGCGGTTGAGTCCATTCTTTCTGTAATTCTTCGATTTGTTGAGTACGGGTTTTCATGTGCAGATGCTCCATATTGTTATGTGGTGAATTACGCCAGCAGGCGGTAGCCTGGCAGGGTCAAGAAATCGATCAGTTCATCAGAGGTAGTGATTTGCTCCATCAGGCGCGCGGCATCGTCAAAACGCCCGCTGCTGTAGCGGTGTTCGCCCAGCTCGTCCTGAATCACCAGCATCTCTTCGGCCAGCATCTGACGGAACAGCGGTTTGGTAACCGGCTTGCCGTTGCTGAGCGTCTTCTCGTGGTGGATCCACTGCCAGATGGAGGTACGGGAGATTTCAGCGGTAGCCGCGTCTTCCATCAGACCGTAAATCGGTACGCAGCCGTTACCGGAGATCCACGCTTCGATGTACTGCACCGCGACACGGATATTGGCGCGCATGCCTTCTTCAGTACGCTCACCTTCACAAGGTGCCAGCAGTTGCTCTGCGGTAATCGGGGCATCTTCTTCACGGGTCACGAACAGCTGATTTTTGTTTTCACCGAGTACGTCGTTGAACACCGCCATGGCGGTATCTGCCAGTCCCGGATGGGCAATCCATGTGCCGTCATGACCGTTATTTGCTTCCAGTGCTTTGTCCGCTTTTACCTTGGTCAAAACCTGGTTGTTACGTTCCGCATCTTTGCTGGGAATGAACGCTGCCATGCCGCCCATCGCGAATGCGCCACGTTTATGACAGGTTTTAATCAGCAGACGCGAATAGGCGCTGAGGAATGGTTTATCCATCGTCACCACCTGACGGTCCGGCAGCACGCGATCCGGATGGTTCTTCAGCGTTTTGATATAGCTAAAAATGTAGTCCCAACGACCGCAGTTCAGACCCACAATGTGGTCACGCAGGGCGTGCAGAATTTCGTCCATCTGGAAGACGGCAGGCAGCGTTTCAATCAGCAGGGTCGCTTTAATGGTGCCGCGCGGCAGGTTAAAGCGGTCCTCTGCATAGCTGAACACTTCGCTCCACCATGCCGCTTCTTGCCAGGCCTGCGTTTTTGGCAGATAGAAATAAGGGCCGCTGCCTTTCGCCAGCAACGTTTTGTAGTTGTGGAAGAAATAGAGGGCAAAGTCGAACAGGCTGCCCGGGATAGATTCGCCACGCCAGGTGACGTGTTTTTCCGGCAGATGCAGACCACGAACGCGACATACCAACAGAGCCGGATTAGGCTTGAGCTGATAAATTTTACCCGCTTCGTTGGTGTAGCTAATGGTGCCATTGACCGCATCGCGCAGGTTGATCTGCCCGTCGATAACTTTGCTCCACTCAGGAGCCAGTGAATCTTCGAAGTCAGCCATAAAGACTTTGACGTTCGCGTTCAGCGCGTTGATGACCATCTTGCGCTCAACGGGTCCGGTGATCTCTACGCGGCGATCCAGTAAATCATCAGGAATTCCGCGAATTTTCCAGTTACCTTCACGAATAGAAGCTGTTTCCGAAATAAAATCAGGCAACTTACCGTCATCAATATCCTGCTGCTGCTGGATACGTGCAGCCAGAAGTTTATTCCGCTTTGGCGTAAATCTTGTCACCAGCTCAGTCAGAAACTCCACTGCTTCAGCAGTCAGAATTTGCTGTTCCTGTTCGCCACGCGGCCTGGTGAAGACCAGTTCATCGGTTGTCGTTGCCTGTTGATTCATTGCGTAGTTCCTCGTCATTGATCCAAACACATCCCCAATGCGAACGAAGGATCGTTGTGCGCTTTTCGTTCAGCACAACTAAGACTACTCATTTAAATTTCAAAATCAAAAACAATTTCCATTTTTAATTTAATTATCAATTAACTTATTGATAACAATATAAATAAAATTTAATTACACGATGAGGTGCGTTTCGGAAATAAAAAAGGCACCCGAAGGTGCCTGATTCAATATGCTGAAACGCTTAAGGATCGTCTGCTACAGAAGATTAATCCAGCGTTGGATTCATGTGACGCAGATCATATGGCGTGATCTGGTAGACGTAATAGTTGAGCCAGTTGGTAAACAACAAATTACCGTGGCTACGCCAGGTTGCCCGCGGTTTGTTTTGCGGGTCATCTTTCGGGAAATAGTTATAGGGTACTTCCGGCGATAAGCCCGCTTCGACATCACGAAAATATTCGCTGCCGAGTGTATGGTCGTCATACTCAGGATGACCCGTCACGAAGGCGATACGTTTGTCTTTGCTGGCAAACAGGTAGGCATCTCCCTCTTCGGTTTCAGCAAAGATCTCGAGATCGGTGTAGTCGCGGATAAGCGCTGCAGGGAAATCAGCATAGCGGGAATGCGGGGCCAGGAACGCATCATCGAATCCACGCGTCAGTAGCGCATGAGGGTGCAGAATACGGTGCTCATAGACGCCTGAGAGTTTATCCGTGCGGGTTTGCTTAGGAATTCCGTACAGGATATTCAACGCGGCCTGCACCGCCCAACAGACAAATAGCGTCGAGGTAACGTGATCTTTGGCCCATTCAAGCACTTGTTTAATCTGAGGCCAGTAAGCCACATCATTAAATTCAACCAGGCCCAACGGCGCGCCGGTCACGATCAATCCGTCAAAGTTCTGATCGCAGATATCCTCGAAATTACAGTAGAAGTTATTCAGATGCTCCGTTGGGGTGTTGCGTGACTCGCGGGCATCGATGCGCAATAGCTGAACATCAACCTGCAGCGGTGAGTTAGACAGTAAGCGCAGGAACTGGTTTTCCGTTTCAATCTTCTTGGGCATCAGGTTGAGGATGAGCACCTTCAGTGGACGAATTTCCTGACCGGAAGCGCGGGATGTCGTCATCACGAAGACGTTTTCCTCACGCAAAAAATTGACGGCGGGTAGCTCGTCCTGCACGCGAATTGGCATAACCTGATAACCTCACAACATACGTTTAAACGTTTAGACATCCAGATAGCTGAAGATACCCAGGAATCATGCGAATGTCGAGCCTGCATCCTCAAGTTGAGAAAGTTTCACGGCTCCTTGCTGTAGAATAGTGCAGTAAAGAAAAAAAGGAGAATGCTATGAACCTTACCATTCGTCGTTCGCGTCAGGACGAAGGAGATAAGTTAGTTTCTATTTGGTGTCGCTCAGTAGATGCCACGCACCATTTCCTCTCTGCGGATTATCGGATTGAGCTGGAGGAGCTGGTACGTTCATTTTTACCAGAAGCCCCTCTGTGGGTTGCAGTGACAGAACAGGATGAGCCCGTCGCTTTTATGCTCCTGACCGACCAGCATATTGATGCTTTGTTTGTCGATCCGGATGTGCGTGGTAGTGGTGTTGGTAAACTGCTGATTGAACATGCTTTATCAATGAGTTCAACGCTAACAACCAACGTTAACGAGCAGAATGAGCAGGCGGTTGGATTCTATAAGAAGATGGGATTTAGCGTGACGGGACGTACAGAGGTGGACGATCTCGGACGACCGTACCCGTTACTCAACCTCGTACGCGGGTAGCAGGACTAGCTTTTGTAGGCCGGATAAGGCGATACGCCGCATCCGGCAGTGTGCAGACGTGTTGCCTGATGCGCTGCGCTTATCAGGCCTACAAAATACATTCAGCCCTGCCTCTGTAGGCCGGATAAGGCGGCACGCCGCATCCGGCGGTTTTCATTCCGCACAGACGCAAAAAAGCCCATCCGTCAGGATGGGCTTCTTCACTTTATTTGATGCCTGGCAGTTCCCTACTCTCGCA
>NZ_JAOWHY010000005.1:0-268 GCF_030332375.1 Citrobacter sp. Cpo148
GCTTGTAGCTCAGGTGGTTAGAGCGCACCCCTGATAAGGGTGAGGTCGGTGGTTCAAGTCCACTCAGGCCTACCAAATTCGCCTCCGTGCTGTGTTACGGCGATGCTCGCATACTTCAGTATGCTTCGCACCACCGCGCCTTGCCCGGAAACGAATTAGGGTACAGAGATTAGCATTTACGATGGGGTTATAGCTCAGCTGGGAGAGCGCCTGCCTTGCACGCAGGAGGTCTGCGGTTCGATCCCGCATAGCTCCACCATCCTTACTG
>NZ_JAOWHY010000029.1:0-28826 GCF_030332375.1 Citrobacter sp. Cpo148
GGTTCTTTAAGGTAAGGAGGTGATCCAACCGCAGGTTCCCCTACGGTTACCTTGTTACGACTTCACCCCAGTCATGAATCACAAAGTGGTAAGCGCCCTCCCGAAGGTTAAGCTACCTACTTCTTTTGCAACCCACTCCCATGGTGTGACGGGCGGTGTGTACAAGGCCCGGGAACGTATTCACCGTGGCATTCTGATCCACGATTACTAGCGATTCCGACTTCATGGAGTCGAGTTGCAGACTCCAATCCGGACTACGACATACTTTATGAGGTCCGCTTGCTCTCGCGAGGTCGCTTCTCTTTGTATATGCCATTGTAGCACGTGTGTAGCCCTACTCGTAAGGGCCATGATGACTTGACGTCATCCCCACCTTCCTCCAGTTTATCACTGGCAGTCTCCTTTGAGTTCCCGGCCTAACCGCTGGCAACAAAGGATAAGGGTTGCGCTCGTTGCGGGACTTAACCCAACATTTCACAACACGAGCTGACGACAGCCATGCAGCACCTGTCTCAGAGTTCCCGAAGGCACCAAAGCATCTCTGCTAAGTTCTCTGGATGTCAAGAGTAGGTAAGGTTCTTCGCGTTGCATCGAATTAAACCACATGCTCCACCGCTTGTGCGGGCCCCCGTCAATTCATTTGAGTTTTAACCTTGCGGCCGTACTCCCCAGGCGGTCGACTTAACGCGTTAGCTCCGGAAGCCACGCCTCAAGGGCACAACCTCCAAGTCGACATCGTTTACGGCGTGGACTACCAGGGTATCTAATCCTGTTTGCTCCCCACGCTTTCGCACCTGAGCGTCAGTCTTTGTCCAGGGGGCCGCCTTCGCCACCGGTATTCCTCCAGATCTCTACGCATTTCACCGCTACACCTGGAATTCTACCCCCCTCTACAAGACTCTAGCCTGCCAGTTTCGGATGCAGTTCCCAGGTTGAGCCCGGGGATTTCACATCCGACTTGACAGACCGCCTGCGTGCGCTTTACGCCCAGTAATTCCGATTAACGCTTGCACCCTCCGTATTACCGCGGCTGCTGGCACGGAGTTAGCCGGTGCTTCTTCTGCGAGTAACGTCAATCGCTGCGGTTATTAACCACAACGCCTTCCTCCTCGCTGAAAGTACTTTACAACCCGAAGGCCTTCTTCATACACGCGGCATGGCTGCATCAGGCTTGCGCCCATTGTGCAATATTCCCCACTGCTGCCTCCCGTAGGAGTCTGGACCGTGTCTCAGTTCCAGTGTGGCTGGTCATCCTCTCAGACCAGCTAGGGATCGTCGCCTAGGTGAGCCGTTACCCCACCTACTAGCTAATCCCATCTGGGCACATCCGATGGCAAGAGGCCCGAAGGTCCCCCTCTTTGGTCTTGCGACGTTATGCGGTATTAGCTACCGTTTCCAGTAGTTATCCCCCTCCATCGGGCAGTTTCCCAGACATTACTCACCCGTCCGCCACTCGTCACCCAAGGAGCAAGCTCCTCTGTGCTACCGTTCGACTTGCATGTGTTAGGCCTGCCGCCAGCGTTCAATCTGAGCCATGATCAAACTCTTCAATTTAAAAGTTTGATGCTCAATGAATTAAACTTCGTAATGAATTACGTGTTCACTCGTTGAGACTTGGTATTCATTTTTCGTCTTGCGACGTTAAGAATCCGTATCTTCGAGTGCCCACACAGATTGTCTGATAAATTGTTAAAGAGCAGTTGCGACGCGCTTTAGCGCTCTGTCGCGAGGTGGCGTATATTACGCTTTCCTCTTTCAGAGTCAACCCTCATTTTCAGGTTTTTCTCTTCAACCGAACCGGCTGTTTGCGTGAAGTGATTCACATCCGCCGTGTCGATGGAGGCGCATTATAGGGATCCCATTTTTTAGCACAAGTATTTTTTGGATCTTTTTTTCTGAATGCTTGTTTTTCACTCCTTTCGCTACATTCCTGCGCAATTTGGCTGATTTTTGATAGCTAAACCACTTGCACAGTCTCAATAATCCAACCAAAGTCTTCATTACTGCTCTATTTTCGTTGAGGTAAACATGTCTGATGTACTGCGTCCTTATAAGGATCTTTTCCCACAGATCGGAAATCGCGTAATGATCGACACCAGCAGTGTCGTCATTGGTGATGCCCGTTTGGCTGATGATGTCGGAATTTGGCCACTGGTTGCCATTCGTGGCGACGTTAACTATGTACAAATTGGTGCCCGTACAAACATTCAGGACGGCAGCGTTCTCCATGTCACACATAAATCCACGTCTAATCCGCAGGGTAATCCATTGATCGTGGGTGAGGATGTAACGGTCGGTCATAAGGTCATGCTACACGGCTGTATCATTGGCAACCGCGTATTAGTCGGCATGGGTTCGATTCTGCTGGATGGCGTGGTAGTAGAAGACGACGTTATGATTGGGGCTGGGAGCCTGGTTCCCCAAAACAAACGCCTGGAAAGCGGGTATCTGTACCTGGGAAGCCCGGTTAAACAAATCCGTCCATTAAGCGATGAAGAGAAAGCAGGCTTACAATATTCAGCTAACAACTATGTTAAGTGGAAAGATGAATATTTAAGTCAGAGTAACCAAACCCAACCTTGAGCATCTTCCTGCTGGGCCTGGATCAATCCTTCAGCTTCTTCTTCCAAATCCCAGCGATGCTGTTGAAAGATTTCCAACCACTGTTCAGGCGTGTCGCCGCCAAAGCGGGACGCCAGCATCTCTCCAGAGATGGCACATGTTAACTGCATACCATGAACCATCGCCGGAAACACAACGGCGTTGACATCCGTGCGCCATTCTTCTCGATCGGGAAACTGGATCGCCTGATTCATGCCGACAATTCCTGCTGCATGCTTTTAATGACGGGTTCAATCTGCGGCAAAACCCCATGCCAGAGTAAAACGGCGTGCGCTGCTTGCCCCACCAGCATACCCAGGCCATCAGCATATTGTTTCGCCCCATGTTCGGCACACCAGGAGAGGAACGGTGTATCTCCTTTCTGATAAAACATGTCATAACAATAGACAGATGGGTGAATAAGAGATGTCGGAATAGCCGGTATCTCACCGCTAATTCCGCTGGATGTCGCGTTAATAATTAGATCAAAACTGTAATTATCAAGCTCGTCCATTCCTACCGCCTGTACGCTGCCGGTATGGGAGAAGATTTGTGCCAGTTCTTCAGCGCGCGAAGCGGTACGGTTAACAATAGTCACCGCACAATCCATAGAAAGAAGAGGTAATAAAACTCCACGGGATGCACCACCCGCACCAATCAACAGAACTCGCGATCCGGGACGAATAAAAGATAAACGCTCAAGATCGCTCAACAAGCCGATACCATCCGTGTTGTCTCCCAGTAAACGTCCATCCTCCAGCCGTTTAAGGGTATTGACGGCTCCAGCAAGCGATGCCCGCTCCGTTAGTTCATCGGCACGTGCAAATGCCTCTTCTTTAAAAGGCACGGTGACATTTGCCCCCTTCCCGCCCTCAGCAAAAAAAGCGTTCAGCGTATTCACAAAATCATTGATAGGCGCCAGTACACGCCCATAGGAGTGATCAATCTTCAGCTGCTCTGCAAATTGCTGATGAATAAAGGGCGATTTACTGTGCGCTATCGGATTACCAAAAACAGCATAGGCTTCTTTCATATTACCCCTGTCGAAACTGTTCACCTGTTAGAGCATCACGGATCTCCGAAGGATTCAAACGCCCCCCGGTCTCCCCTTCAACCACGGGAAAGTCTGTACCGAACTGTGCGCGAACTTCCTCTACCGTTCTGCAAGGCGGTAAGCCACTCAAATTAGCACTGGTAGAAACTAACGGTTTGCCATAAGCCTGGCACAACGCAACCACCAGCGGGTGATCGGTGACGCGAACAGCCAGAGAATCAAAGCGCCCGGTCAACCAGCGTGGCGTTGTCGCAAGCGCTGGGAAAACGAAGGTAACAGGACCAGGCCAACGGGCGAAAACAGCGTCACGTTGAGCATCGGTGAGCATGCTATCGTCGATATATGGTTTAAGTTGTTCAAAGTTTGACGCGATTAAAATTAACCCTTTATCGACCGGACGTTGTTTTAGCGCCAACAAACGGGTTACAGCCGTTTCGCTATCGGGGTCGCAGCCGACACCAAATACAGCTTCAGTTGGATAGGCGATGACTTTTTCTTGTTTCAGAACCACTATCGCAGCAACGATAGGATCTGTGGGCAGGTTATTATTCACTTTTTTATTCCGCCGGAATCGGCTTTCCACATTGTTTACTGGCACAGAAATGCTTCACACCCTGCGCGGTTTTCTTTTCGATGAGAAGCGGATAATGACACTCAGGACATTCTCCGGCTAACGGTTTGAAGTTAATGACAAACTGGCACTCCGGATAGCGATCGCAGGAGTAAAAGGTTTTGCCATAACGGGAACGCCGCTGGACAAGATGACCAGTCTGGCATTGAGGACAGACTATTGCTGTTTCATCAGGCTTGTCGATGAGCTCGGTGTGATCGCACGCAGGATAGTCACTGCATCCAATAAACATACCGAATCGTCCCTGTCTCAGCACCAGCTCAGCGCCACATGCAGGACAAAGCTTACCCTCCAGAACTTTGACAACATGTCCGTCCGCGGAAGATTTCAGCGGACGGATGTAATCGCATTCTGGATAGTGTGAACAACCGAGAAACGGACCGTGTTTCCCGGAACGAATAACCAGTTCAGCCCCGCATTGTGGGCAGGGCTCGTTTTTACGCACCGTGAACAGTGCTGATTTAGCCATAACAACTCATACTGAATGAAGATTGATTAATGCAGCATACCTTCATTCACTTCAAAGAGTAATTCTTCCATTTGCTGATAGGCATTTTCACAACCTGGAATGTTGAATAGCACCATCAGAATCACCCACTTCAGGTCTTCCAGATCGAACTCTGCCGTATCCAGCGCGAGTACGCGCTCAATAACCATTTCTCGCGTTTCGAGGTTTAGCACCTGAATCTGCTCCAGGAATAGCAGGAATCCTCTACAGCTTGCATCCAGTCGATCGCACTCTTCCGCAGTATAAATACGTATAGAAAGAGGGTCCGATGCCAGCTGCATAGGTTCAGCAAGGCCATCCTGATAGTCAGCAAGCTTCTCCAGCCAAAGTAACGCGTTGTAAATGTCTTCACGATCAAAACCAGCGTCGGTAAGATCCCGTTCCAGTTTGTCCTGATCCACACGCAGCTCAGCTTCGTTATGGATATATGTCTCAAACAAATACATTAGTACGTCGAACATGGCATGCCCTCCTCAATCGGACATAGCCGCCGGGTACAGCTGCGATCCACCCTGCTAACTCCAGTTCGAGCAGTTGAGCCACTACCTCTGGCACAGGTTGGCCGGCACGTTCAGCGACGACGTCAACAGGTGTTACCTCATCTCCTACGTTAGCCAGGAGCTCCGGAAATGGCAATGCCACCTCTTCGTGATCTGGCGAATAAATTGATTTTTCAGGTTCATCTGGCAACCATTGCAGCCCATATTGCAAATTTTCAAGAATTTCCTCTGGTGTCGTCACAAGCATGGCTCCCTGCTGAATAAGCCAATGCGGGCCTTCACTTCCCGGGCTCCCAATCGGCCCTGGTAAAGCAAACACCTCCCGCCCTTGTTCAATTGCACAGCGAGCAGTAACCAGTGAACCACTACGCTGTGCAGCTTCGACAACCAGTACACCTTTACTTAGACCACTGATAATACGATTTCGTCGGGGAAAATTGCGCGGCAAAGGGAGCGTATCTAATGGGAACTCAGACACCAGTGCGCCCCCTGCTTCAATCAGTCGTTCCGCAAGACGGATATGCTGTCGTGGGTGAATGGTCTCAAGTCCATTTCCCAGCACCGCAATGCTTGTGCCTTGTCGGTTTATCGCAGCATTGTGCGCCACGCCATCAATCCCCCGGGCCAGACCGCTGGTGATCGTCACCCCACATGCAACAAGCTTTTCACAAAAAAACCGTCCCCAGCGTTCGCCATACCATGAGTGTTGTCGACTACCGACAACGGCAACTTGAAATGAGTGGAGGCATGCGGGAGCTCCTGCAACAAAAAGCACCCCAGGATAATCCTCAATCGCACGGAGCTGTGGCGGATAATGCTCGCTGTCGGCAACCACAAAATGGTGGTTAGGCTGTTCAAGCCAGCGCAGCGTTTTTTCCAGCGTCAGATCTGAAAAGGTTAAAAAGCGTCTTGCCTGGCGTGGAGAGAATCCTGCCTGCAAGAGTACCGCGTTGTTAATGCACGGTTGAGTGTTGAGCCAGTGAGCAACGCGCACTATCTCATCACCATACAGTTCATTCACTTGCGCTAAACGTAGCCAAATTTCGATTTGGGTCATCCCTGTTCCCCTGCCACAAGCAGTCCTGGCAATCTTTGCGATTGGTCACTGATGCTGTCAATCAGAGGGGGTTTTGTCTAGAATAGAGGTAATAATCTTTTCAACTCCTGAACTCAACTCTGGATAACTATGTCAGTTTTGCAAGTGTTACATATTCCGGACGAGCGCCTTCGCAAAGTCGCAAAACCGGTTGAAGAAGTGAATGCAGAAATTCAGCGTATCGTTGATGATATGTTCGAAACGATGTACGCCGAAGAAGGTATCGGTCTGGCAGCAACACAGGTCGATATTCATCAGCGCATCATTGTTATTGATGTCTCTGAAAATCGCGATGAGCAGTTGGTACTCATTAACCCAGAACTGCTGGAAAAAGACGGCGAAACCGGTATTGAAGAAGGCTGTCTGTCTATTCCTGAACAGCGTGCGTTAGTACCACGTGCAGAGAAAGTAAAAATTCGTGCGCTCGATCGCGACGGCAAATCTTTTGAACTGGAAGCCGATGGCCTGCTCGCTATCTGCATTCAACATGAAATGGATCACCTGGTCGGTAAACTATTTATCGATTATCTGTCTCCGTTGAAGCAACAACGCATTCGTCAGAAAGTTGAAAAACTCGACCGCCTGAACGCCCGAGCTTAAGGACAAGAATCAACGTGTCAGACTCACTACGTATTATTTTTGCGGGTACACCTGACTTTGCAGCGCGTCATCTCGACGCGCTGCTGTCTTCTGGACATAACGTCGTTGGCGTGTTTACCCAACCGGACCGCCCGGCGGGACGCGGTAAAAAGCTGATGCCCAGCCCGGTAAAAGTGCTGGCAGAAGAAAAAGGGATACCGGTCTTTCAACCCGTCTCTCTTCGCCCTCAGGAAAACCAGCAGTTGGTTGCTGATTTACACGCAGACGTGATGGTGGTGGTGGCATATGGCCTGATTCTGCCAAAAGCCGTACTGGAAATGCCGCGCCTGGGTTGTATCAACGTTCACGGTTCCCTGCTTCCGCGCTGGCGGGGTGCAGCACCGATCCAGCGCTCACTGTGGGCAGGCGACGCCGAAACCGGTGTTACCATCATGCAGATGGATGTTGGCCTCGACACCGGTGATATGCTGCTGAAGCTGTCCTGCCCAATTACGGCAGAAGATACCAGCGGTTCGTTATATGACAAGCTGGCAGACCTGGGGCCTCAGGGGCTGATTGAAACGCTAAAACAGCTGGCTGCCGGTACAATAAAACCGGTGGTACAAGACGAATCACTGGTTACGCATGCAGAAAAACTCAGCAAAGAAGAGGCCCGTATCGACTGGTCGCTTTCGGCTGTTCAATTGGAACGCTGCATCCGCGCCTTTAACCCCTGGCCAATGAGCTGGCTTGAAATCGATGGTCAGCCAGTGAAAGTCTGGCAAGCTTCGGTTATTGCTGTAAACACCCAGGCCGAGCCAGGCACCATTCTAGAGGCGACAAAGCAGGGTATCCAGGTCGCAACAGGCGACGGCATTCTGAATCTTATCTCTTTGCAGCCTGCCGGTAAAAAAGCCATGAGCGCGCAGGATCTACTTAATTCGCGCCGGGAGTGGTTCGTGCCCGGAAACCGTCTGGCCTGACGGTTCATCTCTTTAAGCCCGGTGTCTCCGGGCATTTTTATTTTTGCGCTTATGAAAAAACATCTTAATTTACGCAGTATGACGGCCCAGGCCGTCGAACAGGTTGTCGAGAAAGGACAATCACTAAGTAACGTGCTGCCCGCCATGCAGCAAAAAGTTGCCGATAAAGACAAAGCACTGTTACAGGAGCTTTGCTTCGGCGTATTGCGTACACTCTCTCAACTGGAGTGGATGATCCAGCAACTGATGGAACGTCCAATGACGGGCAAACAGCGCACCGTTCACTACCTGATCATGGTGGGCTTCTACCAACTGTTGCATACTCGTATTCCAGCACACGCTGCGTTAGCTGAGACCGTAGAAGGCGCGGTCGTTATTAAGCGTCCACAGCTGAAAGGGCTGATCAACGGCGTACTGCGCCAGTTTCAACGCCGTCAGGATGAACTGCTGGCCGAGTTTGCGCAAAGCGATTTGCGCTTCTTACACCCTTCCTGGCTGGTGAAACGTATTAAGAGTGCGTATCCGCAGAAATGGGAAGCCATTCTTGAAGCCAATAACCAGCGACCGCCGATGTGGCTACGAGTCAATCGTAATCACCATACTCGCGACGCCTGGCTAGACCTGCTTACCGAAGCGGGATTAACCGGTTTCTCGCATCCAGACTACCCGGATGCAGTGCGTCTGGAAACACCGGCTCCAGTTCACGCCCTCCCTGGTTTTGACGAAGGTTGGGTCACCGTTCAGGATGCCTCCGCTCAAGGATGCGTAAATTATCTGTTGCCGGAGGACGGTGAACAGATCCTCGACCTGTGCTGTGCGCCGGGCGGTAAAACCACTCACATTCTGGAAGTTGCTCCGCTAGCTAACGTCATGGCCGTCGATGTGGATGAAAAACGCTTATCGCGCGTTTACGACAATCTGAAACGTCTGGGCATGAAGGCAACCGTAAAACAGGGGGATGGCCGCTATCCACAGCAGTGGTGCGGTGAACAACAGTTTGACCGTATTTTGCTGGACGCTCCATGTTCTGCTACCGGGGTGATCCGTCGCCATCCTGATATCAAATGGCTGCGCCGCGACCGGGATATTGCCGAACTTGCCCAATTGCAGGCTGAGATCCTGAATGCTACCTGGTCACATCTTAAATCTGGCGGCACGCTGGTGTATGCAACGTGCTCTATCCTGCCAGAAGAGAACCAACAGCAAATTGCCGCCTTCCTGGCACGCACACCGGATGCGGTATTAAGCGAAACCGGTACGCCGGAAAAACCCGGACGTCAGAATTTACCGGGTGCGGAAGATGGCGATGGCTTCTTTTACGCTAAGCTAATCAAAAAGTGATGAGATAACGGGTCGCGACTGATGAAAATTATCATTCTGGGCGCAGGGCAAGTTGGCGGTACGCTGGCTGAAAACCTGGTCGGAGAGAACAACGATATCACGGTAGTCGATACCAATGGCGAACGCCTGCGCAGCCTGCAGGACAAGTTTGATCTCCGTGTCGTGCAAGGGCATGGTTCGCATCCCCGCGTATTACGTGAAGCCGGTGCCGACGATGCCGATATGCTGGTTGCCGTAACCAGCTCAGATGAAACAAATATGGTTGCCTGCCAGGTAGCTTATTCACTGTTTAATACGCCTAATCGCATCGCCCGTATTCGTTCACCAGATTACGTTCGCGATGCCGACAAGCTGTTCCAATCCGATGCGGTGCCAATCGATCACCTGATTGCGCCTGAGCAACTGGTTATCGATAGCATTTATCGCCTGATTGAATATCCGGGCGCATTGCAGGTGGTGAATTTTGCCGAAGGTAAAGTCAGTCTGGCAGTAGTAAAAGCCTATTACGGCGGGCCGCTTATCGGTAATGCGCTGTCAACAATGCGTGAGCATATGCCGCACATCGATACCCGCGTTGCGGCGATTTTCCGTCATGACCGACCGATCCGTCCGCAAGGTTCTACGATCGTTGAAGCGGGTGATGAAGTCTTCTTTATTGCGGCATCACAGCATATACGCGCCGTAATGAGCGAACTGCAGCGTCTGGAAAAACCGTACAAACGCATTATGTTAGTGGGTGGCGGTAATATCGGCGCTGGTCTGGCACGTCGTCTGGAAAAAGATTACAGCGTCAAACTGATCGAACGTAATCAACAACGCGCATCGGAGCTTGCGGAGAAACTGCAAAATACGATCGTCTTTTTTGGTGATGCCTCGGATCAAGAGCTGCTGGCAGAAGAACATATCGATCAGGTTGATCTGTTCATCGCAGTGACCAACGATGATGAAGCAAATATCATGTCGGCGATGCTTGCCAAACGGATGGGTGCCAAGAAAGTAATGGTGTTGATCCAGCGCAGAGCATACGTCGATCTGGTGCAAGGCAGCGTGATCGATATTGCGATTTCACCGCAGCAGGCGACCATCTCCGCGCTGCTGAGCCACGTGCGTAAAGCTGATATTGTTGGCGTTTCTTCACTTCGCCGTGGCGTCGCGGAAGCCATTGAAGCCGTCGCACACGGGGATGAAACGACGTCGAGAGTTGTAGGGCGTTCAATTGATGAAATTAAACTTCCGCCCGGAACCATTATTGGCGCCGTTGTACGTGGTAACGATGTCATGATTGCCAACGATAACCTGCGCATTGAGCAGGGCGATCACGTAATTATGTTCCTGACAGATAAAAAGTTTATTACCGACGTCGAGCGACTATTCCAGCCAAGTCCTTTCTTCCTGTAATAATTTGGGCGCTAATACAGCGCCCTTTTTATTTCCCTTTATTTTTCATGGTCTAATAAATTTTCCTTTCGGCAATACATAAATGGAAATTGCCTAAACATTTGTTAAACTTATAAACGTCAGCTGCATAGGGAGAATAAAATGAGCATTATTAAAGAGTTTCGCGAATTCGCGATGCGCGGGAATGTTGTCGATTTGGCAGTGGGTGTCATTATTGGTGCGGCATTCGGTAAGATTGTTTCATCACTGGTTGCCGATATCATTATGCCGCCGCTGGGGCTGTTAATTGGTGGAATTGATTTTAAACAGTTTGCTTTAACGCTACGTGATGCACAGGGAGACATCCCTGCCGTGGTCATGCATTACGGTGTATTTATTCAGAATGTATTCGATTTCATTATTGTTGCGTTTGCTATCTTTATGGCAATCAAACTGATCAACAAACTGAACCGTAAAAAAGCGGAAGAGCCGGCAGCACCGCCAGCTCCATCGAAAGAAGAAGTATTGCTAAGTGAAATTCGTGACCTGCTGAAAGAACAGAATAACCGCTCTTAAGCACTCACTGAAACAAGAAGGCCAGTGGTAAAAAAGTTAATTACTTTCTTGCCACTGGCCTCCCAGTTACCCCGATTGCCATGTTTGCCTTTTCGCAGATAACTTCCTTTCCCTTTCTTATTTTTCTCAACGCGCTGTCTGAACAGTGGGTCATGCAGAAGCGCCTCAATGGCGTTGTCCTTTATCTGCCCTTTGGTGTGCTGATAACGACTCATACTATCTCCAGTTTGTAGTAATTTACGCCGCGAGTGTAGACCTGGCAGTTCAAGAAATCAACAGCCTGATGTTGTTCCGCTGGCGCCTTGCTCAAGAGCTTCAAGAATAGAGCAGTACACGCTGCTGTGTGCCTTGCCGCAGCATGCATCATTCAATCGCTGCAGTGACCGCTGCATCGTCTGAAGTTCAGCAATGCGGGCTTCGACTTCTTGCAGTCTTTCCTGGACGATCCCTTTTGATTCCTGACAGGTATGGTGTTCGGGATCAACCCGGATCGAAAGCAATTCACGGATCGACTCCAGAGTGAAACCAAGCTGCCGGGCATAACGAATAAACTTCAAGCGCTGAAGATCGCTTTCTGTATAGAGGCGAAATCCACCTTCAGTACGCACTTCATGCTCCATCATCTGCTGCTTTTCATAGTAGCGGATAGTATCCGGCGTCACGTCAGCCAGTTTCGCTATTTCACCAATTCGGTACATGCTCTCTCCGCTATTCATCGTTGATCTTTTTTAGCAGCTTATCTGCGTAGTCACCGCGCAAAAACTCGGTGCTGAGTCCAGCCTGCCGAAGTTTAAGTTCCAGTAGCGACAGTCTTCGGCTCACCTCAGGATAACTGGGATCATCTTTGCGGATCCCCGCGAGTATTTCAAGCAGCTGTATTGCCTCTCTGCGTTGCTCGAGCTCAGGAGGAAGGCAACCTGCATTTTTTAATAAACGGTATCCGGCTCGGAGTTCAGGCGGGACATGGGAGTCATCGTCAAGAGTCAGCGGTTCGCCCGTTCCCGGTAAATCATTAAACTCGCCTTTAGACTGTGCATCAATAATATGGCGCTCTGCCCACTGGTCCAGTAACCACATACAACACTCCAGGGGATGAACAAAAAGAGTACAGATATTGTAGATAAGTGGGGATATGACGGATATAAAAAAACCCGCCGAGGCGGGTTTTTTTACGTTACTACAGATTACTCTGCAGCAGCTTCTGTTTTCTCTGAACGATCAACCAGCTCGATGTATGCCATCGGCGCGTTGTCGCCTGCACGGAAACCACACTTCAGAATGCGAGTGTAACCACCGGCGCGGCTCGCAAAACGCGGGCCCAGTTCGTTAAACAGTTTTGCCACGATCTCGTTATCACGAGTACGGGCGAATGCCAGACGACGATTAGCTACGCTATCAGTCTTGGCAAGAGTAATCAGCGGCTCAACTACGCGACGCAGCTCTTTCGCTTTCGGCAGAGTCGTCTTGATGATTTCATGACGAACCAGTGAACCTGCCATATTGCGGAACATAGCCTGGCGATGGCTGCTGTTGCGGTTCAGTTGACGACCACTCTTACGATGGCGCATGACCTTATCCTTCTCAGTAAAACCTTAACCTGTGATCCGGTTACTCGTCAGCGATGCTTGCCGGTGGCCAGTTTTCCAGGCGCATGCCCAGAGACAGTCCACGGGAAGCCAGCACGTCTTTAATCTCGGTAAGAGATTTTTTACCAAGGTTAGGCGTCTTAAGAAGCTCAACCTCAGTACGCTGTACCAGATCACCGATATAGTGGATAGCTTCTGCTTTGAGGCAGTTAGCAGAGCGGACAGTCAATTCCAGATCGTCAACAGGGCGCAGCAGGATCGGATCGAATTCTGGTTTCTCTTCTTTAACTTCCGGCTGACGTACATCACGTAAATCAACGAAAGCTTCCAGTTGTTCAGCCAGAATGGTTGCCGCACGACGAATCGCCTCTTCAGGATCGATTGTGCCGTTGGTTTCCATTTCGATGACCAGCTTGTCCAGGTCGGTACGCTGTTCTACACGCGCTGCTTCAACATTGTAGGCAATACGCTCTACAGGGCTGTAGCATGCGTCGACCAGCAGACGGCCGATTGGGCGCTCATCTTCTTCCGAATGAATTCGGGTAGAAGCCGGCACATAACCACGACCGCGCTGAACTTTGATACGCATGCTAATAGATGCATTCTCATCGGTCAGGTGGCAGATCACGTGCTGTGGCTTGACGATTTCGACATCACCATCATGGGTAATGTCGGCTGCAGTCACAGGGCCAATGCCAGATTTATTCAAGGTAAGAATAACGTCATCTTTACCCTGAACTCTCACCGCCAGCCCTTTCAGGTTGAGCAGGATTTCCAGGATATCTTCCTGAACGCCTTCTTTGGTGCTGTACTCATGTAGTACACCATCAATCTCAACCTCGGTCACCGCGCAACCCGGCATCGATGAGAGCAGAATACGGCGCAGTGCGTTACCCAAAGTATGGCCAAAGCCACGCTCTAAAGGCTCAAGGGTCACCTTGGCGTGCGTCGAACTCACTTGCTCGATATCTACCAGGCGCGGTTTTAGAAACTCTGTCACAGAACCCTGCATTGTGTCCTCTCTTTGGTACTAAGCTTTACTTGGAGTAAAGCTCGACGATCAGGTGTTCGTTAATGTCCGCAGACAGATCAGAACGCTCCGGCTTACGCTTGAACGTACCTTCCATCTTGCCAGCATCAACTTCCAGCCAGGTTGGCTTTTCACGCTGCTCAGCCAGCTCCAGAGCGGCTTTCACGCGAGACTGCTTCTTCGCTTTCTCACGAATGCTAACAACGTCATTCGGACTAACCTGATAAGAAGCGATGTTAACAACACGACCGTTTACCATAATTGCTTTATGGCTGACCAGCTGACGTGCTTCTGCACGAGTGGCACCGAAGCCCATACGGTATACAACGTTGTCCAGACGACCTTCCAGCAGACCCAACAGGTTTTCACCGGTGTTGCCTTTCAGACGTGCTGCTTCTTTGTAGTAGTTACGGAACTGACGCTCCAGCACACCGTAGATACGGCGAACTTTTTGCTTTTCACGCAACTGCACACCATAGTCAGACAGACGCGGTTTACGCGCACCGTGCTGGCCAGGAGCTTGTTCAATTTTACACTTGGTATCGATCGCGCGAACGCCAGACTTAAGGAATAAGTCAGTGCCCTCACGACGGCTCAGCTTGAGCTTAGGACCCAAATATCTTGCCATTTTCTTTCTCCAACAATCCTAGAAACGACAGCGTTATACGCGACGTTTTTTCGGCGGACGACAACCGTTATGAGGGATCGGAGTCACATCAGTAATATTAGTGATGCGGAAACCAGCGGCGTTCAGAGCACGAACAGTAGATTCGCGACCTGGACCCGGTCCTTTGACCATAACTTCCAGATTCTTGATACCGTATTCTTTTACGGCTTCAGCGCAACGCTCTGCTGCAACCTGAGCTGCAAACGGAGTGGATTTGCGAGAACCACGGAAACCGGAACCACCGGCTGTTGCCCAACCCAGTGCGTTACCCTGACGATCAGTAATGGTAACGATGGTGTTGTTAAAAGAAGCATGGATATGAGCCACGCCGTCAGAGACTTGTTTTCTTACACGTTTACGTGCACGAATTGGTGCCTTTGCCATTATTCAATCACCCCGATTATTTCTTGATCGGTTTGCGCGGACCCTTACGGGTACGTGCGTTGGTCTTGGTACGCTGACCGCGAACCGGGAGACCACGACGATGACGCAAACCGCGATAGCAACCAAGGTCCATAAGGCGCTTGATGCTCATGCTAACTTCACGGCGCAGATCACCTTCAACGACAAATTTGGCAACTTCGTCACGCAGCGTGTCGATTTGTTCTTCAGACAGCTCACTGATCTTAACATCTTCAGCGATACCCGCGGCAGCCAGAATGGCTTTAGAACGGGTCTTGCCGACGCCGTAGATCGAAGTTAATGCGATCACAGCATGTTTCTGATCAGGAATGTTAATGCCTGCTATACGGGCCACTATGCACTCCTACTATTTAATATGTACGCACCATGCTGAAAAGCCCGTTTTCAGGATACTCAAATGGAAACGCACAGACATACAAAAGATTGGCTGGCTAATCTAGCCAGCTCAACCCAACTTTGCAAGAAAAATATGCGAATAAATCAGCCTTGGCGCTGTTTATGCTTCGGCTCGGCACTGCAAATCACACGGATGACACCATCACGCTTAACGATTTTGCAGTTACGGCATAATTTCTTGACGGAAGCACGAACTTTCATTTTTACTCTCCGTAACTTCTCGGGCGACTGTTAACGGCCGTAGCCTTTCAGATTCGCCTTCTTCAATGCAGACTCGTACTGACTTGACATCATCAGAGTTTGCACTTGAGCCATAAAGTCCATAATCACGACAACAACGATAAGCAGTGAGGTCCCACCGAAGTAGAACGGTACTTTCATTGCATCACGCATGAACTCCGGGATCAGGCAGATAAAGGTAATATAGAGCGCACCAACCAAAGTCAGGCGGGTCATTACTTTATCGATATACTTCGCCGTTTGCTCTCCCGGACGAATTCCTGGTACAAATGCACCGGACTTCTTCAGGTTATCTGCTGTTTCACGCGGGTTGAAGACCAACGCCGTGTAGAAGAAACAGAAGAATATGATTGCAGACGCATAGAGTAACACATAAAGCGGTTGCCCAGGCTGCAAATACAGCGAAATTGTTGTCAGCCAGTTCCAACCAGTCCCGCCCCCGAACCATGACGCGATGGTCGCCGGGAACAGAATAATACTGGAAGCGAAGATTGCCGGGATTACCCCCGCCATATTCACTTTCAGCGGTAAATGTGTGCTCTGTGCAGCATAGACACGACGACCTTGCTGACGTTTCGCGTAGTTTACCACAATACGGCGTTGACCACGCTCAACAAATACAACAAAGAACGTCACTGCGAATACTAATACTGCAACCAACAGCAACACGAGGAAGTGCAGGTCGCCTTGACGCGCTTGCTCGATAGTATGGGCAATGGCTGGCGGGAGTCCCGCGACAATACCGGCGAAGATAATGATTGAGATACCGTTGCCGATACCACGTTCAGTAATCTGTTCGCCCAACCACATCAGGAACATCGTCCCTGTAACCAGACTTACAACAGCGGTGAAATAGAATGCAAAGCCTGGGTTCATCACCAGGCCCTGCATACCAGGCATATTCGGCAGACCGGTAGCAATACCGATCGACTGGAATATTGCCAGCACCAGAGTACCGTAGCGGGTGTACTGGCTGATCTTACGACGACCAGACTCCCCTTCTTTCTTAATTTCTGCCAGCGTTGGATGAACCACCGTCAGCAGCTGGATAATGATCGACGCCGAAATATACGGCATGATCCCCAGAGCAAAGATAGAAGCACGGCTGAGAGCACCACCAGAGAACATGTTAAACATTTCAATGATGGTGCCTCGCTGTTGCTCAAGCAGTTTGGCAAGTACAGCGGCATCAATACCAGGGATCGGAATGAAAGAGCCAATACGGAACACAATCAGCGCGCCGATTACAAACAGCAGTCTGCGTTTCAGCTCGCCTAAGCCACCTTTGGCACTTTGAAAATCTAATCCCGGTTGTTTAGCCATCTGCTACTTATTCCTCGATTTTACCGCCAGCAGCTTCGATAGCAGCACGAGCGCCTTTAGTAACACGCAGGCCACGAACAGTTACCGGAGTAGTGACTTCACCAGCCAGGATCACTTTCGCGAACTCGATCTGGATACCGATAATGTTAGCTGCTTTCAGCGTGTTCAGGTCTACAACACCGCCTTCAACTTTAGCCAGGTCAGACAGACGAACTTCGGCTGTAATCGCTGCTTTACGTGAAGTGAAGCCGAATTTCGGCAGACGACGGTACAGAGGCATCTGACCACCCTCGAAACCGCGACGTACGCCACCGCCAGAACGAGACTTCTGACCTTTGTGACCACGACCACCGGTTTTACCGAGGCCAGAACCGATACCACGACCCAGGCGGCGAGCCGCTTTTTTAGAGCCTTCGGCCGGAGACAGAGTATTTAAACGCATCTCTTACTCCTCAACTTTAACCATGAAGGAAACCGCGTTGACCATACCACGAACAGCAGGAGTATCCTCGCGCTCTACGGTGTGACCAATACGACGCAGACCCAGGCCAAGCAGCGTTGCCTTGTGTTTCGGCAGACGACCGATTGCACTGCGGGTTTGAGTAATTTTAATAGTCTTTGCCATGGTTTATTTCCCCAGAATTTCTTCAACGGATTTACCACGCTTGGCAGCGACCATTTCCGGAGATTTCATATTTTCCAGGCCATCGATAGTTGCACGCACCACGTTAATCGGGTTAGTGGAACCATACGCTTTAGCCAGAACGTTACGAACTCCAGCGACTTCCAGAACGGCGCGCATTGCACCACCGGCGATGATACCGGTACCTTCGGAAGCCGGCTGCATGAATACACGAGAACCCGTGTGAGTACCCTTAACCGGGTGCTGCAGGGTGCCGTGGTTCAGCGCGACGTTAATCATATTGCGACGGGCTTTTTCCATCGCTTTCTGGATCGCTGCTGGAACTTCACGCGCTTTACCGTAACCAAAACCAACGCGACCGTTACCATCACCAACTACAGTCAGAGCTGTGAAGGAGAAAATACGACCACCTTTAACGGTTTTAGATACGCGGTTAACCGCGATCAGCTTTTCCTGCAGTTCGCCAGCTTGTTTTTCGATGTGAGCCATCTTACACCTCTACCTTAGAACTGAAGGCCAGCTTCACGGGCAGCATCTGCCAGTGCCTGGACACGACCATGATATTGGAACCCGGAACGGTCAAAAGAAACATCTTTGATGCCTTTTTCCAGAGCGCGTTCAGCAACAGCTTTACCTACAGCTGCAGCAGCGTCTTTGTTACCGGTGTACTTCAATTGTTCAGCGATAGCTTTTTCTACAGTAGAAGCAGCTACCAGAACTTCAGAACCGTTCGGTGCAATTACCTGTGCGTAAATATGACGCGGGGTACGATGTACCACCAGGCGAGTTGCACCCAGCTCCTGGAGCTTGCGGCGTGCGCGGGTCGCACGACGGATACGAGCAGATTTCTTATCCATAGTGTTACCTTACTTCTTCTTAGCCTCTTTGGTACGCACGACTTCGTCGGCGTAACGAACACCCTTGCCTTTATAAGGCTCAGGACGACGGTAGGCGCGCAGATCTGCTGCAACCTGACCGATCAGCTGTTTATCAGCGCCTTTCAGCACGATTTCAGTCTGAGACGGACATTCTGCAGTGATTCCCGCAGGCAGCTGATGGTCAACTGGGTGAGAGAAACCTAAAGCCAGGTTTACTACATTCCCTTTAACCGCTGCACGATAACCTACACCAACCAGCTGAAGCTTCTTAGTGAAGCCTTCGGTAACACCGACAACCATTGCATTCAGCAGGGCACGCGCGGTACCAGCCTGAGCCCATCCATCAGCGTAACCATCACGCGGACCGAAGGTCAGTGCATTATCTGCATGATTTACTGCAACAGCATCGTTGAGAGTACGAGTCAGCTCGCCGTTTTTACCTTTGATCGTAATAACCTGACCGTTGATTTTTACATCAACGCCGGCAGGAATAACGACCGGTGCTTTAGCAACACGAGACATTTTTTCCTCCGATTAGGCTACGTAGCAGATAATTTCGCCACCAAGACCAGCCTGGCGCGCTGCACGATCAGTCATAACACCTTTAGAGGTAGAAACAACTGCGATACCCATGCCAGCCATAACTTTCGGCAGCTCGTCTTTACGCTTATAAATGCGCAGACCTGGGCGACTGACACGCTGAATGCTTTCTACAACAGCTTTACCCTGGAAATACTTGAGAGTAAGTTCCAGTTCCGGCTTGGTGTCGCCTTCAACTTTAAAATCTTCAATAAAACCTTCTTCCTTCAGCACGTTGGCAATTGCCACTTTCAGCTTGGAGGAAGGCATGGTGACCGCAGCTTTATTCGCGGCCTGACCGTTACGGATACGGGTCAGCATATCCGCGATCGGATCTTGCATGCTCATCTGTCTTTACTCCCGTGATTCAATTGGTAATTACCAGCTAGCCTTTTTCAAGCCTGGTACTTCACCGCGCATGGCGGCTTCACGCAGTTTGATACGGCTCAACCCGAACTTGCCCACATAGCCATGCGGACGACCTGTTTGACGGCAGCGGTTACGCTGACGGGACGGGCTGGAATCACGCGGCAGAGACTGCAGCTTGAGAACTGCGTTCCAACGATCTTCGTCGGTCGCGTTCACATCAGAGATAATAGCTTTCAGTTCAGCGCGTTTTGCGAAGTACTTATCAGCTAAAGCTACGCGCTTTACTTCGCGTGCTTTCATTGATTGCTTAGCCATTCAGTAACCCTACCTTACTTGCGGAACGGGAAGTCAAAGGCAGCCAGCAGAGCACGGCCTTCTTCATCAGATTTCGCAGTAGTGGTAATGGTAATATCCAAACCACGCACGCGGTCGACTTTATCGTAGTCGATTTCTGGGAAGATGATCTGCTCACGGACACCCATGCTGTAGTTACCACGACCGTCAAAAGACTTAGCGGACAAGCCACGGAAGTCACGGATACGTGGAACAGCAATAGTGATCAGGCGCTCAAAGAACTCCCACATGCGTTCGCCACGCAGAGTTACTTTACAGCCGATCGGATAGCCCTGACGGATTTTGAAGCCTGCAACTGATTTGCGTGCTTTGGTGATCAGCGGTTTTTGACCGGAGATTGCTGTCAGGTCAGCTGCTGCGTTATCCAGCAGTTTCTTGTCAGCGATCGCTTCACCAACACCCATGTTCAGGGTGATCTTCTCGACCCGAGGGACTTGCATGACAGAATTGTAGTTAAACTCAGTCATGAGTTTAGCGACTACTTCGTCTTTGTAGTAATCATGCAGTTTCGCCATCGTACTACTCCAAATTACTTGATAGTTTCGCTGTTAGATTTAAAGAAACGGACTTTTTTGCCGTCTTCGAATCTAAAGCCTACACGGTCAGCCTTGCCGGTTGCCGCGTTGAAGATAGCAAGGTTAGAGATCTGAATAGCTGCTTCTTTCTCTACGATGCCGCCTGGTTGGTTCAGGGCCGGAACCGGCTTCTGATGTTTCTTAACCAGGTTGATACCTTCAACAATGACCTTGCCGGAAGACAGGACATTCTTAACTTTACCGCGTTTACCTTTATCTTTACCGGTTAACACGATAACTTCGTCATCACGACGGATCTTCGCTGCCATGATTCGCTCCTTAGAGTACTTCTGGTGCCAGAGAGATAATTTTCATGAACTTCTCGTTACGAAGTTCACGAGTTACCGGCCCAAAAATACGCGTACCGATAGGTTGCTCGCTGTTATTGTTTAAAATAACGCATGCATTACCATCGAAGCGAATGACAGAACCGTCCGGGCGACGAACACCCTTCTTGGTGCGCACCACTACCGCCTTCAGCACATCACCTTTTTTGACCTTACCACGCGGAATTGCTTCCTTGATGGTGATCTTGATGATATCGCCGACGCCTGCGTAGCGACGGTGCGAGCCACCCAGAACCTTGATACACATTACGCGACGTGCACCGGAGTTGTCGGCGACGTTCAGCATAGTCTGTTCTTGGATCATTTTAGTGCTCCGCTAATGTCAACTACTACTGAGACCCGAAAATCAGGTCGTTAAAAAAGCCCCATATCGGGGGCGCGGCATTATAACACCGCTTCAACGATATGGGTAGAAAAAATAAACGGCTCATCGCTGAGCCGTTTATTCGTTGAGAATGCCTACTGTATTACAGAACGGCTTTCTCTACAACGCGAACCAGCGTCCAGGACTTAGTCTTGGACAGCGGACGGCATTCGCGGATTTCAACCACGTCACCAGTACCGCATTCGTTGTTCTCGTCATGTACGTGCAGTTTGGTCGTACGCTTAATGAATTTACCGTAGATCGGGTGTTTCACAAAACGTTCGATAGCAACAACGATGGATTTCTCCATTTTATCGCTAACAACGCGACCTTGCAGAGTACGGATTTTATCGGTCATTACGCACCCGCCTTCTCAGTCAGTAAAGTCTTAACGCGTGCGACGTCACGACGCACTTGCTTCAACAGGTGAGACTGTTGCAGCTGGCCACTTGCAGCCTGCATACGCAGGTTGAACTGCTCACGCAGCAGATTCAGCAGCTCGGTGTTCAGCTCTTCAACACTCTTCTCACGCAGCTCTTTTGCTTTCATTACATCACCGTCTTAGTTACAAAGGTGGTTTTAATCGGCAGTTTCGCTGCTGCCAGCTTGAATGCTTCACGGGCCAGCTCTTCCGGTACGCCGTCCATTTCATACAGGACTTTACCCGGCTGAATCAAGGCAACCCAATACTCCACGTTACCTTTACCTTTACCCATACGCACTGCCAGCGGCTTTTCAGTGATCGGTTTGTCCGGGAATACACGGATCCAGATCTTACCTTGACGCTTAACTGCACGGGTCATAGCACGACGTGCTGCTTCGATCTGACGGGCAGTCAGACGACCACGGCCAACAGCTTTCAGACCGAAGCTGCCGAAGCTAACATCCGCGCCAGCAGCCAGACCGCGGTTACGGCCTTTGTGCATTTTACGGAATTTTGTACGCTTTGGTTGTAACATCAGCGACGCTCCTTATTTACGGCCTTTACGCTGCTGCTTTTTAGGTTGCGCAGCCGGTTTTTCCGGTTGTTCAACAGCAGCCATACCACCCAGGATCTCGCCTTTGAAGATCCACACTTTAACGCCGATTACACCGTAAGTGGTGTGCGCTTCAGAGGTGTTGTAGTCGATGTCAGCACGCAGAGTGTGCAGAGGTACGCGACCTTCGCGGTACCATTCGGTACGTGCGATTTCCGCGCCGCCCAGACGGCCGCTAACTTCAACTTTGATACCTTTAGCGCCCAGACGCATTGCGTTCTGTACAGCACGCTTCATAGCACGACGGAACATAACACGACGTTCCAGCTGAGAAGTGATGCTGTCAGCAACCAATTTTGCGTCCAGTTCAGGCTTACGCACTTCGGCGATATTGATCTGAGCAGGAACGCCAGCAATATCCGCTACGACTTTGCGCAGTTTTTCTACGTCTTCGCCTTTCTTACCGATAACGATACCCGGGCGAGCGGTGTGAATGGTCACACGGATGCTCTTAGCCGGACGCTCGATAACGATACGAGATACAGACGCTTTCGCCAGTTCCTTAGTCAGGTACTGACGTACTTTAAAATCGCTGTCCAGGTTGTCAGCGAATTCTTTGGTGTTCGCAAACCAGGTTGAGTTCCATGGTTTTACAATACCCAGGCGAATACCATTAGGATGTACTTTCTGACCCATTGCTAGTCTCCAGAGTCTCAGCGATCGGACACAACCACAGTAATGTGGCTGGTGCGCTTCAGGATGCGATCTGCACGACCTTTTGCACGCGGCATAATGCGCTTCATGCTCGGGCCTTCGTCTACGAAAATTTTCGTAACTTTCAGATCGTCAATGTCAGCGCCATCGTTGTGTTCAGCGTTAGCAATGGCAGATTCCAGGACTTTCTTAACCAGTACAGCCGCTTTCTTATTGGTGTAGGTCAGAATATCCAGAGCCTGCGACACTTTCTTACCGCGAATCAGGTCTGCAACAAGGCGAACCTTCTGAGCAGAAGAACGAGCATGGCGATGTTGAGCTAAAGTTTCCATCTCTTCCTCCTACCTTATTTCTTCTTCGCTTTTTTATCAGCAGCGTGGCCGCGATAAGTACGAGTCGGTGCGAATTCACCCAGTTTGTGACCGACCATTTCGTCGGAAACAAATACCGGAACGTGCTGACGACCATTATGGACAGCGATGGTCAAACCGATCATGTTAGGAAAGATCGTTGAACGACGGGACCAAGTGCGCAGGGGCTTCTTGTCTCCGCTTTCCACCGCTTTCTCTACCTTCTTCAGCAAGTGCAGGTCAATAAAAGGACCTTTCTTGAGAGAACGTGGCATGGCTTATCCTCTAAAATTATTTGCTACGGCGACGTACGATGAATTTATCAGTACGCTTGTTGCTGCGGGTCTTCTTACCTTTGGTCTGAACGCCCCACGGAGTTACCGGGTGCTTACCAAAGTTACGACCTTCACCACCACCATGTGGGTGATCGACTGGGTTCATCGCAGTACCGCGAACGGTAGGACGAACACCACGCCAGCGTGCAGCACCTGCTTTACCCAGAACGCGCAGCATATGCTCAGCATTGCCAACTTCGCCCAGAGTTGCACGGCAGTCTGCTTCGACTTTACGCATTTCACCAGAACGCAGACGCAGGGTGACATAAGCACCATCACGAGCAACGATCTGAACGTAAGTACCAGCGGAACGTGCCAGCTGACCGCCTTTACCTGGTTTCATTTCTACGTTATGAACGGTAGAACCAACCGGGATATTGCGCATCGGCAGGGTGTTACCTGCTTTGATTGCAGCATCAACGCCAGATTGAATCTGGTCGCCAGCTTTCAGGCCTTTAGGGGCCAGGATGTAACGGCGTTCACCGTCTTTGTACAGAACCAGCGCGATGTTCGCGGAGCGGTTCGGATCGTACTCAAGACGTTCAACAACTGCCGGGATACCGTCTTTGTTGCGTTTGAAGTCAACAATACGATAAGCCTGCTTGTGACCACCACCGATGTGACGAGTGGTGATGCGGCCATTGTTGTTACGACCACCGGATTTGCTGTTTTTTTCAACCAGCGGAGCAAAAGGTTTGCCCTTGTGCAGCTCTGGGTTGACCACTTTAACAACGTGGCGACGACCCGGAGATGTCGGTTTACATTTAACAACTGCCATTGTATTACTCCTCCGACTTACTCAGCGCCGCCGACGAAGTCCAGATTCTGGCCTTCCTTCAGGGTGACGTAAGCTTTTTTCCAGTCGCTACGACGACCGATACGCTGTCCGTGACGTTTAACTTTCCCTTTAACTACCAGGGTGTTAACGACTTCGACTTCGACTTCAAACAGTTTCTGCACAGCAGCTTTGATTTCTGCTTTGGTCGCGTCTTTAGCAACTTTGAGAACGATGGTGTTAGTTTTTTCCATCGCAGTAGACGCTTTTTCAGAAACGTGCGGTGCGCGCAGCACTTTCAGCAGACGTTCTTCACGAATCATGCCAGCATCTCCTCAACTTGCTTAACAGCATCAGCAGTCATTACGACTTTGTCGAAGGCGATCAGGCTAACCGGGTCGATACCAGTTGCATCGCGTACGTCAACCTTGTGCAGGTTGCGCGCAGCCAGGAACAGGTTTTCGTCCAGCTCACCGGTGATGATCAGCACATCTTCCAGAGCCATGTCTTTCAGTTTCTGTGCCAGCAGCTTAGTTTTAGGCGCTTCTACAGAGAATGATTCGACAACGATCAGACGATCCTGACGTACCAGTTCGGACAGAATGCTTTTCAGCGCGCCGCGGTACATCTTTTTGTTAACTTTTTGACTGTGGTCCTGTGGACGAGCAGCGAAGGTCACGCCACCTGAACGCCAGATCGGGCTCTTGATAGAACCTGAACGCGCACGGCCGGTACCTTTCTGGCGCCACGGCTTTTTGCCTGAACCAGTTACTTCAGCACGAGTCTTCTGAGCACGAGTACCCTGACGAGCACCAGCTGCATAAGCAACAACAACCTGGTGAACCAGCGCTTCGTTGAAATCACGACCGAAGGTAGTTTCGGAAACAGTCAGCGCGCTCTGCGCGTCTTTCAATACTAATTCCATTGCTATCCCCTTACGCCTTCACAGCTGGTTTAACGATCAGGTCGCAACCGGTCGCACCCGGAACACCACCTTTAACCAGCAGCAGGTTGCGCTCAGCGTCAACACGTACTACGTCCAGGCTCTGAACGGTTACACGTTCGTTGCCCAGCTGACCTGCCATTTTCTTGCCTTTGAACACTTTGCCCGGAGTCTGGTTCTGACCGATAGAACCCGGAACGCGGTGAGACAAGGAGTTACCGTGAGTAGCGTCCTGGGTACGGAAGTTCCAGCGCTTAACGGTACCAGCGAAACCTTTACCTTTAGAGGTACCGGTTACGTCAACTTTTTTAACGTCAGCAAACAGTTCAACGCTAATGTTCTGACCAACGGTGTATTCTTCACCATCTGCCAGACGGAATTCCCACAGGCCGCGGCCAGCTTCTACGCCAGCTTTAGCAAAGTGGCCAGCTTCCGGCTTAGTTACGCGGTTAGCTTTTTTAGCACCGGTGGTAACCTGAACAGCGCGATAGCCATCGTTAGCCAGATCTTTAACCTGAGTAACGCGGTTTGCTTCAACTTCGATAACGGTTACTGGGATAGATACGCCATCTTCAGTGAAGATGCGGGTCATACCCACTTTTTTACCGACTAAACCAATCATTGTATCAACCTCTCAATCGCTCGATGACCTGATTAACCCAGGCTGATCTGCACGTCTACACCGGCAGCCAGGTCCAGACGCATCAGAGCATCAACGGTTTTTTCAGTTGGCTCAACGATGTCAACCAGACGCTTGTGAGTACGGATCTCGTACTGATCACGCGCGTCTTTGTTGACGTGCGGGGAGATCAGAACGGTGAAACGCTCTTTGCGGGTCGGCAGCGGGATCGGACCACGAACCTGCGCACCAGTGCGCTTGGCAGTCTCGACGATTTCCGCGGTTGATTGATCGATCAGACGATGATCAAACGCTTTCAAACGGATACGGATTCTTTGGTTCTGCATGAGACCAGAGCTCCAATTATTTTATAGACGAAATAGTTACTCCTCAAACCCATTACGATTGATGGGAGAGTGTAACCGTTCTTACAGAGTTCCCCGATTGGGAACATTGTCTGGTATTGCTTTCGCAGTACCGGTGGCTCATATCGAACCGCTGTCAATATTAGACAAGCCCGCGCATTATACGTAAATCTCAGTCTTAAGCAAGTGCCGCGTATAAATTAATCACTCGTTCACCAATGCGGCGCTCCTTCCACTCTGATTGTATGTCCTGTGGTGCAACGCGTTTTCCGTGGAAGAGAGCATCCATAACCCATATCCCAGGCTTGTAGGGCCGCCGGGTTTACCTGAAGGTAAACTCTTTACCAGATAAGGCTTGCCCATGTACATCGACCTCCCCTTTCTGTTGATTTATGTTTCGCTATCAGGGCTGCTCTTAGTCCATGACCTACGTACCGGGTTGCTGCCCGACAAATTTACCTGCCCTCTTTTGTGGGGCGGTCTTATTTATCATCAATGCTGCAGACCTGCACAGTTATCCGACGCGCTTTGGGGTGCTGTAGCGGGCTATGGGGTATTTGCTTTGTTCTACTGGGGGTATCGTTTGATATGCCGACAGGAAGGGTTAGGCTTTGGTGATGTCAAATTTCTTGCCGCGCTAGGCGCATGGCATTGCTGGGAATCATTACCACTTTTGGTTTTACTTGCCGCGGGTATGGCATGTTGCCTCACCGGGATTTCCTGCGTCCGTTACGGGAAACAGGTACTAAAAAACCCGCTGCCATTTGGGCCATATCTGGCGGCTGCGGGTTTTGTTATTGGCCTGGTAAGTATGATACAGGGCGGTTAGTCACTGACTTTAATTTGCGATTGCAGATAATTTTGTAAGCCAAGTTTTGCAATCAGGTCCAGCTCGGTTTCGAGCCAGTCAATATGCCCTTCTTCTTCAGTCAGGATCTCAATCATCATATCCCGGCTGACATAATCATGAACGCTATCGGCATAGGCAATGGCTTCACGTAAGTCTTTAGCACCATCGAGTTCGAGTCGAAGATCGGATTGCAGCATCTCTTCAACGTCTTCGCCAATACCCAACTTGCCAAGATCCTGCAAGTTCGGGATCCCTTCTAAGAATAAAATACGCTCGATATATTTATCAGCGTGTTTCATCTCATCGATAGATTCATGGTACTCAACATCATTGAGGCGAGTCAGTCCCCAGTTTTTAAACATACGAGCATGGAGAAAATACTGGTTGATCGCGACAAGCTCATTTCCCAATAGTTTATTGAGATAATTTATGATTTTAACATCACCTTTCATTTTATAGTCCCTCCGCTTCCACTCTTAGAGCGTAGATGGGGCTACAGGGATGTCAAAAAAAAGAGTGTGACTTAGGCGATCTCTTTAAATTCTGGCATTTGCGTTAATTCATCCTGCATGACTTCGCGGGCAGCACGAATGCACTTACCGCATTGATTTCCAACAGGAATAAATTTACGTAATTGCTGAAAAGACTGAGGATGAAACTGGCGAACAGCCTGACGTATTTTTTTATCACTTATCGCATTACACAAACAAACGTACATGATCGCTCCCGTTCAATTTCTGCGCAAAGTGTAAATGAGAATAGTTATGATTACAATAGCACAACGCGATTTACGCGGCGGGAGAATGAATAAAAAATGCGAATAAATATGACTACGACTAAATTGCAGGTAGCAAAAAGGGCGCCGAAGCGCCCTTTTTAAGCTCAAAGCTAATTAATCAATAATTAGCTCATTACTTTAGCAACAACGCCTGCACCAACAGTACGGCCGCCTTCACGGATTGCGAAACGCAGACCGTCGTCCATCGCGATTGGGTGGATCAGGGTAACAACCATTTTGATGTTGTCGCCCGGCATTACCATCTCTACGCCTTCTGGCAGTTCGATGGTACCAGTCACGTCAGTAGTACGGAAGTAGAACTGCGGACGGTAGCCTTTGAAGAACGGAGTATGACGGCCGCCTTCGTCTTTGGACAGAATGTACACTTCAGATTCGAACTTGGTGTGCGGCTTGATAGAGCCCGGCTTAGCCAGTACCTGACCACGTTCGATTTCTTCACGTTTGATACCACGCAGCAGAACACCAACGTTCTCACCAGCACGGCCTTCGTCCAGCAGTTTGCGGAACATTTCAACGCCAGTACAGGTAGACTTAGCAGTCTCTTTGATACCAACGATTTCAACTTCTTCACCAACTTTGATGATACCGCGCTCTACACGACCGGTAACAACGGTACCACGACCGGAGATGGAGAATACGTCTTCGATAGGCAGCAGGAACGGCTTGTCAATCGCACGCTCTGGTTCTGGGATGTAAGAATCCAGGAAGCCAGCCAGTTCGATAATTTTCGCTTCCCACTCTGCTTCGCCTTCCAGCGCTTTCAGAGCAGAACCACGAACGATCGGAGTGTCGTCGCCCGGGAAATCGTACTGAGACAGAAGTTCACGAACTTCCATTTCTACCAGTTCCAGCAGCTCTTCGTCATCAACCATGTCGCATTTGTTCAGGAACACGATGATGTACGGAACGCCTACCTGACGACCCAGCAGGATGTGCTCACGAGTCTGCGGCATCGGGCCGTCAGTCGCAGCAACAACCAGGATCGCGCCGTCCATCTGCGCAGCACCGGTGATCATGTTTTTAACATAGTCGGCGTGGCCCGGGCAGTCTACGTGTGCGTAGTGGCGAGTCGGGGTGTC
>NZ_JAOWHY010000030.1:0-5411 GCF_030332375.1 Citrobacter sp. Cpo148
GGAGCGGATTTGAACGTTGCGCAGCAACGGCCCGGAGGGTGGCGGGCAGGACGCCCGCCATAAACTGCCAGGCATCAAATAAAGTGAAGAAGCCCATCCAGACGGATGGGCTTCTTTGCGTCTGTGCGGGATGAAAACCGCCGGATGCGGCGTGCCGCCTTATCCGGCCTACAGAGGCCGGGCTGAATGTATTTTGTAGGCCTGATAAGCGCAGCGCATCAGGCACATCACAACACCGCACCATCGGGTACAAAGCAATATCCTGAGCCTCCATAAGACAAGCCATCCAGCGGTATATGCGGTAAACTAGGCGCGATTTTGCATCAGGAAAGCGTCTATGAATCACTCCCTTAAAGCCTGGAACACCTTCGGTATCGATCAGCAAACGAATGAACTTGTCTGCGCCGAAAATGAACAACAATTACTGAATGCTTGGCAATCAGCCAATGCATCGCATCATCCTGTACTGATCCTGGGCGAAGGGAGTAACGTCCTGTTTCTTGATACCTTCCAGGGTACGGTGATCGTCAATCGTATTAAGGGTATTGAGATTACAGAACAACCTGATGCGTGGCATTTGCACGTAGGTGCGGGTGAAAACTGGCATCATCTGGTCCAGCATACGTTGCAGCTTGGCATGCCTGGGCTGGAAAATCTGGCGCTTATCCCAGGCTGCGTGGGTTCATCGCCAATCCAGAATATTGGTGCCTATGGAGTAGAGCTACAGCGCGTCTGCGAATACGTAGACTGCGTTGAGCTGTCGACTGGCAAACATCTGCGCGTTGGTGCAGCAGAATGTCGCTTTGGTTATCGTGACAGCATCTTCAAACATGAATACCAGGATCGCTTCGCAATTATTGCTGTTGGTTTACGCTTGTCTAAACAGTGGCATCCGGTACTGACCTATGGCGATCTGACGCGCCTGGATCCTACAACGGTGACGCCTCAGCAGGTTTTTGATTCTGTCTGCCATATGCGCACGACAAAACTGCCCGATCCGAAAGTAAACGGGAATGCAGGAAGCTTCTTTAAAAACCCGGTTGTCACCGCAGAGATTGCGCAGGAGCTCCTGGCAAAATTCCCAACAGCACCTCATTACCCGCAGGCTGATGGTTCTGTAAAACTGGCAGCCGGCTGGCTTATCGACCAGTGTCAGCTAAAAGGCAAGCGCATTGGTGGCGCAGCGGTACATCAACAGCAGGCACTGGTGCTGATCAATGCAGACAATGCGACGAGTCAGGATGTGGTGCAACTTGCACATCATGTACGTCAAAAAGTCGGTGAGAAATTTAATGTCTGGCTCGAACCAGAGGTTCGGTTTATTGGCCCGCAGGGTGAAATGAATGCTGTGGAGATCATTGCATGAAGGATAATACCGTCCCTCTGACGCTTATTTCATTACTCGCTGATGGCGAATTTCATTCTGGTGAGCAGCTCGGTGAAAAGTTGGGAATGAGCCGTGCCGCAATCAATAAGCATGTCCAGACGTTACGCGACTGGGGGGTTGATGTCTTTACTGTTCCAGGTAAAGGATACAGCTTACCGGAGCCTATCCAACTATTAGATGCCTCACTTATTCATTCTCAACTGGATGGTGGAAATATCACAGTCCTGCCGGTTATCGACTCAACCAATCAGTACCTGATGGACCGAATAGGTCAACTGGAGTCAGGGGATGCCTGTGTCGCTGAATATCAGCAAGCCGGGCGCGGTCGCCGTGGTCGCAAATGGTTTTCACCGTTTGGTGCCAACCTGTACCTTTCAATGTTCTGGCGGTTGGAACAAGGACCGGCTGCCGCGATTGGCCTGAGTCTGGTTATTGGTATCGTCATGGCTGAGGTTTTACGCGATCTGGGCGCAGAGAAGGTACGTGTAAAATGGCCCAACGACCTCTATTTGCTCGACCGTAAGCTGGCAGGGATCCTGGTTGAACTGACCGGTAAGACAGGGGATGCCGCGCAGATTGTTATCGGTGCGGGTATTAATATGTCCATGCGCCGGGTTGAAGAAAATGTGGTTAATCAAGGCTGGATTAACTTGCAGGAAGCGGGCATTAACATTGATCGCAATACCCTTGCTGCCCGACTGATACGTGAGTTGCGTGCTGCGTTAGTGCTCTTTGAGCACGAAGGTTTAGCTCCGTATCTGTCTCGCTGGAAGAGACTGGATAACTTTATCGACCGCCCGGTCAAACTTATTATTGGCGATAAAGAAATATTTGGCATCTCTCGTGGAATAGACGCGCAAGGTGCATTATTGCTTGAACAAAATGGCGAGATCAAACCCTGGATGGGTGGAGAAATATCGCTAAGAAGCGCTGAGTAATAAGAAGGGGAGCTGTTGCTCCCCTTTTTTATTTATTTTCTCAACCTGACTTGCTCAACGGCATGATTGGCACTTTTCGTCATGATTAAGCTTGCTCGCTCACGAGTTGGTAATATATTTTGTTTTAAATTCAGCCAGTTAATCTCTTTCCATAACGATGTGGCGGTGTTGATAGCCTCATCTTCTGATAATTTTGCATAGTTATGGAAATAAGAGTCCGGGTTGGTAAATGCCCCTTCACGGAATTTCAGGAAACGGTTGATATACCACGTCTGGAGTAATTCTTCTGGCGCATCAACATAAATAGAAAAGTCGACAAAGTCAGAAACAAATACATGATGCGGATCGTGAGGATAGTCCATCCCGCTTTGTAATACATTTAGCCCTTCGAGTATTAATATGTCGGGCTGGGCAACGGTTTTGTCGCCATCAGGGATCACATCATAGATGAGATGGGAATAGACCGGCGCCGTGACGTTAGGTACGCCTGATTTCAGATCGGAAACGAATTTAACCAAGCGATGCATATCATAGGACTGGGGGAAGCCTTTCTTCTTCATCAGTCCACGATCTTTCAATACCTGGTTAGGGTGGAGAAAGCCATCGGTAGTAATCAACTCAACCTTGCGATGCTCGGGCCAGCGACTGAGCAAAGCCTGCAAAACACGCGCAGTCGTACTTTTACCGACGGCGACGCTGCCAGCAATGCTAATAATATAAGGAATACGCTCGCCATTCGTGCCTAAAAATTGCTCCAGCACGGCCTGACGTCGCAGGTTCGAACTGATGTAAAAGTTTAGCAAACGCGAGAGAGGCAAATAAATCTCGGCAACTTCTTCCAGCGATAAGTCTTCGTTAATGCCTTTAAGACGAGCAATCTCTTCCTCGGTCAGGGTCATCGGCACGGAATCACGAAGCGCAGCCCACTGGTTGCGATCAAACTGTAGGTAAGGCGACGTTAACGCTTGCTCTTTTATACTCATACGCATGGTCTGGCTGTCATTGCTATATCAGGTCTGCGGTAAAAAACGAAATCATCCCGGTACGCAATGGCACGCACATTTCAGTTAATTTGGACAATGGGCAGGAGGGTAACACCAGATGGGGGGGAATAATAAGAAAAAATCATCCTCTGAAATGCAATGTGACGGGTATTCCAGATGTATAAAGATGTGCTTTCTCTCTATCAAAGCGTACCTGCCGGAGCAAAATTCCTCCCAGAGGAGGCACCTGACGTTGGAAATTTGTCCAATCCAAAGAGGAAATAGATTATTTATCGGTCGTATAGTGCAAAATGTGAGCGATAGAACATTTTATGCAATTTTTTAGTTGCATGAGTGCGCATGTCTCCATAAAATGCGCGCTACTTGATGCCGACTTAGCTCAGTAGGTAGAGCAACTGACTTGTAATCAGTAGGTCACCAGTTCGATTCCGGTAGTCGGCACCATCAAGTCCGGTGGGGTTCCCGAGCGGCCAAAGGGAGCAGACTGTAAATCTGCCGTCACAGACTTCGAAGGTTCGAATCCTTCCCCCACCACCACTTTCTGGCAGCGTTATCGCCGCCTGAGTTGATTAAAAAATTAATCAGCTCGAACAGAAAAGAGAGAAATCTCTTTTTTGTTGCAGAAAGAACTGGGTAGCCGAGTTTCAGGATGCGGGCATCGTATAATGGCTATTACCTCAGCCTTCCAAGCTGATGATGCGGGTTCGATTCCCGCTGCCCGCTCCAGACGTGCTGATATGGCTCAGTTGGTAGAGCGCACCCTTGGTAAGGGTGAGGTCCCCAGTTCGACTCTGGGTATCAGCACCACTTCACTTCTCCTTCCCGTTTCTCTCTGTTTACTTTTAAAAGCATTCAACAGCTCAGGTATATTGCCTGGTTGATGTGGTGATATCACCGATTTATCCGTGTCTTAGAGGGACAATCGATGTCTAAAGAAAAATTTGAACGTACTAAACCGCACGTTAACGTCGGTACTATCGGCCACGTTGACCATGGTAAAACAACGCTGACCGCTGCAATCACTACCGTACTGGCTAAAACCTACGGCGGTGCTGCTCGCGCATTCGATCAGATCGATAACGCGCCGGAAGAAAAAGCTCGTGGTATCACCATCAACACTTCTCACGTTGAATATGACACCCCGACTCGCCACTACGCACACGTAGACTGCCCGGGCCACGCCGACTATGTTAAAAACATGATCACCGGTGCTGCGCAGATGGACGGCGCGATCCTGGTTGTTGCTGCGACTGACGGCCCGATGCCGCAGACTCGTGAGCACATCCTGCTGGGTCGTCAGGTAGGCGTTCCGTACATCATCGTGTTCCTGAACAAATGCGACATGGTTGATGACGAAGAGCTGCTGGAACTGGTAGAAATGGAAGTTCGTGAACTTCTGTCTCAGTACGATTTCCCGGGCGACGACACTCCGATCGTTCGTGGTTCTGCTCTGAAAGCGCTGGAAGGCGAAGCAGAGTGGGAAGCGAAAATTATCGAACTGGCTGGCTTCCTGGATTCTTACATCCCAGAACCAGAGCGTGCGATTGACAAGCCGTTCCTGCTGCCTATCGAAGACGTATTCTCCATCTCCGGTCGTGGTACCGTTGTTACCGGTCGTGTAGAGCGCGGTATCATCAAAGTTGGTGAAGAAGTTGAAATCGTTGGTATCAAAGAGACTGCTAAGTCTACCTGTACTGGCGTTGAAATGTTCCGCAAACTGCTGGACGAAGGCCGTGCTGGTGAGAACGTTGGTGTTCTGCTGCGTGGTATCAAACGTGAAGAAATCGAACGTGGTCAGGTACTGGCTAAGCCGGGCTCTATCAAGCCGCACACCAAGTTCGAATCTGAAGTGTACATTCTGTCCAAAGACGAAGGCGGCCGTCATACTCCGTTCTTCAAAGGCTACCGTCCGCAGTTCTACTTCCGTACTACTGACGTGACTGGTACCATCGAACTGCCAGAAGGCGTAGAGATGGTAATGCCGGGCGACAACATCAAAATGGTTGTTACCCTGATCCACCCAATCGCGATGGACGACGGTCTGCGTTTCGCAATCCGTGAAGGCGGCCGTACTGTTGGTGC
>NZ_JAOWHY010000031.1:0-5203 GCF_030332375.1 Citrobacter sp. Cpo148
CGGTGCAGTGACGCCCAGGCGCTGACATGCTCGGCGCTGTCACGCAGTGATCTGCCGGTTTCTTTGCTGATTTCTTTAGCCAGCCCGCGCCCGTCGATGTTCTTACTGATGTATTTGGCGATATAGCTGGTCGGCGTTCCCTTGCGCGGATTGATTAACTCGGACTTGAAGCGCGGCCCGGTATTGGTGCCCAGTTCCTCGCGGTCTTCACGGATGGCAAACTTACGCAGCAGTGCGGTGATGGAACGGCGGTCTTTTTTGCGCATGAAGCACAGAAGATGCCAGTGCACGGTGCCGTCATGGTGCGGCTCTGCAACGCGGACGCCGTACCAGCGCAACCCGGCCTTGTGCATGGCCTTGCGGAAAGCGGCGAACGTATCAACCAGGTAGTCACTGCTCTGCCGGACAGTGGCACTGGTCCACTTCGGATTAGGTCTGCCGTTGTTGAGGGTTGCGTGGAAGCGTGACGGGCAGGTGATGGTAAAAAACACCGCGCAGTCTCCGCGCATTTCCGCGATCAGTTCCAGCCCTTTAACACAGGCCATCATTTCATTACGGCGGTGTGCCGGGTTGCTGTTGCTGGCATTCACCACATCTTCCATGTCCAGCGTGTCACCGTCTTCGTTGACCAGCTCATGTGAGCGGAAGAACTCCAGCGATTTGCGGCGCTGCTCGCGTTTGTGGATCACGGCTTCATAGCTGACATACGGGGACGCTTTCTTGTTGACCAGGCAGACGGCTCGCAGCTGTTCCTCCCGCCACTCGCAGCGCATCTGCCACAATTTGCGATACCACCAGTCCGCGCACAGCATGCGCGCCAGCGACGGCGGGATAAGCTCATAAGGCACCGGCTTGCGGCGGCGCTTTTTGCGGCGCAACTTCTCAAAGGCAGGCGGGATGACCTCAAGGCGCATGGCTTCTGCAGCAACCCTTTCCCATGCCTTGCGGATCTCTTCTGGTTTAACATCTTCGGCAACAAACAGATCACTGCAGGCCGCATCAAGGCACATGCTCATATGTGCCGCAACCAGCGTGGACAGACGTTTGACCTGATCCTGACTCATTTCAGGCAGAATCAGCAGCCCCTCCAGTCCGTCATGGCTCGCCATAAACCGAAACGAGGCGGACATTTGGCTGTCCCGCACGCGTTCCAGCCGCTCAATACACGGTCTGATAGTTTCGCGCAGATAGCGGGAATACGCTTTCGGACGCCCTAGAGTATTGAAGTATTTAATCCGTTCCAGCAGAGGTTTGCTGATATGGGCAGGCGCGGCGCTTACATCGGCAATAATCACCAAATCAGGATTAACTCGCTGCTGTTCGCGGGCCATTTTGGCATGGCTAATCAGCCGATCCTGCTCCATTTCACGCTGGACAGGATCGTGGGATTCATTGAAGAAATAGCGTTCCCAAACCTTATCACTCAGCGCCTCACGGCGCAGATGCTCCTGCTCGTGATCCGCAGCGTACAGAGTGATGAAGTTTGAAAGCGCAGACTCCGGCGCAACTTCCGCCGGGTCCAGATACGGGTTAACCGCTTGTTTGGGCAAATTCCACGAATAAGGCCCGGCAACATTCTCAACGCTACCGGGATTTTCAGTTACAAATGTGGCGGCAAGACGGCCTGTACTGATTTCCGTCACTCGCAGACTCCCGCATAAACACTGCTACACACCGCCTTATCATTCATGCCTGCCAGCAGATCGAACTGCACACCGCCACGAGTGGTTAAGGCCCAGTCGCGATAAGACTCAATGCCATAAGCATCAACGGTAATGACTTCAATGCGTTTTTCAGCACGGCGCGGATCATGCGTGGACGGGAAGAATGTTGAATTGCCACGCCGTGAACATTCCGCAACCATCCTCTCCCATTCAGCCACACGGCGGATTTCTTCAGGCCAGCGCTGGAAAATTTCTGCAAGCTCAGACTTGCGGGCGTGAATACATGGCATACACCCGACACGGCTGCAGCCCTGCAGATAAAGTGGGTTAGGCTTAATACCATGGCGTCTGGCAAGAGCGAACACATCTTCATGCAGCCAGTTGAGGATCGGACGATAAACATGAAGGCCCGGTGTATCGTCTGCGTCTTCCTCCCACTCAGGCAGCAAAGCACGCTCTGGGGATTCCTGTCCCCTGACGCCCTGCCAGCTGATTACCTCGTCGTATTCATCCAGAGCCGGGACGATCACCTGCGTACGCACCGGCTCATGTTTCAGCTCAAAAGTACAAAAACGAACTTTTGTTGAAGGAAAACGGCCTTTCCACATGCACAAATCAAGAAACGGAATGCCGGTTGGTTTAAGGATTTCCAGTGCCCGATGGATACGCTCTGCAGCCTCATCCGGCGACATACCGCATTCCTGAACCAGAGAAACGGGCCACTTTTCCGCAATAAATTTACGTTTCCCTTCTATCTGGCGCGTGAAATCGGCTTTAACGCGGATAACCTTGCCCAGCTTTGATTCCAGATAATCCAGATATTCCATCGTCTGCGGGTGTTCATGGCCCGTATCAGCAAAGACAGAGATATGCGGAACATCGTTTTCAATGGCTCTTAGCCACTGTGCAAGACTATCTTTGCCACCTGAAATACTGATGGTATTGATGGTGCTGGCAGCGAAGCAGCGCGGATCGATGGCATTCATACGCGCACCTCAACGGCACGGTCCGGACCTCTGGCAAAATCAACACCGAACCAGCACACTGGCTTCGTGGCGATGATTTCGGCTGCAGATTTACCATCACCCGCAGCCACCCCCATGCTGCGCTTTGCGATGATACGGTGGCGGGTGAAATTACGATAAAGGGAGCGTGTCAGGGATGTGTCGCTATTGGACACGATAACCGGATGACCTTCTGATGACCGGCGCTCAAGAATAGACGCCAGATGATACTGGTCGTCCTCAGTGAAACCGGCAGTGTGATAACCGGTAAACGTTCCGTCATATGGCGGATCACAATAAACCACGTCACCCGTCTGCAACAGTGCCAGTGTCTCGTCATAGCTGGCGCAGATAAACGTTGCGCGTTTTGCTTTTTCTGCAAATGCACGTATTTCGTTTTCAGGGAAGTACGGTTTTTTATAATTACCGTAAGGGACATTAAAATAACCGTTCAAGTTATAGCGACACAGTCCGCGATAACCATAGCGATTTAAATATAAGAAATACAATGCACGTTCAATTGCGCCACCATGGCGCAAGTTAAACTCCTGTCTCGTCTTATAATATGCCTCTGGATCATTACGGGCTTCAAAAAGATATCTGCCCTCTTTGATGAAGTATTCAACATCATTCTTAATCACCTGATAGAGATTAATCAGGTCTGGATTAATATCCGCGACAAGATAATGAGGATAGTCTGTCGCCATCATCACAGCACAGGAACCCGCGAAAGGTTCAACCAGCCGCGAGCCAGCAGAAAGGTGCTTAATCAATTCCGGCATGATAGCGGTTTTATTTCCCGCCCATTTCAGGATAGTGGTCATATAGCTCCCCCTGAAATGACATAGGAGAGAGCCTCAAGCGGCGTTAATGAGCGAATAGAAAGAATTACCCATTGCCCTTCCACTGCCACAACTTCATTAATCGGCAAAGTGTGGGTAATAACAGCGGCCCATTCCCGACCAGTATATGAACCGTGTTTCCATTCGCAGAGAGAAAGGACATCACCAACTTTGTAGCCGCGATCATCTTTACGAAGCTCTGCCTTTTTGCTGCCAGCGACTACGGCATTAAAATACTTAGGTGCAATTTTTATCTGATGGATGCGCATAGTCATACTGCACCTCCGTTATAGTGTTTGCCTTTCAGCTCTGCGATTTCCTGACAGGTGACACAGCACTGCACGCCTGGAATGGCGCGACGGCGTGCTGGCGGGATCGGTGCATCGCAATCAATGCAGAGCACACGGGAAACGCCCGGCGTTCTGTTGCGGGCGGTGTGGATGTGGCGCTGACGTTCTTCTTCAACGCGCTGCTGTACAAGGTCCATTGAATCAGCCATCAGTGGATCTCCTGCGCTTCATTCTGAATGTTTTCAGCCGCAATACGCAGCAGCTCCGCCGCTTCAACGTGATTAAGCTGGCGTGACGTTATATGGCAAGCCAGGCTATCAAGACGGGCTGCCATTGCCGCGGCACGTGCACGGCGTTCTTCCATGCGTGCATCAGTCAGCATCTGATTAAGGCCAGCATCATCTGGTCCTGTTTTGGTGATTCGGGTTTCAATATTTCGCATTGTTGTTTCTCCTGAATTTGGGCAATAAGATGCCCGGCGGGTTTACGCCTTTAATTTCGATTGTGGATTAATTCGGCATGGCTAGCCGATTTGGAAATAAACTCACCACTGTACGGAAATGGTTCATTGCTTTAATCAGCTCCCGCTTTTCGTCAGTCGTCAGTTCACTAACATTGACGCTATGACGTTCCGCCGGAATCTTTGCCATAAAGAATATTGCGGCTAATGCGCGTTTATTCTGCTCATGGTTAATATCCCGTTGGTCCCGCATATCGCTAATAAAGCGCTCCAGTTCTGAATCAATATTTAAGCCAAACACTTTCGCCCTTAATTCCGCGATGTGGTTTAACCCATTAAGACGGAGGCCCGCGCTTAACGGAACAGTCGCAGCATCGCCTTCAATAGCCATGGTTTCCCCTGCTTTTTAGTGGACAGCTCAGCCAGCAACGCATCCTGAGAGCGGCACGGATGCCAGCGCTTGCCATCCTTCCCCATAATCCAGCCATGACCGCAGTGCATTGCAGGACTTTGCTTAACAAGCAGTGATGCAAAAGATGGTTCTTTAGTCAGCATAACCACCTCAGATCAGACCGAACGAAGCGCCGAGGCCCGTCACGGTATCTACTGCGCTTGCCATCGCCGGATTCGCCTGCAAACGCGCATGTAATGAAACTGCGGTGAGTGCCATCAGGCGCGTGACAGAGTTGATGCTGTTGATAACATCGCGGCGGCCCGCACTGGTTTTTACATCACCGGATACTGCGCCTGCAGCTACTCGCCCAATTTCCGCAGTTGCACTCATGACGTAATGCGGCAGGTTCTCTTTTGCCACTTCATTCAATGGCACACACGGCAGGCAATGGATTTGAGCCAGAAAACCGTCAACCAGCGTTGAGTCTTCTGTGATATCAGTCAGCAGCCAGATCTCCGGCGGCGTAAGTTGATGCGGTTGCTCCGGGTT
>NZ_JAOWHY010000032.1:0-4886 GCF_030332375.1 Citrobacter sp. Cpo148
CGGTGCAGTGACGCCCAGGCGCTGACATGCTCGGCGCTGTCACGCAGTGATCTGCCGGTTTCTTTGCTGATTTCTTTAGCCAGCCCGCGCCCGTCGATGTTCTTACTGATGTATTTGGCGATATAGCTGGTCGGCGTTCCCTTGCGCGGATTGATTAACTCGGACTTGAAGCGCGGCCCGGTATTGGTGCCCAGTTCCTCGCGGTCTTCACGGATGGCAAACTTACGCAGCAGTGCGGTGATGGAACGGCGGTCTTTTTTGCGCATGAAGCACAGAAGATGCCAGTGCACGGTGCCGTCATGGTGCGGCTCTGCAACGCGGACGCCGTACCAGCGCAACCCGGCCTTGTGCATGGCCTTGCGGAAAGCGGCGAACGTATCAACCAGGTAGTCACTGCTCTGCCGGACAGTGGCACTGGTCCACTTCGGATTAGGTCTGCCGTTGTTGAGGGTTGCGTGGAAGCGTGACGGGCAGGTGATGGTAAAAAACACCGCGCAGTCTCCGCGCATTTCCGCGATCAGTTCCAGCCCTTTAACACAGGCCATCATTTCATTACGGCGGTGTGCCGGGTTGCTGTTGCTGGCATTCACCACATCTTCCATGTCCAGCGTGTCACCGTCTTCGTTGACCAGCTCATGTGAGCGGAAGAACTCCAGCGATTTGCGGCGCTGCTCGCGTTTGTGGATCACGGCTTCATAGCTGACATACGGGGACGCTTTCTTGTTGACCAGGCAGACGGCGCGCAGCTGCTCCTCCCGCCACTCGCAGCGCATCTGCCACAATTTGCGATACCACCAGTCCGCGCACAGCATGCGCGCCAGCGACGGTGGGATCAGTTCATAAGGCACCGGCTTGCGGCGGCGCTTTTTGCGGCGCAACTGCTCAAAGGCAGGCGGGATGACCTCAAGGCGCATGGCTTCTGCAGCAACCCTTTCCCATGCCTGGCGGATTTCTTCTGGTTTAACATCGTCACTGACAAACAGATCACCGCAGGCCGCATCAAGACACATGCTCATATGTGCCGCAACCAGCGTGGAAAGGCGCTTGACCTGCTCCTGATTCATTTCAGGCAGTACCAGCAGCCCCTCCAGCCCGTCCTGGCTCGCCATGAACCGGAAAGACGCAGACACCTGGCTGTCACGTACGCGCTCCAGCCGCTCCAGACAAGGCCTGATTGTTTCGCGCAGATAGCGGGAATAAGCTTTAGCCCTGCCCAGGCTATGGAAGTATTTAATCCGCTCCAGCAAAGGCTTGCTGATATGGGCAGGCATGGCGCTAACATCGGCAATAATCACCAAATCGGGATTAACGCGCTGCTGTTCGCGGGCCATTTTGGCATGGCTAATCAGCCGATCCTGCTCCATTTCACGCTGGACAGGATCGCGGGATTCATTGAAGAAATAACGTTCCCAAACCTTATCACTCAGCGCCTTACGGCGCAGATGCTCCTGCTCGTTATCCGCAGCGTACAGAGCGATGAGGTTTGAAAGCGCAGACTCCGGCGCAACTTCCGCCGGGTCCAGATAGGGGTTAACCGCTTTTTTTGGGGTATTCCATGGAAAGGCTGCGGCGGCCTCATTCGAGCCGCCGGCCGCCACCATTTCGAAGCTGGTCAACTTCACAGTCCAGCCCCCATCATGTAAGACTTGATGAATACTACTGCCGCCTCTGCGTTTAAGGCGTTTCCGTAGGTTCGAATTCGTCCCACTCTGGAGGCAGCCCCATTAACCAAAGGCTCAAGGCCGGATTTAACTGGCCTCCATTTTCCATCTGTGCATTTGAGCCAGTCAGCATCTTTCCAGAAGCCGTTAACCGGACCGGGCCTGCAATCTGTGCCACCACATCCAGACGATCTGTCGATATTTTCCCGTTGCGAATCCTCCCCCCAGGATATCCCCCCTTGTGGTCGCTGGCTGTTGGCGTAGGCCAGCCAGCCATTTTTACCTGTTGCGCAAGGCTGCTGCCGGACATGCCCGCGGTAATCCCCCGCCCTCCCCGCCTGCTGTCGCTGGCGCTCGGAGTTGTCCAGCCCGAAAGCTGCGCAGCTGTCTGCAAGTTCAATCCTCCCTGACGGCCCGCGTTGCTGGGATGCTTCCAAGCATTCGCTGTGGGTGTGGGCCACCCAATAAGTTCTGTCCCGGATGTTCGGGGCACCGACGCTCGCAGCCGGAAACGCACTCGCCCCGAAGGCATAACCCAGGGCTTCCACGTCAGTCTGTACAAGGTCGATCCAGTCATTTGCGTCAGCACTTGCAGATTGCTCGCCAAAGACAACGACAGGGCGACGCTGCCCGACCAGCCAATGCATGGCGGGCCATAAGTGCCGCGCGGCAGCAAATCCTTTTCCTTTGCCTGCCGCGCTGAAAGGCTGGCATGGGCAGGAACCTGTCCAGACTTCTCTGCTGTCTTCCCAGCCCACACGGCGCAGGGCATATGACCAAATGCCAACCCCTGCAAAGAAATGGACCTGAGCAAATCCTCGTAAATCATCGGGTCTGACATCTTCAATACTCCTTTCATCTACAACACCCGGCATAATGCGACCGGCAGCCATGTGTACACGCAGTCGCGCAGCTGCAAACGGGTCTATCTCGTTGTAATAAGCCCACGCACTCACGCCCGCACCTCATACTTAACGCAGCAATCAGGAGCGCCGGCAGGGTCAAAACCAATCCAGTGATGAGGTTTAGAAGTAGCGATGATTTCCACGGCGGACTTACCATCACCGGCAGCCACACCCATGCTGCGCTTTGCCGTCAGCTGATAGCGGGAGAAATTGCGATAGAGAGAACGGGTCAGGGACGTGTCGCTGTTGGACACGATAACCGGATGACCTTCTGATGACCGGCGCTCAAGAATAGACGCCAGATGATACTGGTCGTCCTCTGTAAAACCGGCAGTGTGATAACCGCTAAATGTGCCATCGTATGGCGGATCACAATAAACAACATCACCAGCCTGCAGCAGCGCCAGTGTTTCCTCAAAACTGGCACAAATAAACATTGCACGTTTAGCTTTCACGGCAAAAGCGCGTATTTCGTTTTCGGGGAAGTACGGCTTTTTATAATGTCCGTATGGATTGTTATATTCACCCTTCTGGTTATAACGGCAAAGGCCACGATAGCCATGGCGATTTAAATATAGAAAATATGCTGCTTTTTCTACTTCATTAGAAATTGAGTAATTGAAATGCTGGCGGACACGGTAATACTGAACATCCGAATTAAAATCTTTAAATAACTCCCTAGCTATCTGAATGACAGCCTCATGGTCTTTCTGAATCATCAGATAAAGATTAATCAAATCAGGATTAATATCTGCGACAAGATAATGAGGATAGTCTGTCGCCATCATCACAGCGCACGAACCCGCGAAAGGTTCAACCAGTCGCGGGCCTGCTGGAAGGTGTTTTTTCAGTTCTGGCATTATGGCGGTTTTATTACCCGCCCATTTCAGGATGGTGCTCATACAGCCCCCCCTATGTAATGTTTGCCTTTCAGCTCTGCAATTTCCTGACAAGTGATACAGCACTGCACGCCCGGAATGGCGCGGCGGCGAGCTGGCGGGAGCGGTGCATCACAATCAATGCAAAGCACACGGGAAACGCCCGGCGTTCTGTTGCGGGCGGTGTGGATGTGGCGCTGACGTTCTTCTTCAACGCGCTGCTGTACAAGGTCCATTGAATCAGCCATCAGTGGATCTCCTGCGCTTCATTCTGAATGTTTTCAGCCGCAATACGCAGCAGCTCCGCCGCTTCAACGTGATTAAGCTGGCGTGACGTTATATGGCAAGCCAGGCTATCAAGACGGGCTGCCATTGCCGCGGCACGTGCACGGCGTTCTTCCATGCGTGCATCAGTCAGCATCTGATTAAGGCCAGCATCATCTGGTCCTGTTTTGGTGATTCGGGTTTCAATATTTCGCATTGTTGTTTCTCCTGAATTTGGGCAATAAGATGCCCGGCGGGTTTACGCCTTTAATTTCGATTGTGGATTAATTCGGCATGGCTAGCCGATTTGGAAATAAACTCACCACTGTACGGAAATGGTTCATTGCTTTAATCAGCTCCCGCTTTTCGTCAGTCGTCAGTTCACTAACATTGACGCTATGACGTTCCGCCGGAATCTTTGCCATAAAGAATATTGCGGCTAATGCGCGTTTATTCTGCTCATGGTTAATATCCCGTTGGTCCCGCATATCGCTAATAAAGCGCTCCAGTTCTGAATCAATATTTAAGCCAAACACTTTCGCCCTTAATTCCGCGATGTGGTTTAACCCATTAAGACGGAGGCCCGCGCTTAACGGAACAGTCGCAGCATCGCCTTCAATAGCCATGGTTTCCCCTGCTTTTTAGTGGACAGCTCAGCCAGCAACGCATCCTGAGAGCGGCACGGATGCCAGCGCTTGCCATCCTTCCCCATAATCCAGCCATGACCGCAGTGCATTGCAGGACTTTGCTTAACAAGCAGTGATGCAAAAGATGGTTCTTTAGTCAGCATAACCACCTCAGATCAGACCGAACGAAGCGCCGAGGCCCGTCACGGTATCTACTGCGCTTGCCATCGCCGGATTCGCCTGCAAACGCGCATGTAATGAAACTGCGGTGAGTGCCATCAGGCGCGTGACAGAGTTGATGCTGTTGATAACATCGCGGCGGCCCGCACTGGTTTTTACATCACCGGATACTGCGCCTGCAGCTACTCGCCCAATTTCCGCAGTTGCACTCATGACGTAATGCGGCAGGTTCTCTTTTGCCACTTCATTCAATGGCACACACGGCAGGCAATGGATTTGAGCCAGAAAACCGTCAACCAGCGTTGAGTCTTCTGTGATATCAGTCAGCAGCCAGATCTCCGGCGGCGTAAGTTGATGCGGTTGCTCCGGGTT
>NZ_JAOWHY010000033.1:0-9188 GCF_030332375.1 Citrobacter sp. Cpo148
GCAATGCGGGCTACGCGGTATCCCTGAAAGTACAGCAGCATGGCCTGCCGACGGGGATCGAGGTCTGCGGGGGTCAGTGTCGTGTTCATGGCCCAAACATACGGCCTTGTATGGCGGCTTTCCCCGGCTGCGGTTTGTGTGGTTTACCGTACAAATACAGCGCGTTGTCTCACTCCCCCCATCACCGCAAACATAAGGCTCCAGTAAGTTATTTCTAACGGAGCATGGCTCATGACAGTGAAAGCAAAGCGTTTCCGTATCGGGGTGGAAGGTGCCACCACTGACGGGCGCGAGATCCAGCGTGAATGGCTGGTACAGATGGCTGCCAGCTACAACCCGACGGTCTATACCGCGCTGATTAACCTGGAGCACATCAAGTCTTATTCCCCGGACAGTGCCTTCAATCGTTACGGCAAAGTGACGGCGCTGGTTGCAGAAGAAATCCAGGACGGTCCGCTGGCGGGCAAGATGGCACTTTACGCCGATATTGAACCGACGGACTCCCTGGTGGCCCTGGTGAAAAAAGGCCAGAAGCTGTTTACCTCCATGGAGGTCAGCCCGAAGTTTGCCGACACCGGCAAGGCCTATCTTGTGGGGCTGGCGGCAACAGACGATCCGGCGAGTCTCGGCACCGAAATGCTGGCTTTCAGCGCCAGCGCCGCACATAACCCGCTGGCAAACCGTAAGCAGAACCCTGAAAACCTGTTTACCGCTGCCGAAGAAACGCAGATCGAACTGGAAGAAGCCCAGGACGAAAAACCGTCCCTCTTTGCCCGCGTAACCGCGCTGTTCACCAAAAAAGAGCAGACCGACGATGCGCGATTCTCTGATGTGCATAAAGCCGTGGAACTGGTCGCAACCGAGCAGCAGAACCTGAGCGAACGCACGGATAAATCCCTGTCCGATCAGGACCAGCGCCTTTCTGAGCTGGAGTCCTCCCTGCAGGAACAGCAGACCGCCTTTGCCGAGTTACAGCAGCAGCTGAGCCGTGAAGACAGCCGCAAGGATTACCGCCAGCGCGCGCCGGGCGGTGACGCACCGGCAGGCACCCTGACCAATTGCTGATGGAGCATAAAACCCGATGAAAAAGAAAACCCGCTTTGCCTTTAACGCTTACCTGCAGCAACTGGCGCGCCTGAACGGTGTGGAGGTTGAAGAACTCTCCAGCAAGTTCACCGTGGAGCCGTCCGTGCAGCAGACGCTGGAAGACCAGATCCAGCAGTCCGCCGCTTTCCTGACGCTGATTAACATCACGCCGGTCACTGAGCAGTCAGGGCAGTTGCTGGGTCTGGGCGTTGGCAGCACCATTGCCGGAACCACCGATACCACCACCAAAGAGCGCGAGCCTACCGATCCGACGCTGATGGAAGACGTGGAATACAAATGCGAACAGACCAACTTTGATACGGTGCTGACCTACGCAAAACTGGACCTGTGGGCCAAGTTCCAGGACTTCCAGGTGCGTATCCGCAACGCCATCGTCAAGCGTCAGGCGCTGGATCGCATCATGATAGGTTTCAACGGCGTGAAGCGTGCCAAAACGTCCAACCGTGCTGAAAACCCGCTGCTGCAGGACGTCAATAAAGGCTGGCTGCAGAAAATCCGCGAAGACGCGCCGGATCATGTCATGGGTAGCAAAACCGCAGAGGACGGCACTACTACGGCGGAGCCGGTAAAAGTAGGTCCGGGTGGTAAGTATCTAAATCTTGACGCGGTGGTGATGGATACCGTCAACGAGCTGATCGATGTGGAGTATCAGGATGATGACGAGCTGGTTGTTGTCTGCGGACGTGAACTGCTGTCTGACAAGTATTTCCCGCTGGTCAACAAAGAGCAGGACAACAGCGAGAAAATCGCCGCCGATCTGATCATCAGCCAGAAACGCATGGGCGGCCTGCAGGCTGTGCGCGCGCCTTTCTTCCCGGCAAATGCCCTGCTGATCACCCGTCTGGATAACCTGTCCATCTACTGGCAGGAAGACACCCGCCGCCGTTCAGTTATCGACAACCCGAAACGCGACCGGATTGAAAACTTTGAATCCGTCAACGAGGCGTATGTGGTCGAGGACTACCGCTGCGCGGCGCTGGTAGAAAACATCGAAATCGGTGATTTCAGCGCGCCTGCCGCACCGGAAAGTGGGGAATAACGCATGAGCCTGAGTCCCGCACGGCAGCACCGCCTGCGCATTCAGGCTGAACAGGCCGCCCGTGAGGGCGGCAGTGTTCGCCATGCGTCGGGCTATGACCTGATGCTGCTGCAGCTGGCAGAAGACCGCCGCCGCCTCAAGGGTGTCCAGTCCACGGTGAAAAAGGCGGAAATCAAGGTGGAACTGCTGCCGAAATATTCCGCCTGGGCGGAGGGCGTGCTGGCTGCCGGAGGTGCGCAGCAGGATGACGTGCTGATGTACGTGATGCTGTGGCGTATCGACGCCGGTGATTATGCCGGTGCGCTCGTAATCGGGCGCCATGCGCTGCGCCATGGCTGGGTGATGCCTCTGGGCAACCGTAACGTGCAGACCGTGCTGGCAGAAGAAATGGCAGACGCGGCGCAAAGCGCTCTGCTTGCCGCTGCCGGTTTTGATGCCGATCTGCTTCTGCAGACGCTGGACCTGACCACCGATCTGGATATGCCGGACCAGTCGCGGGCGCGCCTGCATAAAGCCATCGGTGCTGTACTGAGCGAAAGCAACCCGGCGTCTGCCCTGAATCACCTTAACCATGCGCTGCAGCTTGATCCCCGCTGCGGTGTGAAAAAAGAAAAGCAGCAGCTGGAGCGCAGACTGCGCAATGACAGCCGCTAAAGAACGTGCCCCGCGCACGGGCGGCACGGGATGGCGAAAGGCACTGCCACATCAAAATTCCGTCCACCGCCCACTTATTCAGGAGAAAGCCGCATGAAGTTTGTTGCGCCAGAACAGGCACCGGAACAGGCGGAGGTCATCAAAAATACGCCGTTCTGGCCTGATGTGGATCTGTCGGAATTTCGCAGTGTGATGCGCACTGACGGCACGGTGACGCAGCCGCGTTTAAAACAGGTCGTGCTGACGGCAATTTCTGAGGTTAACGCTGAGCTGTTCGACTTCCGCAACCGTCAGCAGATGCTGGGCTGGCGGACACTTGCTGAGGTTCCCGCAGAAATGCTGGACGGCAAAAGCGAGCGTATCCGGCACTACCACAACGCTGTTTTTTGCTGGGCGCGCGCCGTGCTCAATGAGCGTTATCAGGACTATGACGCCACGGCGTCAGGTGTGAAGCGAGGGGAGGAGCTGGCGGAGGCCAGCGGCGATCTGTGGCGTGATGCCCGCTGGGCTATCAGCCGGGTGCAGGATGCACCGCACTGTACGGTGGAGCTTATCTGATGAAAGTGCGTGCGCATCAGTATGACACGGTGGACGCGCTTTGCTGGCGTCATTACGGGCGTACGCAGGGTGTCACTGAGCAGGTTCTGCAGGCAAATCCGGGGCTGGCTGAGTACGGCCCATTTTTACCGCACGGGCTGCAGGTGGAGCTGCCGGACATTACGGCGTCAACCACGGCGCAGACCGTCCAGCTATGGGACTGAATTATGACGCTTGAACGAATCAGCGCCTTTATCACTTACTGCATCGCCGTGCTGCTGGCATGGCTGGGCGATCTGTCGCTCAAGGATGCGTCAACGGTTGGCGGCGTACTGATTGGTGTGCTGATGCTGGCTATCAACTGGTACTACAAACACCAGTCTTTCAAATTGTTACGTGGCGGCAAAATTTCGCGGGGGGAATATGAATCCTTCAATCGTTAAGCGCTGCCTTGTCGGGGCGGTGCTGGCTATCGCCGCCACGCTGCCCGGTTTCCAGTCGCTTCATACCTCCGTTGAGGGGCTGAAACTGATCGCCGATTACGAGGGATGCCGCCTGCAGCCTTATCAGTGCAGCGCGGGCGTGTGGACCGACGGGATCGGCAATACGTCCGGTGTGGTGCCGGGCAAAACTATCACGGAACGGCAGGCGGCGCAGGGACTTATCACCAATGTGCTGCGCGTGGAGCGGGCGCTGGAAAAATGTGTGGTGCAGCCGATGCCGCAAAAGGTCTATGACGCGGTGGTGTCGTTTGCTTTCAACGTGGGCACCGGCAACGCCTGCAGCTCCACGCTGGTTAAGTTGCTGAACCAGCGGCGCTGGGCGGATGCCTGCCATCAACTGCCGCGCTGGGTATATGTCAAAGGTGTGTTTAATCAGGGGCTGGACAACCGCCGCGCGCGGGAAATGGCCTGGTGCTTAAAAGGAGCATAACGGAATGAAAAAGAAAGTCATGAGCGTTTTTTTCCAGCTGGCATGGGCTGCGCTGTTGGTTATCAGCCTGCTGTATCCGCGCAGCGTTGCGCCGGTTCTGGTTGGTGCGTCTGTCTGGGTGTCATGCTTCCTCGCCTGGCTGCTTGCTGCGCTGTGCGCTGTAGGGTGGTTCGCCGGAGATCGGGCGCGCGATGAGGTCAGGGCGGCATTGCTGAAATTCAGGGCGCACCCCGTAAAACCCGTGCGTACATGGGTAATCAGGCTGCTTATTGTTCTGTGCCTGGCGTTTTCTGGATGGGTGATCACCCTGGTGTTTTACCTGCTGACGCTGGTTCTGTATCAGATTGCCCGCGCGCAGCTTCATGAGCCGATGGCGGCCTGATGCGTGCGCTGGCGGTAGTGCTGGCGCTGGTACTTGCGGCGCTGGGCTGGCAGTCGTGGCGGCTAAACAATGCCAGCCACACCATCGAAACGCAGGGCGCGGCGCTGAAAAGCAAAACGCAGGAGCTGATGAAGAAAAACAGCCAGCTGATCGGTCTGTCCATTCTGACTGAAACCAACAGCCGGGAGCAGACGCGGCTTTATGCGGCAGCGGAACAGACCACCGCTCTACTGCGCAGCCGCCAGCACCGGATCGAGGAACTGAAACGTGAAAACGAGGATTTGCGCCGCTGGGCTGATACTCCTTTGCCTGCTGACATTATCCGGCTGCGGGAGCGTCCGGCCCTCGCCGGAGGTGCAGCTTACCGTAAGTGGCTGTCCCAGAGTGACGCAGTGCCGCCTGGAAAGGTCAGCGCCGCGCAGTAACGGCGATCTGAATGCGGTGCTGGATGAAACCGAGGCCGCCTGGGCGGTCTGTGCTGACAAAGTGGACACGATTATTGCGTGTCAGGAGCGAGACAGTGAACAAACCGCAGTCCTTACGCAGCGCCCTGAATAAAGCGGTTGCTTATGTCCGCGACAACCCGGACAAGCTGCACCTTTTCGTTGATAACGGCTCACTGGTGGCAACCGGTGCCAGCTCTATGTCATGGGAATACCGCTACACCCTGAACGTGGTGATCGAGGATTTCAGCGGCGACCAGAATCTGCTGATGGCTCCTGTGCTGCTGTGGCTAAGTGACAACCAGCCGGATGCTATCAATAACCCGGAGCTGCGCGAAAAACTGTTCACCTTTGAAGTGGATATTCTGCGCAACGATGTGTGCGATATCAGCCTGAACCTGCAACTGACGGAGCGCGTGCTGGTCAGCACTGACGGCAGCGTGTCAAGCGTTGAAGCGGTGCCGGAGCCGGACGAACCCGAAGAAATGTGGACGGTGAAACGTGGATGAACTGCAGAGGGTGGATGACTGGCTGACGGCGCTACTGGCGAATCTGGAGCCTGCCGCGCGCAGCCGTATGATGCGGCAACTGGCGCAACAGTTGCGCCGGACGCAGCAGCAGAACATCAGGCTGCAGCGTAATCCTGACGGCAGCGGCTATGAGCCGCGCCGGGTGACAGCCCGCAGCAAGAAGGGACGCATCAAACGCCAGATGTTTGCAAAGCTTCGCACCACAAAATACCTGAAAACCACCGCCAGTGCGGACTCCGCCAGCGTGCAGTTTGATGGCAAGGTGCAGCGCATTGCCCGTGTTCACCATTATGGCCTGCGGGATCGCGTCAGCCGAAAAGGCCCGGAGGTTCGCTACGCAGAGCGCCGCCTGCTGGGCGTGAATGAAGAAGTGGAAACCGTCACCCGTGACACCCTGCTGCGCTGGCTGGCGGGGTGATCTTTGTGCCACCGCTGGTACAAGCGCCCGCGCTGCCTCCCTTTTCCCTCTGATGGCAACCTTTCGTTATGAATGCACAACTGACCGAAATTATGCGCCTTATCACCAACCTGATCCGCACCGGCACCGTGACCGAAGTGGACCGGGAAAACTGGCTGTGCCGGGTGAGAGTGGGCGAGCTTGAAACCAACTGGATTAACTGGCTGACGCTGCGTGCCGGTGGTGCCCGTACATGGTGGTGTCCGTCGCCGGATGAGCAGGTGGTGGTGCTGAGTATGGGGGGCAATCTGGAAACCGCTTTTGTGCTGCCCGCCATCTACTCCAATCAGTTTCCGCCGCCGTCGGATTCGGTGGACGGTTGCGTGACGGAGTACCCGGACGGGGGATGGTTTGAGTATGAACCCGCCACCGGACGATGGCATGTCAGGGGCATCAAATCCATGGTGATCGAGGCATCAGACAGCGTCACCTACAAAACCGGTGAGTTTGTGGTGGAGGCTGACACCACGCGCATTAACAGCGAGGTGGTGATCAATGGTGGCGTCACCCAGGGCGGTGGCGCGATGAGTTCCAACGGGATCGTAGTTGATGACCATAAGCATACAGGTGTTCTGAAAGGCGGTGCTAACACGGGAGGTCCGGTATGACGTTGTATATCGGTATGAGCAGGAATGACGGGCAGGCCATTGCAGATACAGACCATCTGCGCCAGTCGGTGCGGGATATTCTGCTGACGCCGCAGGGCAGCCGTCTTGCCCGCCGGGAATATGGCTCCCTGCTGTCAGCCCTGATTGACCAGCCGCAGAACCCGGCGCTGCACCTGCAGATTATGTCTGCGGTTTATGTGGCGCTGAACCGCTGGGAACCGCGCCTTACGCTGGACTCCATCACCATCAACGGCAATTTTGACGGCTCTATGGTGGTTGAACTTACCGGACACGGCAATAACGGCGCACCGGTTTCCCTTTCCGTATCAACAGGAGCAGACAATGGCAGTCATTGACCTTTCCCGGCTACCGCCGCCGCAGATTGTGGATGTGCCGGACTTTGAGGCATTGCTGGCAGAACGCAAGGCCGCCTTTGTGGCCCTCCATCCGGCTGATGAACAGGAGGCTGTTATGCGCACGTTAGCGCTGGAGTCAGAACCTGTCACCAAACTGCTGCAGGAAAATACTTACCGCGAAATCCTGCTGCGTCAGCGAATTAATGAGGCTGCGCAGGCGGTCATGGTGGCCTATTCCATGGGAAATGACCTTGAACAACTGGCAGGTAACTGCAACGTGAAGCGCCTGACGGTAGTCCCTGCAGATAATGACGCGGTGCCGCCGGTCGCCGCAGTGATGGAAAGTGATGAAGCATTACGCCAGCGCATTCCTGCAGCATTTGAAGGGCTGTCCGTTGCAGGGCCGACGGGAGCCTATGAGTTCCACGCCAGAAGTGCCGACGGGCGGGTGGCTGATGCCAGCGCAACCAGTCCGGCACCGGCAGAGGTGGTGCTTACCGTGCTGAGCCGTGAGGGTGACGGTACGGCAGGGGCTGACCTGCTGGCGGTGGTTGAGCAGGCGCTTAACAGTGAAAAAGTTCGCCCGGTGGCAGACCGCCTGACGGTGCGCAGCGCTGAAATTATTCCGTACAACGTGGATGCGACGATATTCCTTTATCCGGGGCCGGAGGCTGAGCCGGTGATGGCAGAGGCAAAAGCCAGCCTGCAGAAATACATCGCCAGTCAGACACGCCTGGGACGTGATATCCGCCGTAGCGCCATTTATGCCGCGTTGCACGTGGAGGGCGTCCAGCGTGTGGAGCTGGCGTCCCCGCTGGAGGATGTGGTGCTGGATAAGACGCAGGCGGCATCCTGTACCGAATGGAGCGTTACCAACGGGGGCACGGATGAATAGTCTGTTGCCGCCGGGTTCGTCGCCGCTTGAGCGCCGACTGGCGCAGACCTGCAGCGGGATTTCCGATCTGCAGGTATCGCTGCGTGATTTGTGGAATCCGGCAACCTGTCCGATCAGATTCCTGCCCTATCTGGCCTGGGCGTTTTCTGTTGACCGCTGGGATGAAAGCTGGACAGAAAGCGTCAAGCGCCGCGTTGTGCAGGACGCGTTTTATATCCATCAGCACAAGGGGACAACCAGCGCCGTGCGGCGTGTGGTGGAGCCGTTCGGCTTTCTGATCCGCATCATTGAGTGGTGGCAGACTGGCGAAACACCAGGGACGTTCCGTCTGGATATTGGCGTGCAGGACCAGGGCATAACAGAAGAAACCTATCTGGAGCTGGAGCGCCTGATCGGTGACGCAAAACCATGCAGCCGTCATCTGGTTGGTATGTCCATCAACCTGCAGACAGGCGGCCCGTATTTTGTGGGTGCAGCCACCTACACCGGCGAAGAAATCACGATCTACCCGTATATCAACGAAACCATTATTTCCGGCGGCACCGCTTATGAGGGCGGGGCGGTCCATGTTATTGACACGATGAGAGTGAACCCATGAGCGCAAAATTTTACACCCTGCTGACGGATATCGGCGCGGCGAAACTGGCAAGCGCCGCCGCGCTCGGTGTCCCGCTTAAAATTACCCATATGGCGGTGGGTAGCGGTGGCGGTGCGCTGCCCACACCCAACGCGCAACAGACCGCGTTAGTGGCTGAGGAGCGCCGTGCAGCGCTGAATATGCTGTATATCGATCCGCAGAACAGCAGCCAGATTATTGCTGAGCAGGTGATCCCCGAAAACGAGGGCGGGTGGTGGATTCGTGAAGTCGGACTTTTTGATGAAACAGGTGCGCTGATTGCTGTGGGAAACTGCCCCGAAAGTTACAAGCCGAAACTGGCAGAGGGCAGCGGACGCACGCAGACCGTGCGTATGGTACTGATTACCAGCAGCACCGATAACATCACCCTGAAAATTGACCCTGCAGTGGTTTTGGCAACCCGCAAATATGTGGATGATAAGGTGCTGGAGCTTAAGGTGTATGTGGATGACCTGATGGCAAAGCATCTTGCTGCTGTTGATCCTCATTCACAGTATGCACCAAAAGACAGCCCGACTCTGACAGGGATGCCTAAAACGCCAACGCCACCGGCAGGAAACAACAGCACCCTGATTGCCAGCACCGCCTTTGTACAGGCTGCTATTCTTGC
>NZ_JAOWHY010000006.1:0-258 GCF_030332375.1 Citrobacter sp. Cpo148
GATGGTGGAGCTATGCGGGATCGAACCGCAGACCTCCTGCGTGCAAGGCAGGCGCTCTCCCAGCTGAGCTATAGCCCCATCGTAGTTATCTCATTCACCTTAATTCTTGCTGAGACAAGGCGTGGAACGGTGAAGCATACTGATGTATGCGAGTCGTTTCACAACGCGGTATCAGAAAGAATTTGGTAGGCCTGAGTGGACTTGAACCACCGACCTCACCCTTATCAGGGGTGCGCTCTAACCACCTGAGCTACAAGC
>NZ_JAOWHY010000034.1:0-452775 GCF_030332375.1 Citrobacter sp. Cpo148
TCCTCGTATTTTTATACCCGCGAAAAATGAAATTTAACCAGGAGTGTCGCTTATGGCTGGAACGGCGGGGCGTTCCGGGCGTCGTCCCAAGCCAACGGCGCGCAAGGAGCTGGCAGGAAACCCCGGCAAACGAGCCCTGAATAAAGAGGAACCTGTATTCACACCGATTAAAGGTGTGGCACCACCTGACTGGTTTTCTGAGGATGAAGGTTTGCCAATGGCAGCCATCATGTGGGAACTGACCACGAAAGAATTATGTGGACAGGGACTACTCTGTGTTACCGATCTTGCCGTACTTGAGCGCTGGTGTGTTGCCTATGAGTTCTGGCGCAGAGCGGTTAAAAATATCGCCAGAGAGGGGCTGTCTATCACTGGTGCTATGGGGGGGAAGATAAAAAACCCTGAGTTAACCGCAAAGAAAGAGCAGGAATCGGAGATGAGTTCTACCGGATCCATGCTTGGCCTTGACCCCAGCAGTCGTCAACGACTGATCGGCCTTGCCGGACAGAAGAAAACCTCTAACCCCTTCCTGAAGATGATCAACTCATGAGCCGGAAATCGTACCCCAACGTAAACGCCGCGAATCAATACGCCCGCAACGTTGTGCGGGGGAAAATTCCGGCGTGCCAGTTTGTCATTCAGGCCTGCCAGCGTCATATCGATGACATGGCGGCTGAAAAGAGTAAGAAATTTCGTTACCGCTTCGATAAAGACATGGCAGAAAAGGCCGCGAAATTTATCCAGTTGTTGCCACATACAAAAGGAGAGTGGGCATTCAAGCGGATGCCGATCACTCTGGAGGCATGGCAACTGTTTATTGTGTGCTGCGCCTTTGGCTGGGTCCAGAAAGGGTCGAAGCTTCGACGATTTCGCGAGGTTTACACGGAAATACCGCGTAAAAACGGGAAATCAGCTATTTCGGCGGGTGTGGCGCTGTACTGTTTTACCTGTGATAACGAGTTTGGCGCTGAAGTATATTCCGGGGCCACAACAGAAAAGCAGGCTTGGGAAGTATTCAGACCAGCTCGCCTGATGTGTAAGCGCACACCGCTGCTGGTGGAAGCATTCGGGATCGAGGTTAATGCGTCCAACCTGAACCGACCAGAAGATGGCGCGCGTTTTGAGCCGCTGATTGGTAATCCAGGGGACGGCGCTTCACCGCACTGTGCAATTGTTGACGAGTATCACGAACATCCCACAGATTCGCTCTACACCACAATGCTGACTGGTATGGGGGCGCGGCGACAGCCGCTGATGTGGGCGATAACGACGGCGGGTTACAACATTGAGGGGCCATGCTACGACAAACGGCGTGAAGTGATTGAGATGCTTAACGGCACGGTACCGAATGAGGAATTGTTCGGAGTGATATACACCGTCGACGAGGGGGATGACTGGACCGATCCTAAAGTGCTGGAAAAGGCTAACCCGAATATGGGCGTGTCGGTCTATCGTGATTTTCTCCTCAGCCAGCAACAGCGGGCTATTAATAACGCCCGTCAGGCAGGTGTGTTTAAAACTAAACACCTCAATATATGGGTTGCAGCCCGTGCCGCTTTCTACAACCTGGTTTCCTGGCAGAACTGCGAGGATAAGACACTTACGCTGGAGCAATTCGAAGGACAGCCATGTGTTCTGTCTTTCGACCTGGCGCGTAAGCTGGATATGAACAGTATGGCGCGGTTGTTCACCAGGGAAATTGACGGCAAGACACATTACTACAGCGTTGCACCCCGCTTCTGGGTTCCCTACGACACAGTATTCAGCGTTGAAAAGAATGAAGATCGTCGTACTGCGGAGCGATTTCAGAAATGGGTTGAAATGGAACTGCTTACAGTTACTGATGGCGCTGAAGTGGATTACCGCTACATCCTTGAAGAGGCCAAAGCGGCAAACAAACTCAACCCGGTCAGTGAGTCACCGATTGACCCATTCGGCGCGACGGGGCTTTCACATGATCTGGCTGATGAAAGTCTTAATCCGATCACTATCGTTCAGAACTACACCAATATGTCAGACCCAATGAAAGAGCTGGAAGCAGCCATTGAGTCTGGGCGTTTTCATCACGACGGTAACCCGATCATGAGCTGGTGTATCAGCAACGTGGTCGGGAAGTATCTGCCGGGTAATGACGACGTTGTAAAACCCATTAAAGAGCAGAACGAAAACAAAATTGACGGCGCTGTAGCGCTGATTATGGCGATTGGGCGGGCAATGTTGAAAGAGCCTGGCGATTTCCTCTCATCTCTAGATCCGGACGATGACCTCTTAATCCTATGAAATCACTTATAACCGATCTTATTGGGCTTGCCGGTTTCGGTTTGCTCACGTCAGGGGTTTATCTGCGTTTTGGCCTTGCCCCTGCGCTTATGTTCGCGGGCGGCTTGATGTTGCTGGGCGCCCTGGCGATGGCCAGAAGGGGGAAGCGTGCTGCTTGATGCCTTATTCAGAAGCGAATCACTGGAGAATCCGACCACACCGATAACGGGTGATGCGATAGATACCGATGGCCTGTTCAGGGCTGATGTATATGTGAGCCCTGAAACGGCTATGAAATTGGCCGCGGTATACGCCTGCATTTATGTACTGTCCTCAAATCTTGCCCAGATGCCGCTGCACGTCATGCGAAAGCACAACGGCAAGGTTGAGCCTGCGCGTGATCATCCGGCGTTTTACCTGGTTCACGATGAGCCAAACACCTGGCAAACCAGCTACAAATGGCGAGAGCTAAAACAGCGCCACATCCTCGGCTGGGGTAATGGATACACCTGGGTTAAACGTAATCGCCGCGGGGAGGTTACCACCCTTGACTGCTGCATGCCCTGGGAAACCACGCTGATTAATACCGGTGGCCGATACACCTACGGTCTGTATAACGAGGAGGGCGCGTTTGCCATCAGTCCAGATGACATGATTCACATCCGTGCGCTGGGCAATAACCAGAAGATGGGCCTGAGTCCAGTGATGCAGCATGCCGAAACAATTGGCATGGGCATGAGTGGGCAGAAATACACCGAGAGCTTCTTTAGCGGTAACGCGCGCCCTGCCGGGATTGTTACTGTTAAAGGCGAGATTAAATCTGAAGGATGGGAAAGGCTCAAGAAGGTCTGGCAGAAAGCGGCGCTTGCACTGCGTAGCCAGGAAAATAAAACGATGCTGCTTCCTGCGGACCTGGACTACAAAGCGCTGACCGTATCACCGATCGACGCTCAAATAATCGATATGTCCAAGCTCAATCGCTCGATGATCGCCGGAATATTTAACGTGCCGGCACACATGATCAACGACCTCGAAAAAGCCACCTTCAGCAACATCACGCAGCAGGCGATTCAGTTCGTTCGCTACTCAATGATGCCGTGGGTGACGAACTGGGAGCAGGAGCTAAACCGACGCCTGTTTACTCGGGCGGAGTTAGCCGCAGGCTACTACGCCCGCTTTAACCTGACGGGCCTGCTGCGCGGCACCCCACAGGAGCGTGCGCAGTTCTATCACTTCGCCATTACTGATGGCTGGATGAGTCGCAACGAAGCCCGCGCTTTCGAAGACATGAATCCGGTCGATGGCCTGGACGAAATGCTTGTCAGCGTCAACGCCGCCAACCCGGCAGACAGTTTCAAAACCACCAAAACCGAAGAGGAAAAAACCGATGAGTGATCGCGAGACTCGCTGTTACAGCGGTGAGGTCCGTGCCGAACAGCAGGGGGAGCAGCCCACGCGCATTATCGGTTACGGATCGGTGTTTAACAGCCGATCAGAACCCCTCTGGGGTTTCCGCGAAATTATTAAGCCCGGCGCTTTCGATGACGTGCTGGGTGACGATATCCGCGGGCTGTTTAACCATGATCCGAACTTTATCCTCGGGCGCAGCGCTTCCGGTACGCTGAGCGTCAGCGTCGATGATAAAGGGCTTCGCTACGACATCGCGGCCCCTGACACCCAGACCATTCGTGACCTGGTGCTGGCGCCTATGATGCGCGGTGATATCAACCAGTCATCTTTCGCATTCCGTATCGCCCATGACGGCGAGAACTGGTACCAGGACGATGAGGGGATCGTCATTCGCGAAATTAACCGTTTTTCACGCCTTTTTGATGTCAGCCCGGTGACCTATCCGGCGTATCAGGAGGCTGATTCTGGCATCCGATCCATGAAAGCCTGGCAGGAGGCGCGCGACAGCGGCGCGCTGGCGCAAGCCATTAACCAACGAATGGCGCGCGAGCGCCTGCTGACTCTTCTTAACGCGTAAGGAAAAACCATGAAATTGCACGAACTGAAGCAGAAACGTAACACCATCGCCACCGACATGCGTGCGCTGCACGACAAGATTGGCGATGCCAACTGGACTGATGAACAGCGTACCCAGTGGAACGCTTCAAAATCTGAACTGGACTCGCTCGATGAGCGTATCACCCGTGAGGAAGAGCTGCGCCGTCACGATCAGACTTTTGTTAATGAGCAGGAGCCTGAACAGCGCCAGCATCAGGAAAGCCCGGAGATGCAGGCCGAAGGGCGCCGCGCCGCTGCATTTGATCGCCTTCTGCGCCACGGCTTCAGCGAGCTGACCGCCGAAGAACGCCAGGCTGTTAAAGAGCTGCGTGCTCAGGGCACCACCCCTGATGATAAGGGTGGCTATACCGTACCTACCCAGATGCGTAACACCATCATCGATGCGATGAAGGCTTACGGCGGGATCGCGAGTGTTGCCCAGATTCTCAATACATCGAACGGTCAGGATATTACCTGGTCCACTTCTGACGGTACCGCTGAAGAAGGCGAACTGCTCGCTGAAAATTCTGCAGCCACTGAAGGTGATGTGACGTTCGGCACGGCGACCCTGGGTGCCAAAAAGCTGTCATCCAAAATCATCCGCGTTTCTAACGAACTGCTGCAGGACAGTGGCGTTGACATCGAAGCATACCTGGCTGGCCGTATTGCACAGCGTATTGGCCGCGGCGAGGCTAAATATCTCGTTCAGGGAACTGGTGCCGGCGCACCACTTCAGCCTAAGGGCCTGGCTGCTTCAGTAACGGGCACCACTCCGTCTTCAGCTGCGGCGGCGTTCAACTGGAAGGATATGAATTCGCTGATTCACTCCCTCGATCCGGCGTATCGTGGCGGTCCATCTTTCCGCTGGGCATTCAATGACGCGACGCTGCAGAGCATCGAACAAATGGAAGATACACAGGGCCGTCCACTGTGGCTGCCAGATATTACCGGCGGCTCTCCGGCGACCGTTCTGGGTATTCCGTATGTTATCGATCAGGCCATCGACAATGCGGCCGCCAGCAAAAAATTCATCTACCTGGGGGACTTCAACCGCTTCGTGGTGCGCCGCGTTGCCTACATGACGCTGAAGCGTCTGGTTGAACGCTACGCCGAATATGATCAGACCGCGTTCCTTGCCTTCCACCGCTTCGACTGTGTGCTGGAAGATACCGCAGCCATTAAAGCGCTGGTGGGTAAAGCGCCGTAATAAAGACCACCAGGGAAAGATGCCGCGTAAGCGGTTTTTTTATGCCCGTCATCCGGCGGGCATGGAGATTTATATGTTGCTCAAACTGAGTGAAATTAAGCTCCAGCTGCGGCTTGAGGACGATTACACGGAAGAGGATGAGTTGCTGACGGTGATAGGGAATGCGGTTCAGGCCAGAACGGTGAGCTTTCTTAATCGGACTCTGTATGCAGCAGATGCTGGCGTCCCGGATACCGATCCTGACGGGCTTGTTATGACGGACGATATCCGGCTGGGGATGCTGCTGCTGGCCACCCACTTTTACGAAAACCGCTCATCTGTTTCAGAAGTCGAAAAAACAGAGATGCCGCAGTCATTCACCTGGCTTGTCGGCCCCTACCGGTTCATACCGCTATGAAACTTCGCCAGGCGCAAACCAGCGCGACCTACCTGCTGCCCGATCCGGGTGAGCTGGATAAACGGGTGCTGCTCCGGAAAAGGGTCGATGTACCAGCGGCTGATCTCGGTACCCGTCCTGATTACCCCGAGTCTTTTCCGGTCTGGGCAAAGGTTGTCCAGACCAGTGCAACCACTTACCAGGAAACGGCTCAGACCGACAACGCGATCACTCATTACATCACTGTCCGCTGGCGCCGCGGGATCACCACCGACTTCGAGGTTGTGCTTAACGATCTGGTGTACCGGGTCAAGCGGGCGCGGGACCTGAACAGTAAGAGGCGATATCTGCTGCTTGAGTGTACAGAACTGGGCACGGAACCAGCCTCAACAGGAGGGAACGGTAATGGCAACTCCCTTTTTACACGTTGATTTTCAGCAGCCGACCGAAATGCGCTTCAACCGCGCGCGCGTTCGGCGTGCTTTTGTCACCATCGGCCAGCGCCATATGCGCGACGCGCGCCGTCTGGTGATGCGCCGTGGTCGTTCTGAACCTGGTGAAAACCCCGGTTACCAGACAGGCCGCCTGGCTAAATCCATCGGTTACATGGTGCCTAAAGCAAGCGGGCGGAGGCCGGGGTTTATGGCACGTATTGCACCGAACCAGAGGAATGGGCAGGGGAATCGGCTCATCACCGGCGATTTTTACCCGGCATTTCTCTTCTACGGTGTCCGCGGTGGAGCAAAACGTCGGCGTAGTCATCACCGTGGCGCTTCTGGTGGTAGCGGCTGGCGTCTGGTACCGCGTAATAATTTTATGGTTGAGACACTCAACAAAAACAACCCGTGGACGCGTTACTACCTGACGCGTGAACTGCGGCTATCACTCAAACCGGAGAGGCGACGCTGATGAAACTGGCCCCGATTATTGCAGCACTACGGGCGCGTTGCCCGGATTTTCAGAATCGTGTGGCGGGTGCTGCGCAGTTTAAGGATCTGCCCGACGTCGGGAAGATGATTTTGCCCGCCGCGTATGTCGTGCCGGGTGACGATTCACCGGGTGAGCAGAAAAGCATGACGGATTACTGGCAAGCGATACGTGAAGGTTTTTCCGTCATCGTGTTTGTCAGCAACAGCCGTGATGAACGCGGCCAGTTTGCATCATTCGATGTTGTTCACGATGTTCGTCAGGCGCTCTTTAAAGCGCTGCTGGGCTGGAACCCGGAAGAGGGATGTAATCCGATAGTGTATGACGGCGGCACACTCCTTGATGTGAACCGCCACGAGCTCAGTTATCAGTTTGATTTTGTTGTTGAGACTGAACTTGGTGAAGAGGATACACGCCAGTTCGACGAGCTGAACGCGCTTGACGAGTTCAAAACATTGTCCATTGATGTCGACTTTATCGATCCCGGCACCGGGCCAGACGGTAAGATCGAGCACCACACCGAAATCACTCTCCCCACCTGAGGAAACCATGTTTGTACAACCCATGAAAGGGCGGGCTGTTCATGACCCGGCCCGCGGCGACCTTTTACCCGAAGAGGGGCGAAATGTCGACGAAAGCCAGTACTGGTACCGTCGGGAGATTGACGGTGATATCAAAATTGTTCAGCCAGACACCGACGCTGAACCGGTAAAAAAGGCGATCGCTAAATGACTGTCTCCATGAATACTATTCCCTCCGATCTCCGCGTTCCGCTGTTTTACGCTGAGATGGACAACAGCGCGGCGAATACTGCGCAAACCAACGCGCCATCGCTGCTGATTGGCCACGCTAATACTGGCGCCAGCATCGCAACGAACCAGTTGATCATCATGCCGTCGAAAGACTACGCCATTCAGCAGTGTGGCGCTGGCAGTCAGCTGGCGCGGATGGTCGAGGCATACCGTGCAACCGACCCATTTGGTGAACTCTGGGTGATTGCTGTTCCGGATACGGGTACGGCGGCAACATTTAAAATGGCGGTGACAGGGGCGGCCACTGAATCAGGTGTGGTCAGTCTTTATGTCGGCCCCCGACTTATTAAGACCGTGGTGACTGCTGGCGATACTGTGTCTGATGTAGCTACTGCGATTGCAGCGGCTATTACAGCGGATGGGCAGACCCCATTCACTGCGGCCGCAGCTGCCGGGGTGGTGACTCTGACGGCGCGGCACAAGGGGACCTGGGCAAACGACATTCCTGTCAGTATCAACTATCGCGGTTTCAGTGGTGGTGAAAAACTGCCTACTGGTGTGCAAATCGCTGTTGACCTGGATACGCCGGGGGCAGGAGCACCGACGCTGACTGGTGCTATTGCAGCAATGGGGGATGAGCCCTTCGACTATATCGGACACCCGTTCAACGATACGGCTTCAATTAATACCTTCACGCAGGAAATGAACGATACCAGCGGTCGCTGGAGCTGGTTGCGGCAAATCTATGGACACGTTTACACCGCAAAAATTGCGGGACTCAGCGACCTGATCACTGTTGGTGACATGCTTAACGATCAGCATCTCACCCTGGCGGGTTATGAAAAAACTGTACAGTCGAATCCTGATGAACTGGCGGCCAGTCGTACGGCGAGGGCGGCGGTGTTCCTGCGCATCGATCCGGCCCGACCAACGCAGACTGGCGAACTGATTGGTATGCTGCCACCGCCGACAGGCAAGCGCTTCATCACCTCAGAGCAACAGTCTCTGCTGACGCATGGTATCGCCACGTCGTACACCGAAAGCGGCACTCTACGCATCCAGCGTGATATCACCACTTATAAGAAAAACGCTTATGGTGTGACGGATAACAGCTATCTCGACAGTGAAACGTTGCACACCAGCGCCTATGTTCTGCGCCGCCTGAAGTCGATCATCACCAGTAAGTACGGTCGCCATAAGCTGGCGAACGATGGTACCCGCTTCGGCCCCGGTCAGGCGATTGTTACTCCAGCGGTAATTAAGGGTGAACTGCTGGCGACTTACCGCCAGATGGAGCGTGAAGGCATTGTTGAAAATTACGATCTGTTCAAGAAGTATCTGATCGTAGAGCGAGACGCCAACACCCCGACGCGCATCAATGTGCTGTATCCGCCTGATTATATCAACCAGCTCCGCGTGTTTGCTGTGCTTAACCAGTTCCGCCTTCAGTATCAAGAGGAGTCCGCATAATGCCGCGCATTGCAGGTACTTGTTATTTCAAAATTGATGGTCAGCAATTATCCATGACCGGCGGTATTGAGGTACCGATGAACACTAAGGTCAATGATGATGTTATTGGCCTTGACGGCTCGGTGGATCGTAAAGAAACGCACCGCGCGCCGTATATCAAAGGCACCTTCAAAGTGCCGAAAGATTTTCCGGTCAGCAAGGTCACTACATCAGACCAGATGACCATTACCGCCGAACTTGCAAACGGTCAGATTTACGTTCTGTCCTCAGCCTGGCTGCACGGCGAAGCAAACCATAACGCCGAAGAAGGTACGGCAGATCTTGAATTCCACGGTGAAGAAGGGGATTACCAGTAATGAAAGAGCTTGAACTGAAGCATCCAGTAACTGCGCATGGTGAAACGATCAGCGTCCTGGAGTTTAACGAACCGACTGGTAAAGACGTTCGCGAACTTGGTTATCCATACCAGATGAATCAGGACGAATCCATCAAACTGCAGGCGCATATTATCGCGAAGTACATAGTCCGTCTGGCAAATGTACCACTGAGTACGGTAGATCAGATGAAACCCGGCGATCTGAATAGTGCAGGCTGGCTTGTTGCAGGTTTTTTCCTCCAGGACTGACAGCCGATTATCTCACTGACCGTTTTTTTGACTGCGCCAGTTACTGGCGCATTAATCCATTTGAACTGCTGAAAATGCCAATCAGTGAGATTCCTCTGCTGGTCAGTCAGGCTAACAGGATAGAACAGGAGAAGAAACGTAATGGCTGAGTTTGAGCTTAAAGCGCTAATCACTGGTGTGGATAAATTATCTCCAGCACTTTCACGGATGCAGAAAAACATCCGTGGTTTCAAGCGTCAGGCAGAGGAAGCTTCAAAGGGTGGATTAGCATTGGCTGGTGGTTTGGCTGCTGGATTGACTGTATCGCTGAAAGCCTATGCGGATCAGGAGAATGCGGCTACTGGGCTGAAGGTCGCGATGATGCAGGCCAACGGAGAAGTCGGCAATAGTTTTGAAAAAATAAACAAACTGGCTGTTGGACTTGGGAATCAGTTACCTGGCACGACTGCTGATTTTCAGAACATGATGCAGATGTTGGTTCGCCAGGGTATTCCGGCAGAAAATATTCTGGGTGGAGTGGGCAAAGCGACAGCATACCTTGCTGTACAGCTTAAAAAAACACCTGAAGCTGCAGCTGAGTTCGCCGCTAAAATGCAGGACGCAACTGGAACTGCGTCAGATGACATGATGGGATTATTCGATACTATCCAGAAGGCATTCTATCTGGGGGTTGATGATACTAACATGCTGTCGTTCTTCACAAAGACCAGCTCAGTTCTGAAGATGGTTAATAAGGATGGATTGAAAGCTGCTCAGGGACTTGCTCCGATCAGCGTAATGATGGATCAGATGGGCATGCAGGGCGAGTCAGCCGGTAACGCCCTTCGCAAAGTTATACAGTCCGGTTTAGACATCAAGAAAGTTAATGGCGTCAATAAAGTACTGCAACGTCAAAAGCTCGGCGTGAATCTTGATTTTACCGATGGTAAAGGCAGTTTCGGCGGTATTGATAAAATGTTTATGCAGTTATCGAAACTCAGAAAATTAACTGATGTGAAGCGAACTGGGGTGTTAAAAGCTCTGTTTGGTGATGATGCGGAAACACTCCAAGTAGTTAACGCCCTTATAGATAAGGGAAAAGACGGCTATGACCAGGTTCAACAGAAAATGAACCAGCAGGCCAGCCTTAATAAGCGCGTCGAAGCGCAGCTTGGAACCCTAGCTAACCTCTGGGAAGCGATGACCGGTACAGCAACTAATGGCCTCGCTGCCATTGGAAGCGCTTTCTCAGGTGACACAAAAAATCTGACGGTCTGGCTTGGTGACTTAGGTGAAAGATTCACAACCTTTGCAGACCAGAACCCTAGAGTTATTCGTAGTGTGGCTGGTCTTGCTGCTGGGCTTGCTGTGCTTAAGTTGGGAATTATGGGGGTTGGTCAGGCTATTACTCTCGCCAGTAGACTGGCAGCGATGACGCCTCTTGGTATGATCCTTACCGGGATCGCGCTGGCAGCGGGCTTAATTATTTCTAATTGGGATAGTGTTGGACCATACTTCAAATCCTTCTGGGAGACTATCTCACCTTATTTCGAAATGGGATGGGAGTTACTTAAAACAGTGTTCGGATGGACCCCATTAGGACTCGTTATTAACAACTGGGGGCCAGTTGTTCAGTGGTTTCAGGATATGTGGGCAAAATTGAAACCCATAATTGAATGGTTCTCTGATGGCGCGAGCGATACGGTTGCAGCTGCGAATGCAGCTCAATGGGGGGCTGGCGGTTACGGTGCTTATGGTTCCGGAGTGGCAAGTACAGGATATAACCCTTACCAGATAAAACAGGGGGTAAATACTAAACCTCAGGCCGCCGTCACGGTTCAGTTTGAGAACGCACCACAGGGAATGAAAGTGACTGAGACACATGCTTCCGGTATAGACGTAAATCATGATGTCGGCTATACCCGCATTGGGCGTACTGGAATAGGTGGGTAAGAGTTGAGTATTTTGGTATATGCTAACTTCCAGATGTTAATGGGAGGAAAGGATGAAAAAGGCACTATTAATTATTGGAATTCTCGGCGGTTTTACTTCAAATGCCGTGTTAGCGCTAAATAATGAGCAAAGTCATTACATAGCAGAGTTCAATAAACTTGTTGCTAATAATGGCAAGGACAGTGAAAACAAACCGGTTACTTCTACGTTATTTTTACTTTGTGATGAGATCAAGCAGAAGCTAACTATTGATGGTGTTTCAGGGAAGGTTATAACGGAAGTTAATGGCGTTAAATATAGTACAATTATGAGTAGCCCATCATTCCCTGATGATATGGTTTTACCTGACGATGTGAGCGATGCTGATGGTTGGGACTATTATTTTCAGAGTGCAAGCGGATATTTGACAATACTCACTAAAAATAATGGCAGTGTCAGAATGAGGGTAAAAACTTACAGTAATGGGAAAGAGACTGAAATAGAAAGGCCTTGTAAAGGTATTTCTAAAAGTTAGCCAAACCTCATCAACCCGCTTCGGCGGGTTTTTTTATGCCCGGAGTTACTATGGCGTGGAAAGATCGGCTGGTGGATGCCTCGTTTCGTGGCGTTCCGTTTAAAACTCAAGATGAGAGCGCAACAGCGGGGCGACGTGTAGAAACACACGAATTTGTGAACCGTGATAAACCCTATACAGAAGATTTAGGCAAGATCACGCTTCGTCCGAAGATTACAGCATATGTCATCGGCGATGACTGCTATGAACAACGAGACAGATTGATAGAAGCGCTTAATAAACCGGGGCCGGGGACACTTGTTCATCCGGCATATGGTGAGATGAGCGTCTGTGTTGACGGTGAGATCAACGTAAGCACATCAAGCAGTGAAGGGCGCATGGTGCGCTTTGATCTTCGTTTCGTTGAGGCTGGTGAACTTACTTATCCGACATCAGGAGCCGCGACGGCCAACACGCTTGTTTCCTCCTGTTCTGCCCTTGATGACTGTATTAGCGATAACTTTGAGAAGTTCGGTATGGATGGCATGCCTGATTTTGTTCAGAACGGTGTGATTGACGATGCAACCAACATGCTTGGCTATGTCTCTGACAAAATGGCGATGGTCGATTCTGGTATTTCCGCCGCCGCACGTCTCATGCAGGGGGATATCTCTGTTTTGCTCCCGCCGCCATCTTCAGGCAAAGGCTTTGTTGACCAGTTGCAGACAATGTGGCGTTCAGGGAATCGGCTCTCAGGTAATGCCAGCGACTTGTTCACAATGATTAAAAATTTTTCCGGCATATCTCTGGGCAGCGATCTGGCTCCGCGTGGAGTATGGAAAACAGACAGCAGGACGACGCAGAACCAGAAGCAGCAAAGTAATTATGTTGCCAGTGCTATTCGCACAACAGCAATAAGCGAAGCGGCTTATGCTGTCACAACGTTACCCGCGCCAGTTATCACCACAAGCGAACAAAGCCAGCAGTCCACTGGCTGGCCTTCTGTTACTCATCCTGAGCTGAATAACGCACCAGATGAAACGGCGGCGGTTGATGTGCCTACGTGGGATGACCTCGTTGATATCCGCGACACGCTGAATACTGCTATTGATAAAGAACTATCCCGCACGACCGATGACCGTTTGTTTCTGGCTTTGCGCCGGATGAAATCTGACCTTAACAACGACATAAAACACCGCCTGGTACAGACCCAAAAGACCGTTGTCAGAACGCCTGATGAGGTAACTCCGGCACTGGTTCTGGCAGCAACCTGGTTCGATAATGCTGCACGGGAGTCTGACATTGTCAGGCGCAATGCTGTGGCTCACCCGGGCTTTGTGCCGGTAGCTCCGCTGAGGGTTCCTGTACGATGAACGATAACGTGACTCTCCGTGTTAACGGTCGAGAGTGGGGGGGCTGGACGTCAATTCGTATTGGTGCCGGGATTGAGCGTTTGGCCCGAGATTTTAGTGTAGAGATCACCCGCCAGTGGCCAGGTGGTGATGGTGTTTCGTCACTTCAGCCCAGGGTTAAAAACGGCGACAAGGTTGAGGTTCTAATCGGTGATGACCTGGTGGTTACCGGTTGGGTTGAAGCAACGCCAGTTCGCTATGATGCGCGATCAATTAGTGTCGGAATTAGCGGTCGCAGTCTGACCGCCGATCTGATTGATTGTGCTGCGGAGCCGACTCAATTCAATGGACAATCACTCGTTCAGGTAGCCTCGGCGCTTGCCAGACCTTTTGGCGTTACGGTGATAAACGCTGGCGCGCCGGGTGGTGTTATTCCAGGCGTGCAACCCGATCACGGTGAAACGGTTATTGAAGTCCTGAACAAGATGCTTGGACAGCAGCAAGCGCTTGCCTACGACGATCCGCTCGGAAGGCTGGTTATCGGCGGCATTGGTACCACGCGCGCGCATACAGCTCTGGTGCTGGGGAAAAACGTTATTTCCTGCGATACCGAGAAAAGCATCCGTGAACGTTTTTCAACGTACCAGGTATCGGGGCAGCGAGCCGGAAATGATGATGATTTTGGTGCTGCTACCACAACGGCTCTTCGTGCAAAAACAACAGATGCCTCAATTGGCCGTTACCGCCCTATGGCAGTACAACAAACAGGGCAGTCCACTGGCGCCAGTTGCATTGCGCGCGCTGAATTCGAGGCGCGGCAACGCGCTGCACGTACCGATGAAGCCACGTACACGGTGTGGGGCTGGCGACAGGGGGATGGTTCTCTGTGGCAGCCCAACCAGCGGGTTATTGTTTTCGATCCGATCTGCGGCTTCAACAACCGCGAACTCCTCATTTCTGAAGTCTCATTAACTAAAGACAATAAAGGAACCCTGACAGAGTTACGTGTCGGGCCGCCGGATGCCTATCTTCCTGAGCCCGGAGAGAGCAGTCAGAAGCGTGCTAAAAAGCGCAAAGTCAAAGAGGACCCGTTCTGATGGGAGTAATGCAAAGCCTTCAGAGGCAAGTTCTGGGACTCATTGGGCGCGCTGTTGTGAAGAGTATCAACGCGGCTTCTAAGTGCCAGCTGATAGATGTTGAGTTACTGGCCGGGCAGCAAAAAGCGGGTATTGAGCACCTTGAACCCTATGGCTTCACTTCTCGTGCACAAGCGGGGGCTGAGGCTGTTGTTCTGTTTCCTGATGGTGACCGTTCTCACGCCGTTGCGATCACCGTGTCTGATCGTCGCTATCGGATGAAGGGGCTCAAAACGGGGGAGGTTGCTCTCTACGATGACCAGGGGCAGTCAGTCACGCTGACACGCGCCGGTATTGTTGTTGATGGTGGTGGCAAGGTGATTACGTTCAAAAACGCGCCTAAAGCCCGCTTTGAAATGCCCATCGAATCGACAGGACAGATAACGGATCTCTGTGACTCAACAGGCCAGACGATGGCCGCGATGCGTGTTGCCTACAACGGGCACAAGCATAAAGAGAACGGCAACACCACTGATGTGCCTGATACGAAAATGGAGGCGTGATGGAACTCTGGCTTACGGTAAACGGAAAACAGGTTAGCGCCAGTTCTCAACTTGACCCACTTACGCGCGCAGTGGTGATTTCGATCTTCACTCATCGGCGCGCAGACCCTGACGACAATGCTGATGTACCTATGGGGTGGTGGGGAGATACCTGGCCGATGGTGGCCAACGATCGCTATGGGTCAAAGCTATGGCTTTTACAACGGAGCAAGCTCACAAATGCGCTGGTGAATACGGTGCGAACGTATCTCCGGGAATCCCTTCAGTGGATGCTCGATGACGGTGTTGTGTCCAGGATAGATATCGATATACAGCGAACCGGTATTAACGAACTGGGAAACAGCATTGCTCTGTGGCGCCGGGATGGTCCGGTAACAATTTCTTTTAACGATTTCTGGAGCGTGATTGCAAATGGCGGACAGTGAATTTCAGCGGCCAACGCTGGCCGAAAACATCAGCATGATCCGCACAGACCTTTTTGCACGCCTTGACATCAATGATGAACTTCGCCGCATGGATGAAGATGTCAGGGCCAAGGTTTATGCGGGGGCGCTGCATACGGTTTATGGCTATATCGATTATCTGGCGATGAATATGCTGCCTGACCTGTGCGATGAGTCATGGCTTTATCGGCATGCGGCGATGAAACGCTGTCCGAGAAAAGATGCCGTGGCCGCATCAGGTTTTATGCGATGGGATGGCGTAACGAACGGACTGAAGGTGAGTGCTGGCTCGGTCATCCAGCGTGACGACCTTGTCCAGTACATCGTTCAGGCAGACGTAACGAGTGCCGGTGGCGTGCTTCGCGTTCCCGTCGCCTGCAGCGTGACAGGCACGACCGGAAATATGGATGATGGTGAGGCGCTCTCACTGGTTACGCCGGTTAACGGACTTCCTTCTGGTGGCATGGCCGATACGATCGCTGGCGGTTTTGATACTGAAGACCTTGAGGTCTGGCGTGCCCGTGTTATGGAGCGCTACTACTGGACCCCGCAAGGTGGCGCTGACGGAGATTATGTTGTCTGGGCAAAAGAAGTACCCGGCGTAACGCGCGCGTGGACTTACCGTCACTGGATGGGAACGGGAACCGTTGGCGTTTTGATTGCCAGTAGTGACCTGATTAACCCGATTCTTGATGATGCAACAGTGGCTGCAGCTCAGGCACATATTGAACCGTTGGCACCCGTAGCGGGTTCAGACCTCTATGTATTTAAGGGAACGCCAAAAACAGTCAACTACACCATTGACCTGACCCCGGATACTCCTGAAATACGTGCCGCAGTTGAGGCCGAGCTTCGTTCATTCCTGCAGCGTGACGGCTATCCGGAAGGGGCGCTTGAGCTGTCCCGTACAAACGAGGCGATTTCTATAGCTGCAGGTGAGCACAGCCATAAGCTACTATCTCCAACAGTTGATACGCCAGTTGCAAAAAATGAACTGGCTGTACTGGGGGTAATAACGTGGGCGTGAGTAATGACGATTATGTCCAGTTACTGAGTGCGCTGCTTCCACCAGGGCCTGCATGGTCAGTTGACGATGTTGCAATAAGTGGCGTAGCTCCTTCTTTGTTCTGGGCGCATCAGCGTGTTGATGAACTCATGCTGGAACTTGATCCGCGTACCACAGCAGAACTTATTGACCGATGGGAGCGGTGCTGCGGTCTGCCTGATGAATGCATTCCTTCAGGAACCCAGACGTTACGGCAGAGACAGCAGCGGCTGGACGCAAAAGTTAATCTTACCGGAGGAATCAACGAAGATTTCTATCTTCGTCAGCTGGCTGCACTGGGCAAGCCTGGCGCCACCATCACACGCTATAACAAGGGAACTTTCAAGTGTACGTCGTCGTGTACGGATGCGACTCATTCAACTGAATGGCGTTATTACTGGCAGGTTAATATGCCTGCTTCAACGGATGCCTACTGGATGACCTGCTCGGACAATTGTGAAACACCGATTCGTTACTGGGGTGATACGGTAGCTGAATGCGTGATCAATAAACTCTGTCCGTCCCATACCTACGTAATCTTCAAATATCCGTAACCGGAGACATTATGCATCGTATTGACACACCTACTGCGCAGAAAGATAAATTCGGCGCGGGCAAGAACGGCTTTACCCGTGGAAACCCGCAAACAGGAACGCCTGCCACTGATTTGGATGACGACTATTTCGACATGTTGCAGGAAGAACTGGCGGGAGTGGTCGAATCAAGCGGCGTTAACCTGGAAAAATCAAAACATAACCAGTTACTTACTGCCCTGAAAGCACTGCTGCTAAGCCGCGCACATCCTTTTGCAGATATTAAAGCAGACGGAGCTGCAGCAATTGCAGAGGCTCTCTCAAACCTTGGTTTGTCTGACCGTCTTGTTTTTGATATTTCGGGAACATCTATCCAGTCTCCGAATGGGCGATATACTGTTTTTGCTAATGATGATGGTACATGGGGTGCATGGGATAATGTAGGTAAGCGCCAGGTTCCGCTTGATTTAACCAGAGGGGGATTTGGAGGTATTAATGCAGCGGAAGCCAGAACTAACTTAGGACTGAAAGCGGCGGCGCAAAGAGATGTGGGAACCGGCGCGGGTCAGATACCCGATATGTCGTCGTTTGGAGCCACTAAGAATGGCACTGGTACGTTCTATTTGCCTAACGGAATTATTGTTAAATGGGGAACGGCTCAGTCAACAGGCACCAAAGGAAACGCGCCATATCCAACACCATTCCCTAACGATACGTATGCAGCAATAATTTGCCACGCGTCAGCCAGTGATTCCGCTCACTACACTGCCGGGGTAATGAACCCATCGAGACTAGGCTTTGATTTCAGCACTGCGCCGACACAATCCACGGGTGCCAGCTTTTACTACATTGCGATAGGGTATTAATATGAAATTATGGTTATGGAGTGCTTCCAATAACGCTTTTTTTGAGCCTGAGCAACGTGAACGATTTGAGCAGGCGAAGTGGGATTTAAGTGATGTCGTTGAGGTGCAGGAGTCGCTGTTCGCAGAATTTACAACCCCTCCAGCAGGGAAAGTGCGGGTGGTGGTAAATGGGATGCCTGCATGGGCTGACATACCTCCTCCCAGTGCTGACGAGTTAGCGGCTGCGGCAACAAGAAATATAGCGTCATTGCGTGCAGAGGCGGATGCTTTTATTGCACCTCTGAAAGATGCGCTGGATGGCGGCTATATCGCTGATGAAGACAAACTGGTATTAGCGGAGTGGCAGAAGTATCGCTATGCGCTGACGAAAGTTAACCCGGCTAAACCTGTTTGGCCCGTCAAGCCAGAATAGGAACGTTTACGAAAATGAATATCCGCCACAGCGTAATCAATACGTAACTGTGGCGGGCATTGAAAATCTTTACTCACTCACTAACCAGAATTCAGCCTCTTCAAACATTTCCTGAACAGTACGGCTTATCTGTTCCTTCTCATGCTTGCTGGCGTCAGTGTTGATCGCCGGCAGTGTCATCATCGGTTTAACCCGAACATCAGCATCAGGGAAGATACGGTGAACCCTCTTGGTCAACTCGCCCAGAATGATATCTTTTGCACCGGGCAGACCATCAAAATTCCTTTTGTCATAAACGAGTTCCACGAACATTGCTTATTGCCTCTTTACTGGATGTATATACAGTATTTATACTGTGTTTTTATCCGGTATTCAAGAGAGGGCGTGATGATGCCACGACGCAGCGATATTGAAATAGCCTGGTATGCTTCGATACAGCAGGAACCAAATGGCCGGAAGACCGTCACCACGCAACGGTTTGTCCAGGAACTGAGCAAGGTTAACTGGAACTGGACGATGAAGCAGGCCAACGAATGGATCGAGTGGTATGTGACAACATTCCGCGATGTATCAACGCAGGAAGGCGAGAACCGTACCTTCCAGCTGTTCAATCCAAACGGAGGACTCTAGCCATGGGCTTTCCTTCACCTGCGGCAGATTACGTTGAAACACGGATATCCCTCGACCAGCAGCTAATCAGTCAGCCCGCAGCGACTTATTTCATGCGGGCATCGCGTTCACATTTCAGGGAAGGGATAATTCAGGGGGCGCTGCTTGTTGTTGATGCGTCACTTTCTCCCTGTGATGGCTCGCTGCTGATATGCGCGATAGACGGGGAATTCAGGATCAAGCGATATCGGACTCATCCTCAGCCCCACCTGGTTAATCTGGAGAACGGGAGAAGGGAGGCTCTGCCAGCAGATGATGACGGTTACAGTTCTGCACCCGCTATATTCGGAGTGATCACGTACATCATTAATGATGCCAGGAACGCGGAGTTTGATGACTGCCCGGTGATGTAACGATTTTAATGAGCCAAGGAATGGCCTCAAAAGTATGTGTACATATATGAGTACATAAAAATCATTTTAATTTCAAATAAACTTATATTTTTTAGCGAGTTACGATTTTACATAACTATATCCATTTAACTAAGGGGACGAAGCGGCACGAGTATAGCGTTTTTTACTCACAACGGTAAGTCTCAGGCCGCCCGACTGCTCAAACAGTCACCATTCAGGCCTGTTTTTTCTGCGTTTGCTCATCACGCTTTGCTTGCAACCTGGCTTCTTCCTTGCGTTTGTTGCTCATATCATTGCGGATCTGCGCATGGCTCATCAGCGCGAAAATAAACGTTCCGCCACAGATATTCCCGGCGAGCGTTGGTAGCGCAAAGGGCCAGAAAAAATCACTCCAGTGCAGCGTGCCATTAAAGACCAAATAGAGAATTTCCACCGAGCCGACGACGATATGCGTGGTATCACCTAACGCAATCAGCCAGGTCATCAGAATAATGACCACAATTTTTGCCGCTCCGGCGGCGGGGAACATCCACACCATGGTGGCAATTAACCAGCCGGAAATGATGGCGTTGGAAAACATCTCTGTTGGCGTATTTTTCATCACATCCATACCAATTTTCACGAAGGCATCGCGGGTCTCTTCATCAAAAATCGGCATATGTTCAAACGCCCATGCTGCAACCCCGGTGCCAATAATATTACCCAGCAGAACCACGCTCCACAGGCGCATCAACAGGCCAAAATTGCCGAGGGTAGGGTTTTGCATCACCGGCAGTACGGCGGTGACGGTATTTTCGGTAAAAAGTTGCTGGCGGGCCATAATGACAATAATAAAGCCGAAGGTATAACCGAGGTTCTCGAGTAAAAATCCCCCTGGCACCCCTTCCAGCTGTACGTGAAAAATCCCTTTTGCCAGTAGCGAGGCGCCCATCGATAGTCCTGCTGCGATGGCTGACCACAGTAGGGCCATCGCGTCGCGCTCCATCTCCTTCTCCCCATCCTGGCGAATATGTTCATGGATTGCCATGGCGCGGGAGGGGAGTCTGTCCTCATCAAGCTCTATCTTTTTTCCTGTTAGCTTTTCATCGCTTTCCACCTCGAGTTCGTCGCTGTGTCGATCAATCTTATCTTTCTTGATGTCATTCATGGCCGAATCCTGAATAAGCACGTATTGCTAAAGCGTAGCGGCTTTTGTCTGAAAATCAGCGGGAGAAAGTCTGAGATAGCAAAAATAGTAACGTTTGTTTTTATCGGGTTAGTTAGAATAGAACCGCCGCGGAGTGCGCATTACCAGGCTATGATCAAATCAGTAAGACAGGGTATATAGACATCATTTGACGTGCTGTTACAATCGCTCACATCTAAACAGGCGGATACGTCATCGTTCCGTCATGGATGGCAATCAGCGATAGCCATAAAACACAGGGAGACACTTATGAAGCTTCGCCTGTCGGCGCTTGCGCTGGGAACCACACTTTTGGTGGGGTGTGCGAGCTCCGGTACTGAACAGCAGGGGCGTTCCGACCCATTTGAAGGGTTCAACCGCACCATGTACAACTTCAACTTTAATGTTTTAGATCCATACGTTGTTAGACCCGTAGCTGTTGCCTGGCGTGACTATGTTCCGCAGCCGGCGCGTAATGGTTTAAGCAACTTTACGGGGAACCTTGAAGAGCCGGCCGTCATGGTCAACTATTTCCTGCAAGGCGATCCTTATCAGGGGATGGTGCACTTTACCCGTTTCTTCCTGAATACCCTGTTAGGTATGGGCGGCTTTATCGATGTGGCAGGTATGGCTAATCCGAAGTTGCAGCGCGTTGAACCACACCGCTTTGGCAGTACGTTAGGCCACTATGATGTTGGTTACGGGCCGTATATGCAGCTTCCGTTCTACGGTAGTTTCACGCTGCGTGATGACGGTGGTGATATGGTCGATACACTGTATCCGGTACTGTCCTGGCTGACCTGGCCGTTGTCGATAGGCAAATGGACGGTTGAAGGGATTGAAACTCGCGCGCAATTGCTCGACTCTGACGGTCTGCTGCGTCAGTCTTCCGATCCTTACATCATGGTGCGTGAAGCTTACTTCCAGCGTCATGACTTTATTGCGAACGGCGGGAAACTCAAACCAGAAGAAAACCCGAACGCGAAAGATATTCAGGATGATTTAAAAGAGATCGATTCTGAGTAAGGAATTGGGCAAATAAAAAGGTGAGCTAAAAAGCTCACCTTTTTTACGTCTGAAGAAAATCAGAATGCGTAGTTCAAGTTCATACCGTACAACCAGGCTTTCCCTTCAGATTCAAAGGAGTATGGGCCTTCTTCGAATTTCACTTTCTGACCGTGCATATAAGAGATGCCAACATCCAACGATGCATCCTTATTAAAGGCGTAGGTTGTACCCGCACTCAGCCAGAAGCGGTCCTGATCCGGAATAGAGATGGAACGACGGTTTGCCGGAACCGGGCTATCATCAAAGGCGATACCGGTACGGAACGTCCAGGTATCATCATAGTAATAGGTAGTACCGAGCGCGATGCGATAAGAGTCTTTGAAGCCTTCTTCTTTATAGAACAAGGTTTGGCCGTTGTTGCCTTTTGCTTTCAGCTCCTGGAACTGACTCCAGCTGGTATAAGCCATGCTGTAGTGAACCGCCCACTGTGGTGCAACGCGGTTATAGCCTGAAAACTCCCACATTTCTGGCAGGTTCAGATCAAGTGAACCATCGATCGTACTGCCGTTGGTTCCTGCTGGCAGGCTGGCGAACACCGGACGCAACTGCGCAGGAATACGGTCCATTGATGGCAGATTGCTGCGGTAATCACCGTTGAAGTCAATTTTTACTTCAGAACGGTAGGTGAAACCGTAGCGGTTATCTTTATCTACTTCATAAAGAAGGCCAGCATTCCAACCGAAGCCCCACTCGTCACCTTTCAGGCGCGCAATCTGTGTATCTGCCGGATATTGCGCGGCCAGTGATGGAGGAATTCTGCCCCCGGAGCCTGCAACGATCTGCTGTGGTAAATCGCCAGCATAGCGTTCAAGCTTCGCTTTTGCATAGACGGCGTTTAAACCGAGACCGAAGCTAAAATGATTGTTCAGGCGATAAGCACCGCTCAGGTTTAGATTGAGCGTTTCCAGATCGGTTTTTCCGCCCATCGAGCCTGCTGTGTAATTATTGTTAAACTCCGTAGCCAGGCCGTAGTTAGAGGTGACTGAGGCCCCCCAACCAAACTGATCGTTAATCGGAGCAACAAAATGCACGTTTGGTATCCAGGCTGTTGGGGCGATATTATCCTGGCTGGCGTCATTGCCAATACGCGAGCGACCGGAAATATCTACATCTGGGTCAACGAAAATTGCACCTGCTGAGAAAGTAGGGCGATCGAACATCATAATTAGTGCCGGGTTACGACTGGCGTTACCTGCATCATCTGCAATTGCGCCTTCACCCGAATATGCCCGGCCAAGGCCAGAGGAAGAAAATTCGTTTAACTGAAAGCCTGCAGACCAGGCCTGTGTGGAGATAATTGCCACTGCGACTGCGAGAGCAGACTTTGTAAACAGGGTTTTCTGGCTCATGACCATAACCTCATAGATTTATTTTTATACAAACAATGTTACATGCCGTAACAGGAGCGCGAAGTGTAGGGTCTGAGGTACGACTTAGAAATCAGACCAGTGGCGTGAGTATAGGTCGGACCAGCTGGAATGTTGCAAGTATGTTTATAAATATTTTCAAATTTGATCAGAGAAACGCGATCCAGCTGGCAAAATTGCGGGGGTGCGCACTCACCTGTTTGGGCGATTTTTGTTTTAGATCATTTTTAAGTGTGATTTCGGTCACTTATCGCATTTCATACAATTAACGACTGGAGAGGCGAATAATGGGAGCGTAAAATATCCCTATCGTTTATCTGGCACCTCAGGTGCGAATACAGAGGAAATCTACAATGAGTAAATGCAGTGCTGATGAAACCCCGGTTTGCTGCTGTATGGATGTTGGCACCATCATGGACAACTCCGATTGCACCGCGTCCTACAGCCGTGTGTTCGCGAACCGCGCAGAGGCAGAAGAAACGCTGGCCGCTCTGACCGAAAAGGCGCGTGGCGTGGAATCTGAGCCTTGCCAAATCACCTCGACCTTTACTGAAGAGTCAGAAGGTGTGCGTCTGGATATCGACTTTGTTTTTGCTTGTGAAGCTGAAACGCTGATCTTCCAGCTGGGCCTGCGTTAATCCCCCTCTGCAAAAGCCCTTGCTATCAGATAGCAAGGGCTTTTTCGTAACTGTCAGTGATTATTCACTGTGTCTTAGCTCCCACTTTCTTTTCTCTCCGCTTGGCTAAATGTAAAAAATTGGTTAAGACTATGATCAGGTCAGACCACTTATTTTATTTTTTTACAGGGGAGTGTTATGAGTCAGGCTTTACCGCTGGTTACCCGCCAGGGCGACCGTATTGCCATTGTAAGTGGGTTGCGTACGCCATTTGCTCGTCAGGCTACCGCGTTTCATGGCATTCCCGCCGTTGATTTAGGAAAAATGGTCGTCGGTGAGCTGCTGGCGCGCAGCGAAATACCTGCTGATGTGATTGAGCAACTGGTTTTTGGTCAGGTGGTGCAAATGCCTGAAGCGCCAAATATTGCTCGTGAAATCGTGCTGGGAACCGGCATGAATGTGCATACGGATGCCTATAGCGTAAGCCGAGCCTGCGCGACCAGTTTTCAGGCAGTGGCGAATGTCGCGGAAAGCCTGATGGCGGGGTCTATTCGTGCGGGAATTGCGGGTGGTGCGGACTCCTCGTCAGTCTTGCCTATTGGCGTTAGTAAAAAGCTGGCGCGGGTGCTGGTGGATGTCAATAAGGCCCGGACTACCGGTCAACGCCTTAAACTCTTTTCCCGACTGCGTTTACGTGACCTGATGCCTGTGCCGCCAGCCGTCGCTGAGTATTCCACCGGTTTGCGTATGGGGGATACGGCTGAGCAAATGGCCAAAACCTATGGTATTACCCGAGAACAGCAGGACGCTCTGGCGCACCGCTCTCATCAGCGTGCCGCTCAGGCGTGGGCTGAAGGAAAGCTGGCAGATGAGGTAATGACTACCTACGCGCCACCGTTTAAAGATCCTTTTTCAGAAGATAACAATATTCGCGGTAACTCTACGCTGGCCGATTACGCCAAACTACGTCCGGCGTTTGACCGCAAGCACGGCACTGTCACCGCAGCAAACAGTACCCCGCTAACGGACGGTGCAGCCGCCGTGATCATGATGACGGAGTCGCGTGCGAAAGAGTTGGGGCTGGTGCCGCTGGGATACTTGCGTAGTTTTGCTTTTACCGCCATCGATGTCTGGCAGGACATGCTGCTGGGACCAGCGTGGTCAACGCCGCTAGCCCTGGAGAGAGCGGGTCTGACCATGGCAGATTTAACGCTAATCGATATGCATGAAGCCTTTGCCGCACAAACGCTGGCGAATCTTCAGTTGTTGGGTAGCGAACGTTTTGCCCGCGACGTGCTGGGCAGAGCACATGCCACTGGCGAAGTTGATGACAGTAAATTTAACGTGCTGGGTGGATCGATTGCCTATGGACACCCCTTCGCCGCTACCGGTGCGCGCATGATTACCCAAACCCTGCATGAGTTACGACGTCGTGGCGGTGGTTTTGGTTTAGTGACCGCCTGTGCAGCTGGTGGTTTGGGTGCAGCCATGGTTCTGGAGGCGGAATAATGGAAATGGCATCGGCTTTTACACTAAACGTACGTCTGGATAACGTTGCTGTTGTCACCATTGATGTGCCCGGAGAGAAAATGAACACCCTGAAAGCGGAGTTTGCTTCTCAGGTACGGGCCATTCTGAAACAAATTCGCGATAACAAAGCATTGCGTGGTGTGGTGTTTATTTCGGCTAAACCCGATAACTTCATTGCCGGGGCAGATATCAACATGATTGGTAGCTGTCGCAGCGCGCAGGAAGCCGAAACGCTGGCCCGTCAGGGGCAGCAGATGATGGCGGAAATTAATGCCTTGCCGATCCCGGTTATCGCCGCGATTCATGGCGCATGCCTCGGCGGTGGCCTGGAGATGGCGCTGGCGTGCCACAACCGTATTTGTACCGATGATGTTAAAACCGTTCTGGGTTTACCGGAAGTACAACTTGGCTTGTTGCCCGGCTCCGGTGGTACGCAGCGGCTGCCGCGCTTGATTGGCGTAAGTACCGCACTGGATATGATCCTCACCGGAAAACAATTACGCGCAAAACAGGCGCTGAAAGTTGGTTTAGTGGATGAAGTTGTACCGCATTCCATTTTGCTGGAAGCAGCCGTTGAACTGGCTAAAAAGGACAGTTCTGCGCATCGAACACTGCCCGTGAGAGAGCGAGTGCTGGCGGGGCCGCTGGGGCGGGCGCTGTTGTTCCGCATGGCCAGTAAAAAGACGGTGCAAAAAACGCAAGGTAACTACCCTGCAACAGAACGTATCCTTGAGGTTATAGAAACCGGGCTAGCGCAAGGCAGCAGTAGCGGTTACGACGCTGAGGCACGTGCGTTTGGTGAACTGGCGATGACATCCCAGTCTCAGGCGCTACGGCACATCTTTTTTGCCAACACCGATGTGAAAAAAGATCCCGGAAGTGATGCGAAACCTGGCCCGCTAAACAGCGTAGGTATTTTGGGGGGCGGTCTGATGGGCGGTGGTATTGCCTACGTGACGGCCTGTAAAGGCGGCTTGCCTGTGCGCATCAAAGATATAAACGCTAAGGGAATCAACCACGCGCTGAAGTACAGCTGGGATCAGCTTGAAACGAAGGTTCGCCGCCGTCATATCAAAGCCAGCGAACGCGATAAACAACTGGCGCTGATTTCGGGATCAATCGACTACCGTGGCTTTGCGCATCGCGATCTAATTATTGAAGCCGTGTTTGAAGATCTGTCGCTAAAACAACGGATGGTGGCAGAAGTTGAGCAAAATTGCGCACCTCATACCATTTTTGCTTCTAACACCTCATCTTTGCCCATTGGCGATATTGCTGCGAACGCTGCAAGGCCCGAGCAAGTGATTGGTTTACACTTTTTTAGTCCGGTGGAAAAAATGCCGTTGGTCGAAGTGATCCCGCATGCCACGACCTCTGAGCAGACGATTGCAACTACCGTTAAGTTAGCGAAAAAACAGGGCAAAACGCCGATAGTGGTCAGAGATAAGGCCGGCTTTTACGTTAACCGCATTTTAGCGCCTTATATTAACGAAGCGATTCGCATGTTGACCGAAGGCGAGCGGGTCGAAACCATAGACGCCGCGCTGGTTAAGTTTGGTTTTCCAGTTGGGCCAATCCAACTTTTGGATGAGGTCGGAATTGATACGGGCACTAAAATTATACCAGTGCTTGAGGCTGCATATGGAGAACGTTTTAGCGCGCCTGCAAATGTTGTTGCTTCAATTTTGAATGACGATCGCAAAGGTAGAAAAAATGGTCGGGGTTTCTATCTTTATGGTGCGAAAGGGCGTAAAAGCAAAAAACAGGTCGACCCTGCAATTTATACGCTTATTGGCGTCCAGGGTCAGGGCCGACTTACCGCTGCGCAGATAGCAGAGCGGTGCGTTATGTTAATGCTCAATGAAGCAGCCCGTTGTTTCGACGAGCGGATAGTCCGCAGCGCACGTGATGGCGACATCGGCGCTGTATTTGGTATTGGTTTTCCGCCATTCCTCGGCGGCCCGTTCCGGTATATGGATTCTCTCGGCGCGGGTGAAGTGGTTGCGGTTCTGCAACGGCTGACCACGCAGTACGGCTCGCGGTTTACACCGTGTGAGCAGTTATTGCAGATGGCGGAACGCAGTGAAAGATTCTGGAATATTGGGGAAACTGACCTGAATTCATGAGGTCAAAGGTAGGATGAATCCGCACTGAATGTATGGGTCGCGCTCAAAATGTAAACAGAGATTGACTATACTTACGCCGTTGAGGTAAAAAACAGCGTTTCATTCGGTGAATGGATAAGGCACAATGCCGGCCACCATATCGTTACCACAGCCAATAGGGGCTGTGAATAAAGGTAGTGGTGATTCTGGTTAACAAAAGCGGTGCAATATGCAAGTTTTTATCATGCGTCACGGCGACGCGGCCCTCGATGCCGCCAGTGATTCGGTTCGTCCCTTAACCTCCTGTGGTTGTGACGAATCTCGCCTGATGGCGAACTGGCTGAAAGGTCAAAAAGTGGATATCGAACGTGTTCTGGTGAGCCCGTTCCTACGAGCCGAACAAACGCTGGATGTGGTGGGGGAGTGTATGAACCTGCCAACCGGTGTTGATGTTTTGCCGGAGCTGACTCCCTGCGGCGATGTCGGTCTGGTCAGCGCCTATTTACAGGCTCTGGCCAATGAAGGTATCGCCACCGCACTGGTTATCTCTCACTTGCCTTTAGTGGGATATCTGGTGTCTGAGCTTTGCCCAGGTGAAACACCGCCGATGTTTACCACATCAGCGATTGCCAGCGTTACGCTTGATGAGAGCGGGAAGGGTACTTTTAACTGGCAGATGAGCCCGTGTAACCTGAAAATGGCAAAAGCGATTTAAACAGGCCGGATAAGGCGCAGCCGCCACCCGGAAAATCAAAGAGCCGCAAATGCGGCTCTTTTTGTTTTTCTGCATCACGGAAGTTCGGGCGGTAGCCACTCTTCCACTTCAATCAGCACCAGCAGCGCGGCGTCGCCACCGTACTCTTTCGGTGCCTGATGAAAGGCCATTACGTGCGGATGCTGGGCCAGCCAGAGCGGCGTCTGCTGTTTCAGAATATGTTTTCCGTGGCCATGCATCACGCAGGCGCAAAATACATGCTCACGGCGACAGGCGGCAATCAGGGCGCCTAACTCTTGTTTGGCCTGTTGCTGGGTCAGCCCATGCAGATCGAGAAACAGCTCCGGAGAGTAATCGCCACGGCGCATTTTCTTCAGTTCGAAATGGCTGACGTCGGCACGCAGGTATCTTACCGGACCGTCCGTATTCAGCAGCGGCTGAAACTCATCCGAGAAATAGTGGCTGGCATCAGCCTGCTCCTGTAGCAGTCTTTTAACCGGAACCTCGGCAATTTTTTTACGTGGAGGTCGGTGAACGATGGTGTCCTGTTTAATTTTACGCGTGCCGGTCATCAGCTGGCGAAACAGCGTCTGATCCTCTTCGCTGAGCGATGTTTTCTTTTTCATTCGAGAGTCTCAACTTTTATTTTCCGTTAGTTTAACCCGACTCGGCGGGCATCCGATCGCTTAAAACGCAATTTTCGCGTTCAGGCCCCGTGTGAATGCTGATTTATCGCCGTCTTCGTGGCAAACTAGCCGCCGAAATTAATACGAGCATGCCCTGGAGGAATACGTGGATAAAATTTTCGTCGATGAAGCAGTGAGTGAACTGCATACCATTCAGGACATGTTGCGTTGGGCGGTCAGCCGTTTTAGCGCGGCGAACATCTGGTATGGCCATGGCACGGATAACCCATGGGACGAGGCCGTACAACTGGTGCTGCCGTCACTTTATTTGCCGTTGGATATTCCAGAAGATATGCGTACCGCGCGTCTGACCTCCAGCGAGCGTCATCGTATTGTTGAACGCGTGATTCGCCGCGTCAACGAGCGCATTCCGGTTGCTTATCTGACCAACAAAGCCTGGTTCTGCGGGCATGAGTTTTATGTTGATGAACGCGTGTTGGTTCCGCGTTCACCGATTGGCGAGCTTATCAATAACCGCTTTGCGGGCCTTATTAATGAGCAACCGCAGCATATCCTCGATATGTGTACCGGCAGCGGCTGTATTGCCATTGCCTGCGCGTATGCCTTCCCGGAAGCCGAAGTCGATGCGGTGGATATTTCCACTGACGCGCTGGCGGTGACCGAACACAATATTGAAGAACACGGCCTGATCCATCACGTCACGCCGATCCGTTCCGATCTGTTCCGCGATCTGCTGAAAGTCCAGTATGACCTGATTGTGACCAACCCGCCGTATGTCGATGCAGAAGATATGTCCGATCTGCCAAACGAATATCGTCACGAACCTGAGCTGGGTCTGGCGTCCGGCAGCGATGGGCTGAAACTTACCCGCCGCATTCTGGGGAACGCCCCGGACTACCTGTCAGATAACGGTATTCTGATTTGTGAAGTCGGAAACAGCATGGTACATCTGATAGAGCAATATCCGGATGTACCGTTCACCTGGCTGGAGTTCGACAACGGCGGTGACGGCGTATTCATGCTGACCAAAGAGCAGTTAGTTGCTGCTCGCGAGCACTTCAGCATTTATAAAGACTAATTACACGCGCACATACACAACACGCATAAACGGAGCCGTGATGGCAGGAAACACAATTGGGCAACTCTTTCGCGTAACCACTTTCGGCGAATCACACGGGCTGGCGCTCGGTTGTATTGTCGATGGTGTTCCGCCGGGCATTTCTCTGACAGAAGCTGACCTGCAGCACGATCTCGACAGACGCCGTCCAGGCACATCGCGCTACACTACGCAGCGTCGTGAGCCGGATCAGGTGAAAATCCTCTCCGGGGTGTTCGAGGGCGTTACCACAGGTACCAGCATTGGCCTGCTGATCGAAAATACCGATCAGCGTTCACAGGATTACGGCGCGATTAAGGACGTTTTTCGTCCGGGACACGCCGACTATACCTATGAGCAAAAATATGGCCTGCGCGACTACCGTGGCGGCGGACGTTCATCCGCACGTGAAACGGCGATGCGCGTGGCGGCCGGAGCGATTGCCAAAAAATATCTGGCGGAAAAATTCGGCGTTGAGATCCGCGGCTGCCTGACGCAGATGGGTGATATTCCGCTGGAGATCAAAGACTGGTCCCAGGTGGAACTTAACCCGTTCTTTTGCCCGGACCCGGATAAACTCGAAGCGCTGGATGAACTGATGCGCGGGCTGAAGAAAGAAGGTGACTCCATCGGAGCGAAGGTGACCGTTGTTGCACGCGGTGTACCTGCGGGTCTCGGCGAACCTGTATTCGACCGCCTGGATGCCGACATCGCCCATGCGCTGATGAGTATTAACGCCGTTAAGGGCGTTGAGATTGGTGATGGATTTGACGTTGTTGCGCTGCGCGGCAGCCAGAACCGTGACGAAATCACCAAAGAAGGTTTCCAGAGTAACCATGCGGGCGGCATTCTGGGCGGGATCAGCAGCGGGCAACAAATCATTGCTCATATGGCGCTGAAACCGACGTCCAGTATTACCGTTCCTGGGCGCACTATTAACCGCTTTGGTGAAGAAGTCGAAATGATCACTAAAGGTCGCCACGATCCGTGCGTTGGGATCCGCGCCGTACCGATCGCCGAGGCGATGCTGGCGATCGTATTGATGGATCACCTGCTGCGTCAGCGGGCGCAAAATGCGGACGTGAAGACCGATATTCCACGCTGGTAAGAGATGAAAAAAACGGCACTTGCGGCGCTGGCTCTGTTTGCCAGTACCGCCTGTCTGGCGGCGACGCCCTGGCAGAAAATTACCCATCCGGTTGCGGGCAGCGCGCAGTCTATCGGCGCGTTTTCCAATGGCTGTATTGTTGGTGCAGATACGCTGCCTGTACAGTCAGAACACTATCAGGTGATGCGCACCGATCAGCGTCGTTACTTTGGCCATCCGGATCTGGTGAGGTTTATCCAGCGTCTGAGTTATCAGGCCAATAGTCAGGGACTGGGCACGGTGTTAATCGGCGATATGGGTATGCCGGCCGGTGGGCGATTCAATGGCGGTCACGCCAGCCACCAGACGGGACTGGATGTGGATATTTTCCTGCAACTGCCGAAAACGCGCTGGACTCAGTCGCAACTGCTGCGGCCGCAGGCGTTAGATCTGGTCTCACAGGATGGTAAACGTGTTGTGCCGTCACTGTGGAGACCGGAGATTTTCAGCCTGATCAGGCTGGCTGCAAAAGATAATGAAGTAACGCGTATTTTCGTGAATCCGGCGATTAAGCAACAACTTTGTCTGGATGCAGGGACCGACAGGGACTGGTTGCGTAAAGTGCGGCCGTGGTTCCAGCATCGTGCGCATATGCACGTGCGGTTACGTTGCCCTGCCGACAGCCTTGAGTGCGAAGATCAACCGTTACCGCCACCGGGTGACGGCTGTGGCGCAGAGCTGCAAAGCTGGTTCGAACCTCCAAAACCTGGAACCACCAAGCCTGAGAAGAAGACACCGCCGCCGTTGCCGCCTTCCTGCCAGGCGCTACTGGACGAGCATGTACTCTAATGGATCATTTTGCCTCTCTGTTTATGGTGTCGCCACTGCTGTTAGGTGTGCTTTTTTTTGTGGCGATGCTGGCAGGTTTTATTGATTCTCTGGCCGGAGGTGGTGGTCTACTCACCATCCCGGCATTGATGGCGGCCGGGATGCCACCTGCGCAAGCGCTGGCAACCAATAAGCTGCAAGCCTGCGGGGGATCTATCTCTTCCTCCCTCTATTTTATTCGTCGGGGTGTGGTTAATCTGGCGGATCAGAAGCTCAACATCTTCATGACCTTTATCGGCTCAATGAGTGGCGCGCTGTTGGTTCAGCACGTGCAGTCAGATGTTCTGCGCCAGATCCTGCCAGTATTGGTTATCTGTATTGGCCTTTACTTTCTGTTGATGCCGAAAATCGGGGAAGAGGACCGACAGCGCCGACTGCACGGTTTGCCTTTCGCGCTGGTGGCCGGGGGCTGCGTCGGCTTTTACGATGGCTTTTTTGGTCCGGCGGCAGGGTCATTCTACGCGCTGGCCTTTGTCATGCTGTGCGGATACAACCTGGCGAAATCGACGGCCCACGCCAAAGTATTAAATGCCACATCGAATATCGGTGGGTTGTTGCTGTTTGCCCTCGGCGGCAAAGTGATTTGGGCGACAGGTTTTGTGATGCTCATTGGCCAGTTTATTGGCGCACGGATGGGCTCTCGACTGGTACTCAGCAAAGGACAAAAACTCATTCGGCCAATGATCGTTATTGTCTCCGCCGTGATGAGCGCCAAGCTACTTTATGATAATCATGGACAGGAGATTCTCCACTGGCTGGGGATGAACTAATGAATAATACGCATCACTACGAACAGTTAATTGAGATTTTTAACGGCTGCTTTGCCGATGAATTTAATACCCGTCTGATTAAAGGCGACGACGAACCGATCTATCTTCCAGCGGATACGGAATTACCGTATCACCGTATCGTTTTTGCGCATGGTTATTACGCCAGTGCGTTACACGAAATTTCACACTGGTGCATCGCCGGTAAAGCCCGTCGTGAACTGGTCGATTTCGGTTACTGGTACTGCCCGGACGGACGCGACGCGAAGACACAATACCAGTTTGAAGATGTGGAAGTGAAGCCGCAGGCGTTTGACTGGTTGTTTTGCATGGCGGCGGGCTACCCGTTTAACGTCAGTTGCGACAATCTGGAAGGAGACTTTGAACCGGATCGCGTGGTATTCCAGCGCCGTGTTCATGCTCAGGTGATGGAGTACCTGGAAAAAGGGATCCCTGAACGTCCGGCGCGTTTCATTAACGCGTTACAGAATTATTATCACACGCCTGAACTTACGGCGGAACAATTCCCGTGGCCCGAAGCGCTCAACTGAAGCCGCTGCCACGTTTACAATGAGGAAATAAGATGATCGCGGAGTTTGAATCACGCATTCTGGCATTAATCGACGATATGGTAGAGCACGCCAGCGATGATGAGTTGTTTGCCAGTGGCTATTTGCGTGGGCACCTGACGCTGGCTGTGGCTGAGCTGGATGCTGGCGAGGACCATTCCGCTGAGGCATTGTACGCCAATGTGACCAGCAGCCTGGAAAAAGCCATCAGCGCAGGCGAACTCTCGCCGCGTGACCAGGCGTTAGTGAAAGAGATGTGGGACACACTGTTCCAGAAGGCAACGCAATAATAATTGCAGTGGATTGTGCCGGATGGCGACGCGAAGGCGTCTTATCCGGCCTACGCGGACGGGGGGTGTAGGCCGGATAAGCGTAGCGCCATCAGGCAATGGCGAGATGGTATCTTATTTCACCGCTTTACCCTTCAATAACTTCCTTACCCACAGACGATTCGGATTCAGCGCTGCCAGCGTGTTGGCATCCATTGGTATGGGTTCATTGCTCATTTGCGATGCCAGAATTTCTGCACACAGCGGGGCAGTACACAGCCCACGCGAGCCCAGCGCACCTAACATAAATAAATCGGAATACACCGGGGCGTTTACGGCGTGCACTCTGTCTTCGGCAAGAGTGGCATACTGGCTGAGCGTGGCGTCATAATCAGCGACGTTGCCGACCATTGGCATGTGATCACGCGTGGCGCAGCGCACTCCACAACGGGCAGCATTGCCACTAACGTCTACTTCTTTTGCCCACGAGGCATTCGGGAAACAATCTATTAAGCGCTGACGGTTTTGCTGCTGATCGTCCGCGCGATACACCGTTTCTTCACTTCCGCGATGATAGCTGGCGCCAATGCAGTGCTGCTGGTTTTGCGGGTTGTGCGGCGTGAGGTAGCCGTCATAGCACAGCACCTGACGCAGCGCTGAAAGCGAAGGCGTGGTAGGAATGTGACTCACCTGACCGCCTACGGAGTAGACCGGTAGCGACTGCGTCTGCTCAACGCCGTTAATGCGATGCCCGTTAGCCAGAACCACCGCAGCGTGAGTGGCGGTTTCGTCACTGGCAAACGTCAATTGCCAGTGTTCTGTCTGCCGAGACAGCGAGGCCAGCGTATGTTGATACCGGGTGCGTAATCCCAGCGTTGCGGCGTAGTCGAATGCGGCGGCGGTTAATTGTGCCGGACACAGCCATCCTCCGGCAGGGTACTGAATCCCGCCGCATCCGGTTTCTACGCCGGTCGTTTGTAAAACCTGCTCTGCGTTAACGCTGACGGCGAGCGCATCAGGCAATTCAAGGGACAGCATTTGAGCGATTTTCTGCTGGCTTTTTTCATCCCACGCCAGTTGCGTCACACCGCACCAGTCATGCGCGAACGCAACCGGAAGGGCGTCATACAGGCGGCGGGCGAAGGTAAACGCGGTAGGGAAAAAGAGGTTAATGGCCGCGTCATGCTTGCTGAGCAACGGATAGAGCGCGCCCTGACGGTTACCCGATGCGCCTTCGGCAGGTTTCGCATCTGCACAATAGAGCGTGACCTGCCAACCGCGGCGCAGTAACGCCAACGACAGCAATGCGCTGGCGATGCCTCCGCCAATAATGGCGGCTTCGCGCTTATCTGTGCCCGTGCGCGTGAACCACGGAGCCGATGAAGGGAGCGCCAGAGTCTGTTCCATGACGCCACAAAGCATTTCGCGTTTGCGACCAAAGCCTTTGCATTTTTGCATCGTAAACCCGGCTTCCTGCAACCCCCGACGCACAAAGCCCGCTGAGGTGAAGGTCGCCAGCGTACCGCCCGGACGAGCCAGACGGGCCATTGCGTTAAACAGCGTTGGCGTCCACATATCCGGATTTTTTGCCGGTGCGAAACCGTCCAGAAACCAGGCGTCCACTTTTTGATTCAGGGAGTCATCGAGCTTACTGGTCAGTTCGTTAATATCGCCAAACCACAGATCCAGCGTGACGCGTCCTTCATCAAGGAGCAGGCGATGGCATCCCGCCAACGGCAGCGGCCATTGCTCTTGCAGCGCCGTGGCCCATGGGGCAAGTTCTGGCCAGTGCTGATGGGCTAAGGTGAGATCTTCACGCGTTAGCGGATATTTTTCAAAACTGATGAAATGTAATCTTTCCAGGGTAGCTTCAGGATGGGTATCGCGAAAATCGGTAAATGCCTGCCAGAGCGTCAGGAAGTTAAGTCCGGTGCCAAACCCGCTTTCTGCCACCACGAAGAGGGGACGTGAATGCGCAGGGAATCGCTGGGCGAGATGATTCCCGCCGAGAAAGACGTAACGTGTCTCTTCCAGCCCGTTATCATTAGAAAAATAGACATCGTCAAAATCTCGGGAAACAGGTGTACCCTCAGCGTTGAATTCAAGGTTTGCAGGTTGTATAGCGTATTGTTTCACGTAAGTTACTCGTCTGGCAGGCTGTGCCCCGATCTTAGCGATGAGTGCCTGGCTGCGCAAATTTCCACATTAAATGGCTGATCGGACTTGTTCGGCGTACAAGTGTACGCTATTGTGCCACTCGAAACTTTAAAATAGTGCGACTTACAGAGGTATTGAATGAAACGTGCAGTGATTACTGGCTTGGGCATCGTTTCCAGCATCGGTAATAACCAGCAGGAAGTCCTGGCATCTCTGCGTGAAGGACGTTCAGGGATCACTTTCTCTCAGGAGCTGAAGGACTCCGGCATGCGTAGCCACGTTTGGGGCAACGTAAAACTGGATACCACTGGCCTCATTGACCGCAAAGTAGTGCGCTTTATGAGCGACGCATCCATCTATGCATTCCTTTCTATGGAACAGGCAGTGGCTGATGCCGGCCTTGCAGCAGAAGATTACCAGAACAACCCGCGCGTTGGCCTGATTGCAGGTTCCGGCGGCGGTTCCCCGCGTTTTCAGGTGTTCGGTGCTGACGCAATGCGTAGCCCGCGTGGTCTGAAAGCGGTTGGCCCGTATGTGGTCACCAAAGCGATGGCGTCCGGCGTTTCTGCCTGCCTCGCAACGCCGTTCAAAATTCACGGCGTAAACTACTCTATCAGCTCTGCCTGTGCGACATCTGCGCACTGTATCGGTAACGCGGTAGAACAAATTCAGCTGGGCAAACAGGACATCGTTTTTGCTGGCGGCGGCGAAGAGCTGTGCTGGGAAATGGCGTGTGAATTCGACGCCATGGGCGCGCTGTCTACCAAATACAACGATGCACCGGAAAAAGCTTCCCGTACCTATGACGCACACCGTGACGGTTTCGTTATTGCAGGCGGCGGCGGTATGGTCGTGGTTGAAGAGCTGGAACACGCGCTGGCACGTGGCGCGCATATCTACGCGGAAATCGTCGGTTACGGCGCAACGTCCGATGGCGCAGACATGGTTGCTCCGTCTGGTGAAGGCGCAGTACGTTGCATGCAAATGGCGATGCACGGTGTAGACACCCCGATCGACTACCTGAACTCTCACGGTACCTCTACCCCGGTAGGCGACGTGAAAGAGCTGGGTGCAATTCGTGAAGTGTTTGGCGACAACAGCCCGGCAATCTCTGCGACTAAAGCAATGACCGGCCACTCCCTGGGCGCAGCTGGCGTACAGGAAGCTATCTACTCTCTGCTGATGCTGGAACACGGCTTTATCGCGCCGAGCATCAACATTGAAGAGCTGGATGAGCAGGCGGCAGGTCTGAACATCGTGACCAAACCGACCGAGCAGGCGCTGACTACCGTGATGTCCAACAGCTTCGGCTTTGGCGGCACTAACGCAACGCTGGTTATGCGTAAGCTGAAAGCATAAGACAGTGTGCCGGATCTTATATCCGGCTCATGCTGTACAGTAAAGGGAGCCGTCAGGCTCCCTTTTTTATATCGTTGACAATCGATCGGGTTTACAGGCAGACTCCAGCTTCAACATTATCCTCTTGATAATGCGTAAGCGTTTAACGTTATCCAACGCACCTTAATCCTGATAGTCAGGTAGAGGGGGCGTGGACATTCCTCGCCTTACTCTGCATTTTGGAGTAACGCATGACAGCTGTAACCCAACAAGAAAAAACACCTTCGGCGAACTTTTCGCTGTTTCGTATCGCTTTTGCAGTTTTCCTGACCTATATGACGGTCGGTCTCCCTTTGCCCGTGATTCCTCTGTTTGTGCATCAGGAACTGGGCTATGGCAACACCATGGTCGGTATCGCCGTAGGTGTACAGTTTCTGGCAACGGTATTAACGCGCGGCTACGCCGGGCGCTTAGCCGATCAATATGGTGCTAAACGCTCGGCACTACAGGGGATGTTTGCCTGTGGGCTGGCGGGCGCGGCGTGGCTTTTAGCCGCGCTATTGCCTGTTTCTGTCCCTGTAAAATTTGCGTTGTTAATCGTCGGGCGTTTGATCCTCGGTTTTGGCGAAAGCCAACTGCTCACCGGTACGCTGACCTGGGGGTTGGGGCTGGTCGGCCCAACACGCTCCGGTAAGGTGATGTCGTGGAACGGAATGGCGATTTACGGTGCGCTGGCTGCTGGTGCACCGCTGGGCCTGTTGATCCACAGCCACTTTGGCTTCGCGGCGCTGGCGGGAACGACGATGGTATTACCGCTGCTGGCATGGGCATTCAACGGCACCGTGCGTAAAGTGCCTGCGCATGCAGGAGAACGTCCTTCTTTATGGAGCGTAGTCGGGCTTATATGGAAACCGGGCCTGGGCCTGGCGCTGCAGGGCGTTGGCTTTGCGGTGATCGGTACCTTTATTTCACTCTATTTTGTCAGCAACGGCTGGACGATGGCGGGGTTCACCCTGACTGCGTTTGGTGGGGCATTTGTGCTGATGCGCATTCTGTTTGGCTGGATGCCGGACCGTTTCGGCGGTGTGAAGGTCGCCGTTGTCTCTTTGCTGGTGGAAACTGCGGGGCTGATTTTGCTGTGGCAGGCCCCATCGGCCTGGATTGCGCTGCTCGGGGCGGCATTAACCGGGGCCGGGTGTTCGCTTATCTTCCCGGCATTGGGCGTCGAGGTGGTGAAGCGAGTGCCCGCGCAGGTTCGCGGTACGGCGCTGGGCGGTTACGCCGCGTTTCAGGATATCTCCTACGGCATAAGCGGTCCGGTCGCCGGGGTGCTGGCCACCGCGTACGGTTATCCCTCAGTGTTCCTTGCCGGGGCGATATCCGCCGTGGTGGGGATTATTGTAACGTTGCTTACGCTGCGTAAAGGTTAAGCGACCAGCCAGAAAATGGCTAACGCAATTATCAACGCAACAAACAGCAGTCCCGGTCGTGCCGACAGAGATTTAACCGTTTCAATCATCGGCGCGAACGGGCTGTAAATGGGCTGCAGATGACGCGGATCGCTGAGCTCACGTTCTCGTTCCACGCGACGCAGGAAAATTTGATTGAGCAAGTCCTGCACCTGCACCGTGGTCAGAATCGATTGTGGTTGGATCTGATACGTCTGCTGTGCGTATTCTTTTATCGCTGTCAGCTCATTCGGCTCTAATGGCAGCTTCAGCGCCGCCTGGAGCGTTTGTAGCGTCGGTGCGCTTTGCAGGCTGAGCGTCTGGCGCGCCTGCAGCCAGGTGACCAGGTGCGTAAACTGTTTGGCAGGGATCAGCTCACCGCTTTTTACGCCAGACAACTCCAGCATCGACTGCCAGATCATCTTCCCGGATTCTCCCGTGGCCGCCGCCAGTTTGGTAACTAACTGGTTCAGCGTATTGTGCTCTGCGGGGAGCAAAGGGCGATCGGTAGCCGGGCGCTGCTGCGGCTGCGGTATCGACAGCTGTCCTTGTTGCAGCAGCGTGAGCACGTTCTTCAACTGCTCAGGCGTGAGCTGGCTGAGCGCCGTTTGCCCATACTGCTGACGGATAAAATCACTCACCGCCTGGCGATTATTTCCCTGGCTCAGTAATTCAGTGAGCTGCGAAAGCACCTGACGATTAACATGATTTTGCTGAGCAACCCCCAGTCGTTGGTTAAGGTTTTGCTCAGCGGCAGGAAAGTGACGAGACTGCAGCGGCGTATCACTTTTGACGCCCAGATCGTGCTTCATTCCGGCCCACACCTCAGCGCTTTGCTGCTGGGTGAGTGAAATCAAACGGGTAATTAGCCGTTCCAGCACAGTACGTTGTTGCGTGGATAGCGGTTGTTCACCCGCAGCGGAAGGGGCATTTTGGCCTTCGCCGGGAGGGCGTGCGGGCGTACCTGAAATGGGCTGCATCATCTCTGTTCCTTAAATCTGTGCTGACCAGGTCTCGCAGTATGCCTGGCGGCGAGATTATGGCACACTTGCCCGGTTAACTCTCGTTCTCAAACAGGTGCGAAAGACGTGAAAATCCTCGTTGATGAAAATATGCCCTATGCCCGCGAACTGTTCAGTCGTTTGGGGGAGGTCAAAGCGGTTCCCGGTCGTCCGATTCCCGTTGCTGAACTGGATGATGCGGATGCTTTAATGGTGCGCTCGGTGACGAAAGTAAATGAATCACTGCTTGGCGGAAAACCGGTTAAATTTGTCGGTACGGCAACCGCTGGCACAGACCATGTGGATGACGCCTGGCTTGCGCAGGCGGGGATCGGTTTTTCCGCCGCGCCCGGTTGTAACGCAATAGCGGTCGTAGAATATGTTTTTTCAGCGTTGCTGATGCTGGCGGAGCGCGACGGGTTTGCGTTACGCGATCGCACCGTAGGCATTGTGGGTGTGGGCAATGTGGGCGGGCGTTTGCAGGCGCGTCTGGAAGCGCTGGGGATCCGCACGCTGTTGTGCGATCCACCGCGAGCCGATCGCGGTGACGAAGGCAATTTCTGCTCGCTGGATGAACTGGTTGAGCAAGCCGATGTGCTGACTTTCCATACCCCGCTGTTTAAAGACGGGCCGTACAAAACACTGCACATGGCGGATGACGCGCTGATTAGCCGGTTGAAGCCGGGCACCATTCTGATCAACGCCTGCCGTGGGGCGGTCATCGACAATACGGCATTGCTGAACCGATTGAATGCCGGTCAGTCGCTGAGCGTTGTGCTGGATGTCTGGGAAGGAGAGCCGGATCTCAATGTGGCGTTGCTGGAGAAAGCCGATATCGGCACGGCGCACATTGCCGGGTATACCCTCGAAGGAAAAGCGCGTGGCACCACGCAGGTCTTTGAGGCCTATAGTAAGTTTATTGGTCACGAGCAGCACGTTGCGCTCAGTACCCTGTTACCCGCGCCGGAATTTGGTCGTATCACCCTACATGGCCCGTTAGATCAGCCAACGCTGAAAAGGCTGGTGCATTTAGTGTATGATGTGCGCCGCGATGATGCGCCGCTGCGCAAAGTCGCTGGAATTCCGGGTGAGTTTGATAAACTGCGTAAAAATTACCTTGAGCGTCGTGAATGGTCGTCTTTATATGTGATGTGTGACGACGCAACGGCTGCTGCCTTATTGTGTAAGCTGGGTTTTAACGCTGTTCATCATCCGGCACATTAATGTCTTCTTAATGCTCCCTGTCGAATAATGCGACAGGGACGCTTACGTATTTCTTGGAGTAAATCACCATGTCTGAAGGCTGGAATATTGCCATTCTGGGCGCAACGGGCGCCGTAGGCGAAGCCCTGCTCGATACGCTGGCTGAACGCCAGTTCCCGGTCGGTGAAATTTATGCGCTGGCGCGTAATGAAAGCGCCGGTGAACATCTGCGTTTTAACGGTAAATCGGTCATAGTGCAGGACGTTGCAGACTTTGACTGGACGCAGGCACAGTTGGCATTTTTTGTTGCGGGCGCTGAAGCCACCGCCGCCTGGGTAGAAGAAGCCACTAATGCGGGTTGCCTGGTGATCGACAGCAGCGGTCTGTTCGCGCTTGAGCCAGACGTTCCGCTGGTGGTTCCGGACGTTAACCCGTTCGTGCTGGCGGATTACCGTAACCGCAATGTGATTGCGGTGCCTAACAGTCTGACCAGCCAACTGCTGTCTGCACTGAAACCGTTGATTGATGACGGTGGGCTTTCGCGTATTACGGTGACCAATATTATCTCAGCTTCCGCTCATGGCAAAAAAGCGGTGGATGCGCTGGCCGGACAGAGTGCAAAACTGCTTAACGGTATCCCGATTGACGAAGATGATTTCTTTGGCCGTCAGTTGGCATTCAACATGCTGCCGCTGCTGCCCGATCGTGAAGGTAGCGTGCGTGAAGAACGTCGTATCGTTGATGAAGTGCGCAAAATTATGCAGGATGACGGTCTGCTCATCTCTGCCAGCATCGTGCAGTCCCCGGTATTTTATGGCCACGCGCAGATGGTGAATTTTGAGGCCCTGCGCCCGTTGGCGGCGGAAGAAGCGCGCGATGCGTTTTCACGCGGTGAAGACGTGGTGTTGTCGGAAGAGACCGATTTCCCGACCCAGGTTGGCGATGCATCGGGCACGCCGCACCTTTCTATTGGCTGCGTGCATAATGATTACGGTATGCCAGAGCAGGTTCAGTTCTGGTCTGTGGCGGACAACGTACGCTTTGGCGGCGCGTTAATGGCGGTGAAAATAGCGGAAAAACTGGTGCAGGAGTACCTGTACTAATGTCTGACCAGCAACAGCCGTCAACCCATAAAATTGCGCTGGGCATTGAGTATGACGGCAGCAAATATTATGGCTGGCAGCGCCAGAACGAAGTGCGTAGCGTTCAGGAAAAACTGGAAAAAGCGCTCTCTCAGGTGGCGAATGAACGCATCAATGTTTTTTGTGCAGGACGCACGGATGCGGGCGTTCATGGCACTGGGCAGGTCGTGCATTTTGAAACCACTGCCCAGCGTAAAGATGCGGCCTGGACACTGGGGGTAAATGCGAATTTACCTGGTGACATCGCCGTGCGCTGGGTTAAAGCTGTACCCGATGATTTTCATGCCCGATTTAGCGCCACGGCTCGCCGTTATCGCTACATCATCTACAATCATCGGTTGCGCCCTGCGGTTTTGGGTAAAGGGGTAACCCATTACTATGAACCGCTGGACGCTGAGCGTATGCATCGTGCGGCCCAGTGTCTGATTGGCGAAAATGATTTTACCTCGTTTCGAGCGGTGCAGTGTCAGTCGCGCACGCCGTGGCGAAACGTGATGCACATTAACGTCGAACGTTTCGGTGCATATGTGGTGGTGGATATTAAAGCGAATGCCTTTGTACATCATATGGTCAGGAATATTGTCGGCAGCCTGATGGAAGTTGGCGCCAACAACCAGCCGGAGAGCTGGATAGCAGAACTGTTAGCAGCAAAGGACAGAACGCTGGCAGCGGCAACGGCGAAAGCGGAAGGACTGTATCTGGTTGCGGTAGATTACCCGGACCGGTTCGACCTGCCAAAACCGCCTATGGGCCCGCTATTTCTGGCGGACTAATTTGAGTCGTATAAAGGCAAAACTATGGACCTGATTTACTTTCTTATCGATTTTATCCTGCACATTGATGTGCACCTGGCGGAGCTGGTTGCGGAATACGGTATCTGGGTATACGCCATTCTGTTTCTGATCCTGTTTTGTGAAACCGGGCTGGTGGTGACACCATTCCTGCCAGGGGACTCGCTGCTGTTTGTTGCGGGTGCGCTTTCTGCGCTGCCAACCAACGATCTTAATGTTCATCTGATGGTGGCACTGATGATTGTGGCGGCGATTGTGGGCGATGCGGTGAACTACACGATTGGCCGATTGTTCGGGGAAAAACTTTTCAGTAACCCGAACTCCAAAATTTTCCGCCGCAGCTACCTGGATAAAACCCATGCGTTCTACGAGCGTCATGGCGGTAAGACGATTATCCTGGCGCGTTTCGTGCCTATCGTGCGTACATTTGCGCCGTTTGTTGCCGGTATGGGACATATGTCCTACCGTCACTTTGCGATGTATAACGTCGTAGGTGCATTGCTGTGGGTATTGTTGTTCACCTACGCAGGCTACCTATTCGGCGATTTGCCGATCGTCCAGGAAAACCTGAAATTATTGATTGTGGCGATTATCGTCCTTTCCGTATTGCCGGGGGTGATTGAAGTAATTCGCCATAAGCGTGCTGCGTCACGGGCTGCAAAATAGAAAGTAACTCAGCGGTTCGACCACTTTTTTATCCAAAGTTTCGGGCTGTTATGTTTTAATGTGCAACATTCATGGTCTGTTAGGGGCAAAAATGGCATTATGCGCCCCTTATAACAAAGCTGACTAGGGTTCAGGCAGAAAGGTCACCAATGAGCTGGATTGAACGAATTAAAAGCAACATTACTCCCACCCGCAAGGCAAGCATTCCTGAAGGGGTGTGGACCAAGTGTGATAGCTGCGGTCAGGTTTTATACCGTGCTGAGCTGGAACGTAATCTTGAGGTCTGTCCGAAGTGTGACCATCATATGCGCATGTCGGCGCGCAATCGCCTGCATAGCCTGTTAGATGAAGGTTCTCTTGTGGAACTGGGTAGCGAGCTTGAGCCGAAAGACGTGCTGAAGTTTCGTGACTCCAAAAAATACAAAGACAGACTGGCTTCTGCGCAGAAAGAAACCGGCGAGAAAGATGCGCTGGTGGTGATGAAAGGCACACTTCACGGTATGCCGGTCGTTGCTGCGGCATTCGAGTTCGCGTTTATGGGCGGCTCCATGGGCTCTGTGGTCGGCGCGCGTTTTGTCCGTGCCGTTGAGCAGGCGCTGGAAGACAACTGTCCGCTGATCTGCTTCTCCGCTTCTGGCGGGGCGCGTATGCAGGAAGCGCTGATGTCTTTGATGCAGATGGCGAAAACCTCTGCTGCGCTGGCGAAAATGCAGGAACGCGGTTTACCGTATATTTCTGTACTGACCGACCCAACAATGGGTGGTGTTTCCGCAAGCTTCGCGATGCTGGGCGATCTCAACATTGCCGAACCGAAAGCGTTGATCGGCTTTGCGGGGCCGCGTGTTATCGAGCAAACCGTACGTGAGAAACTGCCGCCGGGATTCCAGCGCAGCGAGTTCCTGATTGAAAAAGGCGCTATCGATATGATCGTCCGCCGTCCGGAAATGCGCCTGAAACTGGCAAGCATCCTGGCGAAGCTGATGAATCTTCCTGCGCCGAATCCGGATGAGCCGCGTGAAGGCGAAGTGGTACCTCCGGTTCCCGATCAGGAACCAGAGGCCTGATAGTTTACGCTATGGGTTTCGGGTTGCAGGCAGGCGACAAGAGTGTTAATCCCGATGAACTTACACCGTTAAGTGATTCGGGAGAGCGAGTACAGCCAACACATCTGCAACGTGGAAAACGACGTGTAAAAAAGGGCAGGCCGGTTGGCGCTGCCCTTTTGCTTTTCTCAACGTAAAGAATCTACAGGCATCATGGACAATAAACGTATCCCTCAAGCCGCGTCGCCCCTGGCGTCGTGGCTTTCTTATCTTGAAAACCTGCACAGTAAAACCATCGATCTGGGCCTTGAACGCGTCAGCCAGGTGGCGCGTAAACTGGGTGTGTTGAAACCTGCGCCATTTGTTTTTACGGTGGCAGGAACCAATGGGAAAGGCACAACCTGTCGTACGCTGGAATCTGTGCTGACTGCGGCAGGCTATAAAGTTGGGGTGTACAGTTCGCCTCATCTGGTGCGCTACACGGAACGCGTATGCGTGCAGGGGCGTGAACTGCCGGAATCAGCTCATACCGCCTCGTTTGCTGAGATTGAAGACGCACGTGGTGACATTTCCCTGACTTACTTTGAATACGGTACGTTATCGGCACTCTGGCTGTTTAAACAGGCCCAACTGGATGTTGTTATTCTGGAAGTGGGGTTAGGCGGCCGCCTTGACGCCACCAATATCGTCGATGCCGATGTCGCAGTAGTCACCAGTATTGCGCTTGACCATACTGACTGGCTGGGCCCGGATCGCGAAAGTATTGGTCGTGAGAAGGCAGGGATTTTCCGCGCAGATAAACCGGCCATCGTCGGCGAACCGGAAATGCCTTACACCATCGCGGATGTCGCTCAGGAGAGCGGGGCGATTTTGCAACGTTGTGGTGTGGACTGGCGCTATGCGGTCACGGAGAACGACTGGTCGTTTACTGATGCTCATGGAACGCTGGCGCACCTGCCGTTGCCGCAGGTGCCACAACCTAATGCTGCAACCGCACTGGCTGCACTGCGCGCAAGCGGTCTTAACGTCAGCGAGCAGGCCATTCGTGACGGTATCGAACAAGCGATTTTACCGGGACGCTTCCAGATTGTGAGCGAGTCGCCGCGTGTGATTTTTGATGTTGCCCATAACCCGCATGCGGCGGAGTATCTGACCGGACGTCTGAAAAAGTTAGTGAAAAGCGGGCGTGTACTTGCGGTTATCGGTATGCTACATGATAAAGATATTGCCGGTACGTTGGCCTGGCTGAAAAGCGTGGTTGACGACTGGTACTGTGCGCCCCTGGAAGGGCCGCGTGGTGCAACGGCAGAACAGCTGCTGGAGCACCTGGGCAAAGGCAACGCTTATGACAGCGTGGCGCAGGCATGGGCTGCGGCACTTGCTGAGGCGAAGCCAGAAGATACCGTGTTGGTGTGTGGATCGTTTCACACTGTCGCACATGTCATGGAAGTAATAGACGTGGGGAGAAGCGGTGGCGAGTAAGTTTCAGAATCGATTAGTCGGCACAATTGTGCTGGTCGCGCTCGGGGTGATTGTGCTTCCCGGGCTGCTTGACGGCCAGAAAAAGCATTATCAGGATGAATTTGCAGCGATCCCACTGGTGCCTAAACCCGGCGATCGCGATGAACCAGACATGATGCCTGCAGCAACGCAGGCGCTGCCGACTCAGCCGCCGGAAGGGGCGGCAGAAGAGGTGCGTGCGGGTGATGCTGCCGCGCCATCGTTGGATCCATCACGTTTGACGACGGCAAACAGCGCGGAGTTAGATCCTGTCCCTGCGCCTGTGGAACCACCTAAACCTAAACCGAAACCGCAGCCTGTTGCCGTCGCCCCGACGCCAACGCCGGCACCGACTCCAGCGCCGAAACCGGCCGCTGAGGAAGCGCCAGCCCCAACCGGCAAAGCGTACGTAGTACAGCTCGGTGCGCTGAAAAACGCGGATAAGGTCAATGAGATCGTGGGTAAACTTCGTGGCGCGGGCTTCCGGGTATATACTTCCCCGTCAACGCCGGTGCAGGGTAAAATAACCCGCATTCTCGTAGGGCCTGACGCCTCCAAAGATAAGCTGAAGAACTCGCTGGGCGAGCTGCAGAAGATCTCTGGTTTGAGCGGGGTGGTGATGGGGTATACCCCTAACTAAGGGATTGCGTTACGTTGCTCTGATGTAGGCCGGACAAGGTGTTTACACCGCCATCCGGCAGTGCCCGAAGAGGCATAAAATCGTATGGCGTTGAAGATTTTTTCAGCGCCATTTTTATTTACGCGTGGAAAGGAAATCCCTACGCAAACGTTTTCTTTTTCTGTTAGAATGCGCCCCGAACAGGACGACAGGGCGTAAAATCGTGGGACACATATGGTCTGGATTGATTACGCCATTATCGCGGTGATTGGTTTTTCCTGTCTGGTTAGCCTGATCCGTGGCTTTGTTCGTGAAGCATTATCGTTGGTGACTTGGGGTTGTGCTTTCTTTGTCGCCAGCCATTACTACACTTACCTGTCTGTCTGGTTTACGGGCTTTGAAGACGAACTGGTTCGAAATGGGATTGCTATCGCGATACTGTTCATCGCGACACTTATCGTCGGCGCTATCGTTAACTTTGTGATAGGCCAACTGGTAGAGAAAACAGGACTGTCGGGTACCGACAGGGTGTTGGGGATCTGCTTCGGTGCTTTGCGTGGAGCGTTGATCGTCGCCGCCATACTGTTCTTTCTCGATACCTTTACCGGTCTGTCGAAAAGTGAAGACTGGGGTAAGTCACAGCTGATCCCGCAGTTCAGTTTCATCATCAGATGGTTCTTTGACTATCTGCAAAGCTCGTCAAGTTTCTTGCCCAAAGTATAAACTTTGGGTCGTTGCTGAACGAGGAAAAGACGTATGTGCGGTATTGTCGGTATCGCCGGTGTTATGCCGGTAAACCAGTCGATTTATGACGCGTTAACGGTGCTCCAGCATCGTGGTCAGGATGCTGCGGGCATCATCACCATTGATGCCAACAACTGCTTCCGCTTGCGTAAAGCAAACGGAATGGTGAGCGATATTTTTGAAGCGCGCCATATGCAGCGTTTGCAGGGCAATATGGGCATCGGTCATGTGCGTTACCCAACGGCTGGCAGCTCCAGCGCCTCCGAAGCTCAACCTTTTTACGTCAACTCACCGTATGGCATTACGCTTGCCCACAATGGCAACCTGACCAATGCGCATGAGTTGCGTAAAAAGCTGTTTGAAGAAAAGCGCCGCCACATCAATACCACTTCAGATTCTGAAATTCTGCTGAATATTTTCGCCAGCGAGCTGGATAACTTCCGCCATTACCCGCTGGAAGCCGACAATATTTTTGCGGCCATTGCGGCAACCAACCGCCAGATTCGCGGCGCCTATGCCTGTGTGGCGATGATTATCGGTCACGGTATGGTTGCCTTCCGCGACCCTAACGGTATCCGTCCGCTGGTGATGGGCAAACGCGATATTGGCGATGGCCGTACCGAGTACATGGTGGCGTCTGAGAGCGTAGCGCTGGATACGCTGGGCTTTGAATTCCTGCGCGACGTAGCACCTGGCGAAGCGGTGTACATCACCGAAAAAGGCCAGCTGTTTACCCGTCAGTGTGCCGATAACCCGGTGAGCAATCCATGTCTGTTTGAATACGTTTACTTCGCACGTCCTGACTCCTTTATCGACAAGATTTCCGTCTACAGCGCCCGTGTGAATATGGGGACTAAGCTTGGCGAAAAAATTGCCCGTGAGTGGGAAGATCTGGACATCGACGTAGTAATCCCAATCCCGGAAACCTCCTGTGATATCGCGCTGGAAATTGCTCGTATTCTCGGTAAGCCGTACCGCCAGGGGTTTGTGAAAAACCGCTATGTGGGCCGTACCTTTATCATGCCGGGCCAGCAGTTGCGCCGTAAATCCGTGCGCCGTAAGCTGAACGCTAACCGTGCGGAATTCCGTGATAAAAACGTGCTGCTGGTGGATGACTCCATCGTGCGCGGCACCACTTCTGAGCAGATTATCGAGATGGCGCGTGAAGCCGGAGCGAAGAAGGTGTATCTGGCCTCTGCCGCCCCGGAAATTCGCTTCCCGAACGTTTATGGCATCGATATGCCTACGGCGACGGAGCTGATTGCGCATGGTCGTGAAGTGGACGAGATTCGCCAGATAATCGGCGCAGATGGTCTGATCTTCCAGGATCTGAACGATCTGATTGAAGCTGTCCGTGCTGAGAACCCGGATATTCAGCAGTTTGAATGTTCAGTGTTTAACGGGGTGTACGTTACCAAAGACGTCGACCAGCAATATCTCGATTTCCTCGACTCCCTGCGTAATGACGATGCCAAAGCGGTATTGCGTCAGAACGAAGCGGAAAACCTTGAGATGCACAACGAAGGTTAATGTTTGCTCGCAAGCAAGGGCACAATCTGCGCCCTTGCTTGCAACTCACCGTAATTTCCTGCAAAGTCGGCCCTGAGCAAGTAAGGGCGATTACACATGAAACGACTCATCATTGGTATTTCTGGTGCAAGCGGGGCAATTTACGGCGTGCGCCTGTTGCAGGTATTGCGTGACGTCACTGATGTGGAAACCCACCTGGTGATGAGTGCCGCTGCCCGACAGACGCTGGCGCTGGAAACGGACCTCTCTGTGCGCGACGTGCAGGCGCTGGCAAATGTGAATCATGATACCCGTGATATCGCCGCCAGTATCTCCTCCGGCTCTTTTCAGACCGCCGGAATGGTTATTCTGCCTTGTTCAATCAAAACGCTTTCTGGCATCGTCCACAGTTACACCGATGGGTTGCTTACCCGTGCGGCAGATGTGGTGTTGAAAGAACGTCGTCCGTTGGTGCTGTGTGTACGCGAAACGCCGCTGCATCTGGGGCATTTGCGATTGATGACGCAGGCGGCAGAAATTGGGGCGGTAATTATGCCACCTGTCCCGGCGTTTTATCATCGTCCCCAAACGCTCGATGATGTGATTAATCAAACGGTTAATCGCGTGCTTGACCAGTTTGATATTACCCTTCCACAGGACCTGTTCACCCGCTGGCAAGGGGCGTAAGCCGTTCCATCAGCGTGCAAAGAATCATCCGTTGCCCTGTTTCAGGGCAATTTTGTAACCGCGATCATATCCTCAACATTTAATTCGTTAAAACTCAACGAAACGCTGCGGTTCAACCTCCAGACCTGCTATCTTCAAAATCAGGACATTATTGCAACGTTTTATTAACATATTTAACGTCGAATATCCTCATCGACGCGAAAATGGCATAAGACATGCATGAAAAAGTCTGCAAACACACAACACAACGTAAAACATAATAAAATTACGCCACTTGAGGGTTATGTATGAAGAAGACGGTTCTTGCTTTGTCTTTGCTGGTAGGACTCTCCGCCACCGCGGCCAGCTACGCAGCACTTCCGCAGACGGTTCGTATTGGTACAGATACAACGTACGCTCCTTTTTCCTCTAAAGATGCCAAAGGCGACTTTGTCGGCTTCGATATCGATCTGGGAAATGAGATGTGTAAGCGCATGCAGATCAAATGCACCTGGGTTGCCAGTGACTTTGATGCGCTGATCCCATCGCTGAAAGCGAAAAAAATTGATGCCATCATCTCCTCGCTTTCTATCACCGAAAAGCGTCAGCAAGAGATTGCGTTCTCAGACAAACTTTACGCTGCAGACTCACGTCTGATCGCCGCGAAAGGTTCCCCAATTCAGCCGACTCTGGATTCCCTCAAGGGTAAACACGTTGGCGTCCTGCAAGGCTCTACTCAGGAAGCCTATGCCAATGACAACTGGCGCAGCAAAGGCGTGGACGTGGTGGCCTATGCGAACCAGGACCTCATCTATTCTGACCTGACGGCAGGCCGTCTGGACGCGGCATTGCAAGATGAAGTCGCGGCCAGCGAAGGCTTCCTGAAGCAGCCTGCTGGTAAGGATTACGCTTTTGCCGGTCCGTCGGTGAAAGATAAAAAATACTTTGGTGACGGAACCGGGATTGGCTTGCGCAAAGATGATGCAGAGCTGAAAGCCGCTTTCGACAAAGCGCTGGGCGAACTGCGTAAAGACGGCACCTACGACAAAATGGCGAGCAAATATTTTAATTTTAATGTCTACGGCGATTAATACAGCGGCGTGGGGAATTGACTGCACCATTGCGGGTAACCATTTCGGTGCATAATAAATTCAGTGCACTGTTTTGGTGCTTTTATCGCTGACTTAATAAGCATGAGTGCATACTTAAGCGCTTTTCATGCAAATAAATACCGCCGACAGGGTAGAATGCTTTGCCTTGTCGGCCTGATTAATGGCACGATAACTGCACCTGGTCCTGTAAAGATCCCCTATAAAAGACAGTCTGTTGAGGATAGTTATGAAAAAACTGGTGTTGTCTCTTTCTCTGGTTCTGGCTTTCTCCAGTGCTACCGCAGCATTTGCAGCCATTCCGCAAAAAATTCGTATCGGTACCGATCCTACTTATGCGCCGTTCGAATCGAAGAATGCGCAGGGTGAATTAGTCGGTTTTGATATCGATCTGGCTAAAGAGCTGTGCAAACGTATCAATACGCAATGTACCTTCGTGGAAAACCCGCTGGACGCGCTGATCCCTTCGCTAAAAGCGAAGAAAATCGATGCCATCATGTCCTCGCTTTCCATTACTGAAAAACGTCAGCAGGAAATCGCATTTACCGACAAGCTTTATGCAGCCGATTCGCGTCTGGTTGTCGCTAAAGATTCTGCTATTCAGCCGACCATTGAGTCGCTGAAAGGCAAACGTGTTGGTGTGCTGCAGGGCACTACCCAGGAAACCTTCGGCAACGAACACTGGGCGCCAAAAGGTATTGAGATTGTCTCTTATCAGGGACAGGACAATATCTATTCTGACCTGACTGCCGGGCGTATTGACGCCGCGTTCCAGGATGAAGTCGCGGCTAGCGAAGGCTTCCTGAAACAGCCAGTCGGTAAAGATTACAAATTCGGCGGCCCGTCTGTGAAAGACGAGAAGTTGTTCGGCGTGGGTACCGGTATGGGGCTGCGCAAAGACGATAATGAACTGCGCGAAGCGCTGAATAAAGCCTTTGCCGAAATGCGAGCTGACGGTACTTACGAGAAGCTGGCGAAAAAGTACTTCGATTTTGATGTTTACGGCGGTTAATTACCGCAGGTGCTGATAAAGCCCGTAGATTTTTGACGCGTTGAATTTATGCCCGATGGCGCTGCGCTTATCCGGCCTACGGTGATTTTGTAGGCCGGATAAGGCAAGGCCGCCATCCGGCATTTAACGGTTAGTCTGAAATCAAAAGAGGCTTACTACTCCACCACACACGACAGGACAGGCAGCATGTTGTATGGCTTTTCAGGTGTTATTTTACAGGGCGCAATTGTTACGCTGGAGCTGGCACTCAGCTCGGTGGTACTGGCGGTTCTGATAGGTCTTGTCGGCGCAGCAGCAAAGCTGTCGCAAAGCCGGGCAATGGGACTTATTTTCGAAGGGTACACAACGCTAATCCGCGGCGTGCCCGATCTGGTCTTAATGCTGCTCATCTTCTACGGATTACAAATCGCGCTGAATACCATTACCGATGCCATCGGTATCGGCCAGATTGATATTGATCCGATGGTTGCGGGCATTATCACCCTTGGATTTATCTACGGTGCCTACTTTACCGAAACTTTTCGCGGTGCGTTTATGGCTGTACCAAAAGGCCATATTGAAGCCGCGACGGCGTTTGGCTTTACCAGCTCACAAATATTTCGTCGCATTATGTTCCCGGCGATGATGCGATATGCCTTACCGGGAATCGGCAATAACTGGCAGGTTATTCTTAAGGCTACGGCGCTGGTATCGTTGCTTGGACTTGAAGACGTGGTGAAAGCGACTCAGCTTGCCGGGAAGAGCACCTGGGAGCCGTTCTATTTTGCCGTCGTGTGCGGGGTCATCTATCTGGTGTTTACCACTGTTTCTAATGGTGTGCTGCTATACCTTGAGCGCCGCTATTCCGTGGGTGTGAAGAGGGCTGACCTGTGATCGAGATTATTCAGGAATACTGGAAGTCCCTGCTGTGGACCGACGGATATCGCTACACTGGCGTCGCTATCACCCTGTGGCTTTTGATTTCGTCAGTAGTGATGGGCGGAATACTGGCTCTCTTTTTGGCGATTGGTCGCGTTTCCAGTAATAAATTTATCCAGTTTCCCATCTGGCTGTTCACCTATATTTTTCGTGGCACGCCGCTGTACGTTCAGCTACTGGTGTTTTATTCCGGGATGTATACGCTGGAGATAGTCAAAGGAACGGACTTCCTCAACGCGTTTTTCCGCAGCGGGCTGAATTGCACCGTGCTGGCGCTGACGCTGAATACCTGCGCCTATACCACGGAGATTTTCGCCGGGGCTATCCGTTCCGTGCCTCACGGTGAGATTGAGGCTGCGCGCGCATACGGTTTCTCGTCATTCAAACTGTATCGATGCATTATTTTACCTTCCGCGCTGCGTATTGCGCTGCCGGCATACAGCAATGAAGTCATTTTAATGCTGCACTCCACGGCGCTGGCATTTACGGCCACGGTGCCAGATTTGTTGAAAATCGCTCGCGATATCAACTCGGCAACGTATCAGCCGTTTACCGCCTTCGGTATTGCCGCTGTGCTGTATTTGATTATTTCGTATGTCCTGATCAGTCTGTTCCGTAAAGCGGAAAAACGCTGGTTGCAGCATGTATCCTCTAAATGATTCGAGTAACACGATGTCTGAAAATAAATTAAACGTTATCGATTTACATAAGCACTACGGCGAACATGAAGTGCTGAAAGGGGTATCGCTGCAGGCCAACGCGGGTGATGTTATCAGCATTATTGGCTCGTCAGGTTCCGGTAAAAGTACCTTCCTGCGCTGCATTAACTTTCTCGAGAAACCGAGTGCCGGGTCGATTGTCGTCAGCGGTCAGAACATTGGTCTGGTGCGCGACAAAGACGGCCAGTTGAAGGTTGCGGACAAAAATCAGCTACGCCTGCTGCGTACGCGTCTGACGATGGTCTTTCAGCACTTTAATCTGTGGAGTCACATGACAGTGCTGGAAAACGTCATGGAAGCGCCGATTCAGGTGTTGGGGCTGAGCAAGCAGGAAGCTCGCGACCGTGCGGTGAAGTATCTGGCTAAAGTGGGCATTGATGAGCGCGCACAGGGCAAATATCCGGTGCACCTGTCCGGTGGTCAGCAGCAGCGTGTTTCCATTGCCCGTGCGCTGGCGATGGAACCGGAAGTGTTGCTGTTTGATGAACCTACGTCGGCGCTTGATCCTGAGCTGGTGGGTGAAGTGCTGCGCATTATGCAACAGCTGGCTGAAGAGGGGAAAACCATGGTGGTGGTGACCCACGAAATGGGGTTTGCTCGTCATGTTTCCACGCACGTGATTTTCCTGCATCAGGGGAAAATTGAGGAAGAGGGCGACCCGGAGCAGGTATTCGGTAATCCGCAAAGCCCGCGTTTGCAGCAGTTCCTTAAAGGATCGCTGAAGTAAGTCAACAGCCCGGAGGCGCTACGCTTTCCGGGCTTACAATTTTAGCGCGTCGCGCTCCAGCCGAAACACCCAGTCGTCGTAGGCGATGCCGTCAATCTCATACGCCTTTTCCAGTACCTGCGTACGTACAAAGCCTGTCTTTTCCAGAATACGGATTGAACCCTTGTTATCCGCCAGCGCGTATGCGTTTATCGCCGTCACACCTGCATGCTCGAAGGCATACTGGCACACCGAGCGCACGGCTTCGCTGGCAATACCTTTCCCCTGAGCCTGTGGCATGATGGCGTAGCCGAGGTCGGCTTCCTGCGGGTAAAGATGGCTGATTTGCAGACCAATATCGCCAAGTGGCGTCGGGCTGTTATGTTCGCGGATGACGAAAGTGTGCTGTGCGGCCAGACGTCTGGCGAATAACAGCCGCGTATCTTTCGCCGGGGCGATGTTGCCCATATAGCGCATGACTTCAGGACATTCACGGAGTTTCTGGAAAAATGACCAGTCAGAAAATTGAAACAAAGAGAGGGTAAGTCGGGGAGTCGATATTATCGCCATAACGTCGCCATTGCGGAAATCTGGTCTATAACCTTACCACCACAACGGCGACTGTGAATAGTGCATTGGGGTTATCGGATGACATCCGCCAGCGCTTCTTCTAAATCGTACCAGCGAAACGTAAAACCGGAAGCTTCCAGGCGTTTGGGCAATGCGCGTTGTCCACCAAGGACCAGTACTGACGATTCCCCCATCAGCATTCGCATAGCGGTGGCGGGAATGCGCAGAATGGCAGGGCGGTTCAGAGCGTGACCCAGCGCGTGGGCAAACTGCTCATTGTGCACCGGGTATGGCGAAACCATATTGAAGGGACCGCGTAGATCGTTATTCAGCAGCCAGATAATTCCGTTGACCATATCATCAACATGGATCCAGGCCATATACTGGCGTCCATTACCGATCGGGCCGCCTAAGCCAAGACGAAACGGCGGGACCATTTTTGCCAGAATGCCGCCTGCTGAGGCCAGTACCACGCCGGTACGCAGCATACACACGCGGGTTTTGTCGCTTTGCGCAGTGCTGGCAATTTGCTCCCAGCGGGCGCACAGCTTGTGGGTAAATTCGTTATGCGGTGGCTCTTCTTCCGTAACCACAACTTCGCCCAAATCGCCGTAGTAACCGGTAGCGGAACCGGAGATTAACACTGAGGGCGGCGTCTCGCTCGCATTGATTAAATCGACCAGTTTCTGCGTAATGCCCCAACGGCTCTGGCACAAGCGTTCCTTTTGCTGTGCGCTCCAGCGCTTATCTGCAATAGGCTCTCCGGCAAGGTTAATCACGGCATCAATATTATTGAGATGTTGCCGCTCTTCCAGTCCTTTCCATAACGTGACCCGAGAGTCGAGAATCTGACGAGCCTTATCAGGGGTACGTGTCACTACGATTATCTGATGCCCCAGTTCCAGCAGGCAGGGGATCAGATGACGTCCAATCAGGCCAGTACCGCCGGTAATCAGAATCTGCATGTCGCCTCCCGGGTTACGTTTTAGCGCTGCCAGCTCAGCGTCATTGATACTGAGTCGGCGTAACGCAATGCGTGAAGTTTATCTATCTCGACTTCAGCATAAGTGACCCAGTGATGTTCGCGTGCGATATCGAGCACATCTTGAGTTAATTTTTCTAACAATGAGAAGCGGTTACCCTCCACGTGGGCAATGATGCTTTTGGTTATAGTGCGGTAATTCAGCGCGTCGTTGATATCTTCGCTGGTACGCGCTTTGTCTGCCGGATAGTGAATGGCAATGTTGATGACGATATCCTGGCGGTTAAGGATCTCCTCTTCTTTAATGCCGATAAAGGTGCGCAGACGAAGGTTTTTTATACGAATAATAGCGTCAGGTTGTGACATTGCAGGTTTCCTCCATGTATGAACCTCTGCATGATACACGAGAACCGAATTGCGTCACCGCTTCTCACTCAGTGCTTGCTGCATGGCGCGTTCCGTGGCAGGACGCGTACGGATGCGTTCGTGCCAGTTATTGACCGCCGGGTAATTGTCGAGGTCGATGCGCTGACGCTGATGGGCGTGGATCCACGGCCAGCAGGCAATGTCAGCAATGCTGTAGTGATCGCCTCCCAGCCAGGGTGACGTTTCCAGACGTTTATTCATCACGTTGTACAGGCGCTGGGTTTCAACCTGGTATCTTTCAATAGCGTAAGGGATCGTTTGCGGAGCGTAATGACTGAAATGATGATTCTGCCCCAGCATGGGACCCAGACCGCTGACCTGCCAGAACAGCCACTGCAGTGTGGTGTGGCGTTCGCGTAATTCACCGCTGAGCAGCTTACCGCTCTTCTCCGCCAGATAGAGTAAAATTTCTCCGGACTCAAACAAGCTGATGGGCCTTCCGCCATCTTCCGGCGCATGATCGATAATGGCCGGGATTTTATTGTTCGGCGAGATCAGCAGAAAATCGGGGCGAAACTGGCTGCCTTTGCTGATATCGACATGAATCAGACGGTATTGCAGCTGTGCCTCTTCAAGAAACAGCGTGATTTTGTGACCGTTTGGCGATGGCGTGTAATAGAGATCGATCATTTTCAGCATCCGTTTTGTCATGAACCGGGTCATTACAAGTATAGAGCCTGTTGGCGTGCGTGAGTTTTCATCAAGTGACAGCGAGAGAAAGACTCTATATTTTGAAAGCAAGCCAATACACTTCAGAGGACATTATGAGCAAATCTGCAATTACGCTGTGGTCAGATGCCAATTTTTTCTCCCCCTACGTGCTGTCTGTTTATGTCGCTCTGCAAGAGAAGGGGCTACCTTTCACGCTGAAAACCGTTGATCTCAATAGTGGTGAACACTTGCATCCTTCATGGCAAGGTTACGCCTTGACGCGCCGCGTACCGGTTCTTGAGATCGATGGTTTTGAACTGAGCGAATCATCAGCGATTACGGAATTCCTGGAAGAGAGCTTTGCACCGCCACAGTGGGAGCGTATCTACCCACACGATGTACAAAAGCGCGCTCGGGCGCGCCAGGTTCAGGCGTGGATCCGCAGCGATTTAATGCCTATCCGTGAGGAACGATCAACAGATGTCGTTTTTGCTGGCGTGAAGAAAGGACCGTTAAGCGAAGCGGGAAAAGCCAGTGCGGAAAAACTGTTCGCTACTGCGAGCAGTTTACTGAGCCACGGTAAGCAGAATTTATTTGGCGAATGGTGTATCGCTGACTGTGATTTAGCGCTAATGCTTAATCGCCTGGTCCTGAATGGTGATGAGGTTCCAGAAGCGCTTGCGGAATACGCCACCTTCCAGTGGCAGCGCGCTTCAGTACAGCGTTTTATCGCGCTTTCAGCGAAGCGTTCCTGCTGAAAAACGGGCCGTAATCCAGTATCATTACAAGGTGATTTTCAGCGAGGAGTGAGTGATGAAACTGATGTTCGCATCGGACATTCATGGTTCGTTGCCAGCCACGGAACGCGTACTCGAACGGTTTGCTGCAAGCGGCGCGCAATGGCTGGTGATATTGGGTGATGTTTTAAACCACGGGCCGCGTAATGCGCTTCCAGAAGGCTATGCACCTGCGCAGGTTGCTGAACGGCTGAATGAGCTGGCATCGCGAATTATTGCGGTGCGTGGTAATTGCGACAGCGAAGTGGATCAGATGCTCCTGCATTTTCCGATGACTGCGCCGTGGCAGCAAATTCTGACAGAAAACCAGCGACTCTTTTTGACGCACGGACACCTTTTTGGCCCGCAAAATATGCCGGTGCTCAATGCGGGCGATGTTCTGGTTTATGGGCATACTCATCTGCCGGTTGCTGAGCGGCGCGAGGGTATCTATCATTTCAATCCCGGCTCGGTAAGCATCCCGAAAGGGGGCTTTGCGGCAAGTTACGGGATTCTGGATGATAATGTTCTCAGCGTAATGGCACTCAATGATCAAAGTGTTATTGCACAGGTCGAGATTAATCCGTAATTTACCCCACAAACATAAACGCGCCGTAAGAGCGCCAGAAAAAAGAAGGTTTCCTGATGGTGGAACAGCGTCGTTTGGCAAGTACGGAATGGGTGGATATTGTGAATGAAGACAACGAAGTCATTGCACAGTCCAGCCGGGAACAAATGCGGGCGCAACGCTTACGCCATCGTGCAACGTATATCGTTGTGCATGATGGTATGGGCAAAATTCTGGTTCAACGTCGCACTGAGACAAAAGATTTTTTGCCCGGCATGCTGGATGCCACCGCAGGCGGTGTGGTTCAGGCTGACGAGCAGATGCTGGAATCAGCGCGTCGTGAAGCAGAAGAGGAACTGGGGATTGCGGGCGTGCCGTTTGCCGAGCATGGTCAGTTTTACTTTGAAGACCAGAACTGTCGCGTATGGGGGGGGTTGTTTAGCTGCGTTTCCCACGGACCGTTTGCGCTTCAGGAAGATGAGGTCAGTGAAGTTTGCTGGTTGACGCCGGAAGAAATTACCGCGCGCTGCGACGAATTTACACCGGACTCCCTGAAAGCCCTGGCGCTGTGGATGACCCGCAACGCCAAGAATGAAGGGGCGAAAGCCGAAAAGCAGGAAGAAGCTGAGTAAACTCTGTTCATCCGGCCTACTGCGTCGAGAAATCGAGTAGGCCGGACGCACACTTTTTAATGGTAACCCATCATCTGCGCGCCAATCACCACCACGCTGGACATAATAAACAGCAGTCCCAACAGTGTAGCACCTACCTTCAGCCAGTTACGAAAATCCACCCGACAAACGCCTAACGTAGCCATCAGAGATGCTGACGTCGGATAGATAATATGACTGAATCCGTCGCCAAACTGGAAGGCCAGGACTGTGACCTGACGGTTTACGCCAACCAGATCGCCCAGCGGTGCCAGTAGCGGCATGGTTAACGCAGCCTGACCAGAGCCGGAAGTGACGAAGAAATTAAATACTGCCTGGAACAATAGCATAAACCACGCCGCGATGGCGTTATCCAGCCCGCTGATGCCATTGGCAATGCTGTGCAGCAGAGTGTTTAACACGCTGGCTTCACCCGCCTCTCCATTACCGACCAGCAGTAAAATGCCTTTGGCAAAACCAACCAGCAGGGCAGGGGCAATCATCATTCGTGCGCCCTCAGTGAATGAGGAGGCCATGATGTTGAGCGTCATGCCGTTGAGCCGAAACACGACGCCGATAATGCCAATCACCAGACCCATCGTGAAGAACTGACTGGCGATCTCAGGAATAAACCACGCGTTGACGATAACGCCCCAGACAACCCAAATCATCACAGCGGTCAGCACCACTAGCACTAACCAGTCGCCCAGCGTGAAGCGTCGTTCCACGACTTCGTCCTGCTGCTCGCGAAAGAAGCGGTCGGATTCATGTACCCGGGACAAAAGCGGATTCTTTTTGATACGCGCCGCATAGGCCAGCGTGAAGGTCAGCCCGATTAGTGTAGCGATCACCCAGACCACGATGCGTAGCCCGGAACCAGAGAGCACCGGTACCCCCGCAATACCTTGCGCGACTACCACGCAAAATGGGTTCATCCATGAGCTGGCGAAACCAATCTGAGTCGCGATATAGGTAACCAGCACGGTGGTGATACTGTCGTAACCTAGGCGTACCATCAAAGGCGCGATGATAATGGCAAAGGCAACAGCCTCTTCCCCCATGCCAAACACCGCGCCGCCTAAGGAGAAGAGAATAAACAGCACTGGGATAAACAGGACCTCGTTGCCCCGCGTATGGCGAATGAGCGCCAGGATGCCGTTATCAATGGTGCCGGTACGCATAACGATGCCGAATGCGCCGCCAATGACCAGCATAAACATAATGATGCCGACAGCAGTGCCGAATTTCGAGCCGGAGGTTAATCCTTCAAACGGGAAATTCATCAGGCCTGGGCGTTCATCTCCGGTGGTGAATAACTGCACCCGGTGATACTGCTCTTCACCTGCGTCGTTGGTCAGAATACGAAAGGAATGGGGGTCAACCACCTTACGGGTTTTGGTTTGTCCATCAACCTGATACTGAACTTCCTGGCTGTCGAACATCCCGACGGGAACAACCCATGTTGCCAGACTGGTTAAAATGGCGACGAAAAAAATAATCACCAGCGTGTCGGGCATCGCCCATTTTTTAGCTGGCTGTGATTCTGTTACTGCTGACATGAAAGACTATCCCTGTTGCAACGCAAAAGAGAGTAAGTATGCGAACAGAAGAATAGTTATTCATTGATGCAGCGCATCCAGCCAAATGTTTCAGATTATGCCAAAGGGGAAAAAGACATAAAAAAACCGGAAATATCAGCTATTTCCGGTTTGATAAGCAGATGTGTTGCCGGATAAGAGATCCGGCACACTCGGCAGATTACTGCTGCTGCTGGGAAGACTGGATCGCGGTCAGTGCGATGGTGTAGACGATATCGTCTACCAGCGCGCCACGAGACAGGTCGTTCACCGGCTTGCGCATACCCTGCAGCATTGGCCCGATGGAGATCAGGTCGGCAGAACGCTGTACCGCTTTGTAAGTGGTGTTACCGGTGTTCAGATCCGGGAAGATGAACACGGTAGCGCGACCTGCAACCGGAGAGTTCGGCGCTTTGGATTTCGCTACGTCAGCCATAACGGCGGCGTCGTACTGCAGCGGACCGTCGATCATCAGGTCAGGACGTTTTTCCTGTGCCAGACGGGTTGCTTCGCGAACTTTCTCTACGTCACTACCTGCACCAGAAGTACCGGTGGAGTAGGAGAGCATCGCTACGCGCGGTTCGATACCGAAGGCAATTGCGGAATCAGCGGACTGAATCGCGATTTCTGCCAGCTGCTCTGCAGTCGGATCCGGGTTGATCGCGCAGTCGCCATAAACGTAAACCTGATCCGGCAGCAGCATGAAGAACACGGAAGACACCAGAGAGCTACCCGGTGCAGTTTTGATCAGCTGCAGCGGCGGACGGATGGTGTTCGCGGTGGTGTGTACTGCACCAGAAACCAGACCGTCAACATCGTCCTGTTCCAGCATCAGGGTACCGAGAACCACGTTGTCTTCCAGCTGTTCGCGGGCAACGGTTTCGGTCATACCTTTGTTTTTACGCAGTTCGACCAGGCGAGCAACGTAGCTTTCGCGAACCACATCTGGATCAACGATTTCTACACCAGCGCCCAGTTCAACGCCCTGAGAGGCTGCAACGCGGGTGATCTCATCCGGGTTACCCAGCAGTACGCAGGTTGCGATACCACGTTCAGCACAGATGGCTGCCGCTTTAACGGTGCGCGGTTCGTCGCCTTCCGGCAGAACAACGCGTTTGCCCGCTTTGCGTGCCAGCTCGGTCAACTGGTAACGGAACGCTGGCGGAGACAGACGACGGCTGCGCTCAGAGGTCGCAGTCAGGGATTCAATCCAGTCAGCGTTGATGTAGTTAGCAACGTATTCCTGAACTTTCTCAATGCGCTCGTGATCGTCAACCGGAACTTCCAGGTTGAAGCTCTGCAGGCTCAGAGAGGTCTGCCAGGTGTTGGTGTTTACCATGAATACCGGCAGGCCGGTTTCAAATGCACGTTCGCACAGTTTAGTGATGCGCGCGTCCATTTCGTAGCCGCCAGTCAGCAGCAGGGCACCGATTTCCACGCCGTTCATGGCCGCTAGGCATGCTGCAACCAGTACGTCAGGACGATCTGCGGAAGTTACCAGCAGGGAGCCTGCGCGGAAGTGTTCCAGCATATGTGGAATGCTGCGTGCGCAGAACGTCACAGACTTCACGCGACGGGTGTTGATATCGCCTTCGTTTACGATGGTGGCGTTCAGGTGACGCGCCATATCGATTGCACGAGTAGCGATCAGATCGAAGCTCCATGGCACCGCGCCCAGAACCGGCAGCGGACTGGATTCTTGCAGTTTAGCCGGATCAACTTTGATCACTTTCGCTTTGGAAGAGTCGTCGAAAATCTCGGACAGATCCGGGCGAGTACGGCCCTGCTCATCAACCGGTGCGTTCAGTTTGTTAACGATTACGCCGGTGATGTTGGTGTTTTTCGCGCCGCCGAAGCTGCTGCGAGTCAGTTCAATACGCTCGTTCAGCTGTTCCGGGGTGTCGGTACCCTGAGACATAACGAAGACGATTTCCGCGTTCAGCGTTTTCGCGATTTCGTAGTTCAGAGACTGCGCGAACTGATGTTTACGGGTTGGGACCAGGCCTTCAACCAGTACAACTTCAGCGTCTTTGGTGTTCGCGTGGTAGTTCGCGATGATCTCTTCCATCAGCACATCTTTCTGATTGCTGGACAGCAGAGATTCAACGTGGCTCATCTTCAGCGGCTCAGCGGCTGGCAGAGAAGAGTTAGCACGGACGATGCTGGTAGTCTGGTCTGGCGCATCGCCACCGGCACGCGGTTGAGCGATCGGCTTAAAGACGCTCAGACGAACGCCTTTGCGTTCCATTGCGCGGATCACGCCAAGGCTGACGCTGGTCAGGCCGACGCTGGTTCCGGTAGGGATCAGCATAATAATACGGGACACGGTTTATCCTCTTTCGTTACCGCCAATTTAGACGGGTTACAAAACAGCACCGCCAGCTAGGCTGGCGGTGTGAAATCAGGCAGTCAGGCGGCTCGCGTCTTGCGCGATAACCAGTTCTTCGTTGGTTGGGATAACCAGCGCAGGACGGGTACCTTCTTTGTTGATGAAACCAGATTTGCCGAAACGTGCGGCCAGGTTACGTTCGTGGTCAACTTCAAAGCCCAGAACGCCCAGTTTGCCCAGAGACAGTTCACGAACCATCGCTGCGTTTTCACCGATACCACCGGTGAAGACAACTGCATCCAGACGACCATCCATCAGCGCAGTGTAAGAACCGATGTATTTCGCCAGACGGTGGCAGTAAACGTCCATTGCACGTTTAGCGTCTTCTTTAGTAGCGTAGTTATCTTCAACATAACGGCAGTCGCTGGTGACTTCGGTCAGACCCAGCAGGCCGGACTCTTTGGTCAGCATTTTGTTGATCTGGTCAACGCTCATGCCCAGGGTATCGTGCAGGTGGAAGATGATCGCCGGGTCGATGTCACCGGAACGCGTACCCATCACCAGACCTTCCAGCGGGGTCAGACCCATGGAGGTATCAACACATTTACCGTTACGGATAGCAGATACAGAACCGCCATTGCCCAGGTGGCAAGTGATGATGTTCAGCTCTTCAACCGGTTTGTTCAGCACTTTTGCCGCTTCCTGAGTAACGAAGAAGTGGCTGGTACCGTGCGCGCCGTAACGACGAACGCCGTGTTCTTTGTACAGGCTGTACGGCAGAGCATAGAGGTAAGACTCTTCCGGCATAGTCTGATGGAACGCGGTGTCGAATACAGCCACGTTTTTGTCTTTCAGATTAGGGAAGGATTTCAGCGCTTCTGCGATACCGATCAGGTGAGCCGGGTTATGCAGTGGTGCGAAAGAGGCAGAATCTTTGATGCCCTGAATAACGGAATCATCGATAACCACGGAGCTGGTGTACTTCTCGCCGCCGTGTACGATACGGTGACCAATAGCGGTCAATTGCGCAGACAATTCTGGTTTTTGTGCCAGAATAGTGTTAACGATAAAGTTCAGCGCTTCACTGTGAGCGGCGCCTGCACCTAAAGCCGCTTCTTGTTTACCGCCGTCCATTTTCCACTTGATACGTGCTTCTGGGAGATGGAAACATTCGGCTAAACCAGAGAGGTATTCTTCACCGTTTACTGCATCGATGATGGCAAATTTCAGTGAGGAGCTACCGCAGTTCAGAACCAGTACTAACTTACTCGACATGGAAGTACCTATTTATGATACGTGGCTAAAAAAACGTCAGGGAGTCATAGAGCGTAGCGCATGATGACACCGACGTTTATGATTAACATCATGCGCCATAGTCTTTTTGGGCACGATGGAATAAATACCTTTGAGTCTATGTCATTTTGCGTATTTTTCAGGCAATGGCATAATGTATGCCAATTTGACGACTCAATGATTTTGGACTACAGGCCTTACAGGCCGGCACAGGATACCTGAATGTGGGTATCAAAGACAAAATGTTTTGAACGATGTCCCTTGTAGTTGTTGTTTTGCACAAATTTTTTAATTTTTATATGTGAAGTTGAGGTAACCGCCATGTCGACACCGGATAATCGCTCCGTCAATTTTTTTAGCTTGTTTCGCCGGGGGCAGCACTATGCAAAGACGTGGCCAATGGAAAAGCGCCTTGCGCCCGTGTTTGTTGAGAACCGCGTGATCCGCATGACGCGTTACGCGATCCGTTTTATGCCGCCTATCGCCGTCTTCACCTTATGTTGGCAAATTGCGTTAGGGGGGCAGTTGGGCCCGGCCGTGGCGACTGCGCTGTTTGCGCTTAGCCTGCCGATGCAGGGGATGTGGTGGCTGGGAAAACGTTCCGTAACGCCGCTGCCGCCTTCAATTCTCAATTGGTTCTACGAAGTTCGGGGTAAATTGCAAGAAGCTGGGCAGGCGCTCTCTCCGGTAGAAGGAAAGCCGGATTACCAGGCGCTGGCTGACACGCTTAAGCGCGCCTTCAAACAACTGGATAAAACTTTCCTTGATGATTTGTAATTGACCCCTGATTACGCATATAAAAGAAGGCACAAGATGCCTTCTTTTTTTTCATCGCAGTAGTAGTGATACAGGAGTCCCAAATGGAAATGACCAACGCTCAACGTCTGATTTTGTCGAATCAGTACAAAATGATGACTATGCTCGATCCAACTAACGCCGAGCGTTATCGTCGTTTGCAGACGATTATTGAACGCGGTTACGGCTTGCAGATGCGTGAGCTGGATCGTGAGTTTGGTGAACTGACGGAAGAAACCTGTCGTACGATTATCGATATTATGGAGATGTATCACGCATTACATGTGTCCTGGACTAATCTTAAGGATGCGCAGGCTATTGATGAGCGTCGCGTGACCTTCCTCGGTTTTGACGCCGCAACGGAAGCCCGTTTCCTCGGGTACGTTCGTTTTATGGTCAATGTGGAAGGTCGTTACACCCACTTTGATGCGGGTACGCATGGCTTCAACGCCCAGACCCCAATGTGGGAAAAATATCAGCGTATGCTGAATGTTTGGCACTCTTGCCCGCGTCAGTATCACCTGAGCGCGAATGAAATTAACCAAATCATTAATGCCTGAGGGGGCGAGCGTGCAGTGCAAAGGTTTTCTGTTTGATCTGGATGGAACGCTGGTCGATTCCTTACCCGCAGTAGAGCGTGCGTGGTGCAACTGGGCCGATCGCTTCGGCCTCGATCACGCCGAGGTACTCGGCTTTATTCATGGTAAGCAGGCCATTACCTCCCTGCGACACTTTATGGTGGGCAAGTCTGAGGCAGAGATCGCCGCGGAATTTACCCGTCTGGAACAGATCGAAGCGACGGAAACCGCCGGGATCACCGCGCTGCCGGGGGCAGTTGATTTACTCAACCATCTCAATAAAGCAGGTATTCCATGGGCGATTGTGACCTCCGGTTCTATGCCAGTCGCACGTGCGCGTCATCGTGTTGCCGGGCTTCCTGCTCCTGAAGTGTTTGTCACCGCCGAGCGGGTAAAAAGAGGGAAACCAGAGCCAGACGCGTATCTGTTAGGCGCTCAGCTTCTGGGCCTGGCACCGCAGGAATGTGCAGTGGTGGAAGATGCCCCCGCCGGGGTGCTCTCAGGACTGGCTGCTGGGTGTCATGTCATCGCGGTTAACGCGCCAGCGGATACGCCGCGTCTGGACGAAGTTGATTTTTCGCTGACCAGTCTGGAACATATTTCTGTGACCAAACAACCCAACGGAAATGTGGTCGTTATAAGAAATACCTGATCATGATTTAGCCCCAGATTGTTGGGGCTTTTTTATGGCAGAATCAGTCCATCCCTCTCATTTAACAAGGATATGTTGTGAACGGTGAATTGATATGGGTTCTCTCATTGCTGGCGATTGCCGTCGTCTTGTTTGCAACTGGCAGAGTGCGTATGGACGCGGTCGCTTTGCTGGTCATTATTGCCTTTGTTCTGAGCGGAACATTGAGCATCACAGAGGCTTTTTCCGGGTTCAGCGATCCTAACGTTATTTTGATAGCGGCTTTATTCATTATCGGCGACGGCCTGGTGCGTACCGGCGTGGCGACGGTAATGGGTGCCTGGCTGGTGAAGGTCGCCGGCAGCAGTGAAGTCAAAATGCTGGTGTTGCTGATGATAACCGTAGCCGGACTCGGTGCCTTCATGAGTTCGACCGGTGTGGTCGCCATCTTTATTCCGGTTGTCTTAAGCGTTTCTATGCGCATGCAAATCTCCCCCTCACGGCTGATGATGCCGTTGAGCTTTGCCGGATTGATAAGCGGCATGATGACGCTGGTGGCAACGCCGCCGAACCTGGTCGTCAACAGTGAATTGTTACGTGAAGGACTTAACGGTTTTAGCTTTTTTAGCGTAACCCCACTGGGACTGGTGGTGTTGGTACTCGGCATAATTTATATGCTGGTGATGCGTTTTATGCTGAAAGGTGAAGACTCCGGGCAGCCGGGAGACGGCTGGAAGCGCCGGACCTTTCGCGATCTGATCAAAGAATATCGCCTGACAGGGCGTGCCCGTCGCCTGGCGATTCGCCCGGGTTCTCCCATGATTGGCCAACGTCTGGATGATCTGAAATTGCGTGAGCGCTACGGGGCAAACGTGATTGGTGTTGAACGCTGGCGGCGTTTTCGCCGCGTGATTGTCGATGTTAACGGGGTTTCTGAGTTCCGTGCCCGTGACGTATTGCTGATCGATATGTCAGCGGCCGACGTCGACCTGCGTGAATTTTGCAGCGAGCAACTGTTGGAGCCGATGGTGCTGCGTGGTGAATACTTTTCCGAGCAGGCGCTTGACGTGGGTATGGCCGAGATTTCATTAATCCCTGAATCGGAATTGATCGGCAAAACGGTACGGGAAATCGCTTTTCGTACGCGTTATGGCCTGAATGTCGTCGGACTGAAGCGTGATGGTACGGCACTGGCCGGAGCGGTGGTGGATGAACCACTGCTGATGGGCGATATCATTCTGGTAGTGGGTAACTGGAAACTCATCACTTTGTTGGGGCAAAAAGGGCGCGATTTCGTGGTGCTGAATATGCCCGTGGAAGTCAGTGAAGCTTCTCCGGCGCACAGCCAGGCGCCGCATGCGATTTTCTGTCTGGTGCTGATGGTCGCGTTAATGCTTACCGATGAAATCCCTAATACGGTTGCCGCGATTATCGCCTGTTTGCTGATGGGAAAATTCCGCTGCATCGATGCCGAAAGCGCCTATAAAGCCATTCACTGGCCAAGTATTATTTTGATTGTCGGAATGATGCCCTTTGCGCTGGCATTACAGAAAACGGGCGGTGTTGATCTGGTGGTTAAAGGGCTAATGGACGTTGGTGGAGGGTACGGCCCGTATATGATGCTGGGCTGCCTGTTCGTGCTGTGCGCGACCATTGGGTTATTTATCTCTAACACTGCGACGGCGGTACTGATGGCGCCGATTGCGCTGGCGGCAGCAAAGTCGATGGGCGTTTCGCCGTATCCTTTTGCGATGGTGATTGCGATGGCGGCTTCCGCAGCCTTTATGACGCCAGTGTCTTCACCGGTAAACACACTGGTACTCGGGCCGGGTAACTACAGCTTTAGCGATTTCGTAAAAATTGGCGTGCCGTTTACCATCATTGTGATGGTGGTGTGCGTGGTGATGATCCCGATGCTGTTTCCGTTTTGATTTTTATGTGCCGGATGGCGGCTAACGCCTCATCCGGCCTACAAAGGAAGTGTCGCCGCAAACTTACAATGGAGAATCCTGACTGATTTCATCTAATGAGAGGTGAAAACTCGGGACGAATACGTCCATAAAGTAGTCCATCTCTTCGCTGCGTCGTGACTCCAGCGTTTTTTCCAGACGCGTTTTTGCCAGCAAAAATTCGTTGTTACCGGCAGAGAGTTCTTCCAGGCACTTCAGATACGCGCACAGGGCATCCGCCTGTTTAACAATCGACCTCTCTTCTTCACTTAAGGCATGTTCATCAATGAGCGGCGCAAAAATATCGCGCAGCTCATCGGGAACCATATCGACCAGTTTTTGTTGGGCAATTTTCTCTATCGCTTTATATTCCTGAGCAATCTGAGAGTTGAAATATTTCACTGGGGTAGGGAGATCGCCGGTTAACACCTCTGACGCATCGTGATATATCGCCAGCAGGGCAATACGCTCAGCATTAACCTGACCACCAAATTTACGGTTTTTAATTGCGGCCAGCGCATGGGCAACCATGGCAACCTGCAGACTGTGTTCGGACACGTTTTCGGTGCGCACGTTGCGCATCAGCGGCCAGCGATTAATGAGTTTCAGACGGGAGAGGTGGGCAAAAAAGTGGCTCTGCTTCATAATGACCCTTACTCAGTGACTTCAGTAACGGTATTTTGCGCAGAGAGTGCTACCGGATGCAAACCCGGCAGCACTTTGCGTAGTTACAGCTGGCGATACCCTGACAGGAAACGCTCAAATTTACTCAGCGACATTTCGATATCGTCAATACGCGGTAGCGTGACGATGCGGAAATGATCCGGCCACGGCCAGTTGAATGCCGTCCCCTGGACCAGCAGTACTTTTTCCTGCAACAGGAAGTCGAGTACCATCTTCTGGTCGTCATGAATATTAAAGCGTTTAGCATCAATTTTCGGGAACATATACAGCGCACCGCGCGGTTTTACGCAAGAGACGCCGGGGATGTCATTAAGCAGTTCCCAGGCGCGGTTACGTTGCTCATACAGACGTCCGCCTGGCATGATGAATTCGCTGATGCTCTGATATCCACCCAGTGCGGTCTGAATGGCATGTTGTGCCGGAACGTTGGCACACAGGCGCATAGAAGCCAGCATCTCAAGGCCTTCGATATACCCTTTGGCATGTTTCTTCGGTCCGTTCAGTACCATCCAGCCCTGGCGGAAACCGGCAACACGATAGGTTTTTGACAGGCCGTTAAAGGTAATAGTCAGCAGGTCAGGGGCCATTGCCGCAATCGAGTGGTGCTCGGCGTCATCGTAAAGAATTTTGTCGTAAATCTCGTCCGCAAAGATGATGAGATTGTTTTGGCGGGCAATCTCAACAATCTCCATCAGCAGCTCTTTAGAATACACCGCGCCAGTAGGGTTGTTTGGGTTGATGATGACGATCCCACGGGTACGCGGCGTAATTTTGGCGCGGATATCATCCAGGTCCGGGAACCAGTCTGACGATTCGTCACACAGGTAGTGCACGGCATTACCACCAGAGAGCGAAACCGCCGCCGTCCACAGTGGATAATCAGGTGCAGGAACCAGCATTTCGTCCCCACTGTTTAGCAATGCCTGCATGGCCTGCACAATCAATTCAGATACGCCGTTACCGATATAGATATCTTCCACGGTTACGTCGCGCATCCCACGGGCCTGGTAATGCTGCATGATTGCTTTGCGGGCTGAATAAAGGCCTTTGGAATCGCAATATCCTTGCGCAGTTGGCAAATTGCGGATCACATCCACCAAAATTTCATCTGGCGCTTCAAACCCGAAAGGCGCAGGGTTGCCGATGTTCAGTTTCAGAACTTTGTTGCCTTCTTCTTCCAGGCGCTTTGCTTCCTTCAGAACCGGGCCGCGAATGTCATAACAGACGTTTTCTAATTTGCTGGATTTTTCAATGGGGGACATGAACGTTGACCTTTTTAGCTGTGAATGCCACTCCCTGCCGTGGAAGTCAGCCCAGCACAATGTACTCCCACGACGGTGAGTTTTGAAGGGTCTTTAGTAGAATATTTTGGAAAGCAGGGGGATTATAATTCACTGTTAATAACTAAATAATGTGATTTTTGTAGAGTAATGATCTGGATTATTGTGTTTTTTGTGGTTTATATTTTGCTTTGTTAGTGTGGGTATGGTGATTTGTCTGGTCAAAAAAAGTTAGGCCTGTAAAGAAAAAGGTAGCTGAGATCTCAGCTGAATGGCGTAATTCGAAAATACTGAGGTTTGGCCTGCGAAATCTGTTATCGGTCTGATCCCTGCGTGACGCGGTGTGAATCCATTGTTAAGCATAATTAATGAATTGAGGAATTCTTAATTAATTATTATTTATTATTTAAACGACATCAAATTGAGTTGGCCAATAATACGAAAACCGTTGCACTGACATAACACCAATTTGCCCGGAATTATTCGCGATAACACTTATAAATATAGTGGTTTTAGGTTAAGATAACTCCTATGAAATGGTGTGTAGTACGAATTTTACGATAATTCAAATGTTTGTTGGTTGTTCCTAACATCCTGAAAAGTTAGTTTTTAATGTGTAAATTATTGTTCGTTAACTATTTTTTAAATTTACAAAATTTACATGTTTCCCATTAGTCAGAATCATCCAGCAGCTAAAAATACGGCTCTTTCTCGTTGCTATATTCCGATGAATATCACGGGTATTAAAATAGCTCAGAAAGAGAATTGTTTCGTTTGTTAAACCAAATACATCCTTATTTTCACTTGGTTACACTAAGCGAAACTGAAGGGAGGCACATTACAAATGGAGTTGTTTGATTCTGAATGCACAGCATTAACCCGGTATGACCCGCGAGTAAGTGAAAAACTATGATAAATGCAAATCGTCCGATAATTAACCTCGACCTCGATCTGCTGAGAACCTTTGTTGCTGTTGCCGACCTGAATACCTTTGCGGCTGCGGCAGCTGCGGTGTGTCGAACTCAGTCTGCGGTAAGTCAGCAAATGCAGCGTCTTGAACAACTTGTGGGGAAAGAGTTGTTCGCGCGCCATGGACGCAACAAACTGCTGACCGAACACGGTATCCAGCTGTTGGGTTACGCCAGGAAAATACTGCGATTTAATGATGAGGCATGCTCATCATTGATGTTTAACAATCTTCAGGGGGTGTTAACTATCGGTGCTTCTGATGAATCCGCCGATACCATACTCCCTTTTCTGCTTAACCGTATAAGTTCGGTTTATCCGAAACTTGCACTGGATGTCAGAGTGAAACGCAACGCCTACATGGTGGAGATGCTTAAGTCGCAAGAAGTGGATTTAGTGGTCACCACTAACCGACCTGGCGATTTTGAGTGCCTGAATTTGCGAACTTCACCGACGCACTGGTATTGCGCAGCCGAATATATCCTGCAAAAAGGGGAACCGGTGCCGTTAGTTCTGCTGGACGATCCCAGCCCGTTTCGCGATATCGTGCTGGCGACGTTGAATGCCGCACAGATCCCGTGGCGTTTGGCTTATGTCGCTTCAACATTGCCTGCGGTTCGCGCGGCGGTAAAAGCAGGGCTGGGCGTTACTGCCCGTCCTGTCGAAATGATGAGCCCGGATTTACGCGTACTGGGTGCGGCGGACGGATTGCCACCTCTGCCTGATACCGAGTATCTGCTGTGCAGCGATCCGGCCACGCAAAATGAATTAGCTCAGGTTATCTTTAAGTCGATGCAGACATATCAAAATCCTTGGCAATACAATCAGTTTACCCCTGAAGGGGGAGATGACTCGCTGATTGTTGAAGGCGACTTTGAGTAAAGCGTCACAAAAAAAAGTTTTAAAATGTAAGTGTAAAAAAGAGCCACTGATGATGAAAAAACATCCAGCGGCTCTTTTTTTATGCAAATATTACTGCTTTCTGTTCATTCATATACTAAAACTTAACAAAATCAGCAGGTAAAAAAACAGACTGACAATAGGATGAAAAATAATCAGCTGAGTTGCTAAATGTTTCCATGTTAAAAAACTAGAGAAATTGTTGCTGTTTTTTATGGTGAATTAACAAAAGCGTGTCACAGATCAAGAAAATACTCCCATTTAGGGGGAGGCATCTGGGTGAATTCCTGTCAAAATAGACGTGTATTATCTTTTTTACTTCACTACGGACACGATTCAACAACATTAAAAATGACCGATGATGCAATCGAAATGGGTCTAAAGAGCACTTTATGTTAATGAAGTTGGAACAGTGTAAAATAATGTGAGGAAACTTTTGTTAAAGTTGACAAAAGGTTATAGAAAGGAGTAAAAAACCCCATCAATTAGCTGTATAAAATGATTTTTCACAGTGATTGTAAGGTTTTTTTTATTCCTCCCCATGAATCGATGTGGCGTTCATCTGCCGAAAAGAGCAGAGAATTTGGCGCTACTTTTGATGAGTAAGCAATGAGTATGTCAACATCCACTGAAATCATCGCTCATCACTGGGCATTCGCTATCTTTCTTATCGTTGCCATTGGCCTGTGCTGCCTGATGCTCGTCGGCGGCTGGTTTTTAGGGGGTCGCGCACGCGCGAGATCTAAAAACGTGCCGTTTGAATCAGGTATCGACTCGGTCGGCACCGCCCGCCTGCGCCTGTCTGCCAAGTTTTATCTGGTAGCCATGTTCTTCGTTATCTTCGACGTTGAAGCGCTGTATCTGTTCGCATGGTCAACTTCTATCCGTGAAAGCGGTTGGATTGGCTTTGTGGAAGCTGCAATTTTTATTTTTGTGTTACTGGCAGGTCTGGTTTATCTGGTGCGTATTGGCGCGCTGGACTGGACGCCCGCGCGTTCACGCCGCGAGCGTATGAACCCGGAAACGAACAGTATCGCTAATCGTCAACGCTAACCGCGAGGCATTAAGATGGATTATACGCTCACCCGCATAGATCCTAACGGTGAGAACGACCGTTACCCCCTGCAAAAACAGGAGATCGTAACCGACCCCCTGGAACAAGAAGTTAACAAAAACGTGTTCATGGGCAAACTGCATGACATGGTTAACTGGGGCCGTAAAAACTCAATTTGGCCATATAACTTTGGCCTTTCCTGCTGCTACGTTGAGATGGTGACCTCGTTTACCGCCGTGCACGATGTGGCCCGTTTTGGTGCGGAAGTACTGCGTGCATCGCCGCGTCAGGCTGACCTGATGGTCGTAGCCGGAACCTGCTTTACCAAAATGGCACCAGTTATTCAGCGCCTCTACGATCAGATGCTGGAACCGAAATGGGTTATTTCCATGGGCGCATGCGCCAACTCCGGCGGTATGTACGACATCTATTCTGTGGTGCAGGGCGTTGATAAATTTATTCCGGTCGATGTGTACATCCCGGGATGTCCGCCGCGCCCAGAAGCGTATATGCAGGCTCTGATGCTGCTGCAAGATTCCATTGGCAAAGAACGCCGCCCGCTCTCCTGGGTGGTTGGCGATCAGGGCGTTTATCGCGCCAATATGCAGTCAGAACGCGAGCGTAAACGCGGCGAACGTATTGCTGTAACGAATCTTCGTACACCAGACGAGATTTAATTTGCGCCTGTCGGCAGCAGCACTTCCTTCGCTTATCACTACATAAATAGCGCGAAGCACTGCCGACCACCACGGACCATTTGCAATGGTGAACAATATGACCGACTTAACCGCGCAAGACGCCGTATGGCAAACACGGGATCACCTTGATGACCCGGTCATTGGCGAACTGCGCAACCGTTTTGGGCCGGATGCCTTTACCGTTCAGGCGACTCGCACCGGGGTACCCGTTGTTTGGGTCAAGCGTGAACAATTACTGGAAGTTGGCGATTTCTTAAAGAGACTGCCGAAACCTTACGTCATGCTGTTTGACTTACACGGCATGGACGAACGTCTGCGTACGCACCGCGAAGGGTTACCTGCCGCGGATTTTTCCGTTTTCTATCACCTGATCTCCATTGAACGCAATCGCGATATCATGCTCAAGGTGGCTTTGTCTGAAAACGATCTGCGCGTACCGACTTTCACCAAACTGTTCCCGAACGCCAACTGGTATGAGCGTGAAACCTGGGAAATGTTTGGCATCGATATCGAAGGTCACCCGCACCTGACGCGTCTGCTGATGCCGCATACCTGGGAAGGTCATCCGCTGCGTAAAGACTACCCGGCGCGTGCGACCGAATTCGATCCGTTTGAGCTGACTAAAGCCAAACAGGATCTGGAAATGGAAGCGCTGACCTTCAAACCAGAAGATTGGGGTATGAAGCGTAGCACCGAAAATGAGGACTTCATGTTCCTCAACCTCGGTCCTAACCACCCGTCTTCTCACGGAGCTTTCCGTATTGTGCTGCAGCTTGATGGCGAAGAAATCGTCGACTGCGTACCTGACATCGGCTACCACCACCGTGGCGCTGAAAAGATGGGTGAACGTCAGTCCTGGCACAGCTACATTCCGTACACCGACCGTATTGAGTACCTCGGCGGCTGCGTAAACGAAATGCCTTACGTTTTGGCCGTTGAGAAGCTGGCTGGTATCACCACGCCGGATCGCGTCAACGTGATTCGCGTGATGTTGTCCGAACTGTTCCGTATCAACAGCCACCTGCTGTACATCTCCACGTTCATTCAGGACGTCGGCGCGATGACCCCGGTATTCTTCGCCTTTACCGACCGTCAGAAAATCTATGACGTGGTGGAAGCGATCACCGGTTTCCGTATGCACCCGGCCTGGTTCCGTATCGGCGGTGTGGCACACGATCTGCCGCGCGGTTGGGACAAGCTGCTGCGTGACTTCCTCGACTGGATGCCAAAACGTCTGGATTCTTACGAGAAAGCCGCACTGCGTAACACCATCCTGAAAGGCCGTTCGCAGGGCGTTGCCGCTTACGGTAAGAAAGAAGCGCTGGACTGGGGTTGTACCGGTGCTGCGCTGCGCGCGACCGGTATTGATTTCGACGTGCGTAAAGCGCGTCCGTACTCTGGCTACGAAAACTTTGACTTTGAAGTCCCGGTTGGCGGCGGCGTTTCTGACTGCTATACCCGCGTGATGCTGAAAGTTGAAGAGCTGCGCCAGAGTCTGCGCATCCTTGAGCAGTGCCTCAATAACATGCCGGAAGGCCCGTTCAAAGCGGATCACCCGCTGACGACGCCGCCGCCGAAAGAGCGCACGCTGCAACATATCGAAACCCTTATCACCCACTTCCTGCAGGTTTCGTGGGGCCCGGTTATGCCGGCAAACGAGTCCTTCCAGATGGTGGAAGCGACCAAGGGTATCAACAGTTACTACCTGACCAGCGATGGCAGCACCATGAGTTACCGTACCCGTATCCGTACCCCGAGCTATGCGCACCTGCAGCAGATCCCGGTAGCGGTACGTGGCAGCCTGGTGTCCGACTTAATCGTCCATCTGGGTAGTATCGATTTTGTTATGTCAGATGTGGACCGCTAATTATGCACGAGAATCAACAACCACAAACCGAGGCTTTTGAGCTGAGTGCGGCTGAGCGTGAAGCGATTGAGCACGAGAAGCACCACTACGAAGACCCGCGTGCGGCGTCCATTGAAGCGCTGAAAATCGTTCAGAAACAGCGTGGCTGGGTGCCGGATGGGGCGATCTATGCGATCGCTGATGTGCTGGGTATTCCGGCAAGCGACGTAGAAGGTGTTGCTACGTTTTATAGCCAGATCTTCCGCCAGCCGGTAGGTCGCCACGTGATCCGCTATTGCGACAGCGTGGTGTGCCATATCAACGGCTACCAGGGGATCCAGGCCGCGCTTGAGAAAAAACTCAACATCAAGCCGGGGCAGACGACCTTTGATGGTCGCTTTACGCTGCTGCCGACCTGTTGCCTGGGGAACTGCGATAAAGGGCCAAACATGATGATCGATGAAGATACTCATGCTCACCTGACCCCGGAAGGCATTCCCGAACTACTGGAGCGGTATAAATGAAAGACATTATCCGTACTCCCGAAACCCATCCGCTGACCTGGCGTCTGCGTGATGACAAACAGCCGGTCTGGCTGGACGAATACCGTAGCAAGAACGGCTACGAAGGTGCGCGTAAGGCCCTGACCGGGTTGTCACCGGACGAAATCGTTAATCAGGTAAAAGACGCTGGCCTGAAAGGGCGCGGCGGCGCGGGCTTTTCCACCGGTCTGAAGTGGAGCCTGATGCCGAAAGACGAATCCATGAACATCCGTTACCTGCTGTGTAACGCCGATGAAATGGAGCCGGGCACCTATAAAGACCGTCTGCTGATGGAACAGCTGCCGCACCTGCTGGTGGAAGGCATGCTGATTTCCGCGTTTGCGCTGAAAGCGTACCGTGGTTACATCTTCCTGCGCGGTGAATATATCGAAGCAGCCGTGCATCTGCGTCGCGCGATCGCCGAAGCGACCGAAGCCGGTCTGCTTGGCAAAAACATCATGGGCACCGGTTTCGACTTCGAACTGTTTGTCCACACCGGGGCAGGGCGTTATATCTGCGGTGAAGAAACCGCGCTGATCAACTCCCTCGAAGGTCGCCGTGCTAACCCACGTTCCAAGCCGCCGTTCCCGGCAAGCTCTGGCGCATGGGGCAAACCGACCTGCGTAAACAACGTCGAAACCCTGTGTAACGTACCGGCTATCCTCGCGAACGGCGTGGAGTGGTACCAGAACATTTCGAAGAGCAAAGACGCGGGCACCAAGCTGATGGGCTTCTCTGGTCGCGTGAAGAATCCTGGCCTGTGGGAACTGCCTTTCGGTACTACCGCGCGTGAGATCCTCGAAGATTACGCGGGTGGCATGCGCGATGGACTGAAGTTCAAAGCCTGGCAGCCAGGCGGCGCAGGGACTGACTTCCTGACCGAAGCACACCTCGATCTGCCGATGGAATTCGAAAGCATTGGTAAAGCAGGTAGCCGTCTGGGCACCGCGCTGGCCATGGCTGTCGATCACGAGATTGGCATGGTTCCTTTGGTGCGTAACCTCGAAGAGTTCTTTGCCCGCGAGTCCTGCGGCTGGTGTACGCCGTGCCGTGACGGTCTGCCGTGGAGTGTGAAAATTCTGCGCGCGCTGGAGCGTGGCGAAGGCCAGCCAGGGGATATCGAGACACTTGAGCAACTGTGTCGTTTCCTCGGCCCGGGTAAAACCTTCTGTGCACACGCACCGGGCGCAGTGGAACCGCTGCAGAGCGCCATTAAATATTTCCGCGAAGAATTCGAAGCTGGCATCAAGCAGTCCTTCAGCAATACCCATCAGATTGGTGGTATTCAGCCGAACCTGCTGAAAGAGCGCTGGTGATTACAGGGTTAGCCCTGTGTCGCGATAAGAAATTCGATTAACGCTCGGTTACGACCGAGCCAACTGGAAGCATGCTGACTATGGCTACGATTCATGTAGACGGCAAAGAATATGAGGTCAACGGAGCGGACAACCTGCTGGAAGCTTGTCTGTCTCTCGGCCTTGATATTCCGTACTTTTGCTGGCACCCGGCGCTGGGAAGCGTCGGTGCTTGCCGCCAGTGTGCGGTGAAGCAATATCAAAACGCGGAAGACACGCGTGGTCGCCTGGTGATGTCTTGTATGACACCGGCCACCGAAGGCACCTTTATTTCTATTGATGACGAAGAAGCGAAACAGTTCCGCGAAAGCGTCGTGGAGTGGTTGATGACTAACCACCCGCACGACTGTCCGGTCTGTGAAGAGGGCGGCAACTGCCACCTGCAGGATATGACCGTCATGACCGGTCACAGCTTCCGTCGCTACCGCTTCACGAAGCGTACTCACCGTAACCAGGACCTGGGGCCGTTCATCTCTCACGAAATGAACCGCTGCATCGCCTGCTATCGCTGCGTACGTTACTACAAAGATTACGCCGATGGCGCGGATCTGGGCGTCTATGGCGCACATGACAACGTCTACTTTGGCCGCCCGGAAGACGGTACGCTCGAAAGCGAGTTCTCCGGTAACCTGGTAGAAATTTGCCCGACCGGCGTCTTCACCGATAAAACGCACTCTGAGCGTTATAACCGTAAATGGGACATGCAGTTTGCGCCGAGCATCTGCCAGCAGTGTTCCATCGGCTGTAACACCAGCCCGGGCGAGCGCTACGGTGAACTGCGTCGTATCGAAAACCGTTATAACGGTACCGTTAACCACTACTTCCTCTGCGACCGTGGTCGTTTTGGCTATGGTTACGTGAACCTGAAAGACCGTCCGCGTCAGCCGGTACAGCGTCGTGGCGATGACCTGATCACGCTGAACGCCGAGCAGGCGATGCAGGGCGCGGCAGATATTCTGCGTCAGTCGAAGAAAGTAATTGGTATCGGCTCCCCGCGCGCCAGCGTTGAAAGTAACTTCGCGCTGCGTGAACTGGTGGGTGCGGATAACTTCTATACCGGTATCGCCCAGGGCGAGCAGGAACGTCTGCAACTGGCACTGAGCGTGCTGCGTGACGGCGGGATTCATACTCCGGCACTGCGCGAAATCGAATCTTATGATGCGGTTCTGGTGCTGGGCGAAGATGTCACCCAGACCGGCGCACGCGTTGCGCTGGCTGTGCGTCAGGCGGTGAAAGGTAAAGCGCGTGAAATGGCGGCGGCACAGAAAGTGGCTGACTGGCAGATCGCAGCAATCCTTAACATCGGCCAGCGTGCTAAGCACCCGCTGTTCGTTACCAACGTCGATAACACCCGTCTGGATGACATCGCCGCATGGACCTATCGTGCACCGGTTGAAGATCAGGCGCGTTTAGGTTTCGCTATCGCTCATGCGCTGGATAACAACGCTCCGGCGGTTGACGGTATCGACCGTGACCTGCAAAACAAAATTGACGTTATCGTTCAGGCACTGGCCGGGGCGAAGAAACCACTGATTATTTCCGGCACCAACGCCGGTAGCGCCGAAGTGATTCAGGCGGCTGCCAACGTGGCGAAGGCGCTGAAAGGCCGTGGTGCAGACGTCGGCATCACCATGATTGCTCGCTCTGTTAACAGCATGGGCCTGGGTATGATTGGCGGTGGTTCCCTTGACGATGCGCTGACCGAGCTGGAAACAGGTCGTGCTGACGCCGTTGTGGTGCTGGAGAATGACCTGCATCGCCATGCTTCAGCAACCCGTGTGAACGCAGCGCTGGCGAAAGCGCCGCTGGTACTGGTCATTGACCATCAGCGTACGGCAATTATGGAAAACGCTCATCTGGTGCTTTCCGCCGCAAGTTTCGCCGAAAGCGATGGTACGGTGATTAACAACGAAGGCCGCGCTCAGCGTTTCTTCCAGGTCTACGACCCGTCCTACTACGACAGTAACACCGTGATGCTGGAAAGCTGGCGCTGGCTGCACTCGCTGCACAGCACCGTGCAGAGCCGCGAAGTGGACTGGACGCAGCTCGACCACGTTATCGACGCGGTCGTTGAGAAGCTGCCGCAACTGGCGGGTATCAAAGATGCCGCGCCGGACGCAAGCTTCCGTATCCGTGGACAGAAATTGGCTCGTGAACCGCACCGTTACAGCGGTCGTACCGCAATGCGCGCTAACATCAGCGTACACGAACCGCGCCAGCCGCAGGACAAAGACACTATGTTCGCCTTCTCTATGGAAGGGAACAACCAACCGTCTGCGCCGCGTTCACAAATTCCGTTTGCCTGGGCTCCGGGCTGGAACTCCCCACAGGCGTGGAACAAGTTCCAGGATGAAGTGGGCGGTAAACTGCGTCATGGCGATCCGGGCGTGCGTCTGATCGAAGCTTCTGCAGATGGTATGGATTACTTCACTACCGTTCCGGCGAGCTTCCAGGCTCAGGATGGTCAGTGGCGTATAGCGCCGTACTACCATCTGTTTGGCAGTGACGAAATGTCCCAGCGTGCGCCAGTCTTCCAGACCCGTATGCCGCAGCCGTACATCAAACTCAACCCGGCTGATGCCGCGAAGTTGGGTGTTAATGCCGGTACGCGCGTTTCTTTCAGCTACGATGGCAACACGGTTACGCTGCCGGTTGAAATCGCTGAAGGATTAACGGCAGGGCAGGTTGGTTTGCCGATGGGTATGCCTGGCATCGCGCCGGTTCTGGCAGGTGCGCGTCTTGAGGATCTGCAGGAGGCACAACAATGAGTTGGATTACACCCGATCTGATTGAGATCCTGCTGAGCATTCTCAAAGCGGTCGTGATCCTGCTGGTGGTGGTCACCTGCGGGGCATTCATGAGCTTTGGCGAACGTCGTCTGCTGGGTCTGTTCCAGAACCGTTACGGACCGAACCGTGTTGGCTGGGGCGGTTCGCTCCAGCTGGTTGCGGACATGATCAAGATGTTCTTTAAAGAAGACTGGATCCCGAAATTCTCGGATCGCGTCATCTTTACCCTGGCACCGATGATCGCCTTCACCTCGCTGCTGCTGGCTTTCGCCATCGTGCCGGTGAGTCCGAACTGGGTGGTTGCTGACCTGAACATCGGGATCCTGTTCTTCCTGATGATGGCGGGCCTCGCGGTATACGCGGTGCTGTTCGCTGGCTGGTCCAGTAACAACAAATACTCCCTGCTCGGTGCGATGCGTGCGTCTGCGCAGACGCTGAGCTACGAAGTGTTCCTCGGGCTTTCCCTGATGGGCGTGGTGGCGCAGGCCGGTTCATTTAACATGACCGACATCGTCAACAACCAGGCTGATATCTGGAACGTTATTCCGCAGTTCTTTGGTTTTGTCACCTTTGCCATCGCGGGCGTGGCGGTGTGCCACCGTCACCCGTTTGACCAGCCAGAAGCCGAGCAGGAACTGGCCGACGGTTACCACATTGAATATTCCGGTATGAAATTCGGTTTGTTCTTCGTGGGTGAATACATCGGCATCGTCACCATTTCTGCACTGATGGTTACCCTGTTCTTCGGTGGCTGGCATGGCCCGTTCTTACCGCCATTCGTCTGGTTCGCGCTGAAAACCGCGTTCTTCATGATGATGTTCATTTTGATTCGTGCGTCGTTACCGCGTCCTCGTTATGACCAGGTAATGTCCTTCGGCTGGAAAGTCTGTCTGCCGCTGACGCTCGTCAACTTGCTGGTAACGGCGGCTGTCATTCTCTGGCAGGCGCAATAAGGGACACAAAGACCATGACCTTAAAAGAATTGTTCGTAGGTTTCGGCACCCAGGTACGCAGTATCTGGATGATCGGCCTGCATGCGTTCGCGAAACGCGAAACGCAGATGTATCCGGAAGAGCCGGTCTATCTACCGCCCCGTTTTCGTGGTCGTATCGTTCTGACTCGTGATCCAGACGGTGAAGAGCGCTGCGTTGCCTGTAACCTGTGTGCGGTAGCTTGTCCGGTAGGCTGTATTTCTCTGCAAAAAGCAGAGACCAAAGACGGCCGCTGGTATCCGGAGTTTTTCCGCATTAACTTCTCACGCTGCATTTTCTGCGGCCTGTGCGAAGAAGCCTGTCCGACTACGGCTATTCAGCTGACTCCAGATTTCGAGCTGGGTGAGTACAAGCGCCAGGACCTGGTTTACGAGAAAGAGGATCTGCTGATCTCCGGGCCGGGCAAATACCCGGAATATAACTTCTACCGGATGGCAGGTATGGCAATCGACGGCAAAGATAAGGGCGAAGCAGAGAACGAAGCTAAGCCTATCGACGTCAAGAGCCTGTTACCGTAAGGAGAGGGGCAATGGAGTTCGCTTTTTATATCTGTGGCCTGATAGCCATTCTCGCAACCTTGCGGGTGATCACCCACACCAATCCGGTACACGCGTTGCTGTACCTGATTATTTCGCTGCTGGCGATTTCTGGGGTGTTCTTCTCGTTAGGCGCTTACTTCGCCGGTGCGCTGGAAATTATCGTCTACGCGGGCGCCATCATGGTGCTGTTCGTGTTCGTGGTGATGATGCTCAACCTTGGTGGTTCTGAAATTGAACAGGAACGTCAGTGGCTGAAACCGCAGGTGTGGATTGGTCCGGCGATTCTGTCAGCCATTATGCTGGTGGTTATTGTTTACGCCATTCTGGGCGTTAACGATCAGGGCATCGACGGCACGCCAATTAGCGCGAAAGCAGTCGGTATTTCCCTGTTCGGACCGTATGTACTGGCGGTTGAACTGGCTTCGATGCTGCTGCTGGCGGGTCTGGTTGTGGCCTTCCACGTGGGGCGCGAAGAGCGTTCTGGTGAAGTGCTGAGCAATCGCACCGACGACCGCGCGAAAAGAAAAACGGAGGAGCACGCATGATCCCCTTACAACATGGACTGATCCTCGCTGCGATCTTATTCGTGCTGGGCTTAACCGGTCTGGTTATCCGCCGCAATCTGCTGTTTATGCTGATCGGGCTGGAAATCATGATTAACGCCTCCGCGTTGGCCTTTGTGGTCGCCGGAAGCTACTGGGGCCAGACCGATGGTCAGGTGATGTATATTCTCGCCATCAGCCTTGCGGCTGCCGAAGCGAGCATTGGGCTTGCGCTGTTGCTGCAACTTCATCGCCGTCGCCAGAACCTGAACATCGATTCAGTAAGTGAGATGCGTGGATGAACATGCTTGCCTTAACCATTATTCTGCCATTTATTGGCTTTGTATTACTGGCGTTTTCTCGTGGTCGTTGGTCAGAAAATCTGTCTGCTACCGTGGGTGTCGGGTCGATCGGTCTGGCTGCGCTGGTTACTGCGTTTGTTGGCGTTGATTTCTTTGCCAATGGCCAGCAGGCTTACAGCCAGCCGCTGTGGACGTGGATGTCAGTCGGCGACTTCAACATCGGTTTTAACCTGGTGCTGGACGGCCTGTCGCTGACCATGCTCTCCGTGGTGACCGGCGTTGGTTTCCTGATCCACATGTTCGCCTCCTGGTATATGCGCGGAGAAGAGGGCTATTCTCGTTTCTTCGCCTACACCAACCTGTTTATCGCCAGCATGGTGGTTCTGGTGCTGGCGGATAACCTGCTGCTGATGTACCTCGGCTGGGAAGGCGTGGGCCTGTGCTCCTATCTGCTGATTGGTTTCTACTACACCGATCCGAAGAATGGCGCTGCGGCAATGAAAGCCTTCGTGGTAACCCGTGTTGGTGACGTATTCCTGGCGTTCGCGCTGTTCATCCTCTACAACGAGCTGGGCACGCTGAACTTCCGCGAAATGGTGGAACTGGCGCCTGCGCACTTTGCAGACGGTAACAACATGCTGATGTGGGCAACCCTGATGCTGCTGGGCGGTGCGGTCGGTAAATCTGCACAGCTGCCGTTGCAGACCTGGCTTGCTGATGCGATGGCCGGCCCGACGCCTGTCTCCGCGTTGATCCACGCCGCGACGATGGTTACCGCTGGTGTCTACCTGATAGCCCGTACGCACGGCCTGTTCCTGATGACGCCTGAAATCCTGCACCTGGTGGGGATTATCGGTGCTATCACTCTGGTGCTGGCGGGTTTTGCTGCGCTGGTACAGACCGACATCAAACGCGTTCTTGCGTACTCTACCATGAGCCAGATTGGTTATATGTTCCTGGCTCTTGGCGTACAGGCGTGGGATGCGGCGATTTTCCACCTGATGACGCACGCCTTCTTTAAAGCGTTGCTGTTCCTGGCATCCGGCTCGGTTATCCTGGCTTGCCACCACGAACAGAACATCTTCAAGATGGGCGGGCTGCGTAAGTCAATTCCGCTGGTGTATCTCTGCTTCCTGATCGGTGGCGCGGCGCTGTCGGCTCTGCCGCTGATTACCGCTGGCTTCTTCAGTAAGGATGAGATTCTGGCCGGTGCAATGGCGAATGGTCATATTAATCTGATGGTTGCAGGTCTGGTCGGTGCATTCATGACCTCTCTGTACACCTTCCGTATGATTTTCATCGTGTTCCACGGTAAAGAACAAATTCATGCCCACGCAGGGAAGGGGATTACCCATCATCTGCCGCTGATTGTGCTGATGATCCTGTCCACCTTCGTTGGCGCGCTGATTGTGCCGCCGCTGCAGGGTGTACTGCCTGCGACGACCGAGCTTGAGCATGGTCGCGTTATGACGCTGGAAATTACCTCCGGTATCGTAGCGATTGCGGGTATCCTGATCGCAGCATGGCTGTGGCTGGGTAAACGCACGCTGGTGACGTCGATTGCGAACAGTGCGCCGGGCCGCCTGCTGGGTACCTGGTGGTATAACGCCTGGGGCTTCGACTGGCTGTACGACAAAGTGTTCGTCAAGCCGTTCCTGGGTGTTGCCTGGTTGCTGAAACGCGATCCGCTCAACTCAATGATGAACATCCCGGCGATCCTTTCCCGCTTTGCAGGTAAAGGCCTGCTGTTGAGCGAGAACGGTTATCTGCGCTGGTATGTTGCATCAATGAGCATCGGCGCCGTCGTTGTGCTGGCACTGTTGATGGTACTGCGTTGAGTTTGTTGGCTGGATGAACGATTGCCGGATGGCGCTGCGCTTATCCGGCCTACAAACCCAAAAATAATTTTTAGAATTCGTTGAAAATCTGTTCCTGATGTACAGGCGTCATCGGCGAAGTCAGACCGGAGACCGCCAGCGCAGAGCAACCGGAGCGTACTGAAGTACGTGAGGATTGCGAGCACTGCCGGGATTTGGGCTGACGAGTGAGATAGCCTGAGCAGGAGTAAATATAAGGGACATACTTAGCTATGTTATTACCCTGGTTGATATTAATTCCCTTTATCGGTGGCTTCCTGTGCTGGCAGACCGAACGCTTTGGCGTGAAGGTGCCGCGCTGGATTGCGCTGATTACCATGGGATTGACGCTGGCGCTTGGCCTGCAACTGTGGTTGCAGGGCGGCTATTCACTGACGCAATCCGCTGGCATTCCGCAGTGGCAGTCTGAATTTGTCCTGCCGTGGATCCCACGTTTTGGCATCTCTATTCATCTGGCTATCGACGGTCTGTCGCTGCTGATGGTAGTGCTGACCGGTCTGCTCGGTGTTCTGGCGGTACTTTGCTCCTGGAATGAAATCGAAAAATACCAGGGCTTCTTCCATCTGAACCTGATGTGGATCTTAGGCGGCGTGATCGGCGTGTTCCTTGCCATCGACATGTTCCTGTTCTTCTTCTTCTGGGAAATGATGCTGGTGCCGATGTACTTCCTGATCGCGTTGTGGGGGCATAAAGCCTCTGACGGTAAAACGCGTATCACGGCGGCGACCAAGTTCTTCATTTATACCCAGGCGAGTGGTCTGGTGATGTTGATTGCCATCCTGGCGCTGGTGTTTGTGCACTATAAAGCGACCGGTGTGTGGACCTTCAACTATGAAGAGCTGCTGAATACCCCGATGTCCCACGGTGTGGAATATCTGCTGATGCTGGGCTTCTTCATTGCCTTCGCGGTGAAAATGCCGGTAGTTCCGCTGCACGGCTGGTTGCCGGATGCGCACTCCCAGGCGCCGACCGCAGGTTCCGTTGACCTGGCGGGGATTTTGCTGAAAACCGCGGCTTACGGTCTGCTGCGCTTCTCTCTGCCGCTGTTCCCGAACGCGTCGGCGGAGTTTGCACCTATCGCAATGTGGCTGGGCGTTATCGGTATCTTCTACGGCGCGTGGATGGCCTTTAATCAGTACGATATCAAACGTCTGATCGCTTACACCTCCGTATCGCACATGGGCTTCGTACTGATTGCTATCTACACCGGCAGCCAGCTGGCGTACCAGGGTGCTGTTATCCAGATGATTGCGCACGGTCTGTCCGCAGCCGGTCTGTTCATTCTGTGTGGTCAGCTGTACGAACGTCTGCACACGCGAGATATGCGTATGATGGGCGGCCTGTGGGGCAAAATGAAATGGTTGCCTGCGCTGTCGATGTTCTTCGCAGTGTGTACGCTGGGTATGCCGGGTACAGGTAACTTCGTTGGCGAATTTATGATTCTGTTCGGCAGCTACCAGGTGGTTCCGGTCATTACCGTGATCTCGACCTTTGGTCTGGTGTTTGCCTCTGTTTACTCGCTGGCGATGCTGCATCGCGCTTACTTCGGTAAAGCGAAGAGCCAGATTGCCAGTGTTGAACTGCCAGGGATGTCGCTGCGTGAGCTGTTTATCATCCTGTTGCTGGTCGTGCTTCTGGTACTGCTTGGCTTCTATCCGCAGCCGATTCTGGATACCTCGCATTCTGCGATGAGCAACATCCAGCAGTGGTTTGTTAATTCCGTTACTACTACAAGGCCGTAAATCGCCATGACAATAACTCCACAACACCTGATTGCGCTGCTACCGCTGCTGATCGTCGGCTTGACGGTGGTGGTTGTGATGCTCTCCATTGCGTGGCGACGCAATCACTTCCTCAATGCCACGCTGTCGGTCATTGGGCTTAACGCCGCGTTGGTTTCGCTCTGGTTTGTTGGCCAGGCGGGCGCCATGGACGTCACCCCGCTGATGCGGGTTGACGGTTTCGCCATGCTCTACACCGGGCTGGTGCTGCTGGCGAGTCTTGCCACCTGTACCTTCGCTTACCCGTGGCTGGAAGGCTACGATGACAACCGGGAAGAGTTCTACCTGTTGGTGCTGATTGCCGCACTTGGCGGTATTCTGCTGGCTAACGCTAACCATCTGGCGGCGCTGTTCCTTGGTATTGAGCTGATCTCTCTGCCGCTGTTTGGTCTGGTTGGCTATGCGTTCCGTCAGAAACGTTCGCTGGAAGCCAGTATCAAATACACCATTCTGTCTGCCGCAGCGTCTTCCTTCCTGCTGTTCGGTATGGCGCTGGTGTACGCGCAGTCTGGTAATCTGTCGTTTGTTGCACTCGGTAAGAGCCTCGGCGACGGCATGCTGCACGAACCGCTGCTGCTGGCGGGCTTCGGTCTGATGATTGTTGGCCTCGGCTTTAAACTCTCGCTGGTTCCGTTCCACCTGTGGACGCCAGACGTATACCAGGGCGCTCCGGCTCCGGTTTCCACCTTCCTGGCGACGGCGAGCAAAATCGCTATCTTCGGCGTGGTGATGCGTCTGTTCCTGTACGCACCGGTAGGAGATAGCGAAGCGGTACGTATCGTACTGGGCGTAATTGCCTTTGCTTCCATCATCTTCGGTAACCTGATGGCGCTGAGCCAGACCAATATTAAACGTCTGCTCGGTTACTCTTCTATCTCTCACCTCGGCTACCTGCTGGTGGCGCTTATTGCTCTGCAGAGCGGCGAGATGTCGATGGAAGCAGTTGGCGTTTACCTGGCCGGTTACCTGTTCAGCAGCCTCGGCGCGTTCGGTGTGGTCAGCCTGATGTCCAGCCCGTACCGCGGCCCGGATGCGGACTCTCTGTTCTCCTACCGTGGTCTGTTCTGGCATCGTCCGATCCTCGCGGCAGTGATGACGGTGATGATGCTGTCTCTGGCAGGTATCCCGATGACGCTGGGCTTTATCGGTAAGTTCTACGTACTGGCCGTCGGTGTACAGGCTAACCTGTGGTGGCTGGTTGCCGCGGTGGTGGTCGGTTCCGCGATTGGTTTGTACTACTACCTGCGTGTTGCGGTGAGCCTGTACTTGAGCGCACCGCAGCAGTTGAACCGCGATGCGCCGTCCAACTGGCAGTACAGCGCGGGCGGTATCGTGGTGCTGATTTCTGCTCTGCTGGTACTGGTGCTGGGTATTTACCCGCAACCGCTGATCAGCATTGTGCAGTTAGCGACTCCGCTGATGTAAACGAAATGCAGAAACGAAAAAACCCGCCTTGGCGGGTTTTTTTATGCGTGAAATACGGTCAGTTTAATAGCTGACGGCTCACCAGCGGACCGCTGATGCCTTTCGCTGTGCGATCCATCACTTCCTGGATCACTGAAGAAAGCTCATTGACTTCGAATTTGGCCACATAGCCATCCGCTTTTACACGGCGAACGTGATCTTCGTTCGCGCTACCGGAAAGCGAAGAGTGGATAACGACCGGGATTTTCTTCAGACGTTCGTCGGTTTTTATCTTACGGGTAAGCGTAAAACCGTCCATCTCCGGCATTTCGAGATCGGTGAGAACCAGAGCGATCTTCTCACTGACCGGCTTGCCCTCCGCCAGCGCTTCTGCGGAAAGCTGCTGAATTTTTTCCCACGCATCCTGGCCTGTTACATGCATCAGATACGGGATCTCCATGGCGTTTAGACCTTTTTCCAACATGGCGCGGGCCACTTTGGAATCATCAGCCACAATCGCCACCGCACCCGGCGTGATGTTGAATTTATTGGTTTTCAGATCGGTTGCGCGCAGGTCGTGGTTCGCCGGTACGATATCGTACAGGATCTGCTCAACGTCGAGTACCAGCGCCAGGTTGTTGGTCTCTTTGTTGTCGTCCAGGCAAGCGATACTGGTGATATAGCGACCATTAACGGCTTTCTCGGCGGTATGCACCTGTTGCCAGTCCAGGCGCATAATGTTTTCCACTGACTCCACAGCAAACGCCTGGACGCTGCGGGCATATTCTGTGATCAACAGGATGTTGAGTCCGGTCTCTGGCTTACAGCCCGCGACGGCGGGCAGGTCAATCACCGGGATCACCTGATCGCGAATATTAACCATACCCAGTAACGGGGCCTTCATACCCGCCGGACGCGTAAAGGTCGGCATCGGCACGATTTCACGCAGTTTGAATACGTTGATGCCAAACAGCTCTGATTTCTGCTCCTCAACAGATTTGCCGAGGCGAAACAGCAGCAGTTCAAAACGGTTAGACAGGGTTAGGTTTGTCCTGTCATCAATATCTTTCTGGAAATTGTTCATCCTGTCCTCAGTGTGAAAGCCAGCCTTTCCACTGTTATCGGCACTGAGGCGGAAAAATAGAGCGTTAAACGCTGAAAATGGCGAAATCGTGAGCCAGTGCCGTGTCTGGAAATATTGTTTTGCACTCTGCGAGTAAGCGCTGGCAGCCTTTTTCATCGTAGCGTGAGCTAACGTGGGTCATTATCAGACGTCCCACTCCGGCATCCAGCGCCAGCTGTGCGGCTTGTCGGGTTGAGCTGTGCCCGCGACTGTTTGCTTTTTCCTCCATTGAAGCGTCCAGCGTGGTTTCGTGTACCATGACATCTACACCTCGAGCCAGTTCAATGGCGGACGCGCAGGGTCCTGTGTCACCGAAAATAGCGACTGATTTTCCCTTGGTGGGTGGGGAAAGAAAATCGGCACCGTTAATCGCTCGACCATCCTCCAGCACGATGGTTTTTCCGGCTTTCAAATCCTGAAACCACGGGCCCGCTTTAACGTCTGCCGCCTTCAGGGCATTGGCGTCAAGCGCACCGGGTTTATCGTGCTCTTGAATGCGAAAACCGTAGCATTCCAGCGGATGTGCCAGCGGGTAAGCCGTTACTTTTCGCAGGCCGTCATCCACAATCTCACCCGCGGTGATTTCTACAATATCCAGCGGATAATCGGTCCAGGAGCCGCTCAGACGCAATGCGGTTTCGGTAAACTCTCGCAACCCTTTTGGCCCGTAGAGCGTCAGAGGCTGGACATTGCCGGCCATTGAGCGACTGCACAGTAGCCCCGGTAAACCAAACAGGTGATCGCCGTGCAGATGGCTGATAAAAATACGATCGAGTTTTCCTGGATTGAAAGGCGTGGTGAGCATCTGATGCTGCGTCCCTTCGCCGCAATCAAAAAGCCACAGCCCCGCCTGAGTCGGGTGTTGCAGATTCAGTAAAATTGCCGTTACATTGCGTGAGCGCGTGGGGACTCCCGCAGACGTGCCTAAAAATAGTAATTCCATCTTTGCGTTACACTTTTCGCCATCAATAAGGCAGGGTGTTCAGGTTATCACAACATAGGGGCAGACAATGATTCACTGGCAAGATCTCCACCATGCAAAGCTGAGTACCCAACAACTGTACGCACTACTTCAGCTACGATGCGCGGTATTTGTAGTTGAGCAACAGTGTCCGTACCAGGATGTGGATGGCGATGACCTGGCTGGAGAGAATCGGCATATTCTGGGCTGGCATAACGATGAGCTGGTGGCGTATGCGAGGATTCTGAAAAGCGATGACGAGCTGGAGCCGGTAGTGATTGGTCGGGTGATTGTAAGCGAAGCGCTGCGTGGTGAAAAACTGGGGCAACAGCTAATGGCCCAGACGCTGGCATCCTGCGCGCAACACTGGCCACACAAGGCGTTGTATCTGGGCGCACAGGCGCATCTGCAATCGTTCTATGCGCGCTTTGGCTTTGTTCCGGTGACGGATATCTATGACGAAGATGGTATTCCACACGTCGGAATGGCGCGGGAAGCACATCAGGCGTAAACAGGCGCAATCAGTCCAGGTTGTCTATAGTTAGCGGGTACGTCAATAGAAAGGGAGAATATAATGTCTTTTCATTCTTATGAATCACGTATCGATGATGATCTGGAATTATTAAGTGAAACGCTGGAAGAGGTGCTGCGTTCTTCTGGCGACCCAGCAGATCAAAAATACCTTGAGTTAAAAGCGCGGGCAGAGCGGGCGTTAGAAGAGGTGAGAAATCGCGTCAGCCATGCTTCTGATAGCTACTATTACCGTGCGAAAAAAGCTGTTTGTCGGGCGGATGACTATGTGCACGAAAAACCCTGGCGCGGAATCGGCGTTGGCGCCACAGTCGGTTTAGTGATGGGATTATTGTTAGCGCGGCGATAAATTCCGTTCTGTCATCGCATTTGTACGTACTCCCTAACTGGGGGTACTGCTTTTTCTGCTCAGTACCCCGTATAATGAGAGGTTTTTAACAGGGAGAGGTCCGCGTGCATTCAATCACTACTGCGCTGGAAAGTCTGATGCGTCATTTATCGCAAGAGATGCCAGCAGCACCTGGAATTCGTATTTACGATATACCTTTCCCACTGAATGATGCGTTTGACGCTTTAGGATGGCTGGCCAGTCAACCCGTCTGGCCCCAGTTTTACTGGCAGCAGCGTAACGGCGATGAAGAAGCCGCCGTATTAGGGGCCGTCGCCGCATTTTCCTCGCTGGAATCAGCCCAGCAATTTTTACATCAGCATGATAATCATCCCGACCTGTGCATCTGGGGCCTGAATGCCTTTGAGCCTCAGCGTGGCAATTTACTGCTGCCGCGGCTGGAGTGGCGACGTTGCGCCGGAGTGGCGAGCTTACGCTTACATCTTTATAGCGACGTGTCGCTACGTGAAGACGCTGCACAAGCGATCGCCTTCATCTCATCGCTTGCTCCCGTAAAACCGCTCCCTGCATTGCGTTTGAATTTGACGGGAGAACAGCACTGGCCGGAGAAAGCTGGCTGGATAGACCTGATAAAACTCGCCACTCAAACGATCGCAGGAGAAGACCTCGATAAGGTCGTGCTGGCGCGGGCGACCGATTTACAGTTTTCTCAGTCGGTTAATGCCGCTGCCGTGATGGCTTCCAGCCGTCGCTTAAATCTGAACTGCTACCATTTCTTTATGGCATTCTCCGCTGACACCGCTTTTCTTGGCTCTTCTCCTGAACGTCTGTATCGACGACGTGATACGGCGCTGCGCACCGAGGCGCTGGCCGGAACCGTGGCAAATCACCCTGAGGATCATCGGGCCTGGCAATTGGGCGACTGGCTAATGAAAGATGATAAAAACCAGCGCGAGAATATGCTGGTGGTCGAAGATATTTGCCAGCGCCTGCAAGGCTGTACGCAAACTCTCGATGTGCTGCCACCGCAGGTGCTCAGGCTGCGTAAAGTGCAGCACCTGCGCCGTTGCATCTGGACGGAACTGAATCAGGCAGACGATACGCTTTGCCTGATGCAGCTCCAGCCCACGGCGGCAGTTGCCGGTATTCCGCGTGAGCTGGCGCGTGAATTCATCCAGCAAAATGAACCCTTTGAACGCGAGTGGTATGCCGGTTCAGCGGGTTATCTTTCTTTGCGCCAAAGCGAGTTTTGTGTGTCATTGCGTTCAGCGAAAATTAGCGCAAACGTGGTACGCCTGTATGCCGGGGCAGGGATTGTACGTGGCTCAGATCCTGAGCAGGAATGGCAAGAAATAGACAATAAAGCGGCAGGGTTACGTACTTTATTACAGATGGAAGGATAGTGATTTCGTGTATATTTCCGATTCATATCAAAAATCCATTTATTCGATTCTCTATACTGTGTCGCAATATTGATACCGGACAATCTCATGTCAGTAAGCGCATTTAACCGACGCTGGGCGGCGGTCATTCTGGAAGCACTCACTCGCCACGGCGTCAGGCATGTCTGCATTGCCCCTGGCTCTCGTTCTACACCGTTGACGCTGGCGGCAGCGGAAAACCCCGCATTCATCCACCACACCCATTTTGACGAGCGCGGTCTTGGGCATCTGGCTTTAGGTCTGGCAAAAGTCAGCCGTCAGCCTGTCGCCGTGATTGTGACGTCCGGTACCGCGGTGGCGAATTTATATCCCGCGTTGATTGAGGCGGGCCTGACCGGTGAAAAACTGATTTTACTTACCGCTGACAGACCGCCAGAGCTTATCGACTGTGGCGCGAACCAGGCGATTCGTCAGGCCGGAATGTTTGCCTCGCATCCATCGCAAACGCTCTCTTTACCGCGTCCGACTCAGGACATTCCGGCAAGCTGGCTGGTGTCCACTATTGATAATGCGTTAGCTGCCCTGCATAGCGGGGCGGTTCATATCAATTGCCCGTTTGCGGAACCGCTGTATGGCGATATGGACGAAACGGGGATTGCCTGGCAGCAGCGCCTCGGCGACTGGTGGCAGGACGATAAGCCCTGGCTGCGAGAAGCGCGTCGGCTGGAAAGCGACAAACAACGCGACTGGTTTTTCTGGCGACAAAAACGCGGCGTAGTCATTGCGGGCCGCATGAGCGCGGAAGAAGGTCAGAAGGTTGCGCAGTGGGCGCAGACGTTAGGCTGGCCGCTGATTGGCGATGTTCTGTCGCAAACCGGACAACCGCTGCCGTGCGCCGACCTGTGGCTGGGAAATGCGAAAGCTGTAGCTGAATTGCAGCAGGCGCAGATTGTGGTGCAGCTTGGTAGCAGCCTGACCGGAAAACGTCTGCTGCAATGGCAGGCCAGCTGCGATCCGCAGGAATACTGGATTGTCGATAATATCGAAGGCCGCCTCGATCCGGCCCATCATCGCGGCCGCAGGTTGGTGGCGAAAGTTGGCGACTGGCTGGAGCTACATCCGGCGGAGAAACGTCAGCCCTGGTGTATGGAGATCCCTCGTCTGGCGCAACAGGCCTGGCAGGCGGTAGAAGCCCGTCGTGAGGCGTTTGGTGAAGCGCAATTAGCCCACCGTATCCGCGACTACTTGCCGGAGCAGGGGCAGCTGTTCGTGGGTAACAGTCTGGTGGTACGCCTGATTGATGCGCTGTCGCAGCTTCCGGCTGGTTACCCGGTCTATAGCAACCGTGGCGCGAGCGGTATTGACGGCCTGCTGTCAACGGCAGCTGGTGTACAGCGTGCCAGCGCGAAATCGACGCTGGCGATTGTTGGCGATTTATCTGCATTGTATGACCTGAATGCGCTGGCGTTATTGCGCCAGGTTTCTGCACCGTTTGTCCTGATAGTGGTCAATAATAACGGCGGGCAGATTTTCTCCCTGCTGCCGACGCCAGCCAGCGAACGCGAACGGTTCTATCTGATGCCGCAGAACGTACATTTCGAGCATGCTGCCGCCATGTTTAACCTTAAATACCAGCGCCCGGAAAACTGGGAGCAGCTGGAGAGCGCGTTGACTAACGCGTGGCGTACACCTGCGGCCACGGTGATTGAGCTGGTGGTGAACGAAACTGACGGGGCGCAAACCTTGCAGCAACTGCTGGCGCAGGTAAGTCATCTATGATCCTGCATGCGCAGGCGAAAGAGGGGCAGACGGGATTTCCCTGGCTGGTTTTCCTGCACGGTTTCTCTGGCGATTGCCAGGAATGGCAGACGGTCGGCGAAGCGTTTCAGGATTATTCGCGGCTATACATAGACTTGCCGGGACACGGTGGCTCCGCTGACATCGGCGTGAGTGGGTTCGATGATGTCAGCGTTTTGCTGCGTAACACTCTACTTAGTTACAACATGCTTAACTACTGGCTGGTGGGATACTCTCTTGGCGGCAGAGTCGCCATGATGGCGGCCTGTCAGGAGATGCCTGGGCTTTGTGGTCTGGTGGTTGAAGGCGGACATCCCGGCTTGCAAAGCGAGGAGGCGCGCGTTCAGCGTCGTCTCTCGGATGGCCGCTGGGCTGCGCGTTTTCGCGCAGAGCCGCTACGTGAGGTGTTTAATGACTGGTATCAACAGCCCGTTTTTTCCTCGCTGAACGCGGCACAAAGAGAGGCGCTGGTCGCTCTGCGTAGCCAGAATAATGGGCAAACGCTGGCGGCAATGCTGGAGGCCACCTCGCTTGCCGTACAGCCTGATTTACGTGCGCAACTCACGACGCGCACATTTCCGTTTTATTATTTATGTGGTGAACGTGACGAAAAATTCCGCGCTCTGGCGGCGGAAATATCAGTACCAAACCATGTGATTCGTAATGCCGGACACAACGCGCATCGGGACAACCCCGCGGGCGTAGTGGACTGTCTGGCTCAGATTCTGCGTCGCTGACTATAGGACATTTTATGATCTATCCTGATGAAACAATGCTTTACGCACCGGTAGAATGGCACGATTGCTCTGAAGGCTATACCGACATTCTTTACGAGAAATCCACCGACGGTATCGCAAAAATCACTATTAATCGTCCACAGGTACGCAATGCCTTCCGTCCGGTCACCGTGAAAGAGATGATCCAGGCGCTGGCGGATGCCCGCTATGATGACAACATCGGCGTAATTATTCTGACCGGTGCTGGCGACAAAGCGTTCTGCGCAGGCGGCGATCAGAAAGTGCGTGGTGACTACGGCGGATACCAGGATGACTCCGGTGTGCATCACCTGAACGTACTGGACTTCCAGCGCCAGATTCGTACCTGTCCGAAACCGGTAGTCGCGATGGTTGCAGGTTTCTCCATTGGCGGTGGCCATGTGCTGCACATGATGTGTGACCTGACCATTGCGGCTGAAAACGCCATCTTTGGTCAGACCGGCCCGAAAGTCGGTTCTTTCGACGGCGGTTGGGGCGCTTCCTACATGGCGCGCATCGTCGGTCAGAAAAAAGCGCGTGAAATCTGGTTCCTGTGCCGTCAGTACGATGCGAAACAGGCGCTGGATATGGGTCTGGTCAACACCGTGGTTCCGCTGGCGGATCTGGAAAAAGAGACCGTACGCTGGTGCCGTGAAATGCTGCAAAACAGCCCAATGGCGCTGCGCTGCCTGAAAGCCGCACTGAACGCCGACTGTGATGGTCAGGCTGGCCTGCAGGAGCTGGCAGGTAACGCCACTATGCTGTTCTACATGACGGAAGAAGGTCAGGAAGGCCGTAACGCCTTTAACCAGAAACGTCAGCCTGATTTCAGCAAATTCAAACGGAATCCGTAATGCGTAGCGCGCAGGTATACCGCTGGCAGATCCCCATGGACGCGGGGGTGATTCTGCGCGACAGGCGGTTAAAAACGCGTGACGGGCTGTACGTTTGTCTTTGTGACGGCGAGCGCGAAGGGTGGGGAGAAATTTCCCCACTGCCGGGCTTCAGTCAGGAAAGCTGGGAAGAGGCACAAACCGAGCTGCTGGCCTGGGTGAAAGGCTGGTTGCAAGGGGATGACTCCTTACCGCAACTGCCTTCGGTCGCCTTTGGCGTAAGCTGTGCGCTGGCCGAACTGACTGGCGTATTGCCACAGGACGCGGACTATCGTGCTGCGCCGCTGTGTACCGGCGATCCTGACGATCTGGTGCTACAACTGGCGGATATGCCGGGCGAAAAAGTGGCGAAGATCAAGGTCGGTCTGTATGAAGCGGTCCGCGACGGCATGGTAGCCAATCTGCTGCTTGAGGCGATCCCGGAGCTGCATTTGCGACTTGACGCCAACCGGGCCTGGACGCCGTTGAAAGCACAGCAGTTCGCGAAATACGTTAATCCGGAATATCGCGAACGCATTGCCTTTCTCGAAGAGCCGTGCAAAACCCGCGATGATTCTCGTGCCTTCGCGCGTGAAACCGGCATTGCCATCGCCTGGGATGAAAGTCTGCGTGAAGCAGATTTCACCTTCGAAGCTGAAGAGGGCGTCAAGGCCGTGGTTATCAAACCTACGCTGACCGGCAGTCTCGATAAAGTCCGTGAACAGGTGGCTGCGGCGCATGCGCTTGGTCTGACTGCCGTTATCAGTTCGTCAATCGAGTCGAGTCTGGGCTTAACCCAGTTGGCGAGAATTGCCGCCTGGCTAACGCCGCAGACCATTCCGGGTCTGGATACCCTGAGTCTGATGCAGTGCCAGCAGGTACGCACCTGGCCGGGTAGCACGTTGCCGTGTATCGACGTTGATGCGCTGGAACGTCTGCTATGACCCAGCAGGAAATGCCCGATAGCGTGAGCTTATCGGGCCTGGTGCAGTTCCGTGACTGGCCGTGGCGTCACTGGCGACAGGTTCGTGCGAAGGCGCCAGCCTTACGCCTCAACGATGAGGTATTAAGCTGGAGCGATCTCTGCACACGTGTAGATTATCTGGCCTGCGGTTTTGCCGCTCAGGGCGTGGAAGAGGGCGATGGTGTTCTGCTTCGCGCCTGGAATCATCCGCGCGCTTTGCTGGCCTGGCTCGCGCTGCTGCAATGTGGGGCGCGGGTTTTACCTGTGAACCCACAGTTGCCTCAGCCGCTACTTGATGCGCTTATCCCGGACTTAACGCTACGTTTTGCGCTGGATCTGGAGGCCGCTATCGCACTTCCGGAACTCAGCCCGTTGCAGATGCGGTCGTTACCAGGCGATCGCGCCGCTGCGTGGTTGCCTGAACGTTTGAGCACGATGACGTTAACTTCAGGTTCTACCGGATTGCCAAAAGCGGCTGTTCATACCTGTCAGGCGCATCTGGCAAGCGCGCAGGGCGTACTGTCATTAATGCCGTTTGGTGCTGAGGATGACTGGCTGCTCTCGCTGCCGCTGTTTCATGTTTCCGGTCAGGGTATTTTGTGGCGCTGGTTGTTCGCCGGAGCGCGAATGACCGTGCGCGACAAGCAGCCGCTGGAGCAAATGCTGGCTGGATGTACCCACGCTTCACTGGTGCCCACGCAGCTGTGGCGCTTGCTGGTCAACAACACGCCGGTCACACTCAAAGCGGTACTGCTGGGAGGTGCGGCAATTCCTGTTGAATTGACGGAGCAAGCGCGCGAGCAAGGGATTCGTTGCTGGTGCGGTTACGGATTAACGGAGTTTGCTTCTACGGTCTGTGCGAAAGAGGCTGATGGTCTGGCAGATGTGGGTTCCCCCCTGGCGGGCAGAGAGGTAAGAATCGTTGATGATGAAGTCTGGCTGCGTGCCGCCAGCATGGCGCAAGGTTACTGGCGTAACGGACAGCTTATTCCTTTAGTGAACGCGGAAGGCTGGTTTGCAACCCGCGATCGCGGCGTGCTGAAGGACGGCAAGTTAACGATTGTCGGTCGTATGGATAATCTGTTTTTTAGCGGCGGGGAAGGTATACAGCCGGAAGAAGTGGAACGCGTGATTGCAGCGCATCCGCATGTTCTACAAGCCTTCATTGTGCCGATAGAAGACAAAGAGTTTGGCCATCGCCCGGTGGCTGTCATTGAGTATGACGCTAATGCTGGAGAAACTAATCTCGAAGAGTGGGTAAAAGATAAGCTAGCCCGCTTTCAGCAGCCGATTTGTTGGCTAACATTGCCGCCCGAGCTCAAAGCAGGAGGAATTAAAATTTCGCGCCGTGCGTTATTGGATTGGGTAAGTGCTTCATCATTAACATTAAGAAAACATTAATAGTATTTCTCGTTATTGTCATTCCGCAGCTATTGTCCTTTTGTTTATGAGCTAATGTGTAACCTATTGTGAAATTTATTAACAATAGGTGCGCTATGGAATGGCATGTGAAGAAGACCTGCTGTCACAAAAAAGCAGGGAGGCTCTATATCGTACTTTGCGATAGCGGTGGTTCGCTCAAGATGCTTGCCCAGGCGCAATCATCTGAGCGGATTAAGCCCGGCGATCTTCTTTCGCCGCTGAAGGATGCTCAGTATTGTATTAACCGCGATACATCTCGGGTGATTAAGATCATTGATGCCAGACAGTACATTTGTGATGAATGGGAACGTCTGTTACGACTGTCTAAAGATAAATAATCTCAGGACAGGTGTTTGCGTGAAGGCAGAAAAATCGTCATTAGCCCTGCCATGATGCACAGTACTCCTGCAAGCGCTTTCACTGAAAATGTTCCCTGCCAGCCGGGCAGGATCATTGAGGCAACCCACACCAGCACATAGCTCAGGCTGAGCAGGGCATAGGCTTTGCTCAGCGCGAGTTGGTGTAGGGCTTTATGCCAGCAAATAACCGACAGCAAATACCCTGCCAGCCCGGCATATAAAGCAAACGCACCAATACTGACAGAGAATACGGCGGAGATGAACGCCAGCGGCTGCAGCATTGGCGGCAGATTATCCATTGCAAAGCCAAGGCTCAACTGGGCAGCAGAGGTGATAATAACGCTACATAATCCCCAAAATACGCCCATTACACTGCACTCCCAAGAATAAATATGCCGGTAATGATCAGCCCAACGCCCAGCCAGTGGCGGGTTGTGACGGGTTCGCGCCAGATTTTCCAGGCCGCGAGAGTTACCCATACAAAGTTAAGACTCAGCATGGGATAGGCAATACCGACAGGAATGTTTTGTAAAACCGCCAGCCATAGCAGCATGGCCAGACCGAGGCTTGCCAGAGCAAGCCCAATCCATTGCGTAATGTAGCGTTTTCGCGCACGAACAGACACCGGTCGGGTCGCCTGCTTCTGGCATAGCTGGCCGCAGACGCTGAGCAGGCTGGAGAGGACTAAGGCTATCCAGATCATTTGGGCCGATACTGAATCAGGACCAGACGCCCCTGATTATCAATGTAGTCAGCGGGAGGGATGGCAAGCTGATTAATATCTTCATCCTTACCGACAGAGAGCACGAGCGTAATGTTTCCTTGTTGACGATGTTGTGCTAACCAGTCGGCAAAATTCTCCCGACTGACAAAGCGGCCTTGAGCATCCGGGTAGTTGAGACCGTATTTTAACTCGCCCGTTTGTCCGTACATCATGATGTCGTCGCGCTTCAGGCTCCAGGCCAGTCCCGCAGCGACGCCAACGCTGTCGGTGAGAATATAACGGCTCGGCTCCAGCGATTCTTTGGTCATCTCGACAAAAAACTGCGGCTGTTTAGATTCCATCACCCGGTCAGGAATGGAGAAGCCAAATAACAGCGCCAGCCCTAATGGGCATAGTGCTGCGAATTTCCAGTTCTTCTCGCGGTTATTTAGCGTATACCAGCCAAAAAGCGTCCAGATGATAAAGATGCCCCAGGCACAAAAAACCTTATACGTTTCGATATGCGACCAGACCGGCGTCTTCAATGGTCCCAGCGTGGAAACAATAAACGTAGCGACGATGCCGACGACACCAAATAGCACGTTGATCCAGCCATTGATGCGCAGGGATGCTGAGTCTTTTTCCGCAGCCTGCAGGCCGAAGCGCGCCGTTAATATCGCTAGCGGCGCGAAGCAGGAAAGAATATAGGTCGGCAGTTTTCCTTTCGCGATGCTGAAAAACAGGATTGGCATAATAATCCAGCTTAACAGGTACAGAGCACTGCGCGGAACATCCCGCTCACGCCAGCCCGTACGCAGCGCGCCGGGAAGCAGACCGAGCCACGGTAATGTGCCTGCCACAAATATCGGGATGTAGTACCAGATAGGAGCCTTATGCTGGGCATCATCCAGCGCAAAGCGCTGAATATGTTCAACCCAGAAGAAGTAATGCCAGAAATCCGGTTCGCGTTGTGCAATCGCTATACCCCACGGTAGTACGATCGCGATGCAGCCGATCACCGCCAGCAGACCGTAGAGAATGAGGTCTTTCCAACGCTTTTGTGCAAAAACCCACGGCAGTACGCTGAGTACAGGAACGGCGAGTGCCAGAAAACCTTTGGTCATTACACCCATACCGCAGGTCAGCCCAAGCAGCAAAAAAGCGATGATTTTGCGTGTTCTGGTGGTGGCCTGCATGCCTTCCCAAAAACAACACATGCCCGCCATCAGCCAAAGCGCAATGATGGGATCAAGTACCGCGTAGGTGCCGATGCTGTAAACCGAAAAAAACGTTAAAAAGATAGCGGAGGAGAGTACGGCGGTACGCTTATCATGCCACAGTCGCATGGCAAGCCAGGCTACCAGTAATGCGGTCAACAAAGTGGCAAAAATAGCACCCGCTCTGACACCAAAATTATTGGCGCCAAACAACCATTGTCCGATGCTGTTCAACCAGTATCCGGCAATTGGTTTTTCAAAATAACGCAGCCCTAAAAAGTGTGGAACGATCCAGTCACCAGAGTTGAGCATTTCCCGGCTGATTTCAGCATAGCGCGTTTCATCAGGCTGCCAGAGCATACGGCTGTTGATAGGTAAAATAAAATACAGTGCGATTAAAGCGATAAATGCCAGAGTGTAGCGGGCAGCAGGTTTCATGGTGTCACACTCACCGGTTGTTGGCAGCCGAGCCATCCCTCTCTGCCGGGTATTTTTCCACGTACTATCTGTCCTAACGGCAGCGTACTGATGTCGTCAGGTAACAGCTCGCCAAGCGGGCAGAATGTCATCCCCATATCGGCAGCGCGAATGAGCAACTCGTCAAAATTCTGATGAAAGGCGATACCTTCAACTTCCGCATGAATGGTGTACACCGGTGTTCCTCTGCTCATCTGGATGTGGGAGAGAATATAGGAGTTGAAGTCCACCGCCTGGACCTCCTGACCAACCACCTCATCCCATGTTGGTAGGGTGACGGGAATTTGTGGCGTCCCCGTTTTCCCGGATTCCAGCACCGGACGAAATAACGACGTTCCCCGACAGTCACTGTTATAGCGCAGATGGAATGCTTCTTTGGCATGGACGACACGGTTGTCGGCACGCCATCCGGCAACGGCAGAGCAGGTGACTGGCTGACCGATGATGGCTTCAAGTGCGGTGATACCTTGCGAAATATCATCAATCAGCTGTTTGTCATTCCAGTTTCCGCTTCGCGCCTGCCAGGCGTGATGATCCCAGGCATGCAAACCGGTTTCATGAATCTGGGCGGTTTGTGCAATGATTGCCGCGTTGGCCTGGCCAATCTCTTTTCCCGGCCATGCGGTTCCCGCCAATAAAATATCCCATCCGTAGAGTGATGCTGCGTTTGAACGCAGCATCTTCCACAGAAATTGTGGCTTCACCAGACGCCAGAGATGGCGTCCCATGTTGTCAGGCCCAACGCTAAAGAAAAAACTTGCCCGAATGTTATGTCGGTTTAATGTCTCCAGCAGGCGGGGCACGCCTTCGCGCGTCCCCCTGAATGTATCGACATCAATGCGCAAGCCTACTTTGGTCATGATGTGTGTTCCGTGATATCCACACTGCGTAAGAAGAAGTCCAGCGTCTCTTCTACCGTTTCCTGCATCTCAATGGTCGGTTCCCAGTTCAGGCAGCGTTTTGCATTGCGAATGTTAGGCTTACGATGCTCAACGTCTTGATAACCTTTACCGTAGTAGCTGCTGCTTTCGACGTCACGGAAACCGGCAAACGGCGGGAACTGGTTACGCAACGGATGTTTTTCAAAGCAGGAAAGCAGCATTTCTGCCAGTTCCTGAATACTTGCTTCGTTCTGTGGATTACCGATGTTGATAATCTCACCGTCACAGCGGCCGCCTTCGTTTTCAATGATGCGGTACAGGGCTTCGATACCATCGCGAATGTCGGTAAAGCAGCGTTCTTGCTTACCGCCTTCAATCAGCTTGATCGGTGAACCTTCCACGAGGTTGAGGATCAGCTGTGTAATGGCGCGTGAGCTGCCGATACGCGCGGCGTTAAGGCTGTCCAGACGCGGTCCCATCCAGTTAAACGGGCGGAACAGGGTGAAGCGCAATCCCTCTTTTTCGCCGTATGCCCAGATAACACGGTCCAGCAACTGCTTGGATACGGAGTAGATCCAGCGTGGTTTATTGACCGGACCGACGATCAGATTCGAACTGTCTTCATCAAAGACTTTGTCGGTACACATGCCGTAGACTTCGGAGGTTGACGGGAAAATGATGCGCTTGCGGTATTTCACGCAGTAACGAATGATTTTTAGGTTCTCTTCAAAATCGAGCTCAAATACGCGCAGCGGGTTGCGGGTATATTCGATAGGCGTTGCGATCGCCACCAGCGGCAGCACAACGTCGCATTTTTTCACATGATATTCAATCCATTCGGAGTGAATGCTGATATCACCTTCGACGAAATGGAATCGCGGATGTTGCAGGAAACGCCCAATGGCGTCGCTGCCAATATCGAGTCCATACACTTCGTAATTATCTTCTTGCAGCAGGCGCTCGGTCAGATGGTTACCAATGAAGCCGTTAACGCCGAGGATCAGTACGCGAGTACGGCGTTTGCTGGTGGTCACTGACTGGCTGTTTAGGCGAGAACCTGGCACCAGACCCAGAACTTGCGCCAGTTGTGAACCCTGCATTGCAATACCATCGCCAGCTTGTCCGGTAATAATCTCCAGTGCACCATCGACACAGGCGATCAGTAAAGGAGACACTGAGATGACGGTGCCCGGCTGGGCCGCAATGTCGTTTGTGCAAACGCGCGATGACCAGACGGTGAACTTTTGTGTGCCAACATAGCTAAATGCGCCCGGCCACGGATCGCTGACGGCACGGACCTGGTTATGTAACTCCGCGGCAGGTTTGTTCCAGTCGAGGAAGCTATCTTCCGGCGTACGGCGACCAAAACAGGTAGCATCTACATCCTGTTGAGGGAATTCGGAGTAACTTCCCGCGTTGATGGCCGGCAGTGTCTGCTCCAGCAGATGACGTGCTGCCTGACACAATTTATGGTGCAGCGTTAACGCCACGTCTTCCGGTGAAATAGCGACACGTTGCTGGGCAACAATAGCACCGGCATCCGCGCGTTTGACCATGCGGTGAAGTGTGACGCCCGTTTCGGTTTCACCATTGACCAATACCCAGTTCAATGGCGCGCGACCACGGTATTTCGGCAGCAGCGAGCCGTGCAGATTAAATGCACCCTTAGGGGCAAGACTGAGGATCTCATCACTCAGTAAATGGCGATAGTAGAACGAGAAGATAACATCGGGTGCCAGTTGGCTAATGCGCTCAATCCACAGGGGATGATTAACCTCGTCTGGGGCGTAAACCGGAATACCGGCGCTGGCCGCGAGGCGGGAAACAGATCCAAAAAACGCTTTTTCACCCAGGTTGTCGGTGTGCGTAAAAATGGCAGCGATTTCATAACCTGCATCCAACAAGGCCTGGACACCCTGACATCCCATATCGTGATAGGCAAATACGACGGCTTTCATGCGCGGTTTTCCTCGGTTGACTGCGTAGTTTGTGGGCGGATAACGTGTTGAACAAAATAGCGGGGGCGGGCGCGGACATCGTTATAGATGCGACCGATATATTCGCCGAGTAAACCCATGCCAATAAACTGTGCGCCGATAAAGGTAAACAGGACGGCAAACAGCATGAATACCCCCTCCGCTGCCCACTGTGGGCCGAGCGTCAGGCGCAGAACAACAAGCAGGACTGATAAGGTAAAGCCCGTGGCAGCTATCACGCTGCCCAGCAGGCTCAACATGCGAAGCGGTGTTGTGGTAAGGCAAGTCACCAGGTCATACATCAGGTTGATCAGACGCATGAAGCTGTATTTGGAGTCACCAAATTCACGCTCTGCATGATGTACCGGGATCTCCGTGGCGCGACGGGCAAAAATGTTGGCCAGAATAGGGATAAAGGTGCTGCGCTCCTGGCAATGCAGCATGGCATCGACGATGTGACGGCGATAGGCGCGTAGCATGCAGCCGTAGTCGCCCATTGCTTTACCGGTGGTTCGTTGGATCAGATGGTTTATCATTCGTGAGGCGGTCTTACGAAATACGCTATCCTGACGGTTCTGGCGTACCGTGCCTACCACATCGAAACCCTCATCTGCAGTGGCGACCAACCGAGGGATCTCCTCCGGCGGGTTTTGCAAATCGGCATCCAGCGTGATGATCAAGTCTCCGGTGACATGGCTGAAACCGGCCATAATCGCCGAGTGTTGCCCGTAGTTGCGATTCAGTAAAATTGAGACAATATGGCTGTTCGGTGCCTGAGAGGCGTCCATCATCAACTGAGCGGAACGGTCGCTGCTGCCGTCGTCGATTAGCAGAATCTCATAGTCTTTGCCCAATTTTTCGCAGGCGGCACTGGTGCGTCTGATTAACTCTGGCAGGCTTTCCTGTTCATTAAAAACGGGAATAACCACCGAGACTTTTTTAATCGGTGTGGCTTCAAACATGCTCATTGTCCTGCGATCTCGCGAAGCGCCGTAATGACCCGCTGAGTGTCATCATCGGTCATGTCAGGGAATAACGGCAGCGAGCAGATGCGCGCGCTGTTCCATTCAGTATTTGGGAGCGAAAGGGTAGTGAAGCGTTCGCGATAATATTTTTGCGTATGGGCCGCACGAAAATGCAGACCGGTGCCGATATCTTTGGTCTTCAGCGCTTCCATCAGGGCATCTCTGCTCAACCCGCAGCGCGTTTCATCAACACGAATGATGAATAAGTGCCAGGCATGAACGTGCGACCACTGCGGTAGGCTCAGCGGCTGGAATGGCGTATCGGCCAGCGCTTTTTGATAGTGCTGGGCAATTTGCGCCCGGCGTGAATTCAGTTGTCCCAGCTTATTCAGCTGTACCAGCGCGATGGCGGCATTGATATCTGTGAGGTTGTATTTGTATCCTGGCGCAAGTACTTCGGCTTGTGGTGCCCGGCCGTAGGTTTGTCGATCAAATGCATCGACGCCCAGACCGTGAAACTTCAGGCTGCGAAGCCGCTGAGCGAGCTGGCTGTCGTCGGTAACGATCAGTCCACCTTCCGCACAGGTGATATTTTTAATAGCGTGAAACGAGAAGATTGCCGTGCCGCGCGCGCCGACATGGCGACCCTTATACAACGTCCCTACGGCGTGAGCCGCATCTTCTATAACCGGAATGCCGTAGCGCTCGCCAATGGCATAAATTGCATCAAGGTCGGCGGGGGCGCCTGCGTAATGTACCGGAATAATGGCTTTGGTACGCGGGGTGATAGCGGCTTCAATTTGCTCCGGCGTGACCATCAGCGTATCGCGGTCGACGTCGATCATGACCGGCGCCGCCCCCAGCAAAACAATCATGTTGAGGGTCGAAACCCATGTCATTGACGGCGTAATGACCTCATCGCCTGCGCCTATGCCCAGCGCCATCAACGTGATGTGCATCCCTGCCGTAGCGGAGCAGACGGCGACGGTGTGCTGATTTCCGGTGAGCTGACAGAATGCTTCTTCCAGTTGTTGGTTTTTCGGGCCGGTGGTTATCCATCCAGAGTCCAGAACCGTCTTCACAGCGGCAAGTTCTTCAGCGCCCATGGACGGGCGAGAGAAAGGCAAAAAGTCAGACATCATTATTCCTTCAAGCCATTTAACGCCACCGAAGTTTTATTTTTAGTGATAAACAGGGGCGTCGTTAATTATTTCATCAGGCTACAAAGGTTAATGACTGAAGGTTAATTTATCCTTAAGAGTTTAAGGTTTTGGAACGACAGCTAAATAGAGTTATTTTTTATTTATATTAATGAAATTAAAGTTTTTTTTGGTTTTTTTGCGACATTGCTGTTTGCTATAAGTTGATGAGTGCAATGCCGCTATTCAGAATATTAATTTTATGCCGTTATTAAAATGATAACCTACAGTAACCCTTTCAAGGTTAACGTTTTACGCGTGGCGATATTTAAATCGTAGGCACTGAGATCTTCCGGTTTAACCCAGGCGAACGCCTGGAACTCTTCGTTAATCTTCACTTCACGATTCGCCGCGACACAATCGAAAATAAGATAAATCATGTAAATCTCTTCCTGGCTGCCATCAGCATAGGTTTTAGTGCGGATATCATCACTGAAGGTCCAGGGGGTAATTTCTGATAACACCAGCTGTTCGCCCAGCTCTTCCCTCACTTCACGGCGCAGAGCTTCTTCAATACGTTCACTTGGTTCAACACCGCCGCCAGAAAGCGCCCACTGACCGGGAAACACACCGCGGTCATCAGCCATTTTGCAGAGTAAATAACAGCCATCGTTTTGAATTAATGGGCATACAATCGTTCTTTGGCGCATCAGTCGAATCCTTGTTGGGGAGGTAGAGAAAATTCCGTCATGCACGCATCTTACCTTTTGCTGGCGGCAGAAAAAATGTTTCATCGGTGATTAAGAGCGCTATGGCAGGGAAAACAGGATGTTTGTTGAAAATGACGTTCTGGGACGTCCAACTGTGTAATTGGCACAAGAAATTAACCTTAAATAAATCTTGTGAGTAGTATTTAGTTACAATATGTCATTGCATCGCTTTTTTAGCTCATTGATTCCTCGCCATCTGACAGTACAATTCATCGGTTTTGGGGCTATGTTTTGATTCTTGCTGGAAAGGATAGAAAATGAAAAAAAGTTTAATGTTGGGTTTTGCCGGAATGCTGTTTGTTTCCGCGTCGGCGAGCGCGATTAGCATCAGCGGCCAGGCTGGCGAAGACTACACTAACCTGGGATTCGGTATGGGCACTGAGAGTACTGGTCTGGCCGTCAGCGGTAACTGGATGCATAACGATGACGACGGTGATGTTGCCGGGCTGGGTTTAGGTTTGAATATCCCACTGGGGCCGCTGATGGCGACCGTTGGTGGTAAAGGTGTTTATACCAATCCAAACGATGGCGATGAAGGCTATGCTGCCGCTGTCGGTGGTGGTTTACAATGGCCGATTGGCGATAGCTTCCGTCTGTTTGGTGAGTATTATTACTCTCCTGATTCACTTTCCAGCGGTATCGACAGCTATGAAGAAGCGAATGCCGGTGCGCGTCTGACCATTTTGCGTCCGCTGAGCATTGAAGCCGGTTATCGTTACCTGAACCTGGCAGGCAAAGACGGCAACCGTGATAACGCGATTGCTGATGGCCCGTACGTTGGGGTTAACGCCAGCTTCTAACATTTCTGGCGCGGCGTTCAGTCGCGCCTTACCCCCTCCATGCGTTAAAGTGTTTTCATCATAAAAGCAGGAGAACACGATGTTAAACGTGGAGATGCTATCCACAGGGGATGAAGTGTTGCACGGACAAATCGTCGACACCAATGCCGCCTGGCTGGCCGATTTTTTCTTTAATCAGGGTTTACCGCTAACACGCCGCAACACGGTAGGTGACAATCTTAACGATTTGGTCGCCGTTTTGCGTGAGCGTAGCGAGCACGCCGATGTACTGATCGTTAATGGCGGTCTGGGACCAACCAGCGATGATTTGAGCGCGCTGGCAGCGGCAACGGCAAAAGGCGAAGGGTTGGTGCTGCATGAAGCATGGCTGGCCGAGATGGAGCGATATTTCCGCGATCGTGGCCGCGTGATGGCGCAAAGCAACCGCAAACAGGCTGAACTTCCGGCCAGCGCTGAGTTTATCAATAATCCGGTGGGTACCGCGTGTGGGTTCGCCCTGAAGCTTAACCGCTGCCTGATGTTCTTTACACCAGGTGTACCGTCAGAATTCAAAGTCATGGTGGAGCATGAGATCCTGCCTCGTTTGCGTGAGCGTTTCTCTTTGGCTCAGCCCCCGTTATGCCTGCGATTAACCACCTTTGGCCGTTCTGAAAGCGACCTGGCGCAGAGTCTGGATCCGCTGCCGTTGCCTCCGGGAGTAACAATGGGGTATCGCTCCTCAATGCCGATTATTGAGCTGAAGCTGACCGGGCCGGATTCCCAACGGGAAGCGATGCTGGCGTTGTGGCCAGAAGTTAAGCGGGTTGCCGGGCAGAATATGATTTTTGAAGGTACGGAAGGCTTACCCGCGCAAATCGCCCGCACGTTGCAAGAACGGCAATTCAGCCTGACGCTGAGCGAACAATTCACCGGTGGTCTGGTGGCATTGCAGCTTTCTCGTGCGAATGCGCCAATGTTGGCGAGTGAAGTGGTTCCGCCTCAGGAAGAAACGCTGGCGCAAACGGCGCATTGGATAACCGAACGACGCAGCAAACATTATGCTGGATTGGCACTCGCGATATCGGCTTTCGAAAACGAACATATTAACTTTGCGCTGGCCACGCCTGATGGGACACACGCCTTGCGCGTAAGGCTGAATGCAAATCGCTACAGCCTGGCGATTCGTCAGGAAGTGTGCGCGATGATGGCGCTAAATATGCTGCGCCGCTGGCTTAACAATCAGGATATCGCTAGCGAACACGGCTGGATCGAAGTGGTTGAGTCGTTGACGATTTAATTATTGATTGGGAAGGCTAAATGCCTTCCCAATCTGGCTCATGCGGTGGTATCGCCAGGCAATAGCCCGGTAATTAACTGAACTAAATCACGATCAATACCTTGTTCCAGCATTATGTGAGCGATACGTAAGGCTTCTTCTTGCGTACCTTTTTGCACCCCTTGTTCTAACCCTTTTTGCATTCCTTGTTCTAACCCTTGCTGTATCCCTTCTTGCAGTCCATTTTGGTGGCCTTCCTGCCTGAGTCTCTCTGCAATTGTCATCAGCTTCTCCTTGTGATGGGGGGATCGTTCGGCAACTTCGCGGATAAACTCGCTGACGCGAGAAACGTCGCCGTACCGTATCAGGTAATTAAATAGCGTTTGTAGCTGGCTGTCATTAGCAGTGCTTGTAACTAATAGCGAGACCAGTCGATCCACTAACCCCATTAAGTCACGATCGCGGATATGTTTTTGCATCAATTCAAGCAGCGCAACCCTGCGATGCTGCGCAATTTCATCGTCAGGTATTACGGTAATGTCGACCAGCGGAAAAGCCTCAGAATACAGTTGTCGCGCCAGTTGCGGATTATCAAATTCATCCAGCCAGTTGAGCGACCAGGGATAGGGACTTTGTTGACCGTGATAAAATAGCATGGGGATCACCAGCGGCAGCGTTTTATTCCCGGCATCAAGATGATGCTGCATCGCCGCGGTGGCATAACGCATCAGGCGAAATGCCATATGCGGTACCGCGGTACTCTGATGTTCAATAACACAATAAATATAGCCCTGACCTTCGCGGGTTTTTAGTGACCACACTACGTCGGAGTAGTATGCGCGGAGATCTTGTTCGATAAAACTGGTGGACTCCAGCTTCAGCGTTTGTAAATCACATATCTCACGTAATGCGATAGGAAGGTGTATCTCCAGAAAATCCCGAGCCATCTCAGGGTAAGACATTATCTTTTTAAAAACGGCATCATGCGGTGTAGATGTAGTGGATTTAGCCATGGTAGTCCGTCACCAGAAAGAGAAGATGGCGTGACGGTATCCACTTTTAATATGCGCTGCATGCGGGAAATGGGTTCTTTGCGTGGATGAATCAGAGATAAATATATCCGACTGCAACGTATTCAATTAAGCGGAACGGGCTACGCAAAAATGCCCGGTAGCAAACACCACCGGGCAACAGAGTTAACCCAACGCTTTGGCAAGCAGGGTGATAGGATGTTCGCAGCGTTTGCTTGTAGACATCTCAATCTGCCATTTACAGGTTTCGCAGTCGGTGACGACGATATCAGCGCCGCTTTCTTCAATTTGGCGGAATAACGGTGCGCCAATAGACTGTGAAGTCGGATAGTTTTCCTTTTTAAAGCCGTAAGTCCCGGCAATCCCGCAACACTGAGAATCCAGCACCGTCAGCTCCAGCCCTGGAATTTGTCGCAGTAGCTCCAGCGTATAGAGCGTCCAGCCCATTTTCTCCATGTGACATGGCGTGTGATAGACCACCTTCAGCGGCAGCGTTTTCAGCGGCAGCGTTTTACCTTCATCCAGCTTGCGCCATAGCCAGCGGGTTGCCAGTTCAATGTGTTCACGCAGGCCTGAGTTGTCGACATCCAGCACTTCCGGATATTCATCACGTAGCGCAAAGGTACAGGTTGATGAGGTGGCGATCACCGGAATGCCTTTGCCATCAATTGCCTCCCTGAGCGAGGCCACGTTGCTGACAGCCTGCTTACGCGCTTTATCGGTAAAACCGTTGGCAATCAGCGGTACGCCGCAGCATTTCTCTTTACTCAGCAGTTGCACACCAGTACCCATTGCATTCAACACCTTGATCAGGTCTTTGCCGAGCTGGGGATGGTTGTAATTCACAAAACAGCCGTGGAAAAAGGCGACCTGATCCTGGTATTGCGCCTGCTGTGCGGCAACGCTGCGATACCAGCGGCGGAAGGTGCCAAAGGAGTACTTCGGCAGCGTACGGCGATGATCGATTTTTAACGCGTAATCCAGCAGTTGACGCACCGGTTTTAATGAGGTGGCGGTATTCACTATAGGGGCGAAGGGGGTGGATACGCTGCCCATTAAATCGGTATGACTTAAGACAAAGTTACGCAACGATGGGCGCGTCGTGTCGTATTTGGCGCGCGCGCGCTGGATGATATCGCCGATTTTCACGTCTGACGGACAGGCCACTTCGCAGCGTTTACAGTTGATGCAGTATTTCAGCGCGTCGTCATATAGCGCGCCATCTTTCAGGCGCAGGCGTTCACCGTCCGGGCCGGCCTGCTTAGGGCCCGGGTAGCTCGGATTGACGCGACTTACCGGGCAGGCGGTGGTGCACACCGTACATTTGATACAACTTTCAAAACGTGTGTCGCTCATTGCTGTCCTCCTGCACGTTTCGCAATATGATGCGCGGCATGTAAGGCGCTAACTGCGCACACGCCGCCTCCGCAACCCTGGGAGATAGGGTCGAATCCGCCGAGGACGGAACCAATGGCATACATGTTCTCTATCGTTTTTCCCGCCAGTGATGGGCGTAATGCGGAATCGGTAGTCACGCCAAACTGTTGCCACGGTTGTGGATCGAAAACATCACGCTGATACCACTCGGCGCGGGTAGCTGTTTGCTGTACATCCAGTCCCAGGATTGGTTCGTAGATTGCCTCACGCGTGGCGACCAGCCCGCTGCTGAAGAAACTGCCGCTGGCGAGCACGGCGAAACGTGGCCGCAAGGGGATATCGGCATGATTTCGGGTCCAGATTTCGCTGACCACGCCATCCTGACAGGTGATTTTTTTCACTTCATCACCCGGCATCCACACACCGCCCTGGCGCACAAACTGGCGCTGTAATTTGTTGTGCAAACGCATGCCCAGTACCGAAGGTGGTAGGGTCGGTAACAGTGTCAGCGAGCAGGGGAGGCGCTCGTTAAGCCACTGCCAGAGCCGCTCATCGGCCAGACCAAAGCATGCCGGCATGATTATCATGTCGCAGGTTTTTGCCATTGGCAGCAATGCGTCATAGAGCAGCGACCATTTATCTTCGTTATCCAGCAGGCGCGCAATATTAACGGCACGAAACTCGGTTGGGTTATCACGCAGGACATCCAGCTCCGGTAGCTCGATTTCTGCCGTCTCGACGCTGAGATTGCGTTGGCGTAATGACGCCGCGGCGAGATGCGCCTGAAAATCCAGTAACCCGCTAATCCCTACAACGCAGATACGCTGCGCGGACAGCGGCCAGACCGGCACTTCCGGGGAACTTAACCAGGTTGAGCGCAGGGTGCCCAGCGGGGTAACACGTTGATGTGCCTGATGCACTTTGCCCTGCAAATGCGTTCCGCATTCTTCCAGTAAATTTTGCGCCTGTTGGGCCAGTTCCAGAACGTTCTGCGTTCCGATGGTGCTATACGGATGTGCGGGTGCCTGAGTGCGCAGCGCATTCAAACCCGCTTCTATATCCGTCACCGGCTGACCATCGGGTAAGCTGCTGAGCAAATCCAGTGAGCCGGAGGAAAAATGCAGGGCGCTTTGGCCGCGGGTAACAATCGTGCAGCGCAGTCCGCTTTTTTGCAGTTGCAGGCCACATAGCAGTCCGGCGAGGCCGCCGCCGATAATGACGGTATCAAATTTCATCCTGGTGCTCCTTTTCCAGACCACACAACCCTTGATAAACCCAGCGCGTGAATTCGCTTTCGCGCAGCGCATCTCCCCAGGCGATAGGCTGCACGCCTTTCCAGCGTTCGTTGAGGAAGTCGGAAAGCTGGGTAATGGACTGCGCTGCGGTAGTGACATTGAAACGTTGCAGCAAACCTGCGGCGCGACAGGCACACAATTCGCCCTGGCAGGTCCCCATTCCAACACGGGTACGGCGACGCAAATCGAGCAGGCTGTTGACGGTTAAATTCTCGACGGCGTATTGCACTTCGCCTGCGGTGACTGCTTCGCATTCACAGACCAGACTGCGGTGCTGGCGGCCTTCGCTAAGCCACGCAGGGGTGCGATCGCCGTGACGGTAGACCGCCGAGCCGCGTAGTGGCGCTGGCAATGAGATCACGCGTTTAAGCGTATGCTCGGTAGATTCCTGTGAGCCAGGCAGCGCGGTGTCTGCCGTTGTGCAAGGCTGGGTATTGCCCAGCTTACGGCAAACGGCATCGGTGGCCCATTCCGCCATCAGGCGGTAGGTCATCAGTTTGCCGCCGGTAATGGTGATAAACCCTTCCAGTCCGTCACGTTCAGCGTGATCGAACAGTACAATCCCACGGCTGACGTTACGACCGCTTGGGTCGTCGTCGCTGGCCACCAGCGGGCGTACGCCGGAGTAGGCGCGTAAAATGCGCGTTTTCGCCATAATCGGCGCCAACTTCTCGCCTTCACGCAGCAGAATATCGACCTCTTCTGCGGTGACGCGGTTGCTGTCGATATCGTCGTAATCAATGTGCTGTGAGGTGGTACCGATCAGTGAAATAGTATCGCCAGGCACCAGAATATCGGCGTCAGAGGGCTTACGGCAGCGGTTAATGACATGCTGGTTAATGCGATGATCCATAATCAGCAACGAACCTTTGGCCGGGAACATACGGATGCTCAGATCGGCATATTCCGCAATGTGTTGACCCCAGATCCCAGCGGCGTTGACGACAACCGGTGCATGCAGGGACTGCATTTCGCCTGTCAGATGATTGCGCACGTTAACGCCGCAAACCGTTGCGCCTTCGCGGATCAGTCCCGTCACTTCATGCGCCGTTAAGATAACCGCGCCATGCTCACGCGCATCCAGCATGTTAGCTGCTGTTAAGCGGAAAGGATCGACCGTGCCGTCTGGTACTTTTACTGCACCAATCAGCTGTGGATTCACAGAAGGTTCGATAATACGTGCCTGCTGAGGGTCAATCGCTTCTGCGCGAATCCCTGCCTCTTCACAGGCGCGAATAAAGGTGGCCTGGAAGGAAAGCTCATCCTCCGGCAGAGTAATAAACAGACCGTCCGTTGGCTCAACGCAATGACGGGCGATACGTTTCAGAATTTGGTTTTCGCTGATGCACTCACGGGCAGATTCAGCGTCGGTGACGGCGTAGCGTGCACCGCTGTGCAGCAGGCCGTGGTTGCGTCCGGTCGCACCTGTGGCGATATCGTGGCGTTCCACTAAGATGACGCGCAACCCGCGCAGCGCACAGTCACGTGCGATCCCTGCACCTGTTGCTCCTCCACCAATGATAATCACGTCACTTGTTTGCGAGTCGCGAGTTTTCATTGTTTTTCCTCACAGTTCGTTTTTTATCATTTAGCCACATAAAAAACATGGATTGTTTGATTTCGCGCATAATCGCTCATTATTCGAAAATGAAACGTGATTTCGTGCGCCTTTATGAACATTTGTCATAAATCTGTAACAATATGTGCTGCGTTTCACATTTTTGTTATGTATCTTTCCTTAACATCGCGGCCACACTGGGAGCGGTAGGGTAGTAATGACGAACTGCAGTGTTTACTTCGAATGAAAGACGGCCACGGAGGCTACACTATGTTGAGCATTTTTAAACCAGCGTCACACACGGCGCGTTTACCTGCAGCGGAGATCGACCCGACATATCGTCGATTACGTTGGCAGATTTTTCTGGGGATTTTCTTTGGTTATGCCGCGTACTATCTGGTACGTAAGAACTTTGCCCTTGCGATGCCGTATCTGGTTGAACAAGGTTTCTCGCGTGGCGATCTGGGTTTTGCGTTGTCCGGTATCTCCATTGCTTACGGATTTTCGAAATTCATCATGGGGTCCATTTCGGATCGCTCGAATCCGCGCGTTTTCCTGCCAGCCGGTCTGATACTGGCCGCCGCTGTGATGTTGTTCATGGGCTTTGTGCCGTGGGCGACATCAAGCATTGCTATTATGTTTGTGCTGCTGTTCCTCTGCGGATGGTTCCAGGGGATGGGCTGGCCGCCGTGTGGCCGTACCATGGTGCACTGGTGGTCGCAGAAAGAGCGTGGAGGCATTGTTTCCGTCTGGAACTGTGCGCATAACGTGGGTGGCGGTCTGCCTCCGCTGTTGTTCCTGCTGGGTATGGCCTGGTTCAATGACTGGAAAGCGGCGCTGTATATGCCTGCTTTCGGTGCGATCGTCGTCGCGCTGATTGCTTTTGCCCTGATGCGTGATACACCGCAGTCCTGTGGTCTGCCGCCTATCGAAGAGTATAAGAACGACTATCCGGACGATTACACCGAGAAAGCGGAAGAAGAGCTGACTGCGAAGCAGATCTTCATGCAGTACGTACTGCCGAACAAACTGTTGTGGTACATCGCTATCGCCAACGTGTTTGTTTATCTGCTGCGCTACGGCATCCTGGACTGGTCACCAACCTACCTGAAAGAAGTGAAGCATTTCGCACTGGACAAATCATCCTGGGCCTACTTCCTGTATGAGTATGCGGGTATTCCAGGCACGCTGCTGTGCGGCTGGATGTCGGATAAAGTCTTCCGTGGTAACCGTGGCGCGACCGGCGTGTTCTTTATGACGCTGGTAACTATTGCGACCATCGTTTACTGGATGAACCCGGCAGGCAACCCGAACGTGGATATGGCTTGTATGATCATCATCGGCTTCCTGATCTACGGTCCGGTAATGTTGATTGGTCTGCACGCGCTGGAACTGGCACCGAAAAAAGCGGCGGGAACGGCGGCTGGCTTTACCGGTCTGTTCGGTTATCTCGGCGGTTCTGTGGCCGCGAGCGCCATTGTTGGCTACACCGTTGACTTCTTCGGTTGGGACGGCGGCTTTATGGTAATGATTGGCGGTAGCGTGCTGGCGGTTATTCTGCTGGTAGTCGTCATGATTGGCGAAAAACGCCATCACGAAGAGATGGAACTGAAGCGTAACGGGGGCTAATAGATGAAAACCACATTGAAAAGTCTCAGCGTGGCGCTGATGCTCGCAGGTATGGTAGTCAGCAGTGCAGCTGTTGCCGCAGATAAAATCGTGATTGCGCATCGTGGCGCCAGCGGTTATCTGCCGGAGCATACGCTGCCAGCAAAGGCGATGGCCTATGCCCAGGGGGCGGATTATCTGGAGCAGGATTTGGTTATGACCAAGGATGACCATCTGGTCGTCCTGCATGACCACTATCTTGACCGCGTCACCGATGTTGCCGAGCGTTTCCCGGATCGGGCGCGTAAAGACGGGCGTTACTACGCTATCGACTTTACGCTGGATGAAATTAAATCGCTGAAATTTACCGAAGGCTTCGATATCGAAAATGGCAAAAAGGTCCAGACCTACCCAGGGCGCTTCCCGATGGGTAAATCTGATTTCCGCGTGCACACGTTCGAAGAAGAGATTGAGTTTGTTCAGGGATTAAATCATTCCACCGGTAAAAACATCGGTATTTACCCGGAAATGAAAGCGCCGTGGTTCCATCACCAGGAAGGGAAGGACATTGCGGCTAAGACGCTGGAAGTGCTGAAAAAGTACGGGTATACCGACAAGAACGACAAGGTCTATCTACAGTGTTTTGATGTTGCAGAGTTGAAGCGCATTAAAAATGAACTGGAACCGAAGATGGGGATGGATCTCAATCTGGTACAGTTGATTGCGTACACCGACTGGAATGAAACTCAGGAGAAAAAGCCGGACGGTAGTTGGGTTAATTACAACTACGACTGGATGTTTAAGCCGGGTGCCATGAAGCAGGTTGCGCAGTATGCGGACGGCATTGGGCCGGACTACCACATGCTGATTGATGAGAAGTCGAAGAAGGGCAATATCTCGTTAACTGGCATGGTGCAGGACGCACATCAGAATAAGATGGTGGTGCATCCTTATACCGTTCGCGCCGATCAACTGCCGGATTACACCACTGACGTAAACCAGCTGTATGACATTCTTTATAACAAGGCGGACGTTGACGGGCTGTTCACCGACTTCCCCGACAAAGCAGTGAAATTCTTGAATAAAGAGTGATGGCGTAAGGCCTGTGATGCACCTCCGGTCACAGGCCTAAATGGATGAAACGTTTTAACTGCTAGATAAGGCCGTCTGCTGTCAACGTTTCCATACATGCCTGCAGGAGAAATAAAGGGCTGCCGTCCACCGGCGGCTCTTTTGCCAGTAAGGATATCTGTCGATAGAACGTCGGTTCCAGCGCGACTGAGCGTACTTTCCCACCAACCGCCTTCAGCGTTAATTCCGGTAATAACGCTATACCCAGCCCCTGACGAATAAAGCTCATCGCGGTATCCGGATGGTTAAACTCGTATTTAATGACCGGTTCAATTCCCTTCTCTTTAAATAGCGTCATGATGCTTAATTCATAGCGACCTTTGCTGATAATGAGCGGTTCTCCAACCAGTTGTTCCACTGAAATTGTGCTATTGGCCGCCAGCGGATGGCTTTCAGGAACTACAACGGTAAATTTGTCGCGATACACCGGTACGCAGTACATGCCATTTACCGGGAAATGCACAAATCCCGCATCGATGTCCCCACTGCGCAGGGAATCAACGATTGCCGTGCTGTTTTCTTCATAAGGGATAATTTTGATGTGCGGGTGATGCTGTTCGAAGTGGTGGATGATGCCGGGCAAAATACAGGCACAGGCGCTGGGAAAGCAGCCGATACGCAGGGTTCTGGCCGGGTTTTGTCGCTCTTGCTCGGCAATCTCTTTCACCGCGTTGGTTTCAGACACGATCGTCCGCAGGTGTGAAACGATCCGACTCCCGGCCGGACTAAGTTGAATGTCTTTGCGGCGTTCGCGGATAAGAATATCAACCCCTAGCTCTTCCTCTAGCGCTGAAATTGCCTGGCTAACGGCGGATTGGGTCATGTACAGCCGCTTGCTGGCTTCGGTAAAACCACCGTACTCAAGTACGGCAAGCAGGGCGTGGATCTGGGTTAATGTCATTAGTTCCTTCTAATCAACAATATTAAAACGATTAATTTCTCTAATATAATGGACCTGTTTATACTTGCGGTCTACCGTAAAATCACACTTCGACGCACCTGTCCGTAGTTCAGTTGAGCTGAGCGTTGCCTGCGTGCGCCGTCTGGACAGGTTGTCGAATATGAAAGAAAAACTGTGGACGAAAGATTTTTGGGCAATAACGATAATCAGCTTTATTATATTTTTTGTTTTTTATGTCCTGCTCACGCTGTTACCGATCTATATTTCGGATCGCCTGCATGCCACTCCAGATAAGGCCGGATTATTAGTCACCTTCTTTTTGGGGGCCGCCATTGTTGTGCGCCCGTTTGCGGGACAATGGGTAGGAAAATATTCGAATAAAACAATTCTGGTGCTCTCTTCTCTGGCCTTTTTGGTGGTCACTGCGCTGTATCCTTTTTGCCACTCAATTGAATCACTGCTGTTGATTCGGGTGCTTCATGGTGTAACGTTTGGCGTTATTACCACGGTAAAAGGAACGATTTCCGCGCGGTTGATACCGGCCTCCCGACGTGGGGAGGGCATCAGTTTTTTCTCGTTAGCCATGGGACTGGCAATGGTTGTGGGGCCGTGGGTAGGGCTGAACATGGCTCGCTGGGAAGCTTTTACCACTGCATTCTGGCTGTGTAGCGCGGTTGCCGTACTGGGTATTATCCTGTCATTGATTGTCGCCGTACCGCCGGTTATCCGTCATGCTGACGGCTCAAAACCGAAGCTGGGATTTGCTGCTATGTTTGATCGCGCCGCACTGCCTTTCGCGATGGTGACGTTTTTCATGACCTTTTCCTACGCGGGCGTTTCCGCTTTTCTCGCACTGTATGCGCGCGAGCTCGATCTGATGGCCGCCGCCAGTAATTTCCTGTTGTGTTATGCCATTTGCCTGATGATCTGTCGAACCTTTACCGGCAATGTTTGTGATAAAAAAGGGCCGAAATACGTGGTCTATCCGTGTTTGCTGGCTTTCACCGTCGGGCTGGTGGCGCTTGGCTATACTAACGGCAGCATTATGATGATTATTTCCGGTGGATTAATTGGCATCGGTTATGGTTCGGTCACACCCGTATTTCAGACACAAATTATTAGTTCGGTGGAACCCCATAAAATTGGTATCGCCAATTCGCTGTTTTTCAATGCGATGGATGCAGGAATGGCAATCGGCGCGTTTATCATGGGGATGATGGTCGAGGGTGTGGGATATCGGGCGATTTATCTGGTGGGTGCGCTGCTGGTGGTACTGGCCGGGGCGCTGTATATCATGCAGATGAAAAAACGCGGAGACGTGGTACTGGTCTCCGCGCATGAAGTTCACTAAACACTATAACTCTATTTCAATATCGCCTTTTGCCCGGCAACAGCACGGTAATATTTCACCGGGCTGAATGAAGGCCAGCGGTTCTGCAATCCAGTCAACCTGTCCCGCCACCAGGCGGGTACGGCAGGAGCCGCAGTAGCCTTCACGACACTGATATTCGACTTCAACATCGTGCGACTCGAGCGCGGCAAGCAGGGAAGGGTGTTCATCCTGGCACAGCAACTGCGTGCCAGAGATGCGCAGAGTCACGCGGCCCATCAGAGCTGGAAGTTACTCAGATCGTCAGTATCGACTTCGGCATCGATCTGGCCGACCAGATAAGAGCTGACTTCCACTTCTTGCGGCGCAACCTGGACGTTGTCAGACACCAGCCAGGTATTGATCCAAGGGATCGGGTTAGAACGTGTCTGGAATGGCAGATCGAGTCCAACAGCCTGCATACGGATGTTGGTGATGTACTCAACGTACTGGCACAGAATGTCTTTGTTCAGGCCAATCATTGAGCCATCACGGAACAGATAGTCCGCCCACTCTTTTTCCTGCAGCGCGGCCTGTACGAACAGGTCGTAGCACTCTTGTTTGCACTCTTCGGCAATTTCCGCCATCTCCGGATCGTCCACGCCGCTGCGCAGCAGGTTCAGCATATGCTGAGTACCGGTCAGGTGCAGGGCTTCGTCGCGGGCGATCAGACGAATAATTTTCGCGTTGCCTTCCATCAGTTCACGTTCGGCGAAGGCGAAAGAGCAGGCGAAGCTGACATAAAAGCGGATCGCTTCCAGCGCGTTCACGCTCATCAGGCACAGATACAGCTTCTTCTTCAGCTCACGCAGGTTTACGACAACCGTTTTACCATTAACGGTATGCGTACCTTCACCGAGCAAATGCCAGTAGCTGGTCATCTCGATCAATTCGTCGTAGTAGCTGGAGATGCCTTCTGCGCGTTTCTGGATTTGCTCGTTGGTGACGATATCGTCAAACACCACCGCCGGATCGTTAACAATATTACGGATGATGTGGGTGTAAGAGCGGGAGTGGATCGTTTCAGAAAACGCCCACGTTTCCACCCAGGTTTCCAGTTCAGGGATCGAGATTAACGGCAGCAGCGCGACGTTAGGACTACGTCCCTGAATGGAGTCCAGCAGCGTCTGATACTTCAGGTTGCTGATGAAGATATGTTTTTCATGTTCCGGCAATGCCTGGAAGTCGATACGATCGCGAGAAACATCGACTTCTTCCGGACGCCAGAAGAAAGAGAGCTGCTTTTCGATCAGTTTTTCAAAGATGTCATATTTTTGCTGATCGTAGCGGGCGACGTTCACCGGCTGGCCGAAGAACATCGGTTCCAGAAGCTGATCATTTTTCGTCTGTGAAAAAGTGGTGTATGCCATTGATGTGAATCCTGTCTGGAATGTACTGCCGGATGCGCTTTGCTTATCCGGCCTACAATACCGCGAATTAATTTGTAGGCCGGGTAAGCGTTACGCCACCCGGCAAAAGATTAAATCTTACATGCGCCGCTTTCGCAGCCATCGTCCTGAATGGACGGTACCAGATCGTCCTGAGAGTCTTCCGCACCGTCACGGGTGTTCTGATAATACAGCGTTTTGACACCAAATTTGTAGGCGGTGAGCAGGTCTTTCAGCAACTGCTGCATCGGTACTTTTCCGGACGGGAAGCGCGACGGATCGTAGTTGGTGTTGGCGGAAATCGACTGATCGATAAATTTCTGCATGATGCCTACCAGCTGCAGATAGCCGTCGTTGTTTGGCATTTCCCACAGCAGTTCGTATGCGTCGTGCAGGTGTTCGTAGTCCGGCACGACCTGACGCAGAATCCCATCTTTCGACGCTTTGATGCTCACGTAACCGCGTGGTGGTTCAATACCGTTGGTGGCGTTGGAGATCTGTGAAGAGGTCTCGGACGGCATCAGGGCTGACAGCGTGGAGTTACGCAGGCCGTAAGTCTTGATAGATTCACGCAGCTGTTCCCAGTCCATATGCAGCGGTTCGTTAGCGATAGCATCAAGATCTTTTTTATAGGTATCAATCGGCAGAATACCTTTCGCATAGGTGGTTTCGTTAAACCATGGGCATGCGCCTTGCTCTTTTGCCAGCTCGTTAGAAGCCTTCAACAGGTAATATTGAATCGCTTCAAAGGTTTTGTGAGTCAGGTTATTGGCGCTGCCGTCAGAGTAGCGTTTACCGTTTTTCGCCAGCCAGTAAGCGTAGTTGATCACGCCAATACCCAGCGTACGACGACCCATCGCACCGCGCTTGGCGGCCGGAATCGGATAATCCTGGTAATCGAGCAGCGCATCCAGCGCACGTACAGCCAGTACAGCCAGCTCTTCCAGTTCGTCCAGGCTTTCGATAGCGCCCAGGTTAAATGCGGACAGCGTACACAGTGCAATTTCGCCGTTTTCATCGTTAACGTCGGTCAGCGGTTTGGTCGGCAGGGCAATTTCCAGGCACAGGTTGGACTGGCGTACCGGCGCGACAACCGGATCAAACGGGCTATGGGTGTTGCAGTGGTCAACGTTCTGAATGTAGATACGACCGGTCGAGGCACGTTCCTGCATCATCAGTGAGAACAGCTCAACTGCTTTCACGCGCTGTTTGCGGATGCTGTCGTCGTTTTCATATTGGGTGTACAGACGCTCGAACTCATCCTGATCGGCGAAGAACGCGTCATACAGACCCGGGACGTCAGACGGGCTAAACAGGGTGATGTCACCGCCTTTCAGCAGGCGGGTGTACATCAGCTTGTTGATCTGTACGCCGTAGTCCATGTGACGAACGCGGTTACCTTCGACGCCACGGTTGTTTTTCAGGACCAGCAGGCTTTCAACTTCCAGGTGCCACATTGGGTAGAACAGCGTGGCTGCACCACCGCGTACGCCACCTTGAGAGCAGGATTTCACCGCAGTCTGGAAATGCTTGTAGAACGGAATACAGCCGGTGTGGAACGCTTCACCGCCGCGAATCGGGCTACCCAGCGCACGGATGCGACCAGCGTTAATGCCGATACCGGCACGCTGAGAAACGTATTTCACAATTGCGCTGGAGGTTGCGTTGATGGAGTCCAGGCTGTCGCCGCACTCGATTAGTACGCAGGAGCTGAACTGACGCGTTGGGGTACGCACGCCGGACATAATTGGCGTCGGCAGCGAGATTTTGAACGTAGAAACGGCGTCGTAGAAACGTTTTACATATTGCAGACGTGTTTCACGCGGATAGTTAGAGAACAGGCAAGCCGCTACCAGAATGTAGAGGAACTGTGCGCTTTCATAGATCTCACCGGTAACACGGTTTTGCACCAAATATTTACCTTCCAACTGCTTCACCGCAGCGTAGGAGAAGGTCATATCACGGTCGTGTACGATGAACGAGTCCATCTGCTTGAACTCTTCTTCCGTGTAGTCTTCCAGCAGATGATTGTCGTATTTGCCCATTTCAACCATTTTCACGACATGGTCGAACAGCTTTGGCGGTTCAAACTCACCGTACGCTTTTTTACGCAGGTGGAAAATCGCCAGACGGGCAGCCAGATACTGATAATCCGGCGCTTCGCGGGAGATCAGGTCGGCGGCTGCTTTGATGATTGTTTCATGGATGTCGGAGGTCTTGATTCCGTCATAAAACTGAATGTGGGAGCGCAGCTCGACCTGAGAAATCGATACGTTATTCAGTCCTTCTGCCGCCCAATCCAGAACTCGGTGGATTTTGTCGAGATTGATGCGCTCTGTACTACCATCACGCTTTGTCACCAGCAGACTCTGATTCATGTGGTTTTTTACCTGTCCGTGAAAGAAAAAATATCCCCCATATTATCCACAGAGTCATGTTGTGACTAAGTCTGTGGATAAATACTATATGTAGGGGTTGTTTGATAAAATAGACGCTATATGGTGAGTATTCTAGTAGGGATTCTTTTCAGCACAAGAGTTGATTTTGAGGTTAAATTGAGGTTGCAAAAGGGTGATAATCGCTAAGTGCGCGTCTTATAAGGCCTGGCGGGGATGTCAATAATTGAGAAAAAAAATAGAAAATTTGATCGAGTGCTGATTTCTTCATCTAAGGCAAGGAAAGTTCTTATGATCTGGCACAGGATTTGTAGGCCTGATAAGCGAAACGTCATCAGGCATGGTTCCAGTAAGCATGCCGGATGGCGGCGTTGCACGCTTTATCCGGCCTACAGGAGCGGTTAATCAACCTTGGCGGTGGTATGTACCATATAGTTCACATCAACGCCCGGGCCAAGTTTGAAGGTGTTGGTGATGGGGTTGTAATGCAGGCCGGTCATATGGCGCTCTTTCAGTACGGTCTGGTCAACCCACTCTAATAATTCAGCAGGCTTAATAAATTTTTTCACATCGTGCGTGCCTTTCGGCACCATGCGCAGAATATATTCCGCTCCGACCACCGCCATCAGCCAGGATTTGCCGTTGCGGTTAAGCGTGGAGAAAAATACTTCGCCACCCGGTTTGACCAGCCTGGCGCAAGCTCTGACCACTGACTGTGGGTCTGGCACGTGCTCCAGCATTTCCATACAGGTGACAACGTCATACTGATGTGCATGCTTTTCCGCATGCTCTTCGACGGTTTCTTGTACGTACTCTACCTGGATACCGCTTTCCAGTGCATGCAGTTTTGCTACCTGCAGCGGTTCAAAACCCATGTCCAGTCCGGTGACGGTAGCACCTTCGCGCGCCATGCTCTCCGCCAGAATACCGCCGCCGCATCCGACGTCGAGTACCTTTTTACCAAACAGGCCGCCTGAGCGCTCAGTAATATAGCCCAGACGCAGTGGGTTAATGCGGTGCAGCGGCTTAAATTCACCCTCAAGATCCCACCAGCGTGACGCGACTGCTTCAAACTTGGCAATTTCTTCATGGTCAACGTTGTGAGCTACCGGAGGTTTTTCGGCATTCATTGGGGCTTCTACTCCTAAATTTGCGATGCAAATGAGTATATCAGCCTGACGGGATGAATAAAGCCTCTGTCAGGGGGAATCCATTTACCTGAATCTGCACGGATGTGTTATAATTTGCGACCTTTGAATCCGGGATACAGTAGAGGGATAGCGGTTAGATGAGCGACCTTGCGAGAGAAATTACACCGGTCAACATTGAGGAAGAGCTGAAGAGCTCCTATCTGGATTATGCGATGTCGGTCATTGTTGGCCGTGCGCTGCCGGACGTCCGAGATGGCCTGAAACCGGTTCACCGTCGCGTACTTTACGCCATGAACGTATTGGGCAACGACTGGAATAAAGCCTATAAAAAATCTGCCCGTGTCGTTGGTGACGTAATCGGTAAATACCACCCTCATGGTGATACCGCCGTTTACGACACCATTGTTCGTATGGCGCAGCCATTCTCCTTGCGCTACATGCTGGTAGATGGTCAGGGTAACTTTGGTTCTGTCGATGGCGACTCCGCAGCGGCGATGCGTTATACGGAAATCCGTATGTCGAAAATCGCCCATGAGCTGATGGCTGACCTGGAAAAAGAAACGGTTGATTTCGTCGACAACTATGACGGCACCGAACAAATTCCTGACGTCATGCCGACCAAAATTCCTAACCTGCTGGTGAACGGTTCGTCCGGTATCGCGGTAGGTATGGCGACCAACATTCCGCCGCACAACCTGACCGAAGTGATCAACGGCTGTCTGGCATATATTGACGATGAAGACATCAGCATTGAAGGGCTGATGGAACATATTCCGGGTCCGGACTTCCCGACTGCCGCGATCATCAACGGTCGTCGTGGTATCGAAGAAGCCTACCGTACCGGTCGTGGCAAAGTGTACATTCGCGCACGCGCGGAAGTCGAAGCGGATGCCAAAACGGGTCGTGAAACCATCATCGTTCACGAAATTCCGTATCAGGTAAACAAAGCGCGCCTGATTGAGAAAATCGCCGAGCTGGTAAAAGACAAACGCGTTGAAGGCATCAGCGCGCTGCGTGACGAGTCTGACAAAGACGGTATGCGCATCGTGATTGAAGTGAAACGCGATGCGGTCGGGGAAGTGGTTCTGAACAATCTCTATTCCCAGACCCAACTGCAGGTTTCCTTCGGTATCAACATGGTTGCGTTGCACCATGGCCAGCCGAAGATCATGAACCTGAAAGATATTATTGCCGCGTTCGTACGTCACCGCCGTGAAGTCGTTACCCGTCGTACTATCTTTGAACTGCGTAAAGCCCGCGACCGTGCGCACATCCTTGAAGCGCTGGCGATTGCGCTGGCGAACATCGATCCGATCATCGAACTGATCCGCCGCGCGCCGACCCCGGCTGAAGCGAAAGCTGCGCTGGTTGCGCGTTCGTGGGAACTGGGCAACGTTTCCGCCATGCTGGAACGTGCCGGTGATGACGCCGCGCGTCCTGAATGGCTGGAGCCGGAATTTGGCGTGCGTGACGGTCAGTACTATCTGACTGAACAGCAGGCCCAGGCTATTCTGGATCTGCGTTTGCAGAAACTGACCGGCCTTGAGCACGAAAAACTGCTCGACGAATACAAAGAGCTGCTGGAACAGATCGCTGAACTGCTACACATTCTGGGCAGCGCCGATCGTCTGATGGAAGTTATCCGTGAAGAGATGGAGCTGATTCGTGAACAGTTCGGTGACGCTCGTCGTACCGAAATCACCGCGAACAGCGCTGACATCAACATCGAAGATCTGATTAGCCAGGAAGATGTTGTCGTAACCTTGTCTCATCAGGGCTACGTGAAATATCAGCCGTTAACCGATTACGAAGCGCAGCGTCGTGGCGGTAAAGGTAAATCAGCAGCGCGCATTAAAGAAGAAGACTTTATTGACCGCCTGCTGGTGGCCAACACCCATGACACGATCCTCTGCTTCTCCAGCCGTGGTCGTTTGTACTGGATGAAGGTCTATCAGTTGCCGGAAGCAAGCCGCGGCGCACGTGGACGTCCAATCGTCAACCTGCTGCCACTGGAAGCTAACGAACGTATTACCGCAATTCTGCCAGTACGTGAGTACGAAGAGGGCGTGAACGTCTTCATGGCAACCGCCAGCGGTACCGTGAAGAAAACGGCGCTGACCGAGTTCAGCCGTCCACGTTCTGCCGGTATTATTGCGGTTAACCTGAACGAAGGCGACGAACTGATTGGTGTAGATCTGACATCCGGCAGTGACGAAGTCATGTTGTTCTCTGCGGCAGGTAAAGTGGTGCGCTTTAAAGAAGATGCTGTCCGTGCAATGGGTCGTACCGCGACAGGTGTACGCGGTATCAAGCTGGCGGAAAAAGATAGCGTGGTATCGCTGATCGTTCCGCGCGGTGAAGGTGCGATCCTGACCGTTACTCAGAACGGTTACGGTAAACGTACGGCGGCGGAAGAGTATCCGACCAAGTCTCGTGCGACCCAGGGCGTTATCTCCATCAAGGTTACCGAGCGCAACGGTTCCGTTGTTGGCGCAGTGCAGGTTGAAGATACCGACCAGATCATGATGATCACCGACGCAGGTACGCTGGTACGTACTCGCGTGTCGGAAATCAGCGTGGTAGGGCGTAATACCCAGGGTGTGATCCTTATCCGTACTGCGGAAGACGAAAACGTCGTGGGTCTGCAACGCGTTGCTGAACCGGTTGATGATGAAGAGCTCGATTCCATCGACGGAAGCGCAGCTGAAGGTGACGAGGATATCGCACCTGAAGCGGAAAGCGATGATGATGCAGCAGCGGATGACGCTGACGAGTAATTAAGACGCTATAAAAAGGGCCGGAGAAATCCGGCCCTTTTTTTAATGGCATTGCGACAAAAGACATTTACCGCTACCTTAACCACACTCTATTAATGCCCTGAGGCGGAGCTTCGCCCCTTTGAAATACCTTGCTTCCGTTCATTCAACCCTAAAAGTTTCACGCTACCTGTTCAGAGCGTTGGCGCTCGTTATCTGGTGTCTGATTGCGTTCGCCTCCGTGTTCTACATTGTGAATGCGCTGCATCAGCGAGAGTCTGAGATCCATCAGGAGCTTAATCTCAGCTCCGATCAGGCCCAGCGCTACATTCAGCGCACATCTGATGTCATTAAAGAGCTGAAATATATTGCCGAGAATCGCTTAACGGCGGAAAACGGCGTGATGTCGCTGCGGGCGCGAGATGATAAAACCGTCGTGCCTAATTTTGAGCCGCTGTTTGCCGACTCCGACTGTTCTGTCATGGGCAACGCCTGGCGAGGTTCTCTGGAATCACTGGCATGGTTTATGCGCTACTGGCGCGACAACTTTTCCGCCGCCTATGATTTAAATCGAGTGTTCCTGATTGGCAGCGACAACCTCTGTATGGCCAATTTCGGCTTGCGTGATATGCCTGTCGAACGTGACGAGGCCCTGAAGGCGTTGCATGAGCGCATTATTAAGTATCGCAATGCTACGCAAGATGAAAACGGCAACAACTTGTTCTGGATCAGCCAGGGGCCGCGTCCGGGAGTAGGGTATTTCTATGCGCTGACGCCGGTTTACCTCGCCAATCGCCTCCAGGCGCTGTTGGGCGTAGAGCAGCCTATTCGTATGGAGAATTTCTTCACGCCGGGCAGTTTACCGATGGGCGTGACCATCCTCGACGAAAATGGGCATGCGCTGATTTCGCTCACTGGCCCTGAAGGGAATATTAAGGCTGAGCCCCACTGGATGCAGGAACGCTCCTGGTTTGGTTACACGCCGGGTTTCCGCGAGCTGGTATTGAAGAAGAATCTGCCTCCGTCCTCCCTGAGCATCGTTTATTCCGTTCCGGTCGATCTGGTGCTGGAGCGGATCCGCATGATGATCCTGAACGCTATCTTGTTGAACGTGCTGGTTGGCGCGGCATTGTTTATGCTCACGCGCATGTATGAACGGCGCATTTTTATTCCAGCGGAAAGCGATGCTCAGCGGCTGGAAGAACATGAGCAGTTTAACCGTAAAATCGTAGCTTCTGCGCCGGTGGGTATTTGTATTCTGCGCACGATGGATGGGATTAACATCCTGAGTAACGAACTGGCGCACACCTATCTGAATATGCTGACGCATGAAGACCGTCAGCGGTTAACGCAAATTATTTGCGGCCAACAGGTCAATTTTGTTGATGTACTGACCAGCAACAATACCAATCTGCAAATCAGCTTTGTGCACTCGCGCTATCGCAATGAAAACGTGGCAATTTGTGTCCTGGTTGATGTCAGTGCGCGCGTTAAAATGGAAGAGTCGTTGCAGGAGATGGCGCAGGCGGCGGAACAGGCTAGCCAGTCCAAATCGATGTTCCTTGCGACGGTGAGCCATGAGCTACGTACACCGCTATATGGCATTATCGGTAACCTTGATTTGTTGCAAACCAAAGAGTTACCGAGTGGGGTGGATCGTCTGGTAACGGCGATGAATAACTCTTCCAGCCTGCTGCTGAAAATTATCAGCGATATTCTCGACTTCTCAAAAATTGAATCTGAACAGCTGAAGATTGAGCCGCGAGAGTTTTCACCGCGTGAAGTCATGAACCATATTACGGCTAACTATTTGCCGCTGGTGGTCCGCAAGCAGTTGGGGTTGTACTGCTTTATCGACCCGGATGTGCCCGTGGCGCTGAATGGCGATCCGATGCGTTTACAACAGGTGATTTCTAATCTGCTGAGTAACGCAATCAAGTTTACCGATACCGGTTGTATTGTGCTGCACGTGCAGTGCAGCGGCGACTACCTGAGCATTCGAGTGCGTGATACCGGTGTAGGGATCCCTGCCAAAGAGGTGGTTCGGTTGTTCGATCCTTTCTTCCAGGTGGGGACTGGCGTACAGCGTAATTTCCAGGGAACGGGACTCGGTTTGGCGATTTGTGAAAAATTGATCAGCATGATGGATGGAGATATTTCCGTCGATTCCGAGCCGGGAATGGGGAGTCAGTTTACGCTGCGTATTCCGCTTTATGGCGCACAGTATCCGCTGAAAAAGGGTGTTGAAGGATTTGCAGGCACACGTTGCTGGCTGGCAGTACGTAATGCGTCACTGTACCAATTTCTCGAATCCAGCCTGACGCGTAACGGGATGACGGTGCTGAGATATGAGGGACAACAGCCCGATGCGGATGACCTGCTGGTGGCCGACGATGTGCTGGAACAGGCCTGGCAGGGACGAGCAGCGGTAATTTTCTGCCGCCGCCATATTGGCATTCCGCTGGAAAGAGAGCCTGGAGAATGGGTACACAGCGTTGCGTCACCGCACGAACTGCCTGCGCTGTTGGCGCATATCTACAGTGTAGAGCTGGGGAGTGAAGATCTCTCCACGGCGCTGCCTGCCCCGGATAAAGCCGGTGCGACGAACGATGACATGATGATCCTGGTTGTTGACGATCACCCTATCAACCGGCGCTTACTGGCCGATCAGCTGGGATCGTTGGGATATCAGTGTAAAACGGCGAATGACGGTGTGGATGCGCTCAATGTACTCAGCAAAAACCATATCGATATCGTGCTGAGTGACGTCAACATGCCAAACATGGATGGTTATCGCCTGACGCAGCGTATCCGCCAGCTAGGGTTGACGCTGCCTGTTGTGGGGGTAACGGCAAACGCGCTTGCCGAAGAGAAGCAGCGTTGTCTGGAATCAGGTATGGATAGCTGTCTGTCCAAGCCGGTGACCTTAGACGTATTGAAGCAAACGCTGGCGGTCTATGCGGAAAGAGTGAGAAAAACGCGGGGATAGGGGATAAAAGAGCCGGATGGCGGCGTTAGTCTTATCCGGCCTACGAAACGTGCACGATGCTGTGTGTTCGTAGGCCTGATAAACGCAGCGCCATCAGGCATTTTGACGTGATAAAGAATTACTCTTTGTCTGACGGACTCAGCGTCACGGAGGAGAGGTAATTCAGCAGTGCGATATCGTTTTCCACACCGAGCTTCATCATTGCCGATTTTTTCTGGCTGCTGATGGTTTTAATGCTGCGGTTGAGCTTTTTAGCGATTTCAGTAACCAGGAAACCTTCGGCAAACAAGCGCAGAACTTCACTCTCTTTCGGTGACAGACGTTTGTCGCCATAGCCGCTGGCGCTGATTTTCTCCAGCAGACGAGACACGCTTTCCGGGGTAAATTTCTTACCTTTCTGCAGCGCGGCCAGCGCTTTTGGCAGGTCGGTAGGCGCACCTTGCTTCAGTACGATCCCTTCAATATCGAGATCCAGTACCGCGCTCAGGATAGCCGGATTGTTGTTCATGGTCAGAACGATAATCGACAGGCTTGGGAAATGACGCTTGATATATTTAATTAACGTGATCCCATCACCGTATTTATCTCCCGGCATGGAGAGGTCGGTAATCAACACATGAGCATCTAACTTAGGCAAATTGTTGATCAGTGCTGTGGAGTCTTCAAATTCGCCGACAACATTTACCCACTCGATCTGTTCAAGTGATTTACGAATACCGAACAGTACAATCGGGTGGTCATCGGCAATAATTACGTTCATAGTGTTCATGTATTGGGCTACCTTGCTACAGCAAGCTCTTGACGTAAACGTCAATGTCGCTGATGTATTTTTCTATACCTGGAGCATCTTTCTCTTGAATAAGATGTTCCAGCGCTTCACATAACTGCTTGCCGGGTACCAGATTAAGCATGGCAAACACGCCTTTCAGGCGATGGGCCGTTTGGGCTAATGCAGCGAAATCGCTGATAGCCGCCTCAGTATACAACCTCTTAACATCATCCGGTACTGTGTCTACAAAGAGAGCGTAGTAACCACTGGCATGAAGTTCGGCGTTTTCATCTCCGCCGAGGGGGAGTTCCTGGAACTCTTCTTGTGCCAGCTGCTCTTCAATTAGCTCAAGGACAGCTTCCTGCATAGCATTGCTCATATTAAAGTTGACGCGCAGTTGGCCGGGGCCAATTTTCCGTACGCCAGACTCATCATCGCTTAAAAGCAAGCCTGAGGCTGTAAGATTAGACGGATTATCTGTTAAAAAGAGATCATATTCTTGACTATTCAACCGTTCGTCGGGCGTGATGCAGGTTGCTCCCCAGTTTTCCAGTTGACGTAATACAATGCTCCGTACGTCATTAGAGGTGACATCAACCATTACGCAGACGTCATCCAACAGGCGCTCTTCACTGTCAGCATGTTGATCGTGCAGCGGCATTTTAACATGGACGATGTAACGTGTTCCAAGTTCTTCCCGTGCTTTAATATTCAGGTGTCCGCCAAGCTTACGGGCTAACTGATCGCACAACCAGAACGTCAGCGGGTTGGCCTTGCCGTATCGATCGCCCTGCGTGTCATTAATGAATGGGAAATGGAGATTATCAACTTCATTTAATGTGACGCCTTCCCCGGTATCCAGAATGCGGAAGGTCAGGCGTTCGGCCTCCGACTCATCCTGGTCGACTTCCAGCGTGATTTTACCAATCTGAGTGGTAGTTACCGCATATTGGATCAACAGCAGCAAAATACGGCGCAAGGCATCGCGATCGCCACGGCGTTCGTCATGGGCGCTTAGGTGATTTTTAATCAGTAACTGCAGCCCTTTACGCTTAATAGCCGGTAGAACCTCCGGAACCACGTCGTCAATTAATGCCTGCACGGAAAACAGTGTGGATTCACCTTTCCAGGCATCGTTCTCCAGCAGGTTGGCTAGCTGGATTTCGTCCACCATTCGCACCAGAACGTCGGCCTGATTGGCCAGTTTCTGGCTGTCTGGTGTATTGAGCGCGGCGGCATTAGCAGCCAGCGTTTTCGCGGGGTCTTTCAGCGCGCTGCCAATATTCTGCATAAAGGCCGCGCGGGCCTGCTGGTTTTTCTCATACAGCCGCTGTGCTTGTTTCAGCTTCTTATTGACCAGCACCTCGCGGTCCTGGTCACGAATGATAAAGATCTGCGTTCTCGGGGAGATCTGGCTGCGAAACAGTCTGATCTCATACAGTTCATTATTGATGGTGGCCTGAATCACTCCCTGATGCTGCTCTGCCATATTGGTAATGTTTTGCAGATTTAAATGTGGCAGCAGGTGGTCGGCAATTTTATTGCTGATAACCGTGCGGTTTGCTTCCTGATCGTGTACCAGTAATCCCAGCGGCAGAAGGGAAACAATCTCTTCATTGATTGCGCGCAGAACGCGCAGCTCATTATTTGCCGCAAGGTTTGGCGCCACCTGGGTGGAACGGGCAGGGAGGTGGCGAAAGGTGGTATAGCCAAACAGCGCCAGAGCCAGTAACGCAATGTTCAGCAAAAGCGGTAGCAGAATGCTTTGCAATGTGTCGAGTAGCAATGAGCCAAACGGAACCTGCCACACCAGCCGCATATCCGTTGAGTTTAGCGCCGAAGAGATCTCAATTTTACTGTTGTTGAAATTAATGCTGACGCTGTCAGGCGACTCTTTTTCATTCAGGTGCTCGGTCGTTGAGGTGGCATCAGGTTCCAGATGGAAACTGTCCAGCGGCATACCGGGCGGGATCAAGTCATTAATCGGCAGGTCAAAGGCGACAACCGTTGCCAGATGTCCTGGCTGATTAAAGGTCGTGCGTAGCGTGAAGTAATGCCCGTTCTGCCAGGCCAGACGGCGCAGTGAAGAGAAGCTTTCACGTTCATCTAGCGCATTAGCCTGTTGTAGCATCTCAGCTCGCCGGGAATCGACAATATTCCCAATCGTCGATTCTTTAAAACCGGAGGTCAGATCTTTCAGTGGTAACGTTGAGATTAGGATCAGGCTGTTATCCTGACCATTCAGGTAATACATTGACCATGGGACATTCTCTGCGCCCCACAACGTGTCCAGATACGTTGAAATGCGCTGGGTCATTTCCAGTGTAGAACTGTCATGCGAGCCAAAAATCAGCGCCTCGGTCTTTCTGCGGGGTTTCTCAAGATAATAGATATCTTGTTTCAGACGCGTTTCCTGTAGCCCATCTGCGCCTGGTGAACTGGTTGTAGCGGCAATATTGTCATAGATTTGCCAGGTCACGTATCGCCAGGTATCGACCCTTTTATGAATGGCATGGGTAATATCAACAATCTGATAGCTCTTATCTTTTAACCAGGTGTTGACGGCGCTCTGGACCATAACACCCATCATCACCAACAGCACAACGATCAGTAATAAGAAGAAACGGGTAATACTTCCTGGCAACAGGGAGAATCGGGTGGAAACCGTTGTGTCAGACTGACTCATTCGTGTTTATGACCTGTTAAACGACGCGAAAGATGAAAGGGCAGTATAAAGGGTAATGTATGAATTACCACACTTACACCACGCCGCCTGGCCTCCATTCTTTGCGCCTGATTTTGTTGCAGCCATTACGATGCAAAGGTGTACAGAAGATAAAGGCGGGTACAAATATTCGTACGGAATGTATACATTTAGCATTAAATAACAAGAAATTATTTATCAAACTTATATCTGATCGTGACACCCGAGATAGTTAATAGTCGTTATAGTTTTGCATCGGTAGCACGGAAAGGTAAGTTTTGTGTAAAGAAGGGTAAAAAAAAACCGAACGCAGAGCATTCGGCTGAAATAGGGGTAAACAGACATTCATAAATGAATGACGGTAATAAATAAAGTTAATGATGATAGCGAGTCTATTTTAGTTGCGAGTGAAGATTTTGTTTTGTCATTCAGTGCTATAAGGTGCTTTTGTGTAATGAGTTGATTTTAAAGGCAATTAAAATGATTCTTGATTATTTGTGCTTATTTTGCCTGTTTTTTGATTTTAAAAAAGTTCCCTCATATTAATATTTTGAAACATCTATACCGACAAATGAAACACCTTAAAAGTTTTAGTATCATATTCGTGTTGGATTATTCTGTGTTTTTGCGGAGAATGAAGTTGCCGACTGGTTAATGACCTTAATCAGTATGCAGTGGCATAAAAAAGCAATAAAGGCATATAACAGAGGGTTAATAACATGAAAGTTAAAGTACTGTCCCTCCTGGTACCAGCACTGCTGGTAGCAGGCGCAGCGAATGCGGCTGAAATTTATAACAAAGACGGCAACAAATTAGATCTGTACGGTAAAGTCGACGGTCTGCACTATTTCTCTGATGACTCTTCTAAAGATGGTGATCAGACCTATATGCGTATCGGCTTCAAAGGCGAAACTCAGGTTAACGACCAACTGACCGGTTACGGCCAGTGGGAATACCAGATTCAGGGTAACGCGCCTGAGTCTGAGAACAACTCCTGGACTCGTGTGGCGTTTGCGGGTCTGAAATTCGCTGACGTAGGCTCTTTCGACTACGGTCGTAACTACGGCGTAGTTTACGACGTAACGTCCTGGACCGACGTTCTGCCAGAATTCGGCGGCGACACCTACGGTTCTGACAACTTCATGCAGCAGCGTGGTAACGGCTTCGCGACCTACCGTAACACCGACTTCTTCGGTCTGGTTGATGGCCTGAACTTTGCCCTGCAGTACCAGGGTAAAAACGGTAGCCCGGAAGGCGAAGGTATGACTGGTGTGACCGGCAACGGTCGTGATGCACTGCGTCAGAATGGCGACGGCGTTGGTGGATCAATCACTTATGATATCGGTGAAGGCTTCGCGCTGGGTACTGCTGTCACCAGCTCCAAACGTACTGACGAGCAGAACCGTTTGAACTTCGGTACCGGCGACCGTGCTGAAACCTACACTGGTGGTCTGAAATACGACGCGAACAACGTGTACCTGGCAGCACAGTACACCCAGACCTACAACGCAACGCGTGCAGGCTCTCTGGGCTGGGCTAACAAAGCACAGAACTTTGAAGCTGTTGCACAGTACCAGTTCGACTTCGGTCTGCGTCCGTCCGTGGCTTACCTGCAGTCCAAAGGTAAAGACCTGGGCCGCGGCTATGGAGACGAAGATATCCTGAAATATGTTGATGTTGGCGCGACCTACTACTTCAACAAAAACATGTCCACCTATGTTGATTACAAAATCAACCTGCTGGATGACAACCAGTTCACTCGTGATGCTGGCATCAGCACCGATGACATCGTAGCACTGGGTCTGGTTTACCAGTTCTAATCTACATTATGTCTATCAAAGGCCCTGCGGGGCCTTTTTTAATGCCGTTTTTTCGCCGTACAAACAACGATTTTTGGTGTACTCTTGCGCCCGTTCGCATGAGGATAATTACGTATGGAAATGAATTTTTATCGCGCAGCACTGCTGGCTGTGACGATCTTTTTTGTCGGGTGCGATGAGGCCCCGAAACCTGCTCAGACCACAATTCCTGCCACGGTTCTGGAAGGTAAAACGATGGGCACTTTCTGGCGGGTCAGTGTGGTAGGCGTAGATGCCAAACGCGCCAGGGAACTGCAGGCCAAGATCCAGACTCAGCTTGATGCCGATGATCAACTGCTCTCCACCTATAAAAACGATTCTGCGTTAATGCGCTTTAACCTGTCGAAAAGCCTGTCGCCGTGGCCGGTTAACGACGCCATGGCGGATATCGTGACTTCGGCGCTACGCATTGGTGCAAAAACCGATGGGGCCATGGATATCACCGTGGGGCCGTTAGTCAACCTGTGGGGCTTTGGCCCGGATCAGCAGCCGTTGCATATTCCCACCCAAGCGCAAATTGACGCTGCAAAAGCGCAAACCGGGCTTTCTCATCTGAAAGTTGTGAATGAAGCGCATCAGAACTACCTGCAAAAAGACTTGCCGGATCTGTATGTTGATCTCTCGACCGTTGGTGAAGGGTACGCCGCCGATCATCTGGCTCGATTGATGGAGCAAGAGGGGATCGCCCGTTATCTGGTTTCCGTTGGTGGTGCGCTGAACAGCAGGGGAATGAATGCTGAAGGGCATCCGTGGCGAGTGGCGATCCAGAAACCCACCGATCGCGAAAACGCGGTGCAGGCGATTGTCGACATTAACGGGCACGGCATTAGCACCTCCGGCAGCTATCGTAACTATTATGAGCTGGACGGTAAGCGCCTTTCCCATGTTATCGATCCGCAAACCGGTCGCCCGATCGAACATAATCTGGTGTCCGTAACGGTGATTGCGCCAACGGCGCTGGAAGCCGATGGCTGGGATACAGGATTGATGGTGCTTGGCCCGGAAAAGGCCAAAGAAGTCGTGCGTCGTGAAGGGTTGGCGGTCTATATGATTGTGAAAGAGGGCGAGGGGTTTAAAACCTGGATGTCGCCGCAGTTTAATAGCTTTCTGGTCAGCGAAAAAAATTAAAAAGCAAGATTGCGGGTTTTTATGCCCGACGATGGGGACACACTGAGGCTAAGCGCTATGCTTAACAAAGGAGTCCGAAATGAAAAATCGTTTACGCATCACTGACGATGACCGTTGGCAGTCCGTTGTGGATCGCGACGTTAACGCCGACGGTCAGTTTGTTTTTGCCGTCCAGACCACCGGTATTTTCTGCCGTCCGTCCTGTCGGGCAAAACATGCGCTGCGCAAAAATGTCCGTTTTTACGCCGATGCCCAGCAGGCACAGGATGCCGGGTTTCGCCCCTGTAAGCGCTGCCAGCCGGATAAAGACAGCGCGCAACAGCATCGGCTGGACAAAATTGCCCGCGCCTGTCAGTTGTTGGAGCAAGAGTCACCTCTTACGCTGGACGAGCTGGCACAGCAGGTGGCGATGAGCCCGTATCACTTGCATCGTCTGTTTAAAGCCACGACGGGCATGACCCCGAAAGTGTGGCAACAATCATGGCGTGCTCGCCGTCTGCGTGATGCCCTGGCGAAAGGTGTTCCGGTTACACAGGCGATTCTCAATGCCGGATTCCCCGACAGCAGCAGCTACTATCGCAAAGCCGATCAAGCATTAGGCATGACGGCAAAGCAATTTCGTAAAGGTGGCGACAACGTTTCTGTACGCTATACCCTCGCAGATTGCGCTCTGGGTCGCTGTCTGGTGGCGGAAAGCGAGCGGGGTATCTGCGCGATCTTGCTTGGCGATGATGACGCTACGTTGGTTGCGGATCTTCATGCGCTGTTTCCCGCCGCGCAGGATGTTCCTGCAGATGCCAATTTTCAGCAGCGCGTGCGCGAAGTGATCGTTGCGATCAACTCGCGTGACGCGTCGCTATCGCTACCCCTGGATATTCGGGGAACAGTCTTTCAGCAGCAGGTGTGGCAGGCGCTGCGCACAATTCCGTGCGGTGAAACAGTGAGCTACCAACAGCTGGCCAGCGCCATCGGCAAACCGAAGGCGGTGCGCGCGGTGGCCAGTGCCTGTGGGGCCAACAAACTGGCGATTGTTATCCCGTGTCACCGGGTGATCCGTGGCGATGGCGCACTTTCGGGCTACCGATGGGGTATTGCGCGCAAGGCGCAGTTACTGCAACGGGAAGCTACTGGCGAGGAAACATAATGCTCGATCTCTTTGCGGATGCGAAACCCTGGCAGGAGCCGCTGGCGTCAGGTGCGGTTATTCTCCGACGTTTCGCTTTTGACTCTGCGCCCACTTTACTTCAGGCGATAGCGGCTGTCGCCAGACAGTCGCCGTTTCGCCAGATGGTGACGCCCGGCGGCTATACGATGTCGGTGGCGATGACCAACTGCGGCCATTTGGGCTGGACGACGGATCAGCATGGCTATCTTTATTCTCCGTTTGATCCACTCACCGGCACGCACTGGCCGCCGCTGCCGGATGCGTTCGCTGATCTGTGCCAACAGGCGGCGACGGCGGCGGGCTATGCTGATTTTCAACCCGATGCCTGCCTGATTAACCGCTACACGCCAGGGGCAAAACTGTCCTTACATCAGGATAAAGACGAGCCCGACCTGCGGGCGCCGATTGTCTCTGTATCGCTGGGGCTACCAGCCATCTTTCAATTTGGCGGCTTGCGCCGTAATGACCCTTTAAAGCGTTTGCTGCTGGAACATGGCGATGTCGTGGTGTGGGGCGGTAATTCGCGGCTGTTTTATCATGGGATCCAGCCGCTTAAAACAGGGTATCACCCATTAACCGGAGACTGTCGTTACAACCTGACGTTTCGTCTGGCGGGTAAAAAAGAATAAAAATAAGAATTATTATTGCTGTCAGCGAAGAGATGTTTAAACTGCGGGCTGTTATTACTTGTCCGGGTTGTGTGCATGGAACTTTTACTTCTTGTCTGGCGGCAGTATCGCTGGCCATTTATCAGCGTGATGGCGCTCAGTCTCGCCAGCGCCGCGTTGGGGATTGGGCTGATTGCGTTTATCAACCAGCGCTTGATCGAAACGGTCGACACCACGCTGATGGTGCTACCGGAGTTTCTTGGCCTGCTGCTGTTGTTGATGGTTGTCACCCTCGGTTCTCAGCTGGCGTTGACCACGCTGGGTCACCACTTTGTCTACCGCCTGCGTAGCGAATTTATCAAACGAATTCTGGATACTCACGTCGAGCGTATTGAACAGCTTGGCAGCGCCTCGTTGCTGGCCGGTTTAACCAGTGATATCCGCAACATCACCATCGCCTTTGTTCGTCTGCCTGAGCTGGTGCAGGGGATTATCCTGACCATAGGATCGACGGCGTATCTGGCGATGCTGTCGACCAAAATGCTACTGGTAACGGCAGTCTGGATGGCAATCACCATCTGGGGCGGATTTGTGCTGGTGGCGCGGGTGTATAAACACATGGCCACCTTGCGCGAAACTGAAGACAAGTTGTACAACGATTATCAGACGGTGCTGGAAGGGCGCAAAGAGCTGACGCTTAACCGCGAGCGCGCCGAGCATATCTTTAATCAGATGTACGTCCCGGATGCCAAAGAGTATCGCCACCATATTATCCGTGCCGATACCTTCCACCTGAGCGCGGTTAACTGGTCGAACATTATGATGCTGGGTGCCATTGGCCTGGTGTTCTGGATGGCTAACAGTCTGGGATGGGCTGATACCGCCGTGGCAGCGACCTATTCTCTGACGCTGTTATTCCTGCGAACACCGTTGCTCTCTGCCGTTGGCGCGCTGCCGACGCTGCTTACCGCGCAGGTGGCGTTCAACAAGCTGAATAAATTCGCACTGGCACCTTTTAAGGCCGAATTCCCACGCCCAACCGCGTTTCCCAACTGGCAAACGCTGGAGCTGCGCAACGTGGTTTTCCACTATCAGGATAATGCGTTTTCCGTAGGGCCGGTGAATCTGACGATTCATCGCGGTGAACTGATCTTTCTGATTGGCGGTAACGGTAGCGGAAAATCTACGCTGGCGATGTTACTGACCGGTCTATACCAGCCGCAGTCAGGCGAAATATTGCTTGATGGTAAGGCCGTTGCCGTTGAAAAACCGGAAGACTACCGCAAGCTATTCTCCGCCGTGTTTACCGACGTCTGGCTGTTCGACAAACTGCTGGGGCCGGAAGGTAAAGAGGCTAATCCGCAACTGGTCGCGAAGTGGCTGGAACATCTGAAGATGGGTCATAAGCTGGAGCTGAGCGATGGTCGTATCCTCAATCTGAAGCTGTCGAAAGGGCAGAAGAAACGCGTGGCGCTGCTGCTGGCCCTGGCGGAGGAGCGCGACATCATTCTGCTGGATGAGTGGGCTGCCGATCAGGATCCCCATTTCCGCCGGGAGTTCTATCAGGTGTTATTGCCTTTGATGCAGGAAATGGGGAAAACCATTTTCGCTATCAGCCACGACGATCATTATTTTATTCACGCCGACCGTCTGCTGGAAATGCGCAACGGACAGTTGAGTGAACTGTTGGGCGATGAACGTGACGCCGCCTCGCGCGACGCGGTGGCTCGCACAGCCTGATCCTTCGTGCCGCCGGTTTTTTAGCCACCCGGCGGCACTGTTTATTGTTATTTACATAAATCGGCATCATGATTAATGATATTTCATATCATGGATTTATGATTAATGTCTGTAATAAACAAAAACAGCGCCAGACTGCGTGATGAAGAGCGTGCGCGCCTCATCTGGCTGCTGACCACTGATAAAGCCATTATTTCAACGCTATTGGGCAAGCTTACCCTGGCTGAGCAATATGACGTCGGTACGTTAGCCGACGATATTGCTGAGGTAGGGGCGCTGGTGGCCCACCTGCCACCGCCTGACCTCGCCGATACCCTCGAAGCTTTGCCCTCTGAAGAGCGCCACGCTCTGTGGCGACTGGTCGAAAATGAAAAGCGCGGTAACGTCTTGCTTGAGGCGTCTGAAAACGTCTGGGACGACCTGATCGATGAGATGAGCGACCGCGAGCTGCTGGATGCGCTGCAATATCTCGATATCGATGAACAGATTTACCTGGTGCAGCATTTGCCTCGTAACCTTACCGGTCGTCTGCTGGCGACGTTACCGGCAGAGGAGCGGACGCGCGTTCGCCAGGTGCTGCACTACGAGAAAAATAGCGTCGGCGCGATCATGGAGTTCGAGGTCATCACTGTGCGTCCGGACGTGACGCTGGAAGTGGTGCAACGCTATCTGCGGCGGCTGGGGAAAATGCCGGAGAACACCGATAAACTTTTCGTGACCGATCGCAATAAAGTGCTGGCTGGCGAACTGACGCTAACCTGCATTTTACTCAATGATGTGCAGCGAAAAGTCAGCGAGGTGATGGAAGATGACCCGCTCACCTTTTCTCCTGAAGATATCGCCGAAAACGCTGCGCGTACCTTCGAACGCGACAACCTGGTCAGCGCCGCGGTGGTTGACCCTTCCGGTAAACTGATGGGCCGTTTAACCATCGATGAGATTGTCGACGTTGTCTATGAAGAAACCGACACCGATCTGCGGCGAATGGGGGGCTTAAGCGCCGAAGAGGACGTGTTTGCGCCTGTTACCAAAGCGGTAAAAACCCGCTGGGCGTGGTTGGCCGTTAACCTCTGTACCGCCTTTATCGCCTCGCGGGTGATCGACGGTTTTGAACATACGATTTCGCAACTGGTGGCGCTGGCCTCGTTGATGCCGATTGTGGCGGGTATCGGCGGCAATACCGGGAATCAAACTATCACTATGATCGTCCGCGCGCTGGCGCTGCAAAATATTCAGCCGGGGAACCTGACGTTTCTCATCCTGCGCGAGATGGGCGTGGCGCTAATCAACGGCCTCGTGTGGGGCGGGATTATGGGGGGCATTACCTGGTGGCTATACGATGATATGGCGCTCGGTGGTGTGATGACTCTGGCGATGATGCTCAATCTGCTGATGGCGGCGTTGATGGGGGTTATCATTCCGATGACGATGGTGAAGCTCGGGCGCGACCCGGCGGTCGGCTCGAGCGTCATGATAACCGCTATCACTGATACTGGTGGTTTCTTTATTTTTCTCGGTCTGGCAACGCTGTTTCTGATGTAGTCGCCCGTTTGCGTCTGACGATACGCGGTAGAATAAGCATCGTCATCACCCCGGCAACCACGCCAATCGCCAGGTTGCCGGTAGAAACCGTGGCAGCGACGGTCACCAGCATCACCAGCGTTTCAGTGACGGGCAGTTTCGTCAGCGTGGCGGGCTGGATGCTGTGCCAACTGAAGGTTTTTACCGCCACAATCACCATAATACCTGCCAGCACCGACATGGGTATTTCTGCCATCACTTCGCTTAACCCTGTGACTAACAGGAGTAATACCAGTCCGGCGGCAACCGTCGAGACGCGGCTGCGTCCTTTGCCCATCTCGACGTTAACGATGGTTTGACCAATCATTGCGCACCCGGCAATACCGCCATAAAATCCGGCCAAAATATTGGCAATCCCCAGTCCGGTGCTTTCGCGATTCTTATTCGACGGCGTCACCGTCAGGTCATCCACCAGACGGGCGGTTAACAGCGACTCCATCAAACCAACAAAAGCGATACTCAGCGCGCAGGGCCAGATAATCGCCAGCGTTTGCAGGTTGAGCGGAACCAACAACTGGGTGAAACCCGGCAGTCCGCCGCTCATTGAACCTTCGTCACCGACGGTCGGTAACAGTTGCCCGCTGGTGACAGTGAACACGGTTAGCAGCACGATGGCGATAAGCGGTGCGGGGATTGCTTTAATAAACCGCGGAACCCACAGCACAATCAGCAGCGTCAGGACAAACAGCCCCCAGATGAGCGGGCTTTTGCCCCAGAAATGCGGGACCTGGGCAAAGAAAATCAATATCCCCAGCGCGTTAACAAAGCCGGTCATCACGGCCGTAGGGATGAATCGCATCAGACGTGCCATTCCCAATACACCAAACAGGATCTGAATCATCCCGGCCAGCACCACTGCAGGCAGGATGTATTGCACGCCGTGTTGATGCACCATCGGACCAATCACCAGCGCGACCGATCCTGCAGCGGCGGTAACCATTGCGGGACGACCGCCTAAAAAAGACATCGCCAGGCACAGTACGACGGAGGCGATCAGACTGACTTTAGGATCAACGCCTGCGATCACGGAAAACGAGATTACTTCCGGGATCAGCGCCAGGGCGGTTACCACACCGGCCAGCGTTTCGCGCACCAGCAGACGGGGTTGGCGGAGCACGGCGCGGGTCGTGTGTTCCGAGACTGTGGCAGAGGAATGTTGAGTTGCAGACATAGTTACACTCAGGTCAAAAATGGCCTGATACAGCAGACCGACAGGCATCCGTGCGGTGAATAGCAAAGCGCAGCATAGTACCCGTCAGATGGACCGGTTTCCAGAAATGATTGTCAATAACCGCATAAACTATCAACGTATTAATAACATTTTTAAAAATTAAATATAATTTATAAACTTTATTTAATTATTTTTACTTAAGTGTTACCGTTGGTGCCGCTCGATTTTCACCTGCATTAAAAGCAAAAAAGCGATACTAAAAGTAAGGCATTAACATTATGAAAAAAGTGACTGCCATGCTCTTCACCATGGCCGTTGGGCTGAATGTTGTCTCGATGGCGGCAAAAGCGAAAGCGGCGGAAGAGCAGGAAACGGATGTACTGTTGATTGGCGGCGGCATCATGAGCGCCACGCTGGGAACCTATTTACAGGAGCTGGAGCCGCAATGGTCAATGACCATGGTTGAGCGACTGGATGGTGTAGCGCAGGAAAGCTCAAACGGCTGGAATAACGCCGGAACCGGCCACTCCGCACTGATGGAGCTGAACTACACGCCTAAAAAGGCCGACGGTAGCATCAGCATTGAAAAGGCAGTCGAAATTAACGAAGCCTTCCAGATTTCCCGCCAGTTTTGGGCCTATCAGGTCAATAATGGCGTAATGCATGAACCACGCTCGTTTATCACCACCGTTCCGCACATGAGTTTTGTCTGGGGTGACGAGAACGTGAACTTCCTTCGTGCCCGTTACACCGCACTGCAGCAGAGCACGCTGTTCCGTGGTATGCGCTATTCAGAAGACCACGCGCAGATCAAAGAGTGGGCGCCGCTGGTCATGGAAGGTCGCGATCCGCAGCAGAAAGTCGCGGCAACGCGTACCGAGATTGGTACTGACGTGAATTACGGCGAAATCACCCGCCAACTGATTACCTCATTGCAGAAAAAGCCCAACTTTGCGCTGCAGTTGAGCACCGAAGTGCGTGGCTTTAAGCGTAATGCCGATAATAGCTGGACTGTCACAGTCGCCGATCTGAAAAATAACGAAGCGGAACACGATATCAAGGCGAAGTTTGTCTTTATCGGTGCCGGTGGCGCTGCGCTGAAGCTGTTGCAGGAAACCGACATTCCGGAAGCGAAAGGCTATGCCGGATTCCCGGTGGGCGGGCAGTTCCTGGTTGCGGAAAACCCGGATGTGGTCAATCGCCACCTGGCGAAAGTGTACGGTCAGGCCTCCGTGGGCGCGCCGCCGATGTCTGTACCGCATATCGACACCCGTATCCTTGATGGCAAGCGCGTTGTGCTGTTTGGGCCATTCGCGACATTCTCCACCAAGTTCCTGAAGAATGGTTCATTGTGGGATCTGCTCAGCTCGACCACCACCTCAAACTTTATGCCGATGGTCAACGTGGGTCTGGATAACTTCGATCTGGTGAAATATCTGGTGAGCCAGGTGATGCTCAGCGACGACGACCGTTTTGCTGCGCTGCAAGAGTACTATCCGCAGGCGAAAAAAGAAGACTGGCGTTTATGGCAGGCTGGCCAGCGTGTGCAGATCATCAAAAGCGATGCGGAGAAGGGCGGCGTGCTGCGTCTGGGCACTGAAGTCGTCAGCGATAAAGAAGGCACGATTGCAGCGCTGCTGGGAGCTTCTCCGGGCGCATCAACCGCGGCACCGATCATGCTGCATCTGATGGAAAAAGTGTTTAAAGATAAAGTAGCCAGCCCCGAGTGGCAGGCGAAGCTGAAAACCATTATTCCGTCTTATGGTACTAAGCTGAACGGTAACGTTGAGGCTACGGAACAAGAGCTGCAGTACACCAGTGAGGTTCTGGGTCTGAAATATGACAAGCCGCAGGTTGCTGATGAAGCGCCGAAACCACAGCTGAAACCTCAGGCACAACCTCAGCCTGAACAGAAAGCCGTCGCGGATATCGCGCTGTAAAATAAAATGCCGGATGGCGCTGCTGCGCTTATCCGGCATTGTTTATGCGTCTGTAGGCCGGATAAGGCGGTACGCTGCCATCCGGCACATTCTCACTTAGCGCGCGACTGCGTCCTGAATTTTGTCTTCCGCTTTCCAGATACGGTATTTAACGTCCACGTTTTCCGGGGTATAGACCACAATCGGCAACTTGCTGTTGTAACGCAGCATGCCGTCATCACCCAGATGCGCAGTAATGAATTTCTTCTCTTTCTTACCGTCCGGGCAGGCCATCATGGTTGAAACCGGAGACGTAACTTTGTCAAAGACATAGTAGTCATATCCCCAACCCTCCAGCGTTTTGCTGTCCAGTTCTCCGCCCAGGCGGTGTTGGTTACAGTCAACTTCCAGCGTTTGTCCGATCAGCAGTTCTACTTTCAGAGTAGATTCATCTTTCTCAGGGGTAAGCTGGATAACCTGGCGCTTCATACCCTTTTCCGCCTTGGGATAAGGGGCGACTTTTTCCAGCGGCTGAGCGGCGGTATCGTTACTGGCAGCCCATGCAGAGGTGCTGGCAAAGGCGGCGAAAAGTACGGCAGGGACAATTGTCTTCATCTTATTGTTCACAGTGTTTCCTTTCTTCTGTCTTATGAACGAGTCTGTAGCAGGTTAACATATTTGGATAATCTATTAATCTGGATTTACTTATATTTAAAGTGTATTAGGTAGCGTTTCGTTGCCATGGTAGCGATATATCCTAGGAATTATCCTAATATTGGGATCTTTGTCTTTTTTAGTAAGTCGTTATATACATTGTTATATAACTCATTGAAATGTGAGCAAAAGCGCATTTTTTCCCGCCAACTCAACACTCCTTTGATCCGGCAACAGCATTTACCCCAATTGGGGTATGCACCTCTAACACATCCTGAAATATCTTACGGCTAAAAATAACTACTCATAAATAGTGCAGTTTTTTATGTCGTTCAACCCGCCGAGGGAGGGCGTCATTATGGAAGGACAATGTCATGGTTGATTTATCCCGTCGAGGCATGTTGACAGGCAGTTGGCGAAACGCCAGCGCAGGGATTCGTCCGCCGTGGAGCAAGGAAGACTCTCACTTTCTGGCCCATTGCCTCCGTTGTGACGCCTGCATCCAGGCGTGCGAAACCGACATCCTGCAGCGAGGCCAGGGTGGTTACCCGAGCGTAAATTTCAAACACGGCGAGTGCAGCTTTTGCTATGCCTGCGCAGAAGCCTGTCCCGAATCACTTTTTCTTCCGCGCCACACCAGGGCATGGGATCTGAATTTTACGATTGGGGAAAACTGTCTCGCACATCAGTCCGTTGAATGTCACCGCTGTCAGGATAGCTGTGAGCCCATGGCAATAACCTTTCGTCCCACGCTGTCCGGCATTTATCAGCCGCAGCTCGACAATCAGGACTGTAACGGATGTGGCGCCTGTGTCGCTATCTGCCCGGTATCAGCCATTAACGCGGAGTACAACCATGGACAATAACTGGCAGGTCTGCAGCCTGGTCGTTCAGGCCAAAAGCCAGCATATCAACGATATCGCCACGCAGTTGCGTTCCTTTCCCGGTTGCGAAGTTGCACTCAGCGATGTGGAAAGTGGTCAGTTGATTGTGGTGGTGGAAGCTGAGCAAAGTGAAACGCTAATGAAAACAATTGAGTCAGTACGCAACGTTGCGGGCGTACTGGCGGTGTCGCTGGTTTATCACCAGCAGGATGAGCAAGGTGAGGAAACACCATGAAACTCAGTCGTCGTAGCTTTATGAAAGCTAACGCCGTTGCGGCCGCTGCGGCGGCTGCCGGGTTAAGCGTGCCGGGCGTTGCCCGCGCGGTAGTCGGTCAGCAAGAAGCCATTAAATGGGACAAAGCCCCGTGCCGTTTTTGCGGGACGGGCTGTGGCGTATTGGTCGGAACGCAGCAAGGGCGTGTTGTGGCATGCCAGGGCGATCCGGATGCGCCGGTTAACCGTGGGCTTAACTGCATCAAAGGTTACTTCCTGCCGAAAATCATGTACGGAAAAGACCGTTTAACGCAGCCGATGCTGCGCATGAAAGACGGCAAGTATCACAAAGAAGGCGAGTTCACCCCGATTAGCTGGGACCAGGCCTTTGACGTGATGGAAGAGAAATTCAAAACGTCGATGAAAGAGAAAGGCCCTGAGTCTATCGGTATGTTCGGCTCTGGCCAGTGGACGATTTGGGAAGGTTATGCCGCTGCCAAATTGTTTAAAGCGGGTTTCCGTTCCAATAACATCGACCCGAACGCACGTCACTGCATGGCGTCAGCAGTAGTCGGTTTTATGCGTACCTTCGGTATGGATGAACCGATGGGCTGCTATGACGATATCGAACATGCGGATGCCTTCGTCCTGTGGGGCGCGAATATGGCAGAGATGCACCCGATCCTGTGGTCGCGCATCACCAACCGTCGTCTGTCCGATCCTAATGTTAACGTCGCGGTTCTTTCCACCTTCCAGCACCGCAGTTTTGAGCTGGCGGATAACGGTATGGTCTTCACGCCGCAAACCGATCTGGTGATCCTCAACTACATCGCGAACTACATTATTCAAAACAATGCGATTAACCAGGATTTCTTTAGCAAGCACGTTAACCTGCGTAAAGGCGTGACGGACATCGGCTACGGTCTGCGTCCAACCCATCCGCTGGAAAAAGCGGCGAAAAACCCGGGATCCGATGCTTCTGAACCGATGAGCTTTGAGGATTACAAAGCCTTCGTTGCTGAGTACACGCTGGATAAAACCGCCGAAATGACCGGCGTACCGAAAGATCAGCTGGAACAGCTGGCGCAGCTGTATGCCGATCCGAAGAAAAAAGTCATCTCCTACTGGACGATGGGCTTTAACCAGCACACCCGCGGCGTGTGGGCCAACAACCTGGTCTATAACCTGCACTTGCTGACTGGCAAAATCTCCCAGCCAGGCTGCGGCCCGTTCTCTCTGACCGGCCAGCCTTCAGCGTGCGGCACTGCGCGTGAAGTCGGTACGTTCTCCCACCGTCTGCCTGCGGATATGGTGGTAACGAACGAAAAACACCGCGATATCTGCGAGAAGCACTGGAATATTCCGTCAGGGACCATTCCGGCAAAAGTTGGTCTGCACGCCGTGGCGCAAGACCGTGCGCTGAAAGATGGCAAGCTCAATGTCTACTGGGCGATGTGTACTAACAACATGCAGGCCGGTCCGAACATCAACGAAGAGCGTATGCCGGGCTGGCGCGATCCGCGCAACTTCATCATCGTCTCCGATCCGTACCCGACGATCAGCGCCCTGTCGGCTGACCTGATCCTGCCGACCGCGATGTGGGTAGAGAAAGAAGGTGCCTACGGTAACGCAGAACGTCGTACACAGTTCTGGCGTCAGCAAATTAAAGCGCCGGGCGAATCGAAATCGGATCTGTGGCAACTGGTGCAGTTCTCTCGTCGCTTCAAAACAGAAGAAGTATGGCCGGAAGACCTGCTGGCACAAAAACCGGAACTGCGCGGTAAAACGCTGTATGACGTGCTGTTTGCTACGCCAGCAGTAACGAAATTCCCAGTGACTGAACTGGCTGAAGATCAACTGAACGATGAATCCCGCGAGCTGGGCTTCTATCTGCAAAAAGGGTTGTTCGAAGAGTACGCCTGGTTTGGCCGCGGTCACGGGCACGATCTTGCGCCATTTGACGATTACCACAAAGCGCGCGGTTTACGCTGGCCAGTCGTTGAGGGTAAAGAGACCCAGTGGCGCTACAGCGAAGGCAACGACCCTTACGTGAAAGCAGGTGAAAGCTACAAGTTCTACGGTAAACCGGACGGTAAAGCGGTTATCTTCGCGCTGCCATTTGAGCCTGCTGCTGAAGCGCCGGATAAAGAATATGACCTGTGGCTGTCTACCGGACGTGTGCTGGAACACTGGCATACCGGCAGTATGACGCGTCGTGTGCCTGAACTGCACCGTGCTTTCCCGGAAGCCGTGCTATTTATCCACCCGCTGGATGCAAAAGCACGCGATCTGCGCCGTGGCGATAAGGTCAAAGTGATTTCCCGTCGTGGCGAAGTGATTTCGATTGTTGAAACACGCGGTCGTAACCGTCCGCCGCAGGGGCTGGTGTACATGCCGTTCTTCGATGCCGCACAGCTGGTGAATAACCTGACGCTGGATGCGACGGATCCGCTCTCCAAAGAGACGGATTTCAAGAAGTGCGCCGTGAAACTGGCGAAGGTGTAACGCGTTATGTCCCGGTCAGCAAAACCCCAAAATGGCCGCCGCCGCTTTCTGCGCGATATGGTTCGCGCAGCGGGCGGGCTGGCCGTCGTTGGCGTGGCGCTGGGGTTGCAACAACAAACCGCACGCGCAACCGGCGTGCGGTTGCGCCCGCCAGGTGCACTGAGCGAGGAGGCATTCGCCAGCGCCTGCGTACGTTGCGGTCAGTGCGTTCAGGCATGTCCCTATGACACGCTGAAGCTGGCAACGCTGGCCTCCGGGCTGGCGGCCGGTACGCCATATTTTGTCGCCCGTGATATTCCCTGCGAAATGTGTGAGGACATTCCGTGTGCCAAAGTCTGCCCGAGCGGCGCGTTGGACAGGGAAATTGAATCCATTGACGATTCGCGTATGGGGCTGGCGGTACTGCTGGATCACGAAAACTGCCTCAACTATCAGGGATTGCGCTGCGACGTTTGCTATCGCGAGTGCCCGAAAATTGATGAGGCGATCACCCTGGAGCTGGACCGCAATATGCGTACCGGCAAGCATGCGCGGTTTATTCCGACCGTGCACAGCGATGCCTGTACCGGCTGTGGGAAATGCGAAAAAGTCTGCGTACTGGAACAGCCAGCAATAAAAGTACTGCCGCTGTCGCTGGCGAAAGGGGAGTTAGGACACCATTACCGCTTCGGTTGGCTGGAGGGGAACAATGGCAAATCGTAAACGTGATGCCGGGCGTGAAGCGCAGGCAAAAAAAGGATGGTGGAAGAGTCATCGCTGGCTGCTGCTGCGTCGTTTGAGTCAATTTCTGATACTGGCGATGTTCCTCAGCGGCCCGTGGCTTGGCGTGTGGATCCTGCATGGCAACTACAGTAGCAGCCTGTTGCTGGACGCTATCCCGTTCACCGATCCGCTGATTACTCTGCAAAGCCTGGCCAGCGGGCATCTGCCGGCGACGGTGGCGTTAACGGGAGCAGCTATCATCACGGTGCTGTATGCCCTGGCAGGTAAGCGACTGTTTTGCAGTTGGGTTTGTCCCATGAACCCGGTTACCGATTTAGCCAGTTGGTTGCGCAGAAGGTTTGACCTGAATAAGTCCGCAACCCTGCCACGCCATATACGGTACGTCCTGCTGGTGGTTATCCTGGTCGGTTCCGCCCTGACCGGTACGCTGTTGTGGGAGTGGATAAATCCAGTCTCTCTGCTTGGACGGAGCCTGGTAATGGGATTCGGTAGCGGAGCGCTGCTGATCCTCGCGCTGTTTTTATTTGATTTACTGGTCGTTGAGCATGGCTGGTGCGGGCATCTTTGCCCACTGGGTGCGCTGTATAGCGTGGTGGGAAGCAAAGGGGCATTAACCGTTTCGGCAAAAGAACGTAACAGATGTAACCGCTGTATGGATTGTTTTCATGTTTGCCCGGAACCGCATGTGCTACGTGCGCCGGTGCTGGATGAGCAAAGTCCGGTGCAGGTAACCAGCCGCGATTGCATGGCCTGCGGTCGCTGCGTGGATGTCTGTTCTGAGGATGTTTTTACAATAACAACACGATGGAGTTCGGGAGCGAAATCATGAAAAGCCATGACCTGATTAAGACGCTGTGTCAATGGACGGCCCTGCTTGCCCTGGTCGTCAGTGGGGCCGTTTGGGCTGCAAATGGAGTGGATCTGAGCCAGTCACCGGAAGTCTCAGGAACACAGGAAGGGGCGATTCGCATGCCGAAAGAGCAAGAGCGCATGCCGCTGAACTATGTGAATCAGCCGCCGATGGTTCCGCATAGCGTTGAAGGGTATCAGGTGACGACTAACACTAACCGCTGCCTGCAATGCCACGGTGTGGAAAGCTATCGCACTACCGGTGCGCCGCGCATCAGTCCGACGCACTTTATGGACAGCGACGGCAAGGTATTGGCTGAAGTTGCGCCGCGTCGTTATTTCTGCCTGCAATGTCACGTTCCGCAGGCTGACGCCGCGCCGATTGTTGAAAATACCTTCACCCCCTCGAAAGGTTACGGGAAATAAGAGGTCATTATGGAAAATTCTAACCGTAAACCAGGCTGGATTAAGCGCGTCTGGCAATGGTGGCGTCGCCCCAGCCGTCTGGCGCTCGGCACGCTGTTGTTAATCGGCTTTGTGGGCGGCATTATTTTCTGGGGCGGCTTTAATACCGGTATGGAAAAGGCCAATACAGAAGAGTTCTGCATTAGCTGTCACGAAATGCGCAATACGGTATACCAGGAATACATGGAAACCGTACACTACAACAACCGCAGTGGTGTGCGAGCGACTTGCCCTGATTGCCACGTCCCGCATGAGTGGGGCCCGAAAATGATTCGTAAGATCAAGGCCAGTAAAGAGCTGTACGCGAAAGCACTGGGGCTGATAGATACACCGCAGAAATTTGAAGACCATCGTCTGACGATGGCGCAAAATGAGTGGCGGCGTATGAAAGATAATAATTCGCAAGAGTGCCGAAACTGTCACAACTTCGAGTTTATGGATTTAACCGCCCAGAAAGGCGTTGCGGCCAAAATGCACGACCAGGCCGTGAAAGACGGGCAAACCTGTATTGACTGTCATAAAGGGATAGCGCACAAACTGCCTGATATGCGCGAAGTCAAACCGGGCTTTTAACAGGATGTAGATAACCAGGTATGCTTGAAGCCAGAGAATTACTTTGCGAGCGAGATGACAGAATACTGTTCAGCAATCTGTCATTTCGCGTCAACGCAGGGGAATGGGTACAAATTACCGGCAGCAACGGCGCAGGGAAAACTACTCTGCTGCGGTTGCTTACCGGGCTGGCGCGTCCCGATGCAGGGGAGGTTTGCTGGCAAGAGCAGCCGCTGCATCACGTGCGGGACAGCTACCATCAGCAACTGCTGTGGATCGGACATCAGCCGGGGATAAAAACCCGGCTTTCGGCGTTGGAGAACCTGCGTTTCTTCCATCATGACGGCGACATTGCACAGTGTCTGGCTGCGCTGGCACAGGCGGGACTTGCCGGATATGAAGATATTCCGGTGAACCAGCTCTCCGCCGGACAACAGCGGCGCGTGGCGCTGGCCCGTTTGTGGCTGACCCGCGCCCGGCTGTGGATCCTCGATGAACCCTTTACCGCCATTGATGTGAACGGCGTTGAGCGACTGACTCAGCGTATGGCGCAGCATACAGAGCAGGGCGGTATTGTTATTCTCACCACCCACCAACCGCTCAATGTCGAAACCGATAAAGTGCGACGTATTGCGCTGACCAGCGAGAGGGCAACGCAATGATGTGGCGAATCTTCCGTTTAGAACTGCGAGTTGCGTTTCGTCATAGTGCGGAAATCGCCAATCCTTTATGGTTCTTCCTGATTGTTATTACGCTGTTCCCGCTGAGCATTGGGCCGGAGCCGCAGCTACTGGCGCGCATTGCGCCGGGCATCATTTGGGTTGCGGCGCTGCTGGCGTCATTGCTGGCGCTGGAGCGCTTGTTTCGTGATGACTTACAGGACGGCAGCCTTGAGCAACTGATGCTGCTGCCGTTACCGCTACCGGCCGTGGTGCTGGCGAAAGTGATGGCGCACTGGGTCGTGACCGGCCTGCCGCTGTTGATCCTCTCGCCGCTAGTGGCGCTGCTGCTGGGCATGGATATGTACAGCTGGAAAATTATGGCGCTGACGTTGTTACTCGGAACGCCGACGCTGGGCTTCCTCGGTGCGCCGGGTGTGGGACTGACGGTGGGCTTAAAGCGCGGCGGCGTGTTGTTAAGCGTGCTGGTGCTCCCGCTCACCATACCCTTACTGATTTTTGCAACCGCCGCGATGGATGCGGCTTCTATGCACTTACCGGTTGAAGGGTACATGGCAATTCTGGGCGCGTTGCTGGTCGGCAGCGCCACGTTAAGCCCGTTTGCCACAGCTGCGGCGTTACGGATAAGCGTGCAGTAACGAGAATTAGATGTGTAGGCCGGGCAAGGTGCTCTGGCACAACGGATTTTAATTTATGGAGTCTGGTGACTGAACTATGTGGAAAACACTTCATCAATTGGCGATGCCCCCTCGGCTCTATCAGATCTGTGGCTGGTTTATCCCGTGGCTGGCGATTGCCAGCGCGGTGGTACTGATAACGGGATGGGTCTGGGGCTTTGGTTTTGCGCCTGCGGACTATCAGCAGGGGCAGAGCTATCGCATTATTTATCTGCACGTTCCGGCGGCAATCTGGTCGATGGGCATTTATGCCTCGATGGCTGTTGCCGCGTTTATCGGCCTGGTCTGGCAGATGAAAATGGCCAATCTGGCGCTGGCTGCGATGGCGCCGATTGGTGCAGTGTTTACCTTTATTGCGCTGGTGACCGGCTCCGCATGGGGCAAACCGATGTGGGGAACCTGGTGGGTCTGGGATGCTCGACTCACCTCTGAACTGGTGCTGCTGTTTCTCTACGTGGGCGCCATTGCGCTGTGGCATGCCTTTGACGACCGCCGTCTGGCAGGTCGTGCCGCCGGTATTCTGGTGCTGATTGGCGTGGTCAACTTACCGATTATCCACTATTCGGTTGAGTGGTGGAATACGCTGCATCAGGGTTCTACCCGCATGCAGCAAAGCATCGATCCGGCGATGCGTACGCCGCTGCGTCTGGCGATCGTCGGCTACCTGTTACTGTTTGTCACGCTGGCGCTGATGCGCATGCGTAACCTGATTTTGATGATGGAAAAACGCCGCCCGTGGGTGAGCGAACTGATCTTAAAAAGAGGCCGCCAATGACCCCTGCATTTGCATCATGGAGTGATTTTTTCGCGATGGGCGGCTACGCCTTGTATGTCTGGCTTGCCGTAGCGATGAGCGTTATCCCGCTGGTGGTGCTGGTACTGCATTCCGCGTTACAACATCGCGCAATTTTACGCGGTGTGGCGCAGCAGCGGGCGAGAGAAGCGCGTATGCGTGCGGCGCAAGTGCAACGGGAGGCGGCGTGAATATTCGACGTAAAAATCGGTTATGGATAGCCTGTGCGGTACTGGCGGGTCTGGCGTTGACCATTACGCTGGTGCTTTATGCGCTGCGTTCTAATATTGACCTGTTCTATACGCCGGGAGAGATACTCTACGGTAAGCGCGAAACGCAGCAGATGCCCGAAGTCGGTCAGCGCCTGCGCGTGGGCGGAATGGTGATGCCCGGTAGCGTAAAGCGCGATCCGCAGTCGTTGAAGGTGAATTTCAGTATCTATGACGCCGAAGGTGTGGTGGATGTCACCTACGAAGGCATTCTGCCGGATCTGTTCCGCGAAGGGCAGGGTGTCGTTGTTCAGGGCGAACTGGACGAAGGAAATCATGTGCAGGCCAAAGAGGTTCTTGCCAAACATGATGAGAATTACACCCCGCCGGAAGTCGAAAAAGCGATGCAGGAAAACCATCGTCGCCCGGAAAGTGTTTATAAGGATAAAACGTCATGATGCCTGAAATTGGCAATGCGCTGTTGTGCCTTGCGCTCGGCGTGGCGTTACTACTGTCAGTCTATCCGCTGTGGGGCGTAGCGCGCGGCGACGTGCGAATGATGGCCTCCGCGCGGCCTTTTGCCTGGGTTCTGTTTATCTGCGTGATGGGGGCGTTCCTGATTCTGGTCAACGCCTTCGTGGTTAATGACTTTACCGTCACCTACGTTGCCAGCAACTCCAATACCCAGCTTCCGGTCTGGTATCGGGTGGCAGCAACCTGGGGGGCTCATGAAGGCTCGCTGTTGCTATGGGTGCTGCTGATGAGCGGCTGGACGTTCGCCGTTGCGGCGTTCAGCCAGCGAATGCCGCTGGACATCGTTGCTCGCGTGCTGGCGGTGATGGGGATGGTAAGCGTTGGCTTTCTGCTGTTTATTCTGTTTACCTCCAACCCGTTTGCCCGTACGTTGCCCAACTTCCCTATTGAAGGGCGCGACCTGAACCCGCTGTTGCAGGATCCGGGGCTGATTTTCCATCCGCCGTTGCTGTACATGGGGTATGTCGGCTTCTCCGTGGCCTTCGCGTTTGCGATTGCCGCGCTGATGAGCGGACGACTGGACAGTACCTTCGCCCGTTTTTCGCGTCCGTGGACGCTGGCGGCGTGGGTGTTCCTGACGCTGGGTATTGTGCTCGGTTCGGCCTGGGCCTATTACGAGCTGGGCTGGGGCGGTTGGTGGTTCTGGGATCCAGTTGAGAACGCCTCGTTTATGCCATGGCTGGTGGGAACGGCGCTGATGCACTCGCTGTCGGTAACCGAACAGCGTGCCAGCTTTAAAGCCTGGACGCTGCTGCTGTCAATCTGCGCATTCTCGCTTTGCCTGTTAGGTACTTTCCTGGTGCGCTCCGGCGTGTTGGTATCGGTGCATGCCTTCGCCTCCGATCCGTCACGCGGGATGTTTATTCTGGCCTTTATGGTATTGGTGATTGGCGGCTCCCTGCTGCTGTTTGCGGTGCGCGGTCACAAGGTCCGTTCACGGGTAAACAACGCGCTGTGGTCGCGTGAATCTCTGCTGTTGGGCAACAACGTTCTGCTGATTGCCGCCATGCTGGTGGTGCTCTTGGGCACGCTGCTGCCGCTGGTGCACAAACAGCTGGGTCTGGGCAGCATTTCGATTGGCGAACCGTTCTTCAACACCATGTTTACCTGGCTGATGGCGCCGTTCGCGCTGTTGCTGGGAATTGGGCCATTAGTGCGCTGGGGCCGTGACCGACCGCGTAAACTGAAAACGTTACTGATTATCGCGTTTGTCACCACGCTTGTTCTGTCGCTGCTGCTGCCGTGGTTGTTTGAGGATCGCATTGCCGCTATGACGGTGGTAGGGCTGGCGATGGCATGTTGGATATTTGTGCTGGCGATGTCCGAAGCGTTCCTGCGTGTTTCCCGCGGAACGAAGTTAACACCAAGCTATTGGGGCATGGTGTCGGGCCACGTTGGGCTGGCGATTACTATTGTCGGTATTGCCTTCAGCCAGAACTACAGCGTTGAACGCGATGTGCGCATGAAAGCGGGTGATAGCGTCAGTATCCATAACTATCAGTTCACGTTCCGCGAAGTGAAAGATATTACCGGACCTAACTACCGGGGCGGTGTCGCCATTATTGGCGTTACCCGAGATGGTAAACCGGAAGCCACGCTGCATGCGGAAAAACGCTTCTATAACAGCACCAGTTCGATAATGACCGAAGCGGCAATTGACGGCGGGTTCACGCGCGATCTGTACGCCGCGCTGGGTGAAGAACTGGATAACGGCGCATGGGCTGTGCGTCTGTACTACAAACCGTTTATTCGCTGGATTTGGGCCGGAGGATTGCTGATGGCGCTGGGCGGATTGTTCTGCCTGTTTGATCCACGCTATCGTCAGCGCACGCGTCCTCGCGCAGCGGTGCAAAAAAATGCGTCGGAGGCTGTATGAAGCGCAACGCACTGTTAATTCCGTTTATTATTTTTCTGATCATTGCGGCGGCGCTGCTGTGGCAGCTGGCGCGTAACGCTCAGGGGGACGATCCCACGAATCTGGAATCGGCGCTGATCGGCAAACCCGTTCCGACATTCCGCCTGGAGTCGCTGGAGAATCCGGGTCAGCATTATCAGGCCGATGTGCTGACCCAGGGCAAACCGGTACTGCTGAACGTCTGGGCGACCTGGTGTCCGACCTGTCGCGCCGAACATCAGTATCTGAACCAGCTGTCTGCACAAGGCGTGCGGGTGGTGGGTCTGAACTATAAAGACGATCGTCAGAAAGCCATTGTCTGGCTGAAAGAGCTGGGCAATCCTTACTCATTAAGCCTGTTTGACGGCGACGGTATGCTCGGTCTGGATCTTGGCGTGTACGGCGCGCCGGAAACGTTCCTGATCGACGGTAAAGGTATTATTCGCTATCGCCATGCCGGTGATTTGAATGCCAGGGTGTGGGAGAGCGAGATCAAACCGTTGTGGGATAAGTACAGTAAGGAGGCTGCGCAATGAGATTTTTACTGGGCCTGCTGATGCTGGTTATCTCGGGATCTGCGCTGGCGACCATCGATGTGATGCAGTTTAAGGATGAAGCGCAGGAGCAGCAGTTCCGTCAGCTTACTGAACAGCTGCGCTGTCCTAAATGTCAGAACAACAGTATCGCCGATTCTAACTCGATGATTGCCACTGACCTGCGCCAGAAAGTGTACGAACTGATGCAGGAAGGAAAAAGTCAGAAAGAGATTGTCGACTACATGGTGGCGCGCTACGGCAACTTCGTCACCTACGATCCACCGTTGACGCCGCTTACAGTGCTTTTGTGGGTGATGCCGGTGGTAGCGATTGGTTTGGGCGGCTGGATTATTTTTGCCCGTACTCGCCGACGCGTCCGGGTGAAGCTGGAAGAGTTTCCTGACGACGTTATCCCGGATGGCAAACGCGGTGGATTTGGGTTGTTTGTGCCCGGCATCGTGGTGGCGCTGATCGTTGGCGCGGTGAGCTATTATGAAACCGGCAGCTATAAGCAGGTTCAGGTCTGGCAGCAGGCCACCGCTCAGGCTCCGGCGCTGCTGGAACGCGCGTTGGATCCGAAAGCTGACCCGCTCAATGAAGAGGATATGACACGTCTGGCGCTGGGGCTGCGTACGCGTTTACAAGCCGATCCTACAAACGTTGAAGGTTGGATCATGCTTGGGCGTATTGGCATGGTACTCGGTAACGCCAGTACGGCCACTGAAGCCTATGCCAATGCCTATCGACTGGATCCTAAAAACAGCGATGCGGCGCTGGGTTATGCGGAAGCACTGACCCGTTCATCCGATCCTGACGATAACCGCCGGGGAGGGGAGCTGTTACGCCAGCTGGTGCGCGGCGAGCATGCCAACGTGCGGGTTCTCAGCATGTACGCGTTTAACGCTTTTGAACAGCAGCGCTTCGGCGAGGCGGTTGCGGCGTGGGAGATGATGCTGAAATTATTACCGGCCAATGATACCCGTCGGGCGGTGATAGAACGCAGCATTAAGCAGGCGATGGAGCAGCTAACGCCGCAGGAGAAGTAAGAGTCCAGATTACCCGAAGGCGTGCTGCTTTCGGGCCTGTGCGAGCTTTGTAGGCCGGATAAGACGCTGCTGCGTCGTCATCCGGCATCTCATTGATTACTGCATGCCGCGCGTTTGCAAAAACAGGATGGTGGCAGCAACGCGAGAACGCACATTGAGTTTGCGCAGCAGGTTGCGAATATGCACCTTCACCGTCTGTTCAGAAATATTCAGCACTGATGCAATCTGTTTGTTCGACAGTCCCTGAGCAAGTTCATGCAATACATCCAGCTCGCGTTCGGTGAGAATGCTGAATGGATCTTCCTGCGCACCAAACAGGTCACGTTCGCGCAGATATTCGCTAACGCGAGCGCTAAACGCTTTACCGCCTTTGGCACCGTTACGAATGGCTTCCAGCAAGACTTCAGGATCGCTATCTTTCAGTAAATAACCATCCGCGCCGGCATCAATTAAGGCGTACACATCGCTGGCGGCATCCGATACGGTAAGAATAATAATTTGCGCGGTGACGCCGTCCCGACGCAGCGCATTCAGGGTGTCCAGCCCGCTCATACCTTTCATATTGAGATCCAGCAGGATCACATCAAGGTCCAGACGGTTTGCCAGATCGATAGCACTTGCGCCGTCGCCAGCTTCAGCGACTACGTCAAATGCGGGATCCAGTTGCAATAATTGACTAATTCCCCGCCGCATGAGCGGGTGGTCGTCGACAATCAGCACCCGAAAAGGCGTTACTTCAGGCATACTATTCTCCTGAGCTTTTATTAGTATCATTATTGTTTTCAGCGCATCAATCGTCCAGATTCACCGCGCTGATGAGAGGATGAATTTTACCCCAATTTGTGCATGGGTAAGTAGCAAAACCTGTGCTGAAGGCTGCTGTAAAACTCAGGAATGCGGAATCGCAGACATAAAAAAAACCAACCGCAAGGGTTGGTTTTTTTAGGGATTTTTGGTCGGCACGAGAGGATTTGAACCTCCGACCCCCGACACCCCATGACGGTGCGCTACCAGGCTGCGCTACGTGCCGACGCTATGGCTGCTAATACTACTGCTTTCCGCTACGAATGCAAGAGGATGCCTCACTAACTGATTTATAATTAATCAGTTAGCAATAAATCGTTTCTCATCCGTCAGAACCTGTAGCAGCAGGCTGAGCTGCGGTTTCTGATCTTTTATTTTCTCGCCACGTAAATCATAGGTCTGATAATTTCCGTTGTTGTTCAGCACCAGCGTCATCTCTGGCGTAGTCACTGCCATCGTGCTGCCGTCAGCGGCGGTCACCCAGTAATGGCGACGTGTAGCATTGAACAAATCCTGCCCCTGCGAGTATTCGTTAGCCGGCGTGCTGACATGCAGCAGGCGCTGCATCAGCGTCGTCATCAGGTCTGTATGATCGGTCAGGCTATTGATACGCTGGGCAGGTGTTCCCGGCCAGTGAATCACCAGAGGAACCTGCAGATGACCGCGCGACCAGGCAAAGTTGTTCTCTTCCTGAGTCAGCGGCACACCGCGGCCAGCGGTAATAATCACCACCGTGTTGTCCAGTTTACCCGAGTCGCGCAGGGCGCTAAGAACACGGTTAATATTGGCATCCACATCCTGAGCGGCGCTGGCGTAGCGTTTGGCAAAGTTCTTCTGGTTACTGTCATCAAGGTTTGTCCCGTTAAAGGAGACCCAGGAGAACCAGCGATTATCTTCCTGCGCGTAGCGTCCCAGCCAGTTAATCCATTGGCTTGCGGTTTGTTCGTCTGATTGCGTTTGCACGCTCGGCATGGAGAAATCTGACAGTAGCGCCTGACGATAAAGCGGGCTGGTAAAGCCATCCGAGGAGAATAGCCCTAACTGATAACCCTGCTGGTTCAGTGCAGAGATCAGCGCCGCAGGCGTTCGGGTCGACAAAATGCCGTCCATGTAGCTTGGTGATACGCCATAGAACAGGCCAAAGATCCCGTTATCCGTGGTGTTGCCTGAGCTCATGTGACGCGTAAAGGAGATATTCTGCCCGGCGAACTCAGCCAGCGCAGGCATCTGTTTTTCAAAGCGTGAGTAGTTCAGGCCGTCTACGGTGATCAGCAGAACGTTCTGGCCGGTGCCCAGATCGCGATAGTGCAGTTCGCTGAGCGGGTACTGCACGGAAACCGCTTCCGGATTACCCTGTTCGATCAGGCGACGCTGATACTCTTGCGCATCCAGCAGGCCATGTTTTTCCAGAAACTTACGCGCCGTCATCGGGTAGGAGAGCGGCAGGTTTGCGCGTTGCATGGTAATCGGGCGATAGAAATTGGCATCTGCCCAGATATACACCACATGCGAGGCGATAAAAGAAACGAAGAAGAATGCCGCTAACGGTTTTGCGAAATGGCGACGACGCGTCAGGCTGCGCAGCTTTTGCCAGCTCCAGGTCGCAAACAACATTTCTATTAACAGGATAACCGGCACGCTGATAAACAACAGTTGCCAGTCACGCGCCGCTTCGTTCTGGTCAGGATTAATGACCAGTTCCCAGACTATCGGGTTAAGGTGCAGGTGGAAGCGGGTGAAAACTTCGCTGTCGATTAACAACAGCGTCATGCCAGCTGTCGCCAGAATAGCTGATAAGAATCGCATCAGCCTCTGGGACATGACGATAAACGTCAGGGGAAACAGGATTAGCAGATAGGTGGCAAACACCAGAAAGCTAAAATGCCCGACAACGCTCAGGTAGGAATAAACACGACCTGCAAGGGTTGTCGGCCAGTCGGCGACAAACAGGTAACGGCTACCGAGAACCATGGCCAACAGAATGTTGAACAAGGCAAACCAGTGCCCCCAGCTAACCATCTGGGAGACTTTCTCACGGTAGCGCTGACGATGAGTTACCATAAACTATTGTTCGTTTCCCCGGAGCAGGCTCTTAATGCGCTTGGTCGTCGTTTACCGAAGACTGCAATGCGCGGGCAAAAGAGTTGGCAATCGCCTGGCGCTGGGCCGGTGCGATGCTTGTATTGATAAGGTTAGTCACCATGTTTCCCAGAACCATCAGGGAAAGGTCGGTCGGCGCCTTATGTTTTTCCAGTACGTTGAGCATCTCATTCAGCAGTTGTTCAACGTGTTCGTCACTATAGCGGGAAATTTGTGGCATAAATCGAAATCAGTCTGTTCATGAAAGGGCAACATATTACCGTACAGACAGTTTTTTTTCTGCTTTTTTATCTTCTATTGCGTCACTGCCCGGCAGGTGGTTGAATACCGCCCGGTCTAAGAGGAGAGTTTATCATGAGTCTGGATATCAACCAGATTGCCCTGCACCAGCTTATCAAACGTGACGAGCAGAACCTTGAGCTGGTCTTGCGCGATTCATTACTGGAACCGACAGCGACGGTTGTCGATATGATGGCTGAGTTGCATCGGGTGTATAGCGCCAAGAATAAAGCCTATGGCCTGTTTAGCGAAGAGAGTGAACTGGCGCAAACGCTGCGTTTACAGCGTCAGGGCGAAGAGGATTTTCTGGCATTTAGTCGTGCCGCGACCGGACGCTTGCGGGACGAGCTGGCGAAATATCCTTTTGCCGACGGCGGCATTGTCCTGTTCTGCCATTACCGCTATCTGGCGGTAGAGTATCTGCTGGTCGCCGTGCTGAACAATTTAAGCAGCATGCGCGTCAATGAAAATCTGGATATCAACCCGACGCACTATCTGGATATCAATCATGCGGACATCGTGGCGCGTATTGATTTAACCGAGTGGGAAACCAATCCGGAGTCCACACGCTATCTGACGTTCCTGAAAGGGCGGGTAGGGCGCAAAGTCGCCGATTTCTTTATGGATTTCCTCGGTGCCAGCGAAGGTCTGAACGCCAAAGCGCAAAACCGTGGCCTGCTGCAGGCGGTCGATGACTTTACTGCCGAGGCGCAACTCGATAAAGCCGAACGCCAGAACGTGCGTCAGCAGGTGTACAGCTACTGTAACGAGCAGCTGCAGGCTGGTGAAGAGATCGAGCTGGAGTCGCTGTCTAAAGAGCTTTCCGGCGTCAGTGAAGTCAGCTTCAGCGAATTTACCGCTGATAAAGGCTACGAGCTGGAAGAGAGCTTCCCTGCGGATCGCAGTACGCTGCGTCAGTTAACCAAATTTGCCGGCAGCGGCGGTGGGTTAACCATTAACTTCGACGCTATGTTACTGGGTGAACGTATTTTCTGGGATCCGGCGACGGACACCTTGACCATCAAAGGTACGCCGCCGAACCTGCGCGACCAGCTGCAGCGCCGCACGTCTGGCGGGAAATAAAACCGTGTGCCGGGTGAGAGCGTTAACGCCTTATCCGGTCGACGAGAACCATCAGTATCGATGACAAAATCCCATAAAAAAACCCCGCCTTGGCGGGGTTTTTCTTCAACTTGTTTGCGATTACGCGCGAACGAAGTCGATGTGGGACAGCTTCGGCTTGAACGGGTGACGCTGTACAGCCTGAGCTTTAACTTTAACTTCTTTACCGTCAACAACGATGGTCAGAACTTCGCTGTAGAATTCAGCTTTAGCTTGCATGTTCATAACTGCATCGTGATCCAGTTCGATAGCAATCGGGGCTTCTGCGCCACCGTAGATGATTGCCGGGAACTTGTTAGCGGCACGCAGGCGGCGGCTCGCACCCTTACCCTGCTCTTTACGTACTTCAGCGTTGATAGTAAACATTTAAATCTCTCTTTAATAATTCCTGCTACAGGCGACCCAGCAACAGGTAAGTGATCTGCTTTGCGTATGCAAAAGCGGGCGAGATTCTATACTCAAACGGCTGGTACATCAATCAAAAGTACGATTAACCGCGTAATTCATGTGCCCGACGAAAGCGTCCTTCATAATCGAAGACCTTTTCACGGACCTGCCAGTACTGACCTTTCATGCGCGCCACCACGAAATCAGGATGCCGTAACAACGCCTGCTGATTGAGGATATCGGCGGCGGTTATCCAGCGTAAGGGTATACCGGGTGTTCGGGTGTGCGGGCGAATAAACAGTTGTTCGAAGGCCGTACGCTGCGCGGGAGTGTGCAGGCGAAAGCGTTCGCTGACGTCAGCGCCATCTTCATCGTAATAGGTGATTTTCAGCCATTCGCCTTTATCATCCTGCCCGTTTTGTAACACCATACCACTACAGCGCAGGACCAGCGCATCTTTGAGCCTGAGCGCGGCTTTCAGCATGTCATCCGGGTCAACCAGCACCGTGTCGCACTCGCGACAACGGCGGGCGGCGATGTCATTTTCCGCGTTGCATTGTGGGCAGTTTTTAAAACGGAAACGAAAATCGCACTGTTCGCGATGGCCGTCATCATCTTCAAACCATCCCTGGCAGCGGCGGCCAAAATGTTCAATCAGCGTGCCGTCTGCCGTGGTTTTGCCCCAGAAGGTGTTTGCAAATCCGCAGGCAGGACAGAACACCTGTACCGGAACGTTGTCGCTTTTCCCTTTCGGAGCACCCACTTCCGGTGCGTACAGATCGTGCGGGTTGCCGGCGTAATCGAGGATCAGACAGTCGGTTTTACCCGGTGCAAGGCGCAACCCACGACCAACAATTTGTTGGTAAAGGCTAACTGACTCTGTTGGGCGCAGAATGGCGATAAGGTCGACGTGCGGGGCATCGAATCCGGTGGTCAGGACCGATACATTCACCAGATAGCGAAAACGCTGGGCTTTGAACTCTTCAATCAGCACGTCGCGCTCAGCGCCTGGCGTATCTCCAGTGATTAGCGCGGCGTCGTCAGCGGGCAGCAGACCCTGAATTTCTTTGGCGTGCTCAACGGTGGCGGCGAAAATCATCACCCCTTTGCGGGTTTGGGCAAACTCGACAATCTGGCTGATGATATGCGGCGTTATTCGTTGCTGCTTTTTCAGCTCCTGATTCAGATCTGCTTCGCTAAACAGGCCGTTACTCTGCGCCTGCAGGCGACTAAAGTCATACTGCACGACCGGCATGTCGAGGCGTTCTGGCGGCGTCAGGTAGCCGTGTTTAATCATGTAGCGCAGCGGTAATTCATAAATGCAGTCGCGAAACAGCGCTTTTTCATCGCCGCGCACCATACCATGATAATGAAAATGATAAATCCAGCCCTTACCCAAACGAAAAGGTGTGGCGGTAAGCCCGAGCAGACGTAAGTGGGGATTTACTTTAGTCAGGTGAGTGAGGATTTGCTGATACTGACTCTCTTCATCATCGCCAATACGGTGGCATTCATCGACGATCAGCAGGGAGAATTCACCCTGAAAGGCCTCCAGATTACGCGCTACCGACTGTACGCTGCCAAAGACTACTTTCCCGTGGCTCTCTTTACGCTTCAGGCCTGCGGCAAAAATATCGGCTTCAAGCCCCAGCGCACAATATTTGGCATGGTTTTGTGCGACCAGTTCTTTGACGTGCGCCAATACCAGTACGCGACCACGTGCCACGCGGGCCAGTTCAGCAATCACCAGACTTTTGCCCGCGCCGGTTGGCAGGACGATAACCGCCGGGGTGCGGTGGTGGCGAAAATGGTTGAGCGTGGCGTCCACGGCTTCTTTTTGGTACGGGCGAAGAGTAAAAATCATGAGCTCATTAAGGTAAACAGCAACAATGTATAGTATGCCATGAATCATTTCCCTTGAGGGATGGTGTAACACCGCTATACTGGGCGGATAATAGTCCCACTTTTCGGGCGTAAACCCGCTTCTCGTATTTTTACAGGCAAAAATCACACTCATGCGACTTGATAAATTTATCGCTCAGCAACTCGGCGTCAGCCGCGCTATTGCCGGGCGTGAGATCCGTGCTAACCGCGTTACCGTCGACGGTGAAATCGTTAAAAACAGTGCCTTTAAGCTGCTACCAGAACACGACGTCGAATATGACGGTAATTCCCTGGTTCAACAAAATGGCCCGCGCTATTTTATGCTGAATAAGCCTCAGGGTTATGTTTGCTCAACGGATGACCCGGATCATCCGACGGTGCTCTATTTCCTTGATGAACCGGTTGCCTACAAACTGCATGCGGCAGGGCGTCTGGATATCGACACCACCGGACTGGTACTGATGACCGATGACGGACAGTGGTCGCATCGTATCACCTCTCCTCGTCACCATTGTGAGAAAACCTATCTGGTGACGCTGGAGTCGCCAGTGGCAGACGATACCGCCGAGCAGTTTGCCCATGGCGTACAGTTGCATAATGAAAAAGACCTGACCAAACCGGCTGTTCTGGAGGTCATTACGCCAACTCAGGTGCGATTGACCATCAGCGAAGGGCGTTATCATCAGGTAAAACGTATGTTTGCCGCGGTGGGTAACCACGTTGTGGAACTGCACCGTGAACGAATTGGTGACATCAGGCTTGATGACGATCTGGAGCCGGGTGAATACCGTCCATTGACCGAAGAAGAAATCGCCAGCGTTAACTTAACCCCGCGTTAATTTCAGGAGCTAAATGTGACCACCCGGCAGAACTCGTCAATTGCCATAGTTTTTATCCTTGGCTTGTTAGCCATGCTGATGCCGTTGTCGATTGATATGTATCTTCCGGCGCTACCTGTTATCTCAGAACAGTTTGGTGTGCCTGCGGGTAGCGCGCAGATGACCCTCAGTACCTATATTCTGGGGTTTGCAGTGGGGCAGTTGCTCTATGGCCCAATGGCTGACAGCATTGGGCGCAAGCCGGTGATTCTGGGCGGAACGCTGGTGTTTGCGGCGGCGGCAGTGGCCTGCGCCCTGGCGCAAACTATTGATCAACTGATCGTGATGCGTTTCTTCCACGGTCTGGCTGCTGCGGCGGCGAGCGTGGTAATCAACGCCCTGATGCGCGATATCTATCCGAAGGAAGAGTTCTCGCGCATGATGTCATTCGTCATGCTGGTGACCACAATTGCGCCTTTGTTGGCACCTATCGTGGGTGGTTGGGTGCTGGTATGGCTTAGCTGGCACTATATCTTTTGGATCCTCGCCATGGCGGCTGTTCTGGCGTCGGTGATGATCTTTACGCTGATCAAAGAGACCCTGCCTGTAGAGCGTCGCCAGCCGTTTCGCCTGCGTACCACTATTGGCAACTTTGCCTCGCTGTTTCGTCATAAACGAGTGCTGAGCTATATGCTGGCCAGCGGGTTCAGCTTTGCCGGGATGTTCTCGTTTCTGAGCGCCGGACCCTTTGTTTACATTGAGATCAACCACGTTTCACCGCAGCATTTCGGTTATTACTTCGCACTGAACATCGTATTCCTGTTCGTGATGACTATCATCAACAGTCGCTTTGTGCGTCGGGTTGGGGCATTGAATATGTTCCGTACCGGTCTGTGGATCCAGTTCGTGATGGCGGGATGGATGGTCTTTAGCGCACTGTTCGGGCTGGGGTTCTGGGCTCTGGTCGTTGGCGTTGCGGCGTTTGTTGGCTGTGTATCGATGGTGTCATCAAACGCCATGGCGGTTATTCTGGATGAATTTCCGTATATGGCGGGAACGGCGTCATCGCTGGCTGGGACATTCCGCTTTGGCATTGGCGCCATTGTCGGGGCCCTGTTGTCTCTGGCGACCTTTAACTCGGCCTGGCCAATGATATGGTCGATCGCATTTTGCGCTACCTGCTCAATTCTCTTCTATCTTTACGCCAGTCGCGCTCAAAAACGGTGATCTATTACACAACCTGGGGGCCATAAGGTCTCCAGAGTTGATGTACATCAACCGCAAATCTATCATTTCCCCCGCTTATGTTTATTTTATGTAAAATCAATTTATGTAAAAAGTCACATCATTGTAGTTAAAAAGGTTGAGTTAGATCGCAGAAACGAGTACATATAGCCCGGAAATATGCCAGAACCGTTGAATAAATTTAATTACTGGGTTCTGTAAGCAGCATAAGTACTGGATGTAAACGTTTACCAACTGTCTAAAGACGTATTGTCAATGATGTGTTAATATTGATGTAAAATAATTGTGAAGTGATTGTGCTTCCAGGGAAAGAAAGTGATGACATTACAACTCTCAATCGTTCATCGTCTGCCGCAGAGCTATCGTTGGTCGGTGGGTTTCGCAGGTTCGAAAGTTGAACCGATTCCGCAAAACGGTCAGAGTAATGAGAACAGCCTGGTGGCACTCAAATTGCTCAGTCCTGATGGTGACAGCGCGTGGTCAGTCATGCATAAGCTCAGCCAGGCCCTCAGTGATATCGAGGTTCCTTGTTCCGTACTGGAATGTGAAGGGGAGCCGTGCCTGTTTGTGAATCGCCAGGACGAATTTGCCGCGACCTGCAGACTGAAAAACTTCGGCGTGGCTATCGCAGAACCGTTTTCAAACAACAATCCTTTTTGAGCGTCAGCTTAGCGCGAGCAGCTGACGCGTATAGGCCTGCTGTGGTGCGTTAAAGACGTGCTCGCATTGCCCTTGCTCCACGACCTCTCCCTGACGTAGCACAATAACCTGATGGCATAATGCGCGTACTACGTGCAAATCATGGCTGATAAAAATATAAGCCAGCCGATGCTTTTCCTGTAAGGATTTTAACAACGTCAGGATTTGCGCCTGTACGGTCCTGTCGAGCGACGATGTTGGTTCATCCAGAATGATCAGGGAAGGTTTGAGAATCAATGCTCTGGCAATAGCAATGCGTTGGCGTTGTCCGCCAGAAAACTCCGCAGGATAACGATGTCGCGTTTCGCTATCCAATCCCACTTCCTCCATCACCGATTTCACCTGTGCCTCGCGTTGTTCGGCTGACAGGGTAGGCTGATGAACGCGCAACCCCTCCTCGATAATCTGTAGCACGCTCAGGCGTGGGTTCAGCGAGGAGTTGGGATCCTGAAATACCACCTGAATACGGTGACGGACCGGCAATAGCTGGCGTCGATTTAAGGTATGCAGTGCCAGACCATCGAACACAATGCTTCCCTGCGAGGTGATTAACCGCAGAAGCGCCAGCCCGGTGGTGCTTTTTCCGGAGCCTGACTCTCCAACCAGCCCCAGCGTTTCACCGGGCCGGAGGGAAAAACTGACGTCGTTAACGACGACGTTGTGGTCCACCACGCGTTTCAGGATACCTTTGCGGATAGGAAAGGCGACGCGGAGTTTTTCCACTTCCAGCAACGGAGCTTGCCCGACAGGCAAAGGTACCGGGTCGCCGGAAGGTTCGCTGTTTAACAATTTCTTCGTGTAGGGATGCGTTGGCGCAGTGAGCAACTGTGCTGCTCTATTTTGCTCAACGCACTGGCCGTTTTGCATGACCGCCACGGTATCGGCCAGTTTTTTCACAATACTCAGGTTGTGGGTGATGAACAGTAATCCCATGTTCAGCTCGCGCTGTAGTTCCCTCAGCAATTGCAGGATCTGTGCCTGAACGGAAACGTCCAGCGCGGTAGTCGGTTCATCAGCAATAAGCAGCTCAGGTTGTGTCAGCAGTGCCATGGCGATCATCACACGCTGGCGTTCACCGCCGGACAGTTGGTGTGGGTAATCTGCGAGACGTTTGGCTGCCTGACGGATGCCAACGCGATCCAGGCAGGTCAGGATTTCTGCCCGCGCCGCTTCCCGACGCATTCCCCTATGCAGCGACAGCACTTCATAAAGCTGTTTTTCCAGATTGTGGAGCGGGTTCAGTGACACCATCGGCTCCTGGAAAATCATGGCGATTTTATTCCCCCGTACGCCGCGAAGCGTCTGCTCGTTGGCGTGAAGTAATGATTCACCATGAAAACGGATGTCCCCGGAAGGGTAAACTACCGGAGGGGACGGTAACAACCGTAGGATAGAAAGCGCGGTCACGCTTTTCCCCGAGCCAGACTCGCCCACCAGCGCCAGCGTTTGTCCGGCATCAACCCGTAGTGAGAGGGCATTGACTACGGTGCGCACGGTCTCTTGTTGACGAAAACCTACCGATAAATTCTCAATGGCTAACAGAGGTTGTGTCATTTTAAATCGCCTTGTTGGGATCAAACGCATCGCGTACCGCTTCACCAATAAAGATCAGCAGCGATAGTAGCAGGGCAACGGAGATGAACGCGGTGATGCCAAGCCACGGTGCCTGCAGGTTGTTTTTACCCTGTAACAGGAGTTCTCCCAGTGATGGCGAGCCAAGCGGTAAACCGAACCCAAGAAAATCCAGTGAGGTCAGAGTAGTTATCGAGGCGCATAAAATAAACGGTAAAAAAGTCAGGGCCGCGACCATCGCGTTAGGCAGCATATGACGCAGAATAATACTGCGATCGCTTACGCCTAGCGCTTGAGCGGCTCGAATGTAATCAAAGTTTCGGGTACGTAAAAATTCCGCGCGCACCACGCCAACCAGGCTCATCCAGCCAAACAATACGGTAATGCCCAGCAGCCACCAGAAGTTAGGCTGGACCACGCTCGACAATAGAATGATGAGAAACAGCGTTGGCATTCCTGACCAAACTTCAATGAATCGTTGCCCCCACAGGTCCACCTTGCCGCCATAATAGCCCTGAATTGCGCCAGCCATAATGCCCATCACGCTCGAACAGAGGGTGAGCATTAGACCAAACAAGACAGAAATACGTGTGCCGTAGAGGATGCGCGCCAGTACATCACCGCCGTTGGCGTCTGTTCCCAGCCAGTTTTGTGCGGAAGGCGGGGAAGGGAAGGGCTTATCGGTGGCAAAGTTAATGCTGGTGGCCCCAAAGCGTATTGGTGCCCACAGGATCCAGCCCTGGTTTTCCAGGCGCTGTTGTAGCCACGGGTCCTGATAATCAGCCTGAGTCGCCAGGGGGCCGCCGAAGTCGCTTTCACTGTAGTTTTTGAACAGGGGGAAATACCAGCTATTGTCGTAGCGCACCAGTAGCGGCTTATCATTGGCAATCAGTTCTGAACACAGGCTAAGACCGAACAGCACCAGAAAAATCCACAGCGACCAGTAGCCGCGACGATTGTGGCGAAAGCGCGCCCAGCGGGCCTGACTGACGGGGCTTAATCGCGACATTAGCGTCCCTCAAAATCAATACGAGGATCGACCAGCGTATAGCTGATGTCGCTGAGGATATTCAGCAGCAGACCGATCAGGGTGAAGATATAAAGCGTGCCAAACATTACCGGGTAGTCGCGTGATACGGTGGATTCATAACCCAGCAATCCCAGGCCGTTAAGTGAGAACATCACTTCAATCAGCAGTGAGCCGGTAAAAAACATGCTGATAAACGTTGCCGGGAAGCCGGCGATCACCAGCAACATGGCATTGCGAAACACATGTTTCCACAGAATATTTTTCTCGCTGACCCCTTTAGCGCGTGCGGTGACGACATATTGTTTGCGCACCTCATCCAGAAATGAGTTCTTGGTCAGCATAGTCAGTGCGGCAAACCCACCAACCACCGTCGCCAGCACCGGCAGGGTAATATGCCAAAGGTAGTCGGTTACTTTCTGATACCAGGGCAGGGAGTCAAAATTGGCGGATACCAGCCCGCGAAGCGGGAACAGGTCGTAGTAGCTTCCCCCGGCAAAAAAGACGATCAGCAAAATGGCAAACAGAAAGGCCGGTATGGCATAGCCGATAATAATAAATGCGCTGCTCCAGACATCAAACCGGCTGCCGTTATGCACCGCTTTGCGGATCCCAAGCGGTATCGACACCAGATAGATGATGAGCGTACTCCACAGCCCCAGCGTGACGGAAACAGGCAGGCTGTCTTTGATAAGCGTCAGCACCGAGGCGCTACGAAACAGGCTGTCACCGAAATCGAAACGAATGTAATCCCAGAGCATTTTGAAGTAACGCTCATGAATGGGCTTATCGAACCCATAGCGGCGAGTGATTTCGGCGATCACTTCCGGGTCCAGACCCCGTCCGCCTCGATAATTACTGTCGCTGATGTTACCAACGCCGGTTTGCGCGTGGCTGGCACGAACACCTTCGCTACCCGCGCCGGGTAATGCCCCGCTTTGCCCGAACTCAATGGCGGCGACGGCCTGTTCAACCGGGCCGCCTGGGGCAATTTGCACGATAAAAAAGTTGATGGTGATGATGGCCCAAAGCGTTGGGATCACCAGCAGTAGACGTCGAATCAGATACGCGCCCATTTATTCTCCCTGTCGTCTGGCTGCGGGCAGTTTCGCCGCTTTGTTGACGTCATACCACCAGTTGTCGAGACCAATGGTGTAAATTGGGCGAATAGCAGGATGCGAAAATTTATCCCACCAGGCGATGCGATCCTCTGCCATAAACCACATCGGCAACATGTAGTAGTTCCAGGTTAATACCCTGTCCAGTGCCCGGCCCAGTGGGATCAATTTGGCTTTATCACCTTGTGCCGCGATGATTTGGTCGATCAGTTTATCAATCACCGGGCTTTGTACGCCGGGGGCGTTGTAGCTGGAATCAATATATTGAGAGGCCCACAGAATTTGCAGGTCCGAACTCGGCCACGGCATCGCGCGATACAACCTCGGCATCATGTCATAGTCGCGACTGCGCAGGCGGTTCGTGATTTGTGAATTATCCACCTGGCGGATATTCATGGTAATACCTAAGCGCTGCAGGTTGTGCTGGAACGGCAGCACCCACTGACTGTTGCTGCCCGCCGGGAGCAACAGTTCAAAGCTCAGAGGTTTACCGCTGGCGCTGTTTACGCGCTGCTGACCCTTTAGTACCCACCCGGCCTGCTCCAGTAAGGTATCGGCTTTCAACAGGTTGTCGCGGTCGTAGCCATCGCCTTTTGATTTTGGCGGCTGATAGATTTGGCTAAAGACCTCAGAGGGGAGATCTTTTTTCAAGGGCGCGAGTATCACCAGCTCATCTGCGTCGGGGTATTTTGTCGCGGCATATTCGGTATTCTGAAAATAGCTGTTGGTCCGGCTCCAGGCATTATAGAACAGCGCTTTATTCATCCATTCAAAATCAAAGGCCAGCGTGATGGCTTCCCGTACCCGTCGGTCGCTGAATACCGGACGCTGAATATTAAATGCCAGCCAGCGGGTATCCTGCGCGGACTCGTTTTTTTGCTCATCTTTGATGATGTAATGATTCGCGAAATTTTTCCCGGTATAACGCGTCGCCCAGTTTTTGGCATCATTTTCAAGACGCAGATCAAACGCACCGGCCTTAAACGCTTCAAAGGCGACGTTATCATCCAGATAGTAGTCGTAGCGGATGGTATCAAAGTTCCAGCGTCCACGATTGACGGGCAGATTAGCGGCCCAATAATCTTTGACGCGCGAATAGACAATATACTGGCCCATCTTCCATTTCGTAATGCGATAAGGGCCGCTGGCGAGCGGTGGCGATGATAAGGGATCGCTGAGCTTATGATCTTTCCAGTACTTCTCTGGCATTACGGGTAATGAAAACAGGCTGAGCATGTCCTCTTTACCCGGTTTGGCTAATTCAATGCGTACGGTTAATGGCGCGATGGCTTTTACCGTTGTTCCCTTGTAGACCAGACGAAACTGCGGCACGCCTTCAGTCATAAATTTGTGGAAGGTGAATGCGACGTCGCGGGCGGTAATGGGTGAGCCATCGTGAAAACGCGCTCGTGGATTAATGGCAATTTCTACCCAGGAATAGTCGTCAGCATAGCGTGCGCTGTCGGCAATGAGCGGGTAATAGCTACCAGGTTCATCGTCAGAGGTCGTAAACAACGTATCGTAAAGCGTTTCGGTACGTGCGCCGGGGTTACCGCGCATCGCATAGCGGTTAAAGTTGTCAAACGTGCCAATGGCGGACAGGGTGATTTGACCCCCTTTAGGGGCTGCGGGATTTACATAATCGAAGTGATTAAAGTTAAATGCGTACTTCGGTTCACCCAGTACGGCAAAAGCATAGCTTTCTTTGATGGATTGCGCCTGGGCGCTAAACCCGATGAGGGTAATAAACAGAAACAGTACGCGAGGGATCATATAAAAGCGATTTCCTTTTCCTGCCACAACCCGACGGGCATCATGCCTGAAAGATAAGGGATGTAGCGGCGAGTGAGAGTATATGAATCGCATACTGCGATCACCACGTCGGCTTATTGGGCTGTGCCATCCAACGCACAAAATCAGCAAGCTTTAATGGTCGGCTAATCCAGTATCCCTGGAAAAAATGCACCCCACGATCGCGCAGCCAACGGGCTTGCTCAGGAGTTTCTACCCCTTCCGCAACCGTCAGCATATTAAGACGTTTAGAAAGTGTCAACACGGCGTCCAGAACCGGAGAGGTCAGGGTTTCCGTCCCGATGGCGTTAATAAATCCGCGATCGATTTTCAGGTAGTCAACGGTAAAGCGTTCCAGATAAATAAGCGCGCTATGGCCGGTGCCAAAATCATCAATCGCAATTTCAAAACCTGCGGAATGTAGCCATTCAAATAGCTTTGTGGCCTCGTGCTGATTGAGCATATCTCGTTCAGTGATTTCCAGCACTATCTGAAAATAGTTTGCGGGAAGTGAAGCGTGCAGGTGCCGGATGTCGTCTTTAAATGTCTCGCCATGCAGATGCGATGGCGCGATATTGATCCCCAATTTTGCGCCAGCGGGTAACACTTTTTGTAGCGCCGGGGCATCCTGGGCGATCAACTTAAAGAGATGCTGAGTCAGCGGGACGATCATTTTCTGTGATTCAGCGTAATGAATAAAGGCATCCGGTGGGATCTCGCCCGTTGTTGGGTGATTCCAACGTAACAGGACCTCGACGCCTTTCACTTCCAGCGTTTGCATCTCTACGACGGGCTGGTACACCACATAAAACTGGTTATGCTTGATGGCGTTGAGGATATCTTTGCCTGGGCGTAAACGGATGCTGTAGATGTAGTACCAGAGGAGAAGGGCGGCAATAATCCCGGCCATACATCCCAACAAAATAGAATACCAGACGTCGGTATAGCTCCACTCTTGTGCGTATAAGCGAATTTTAAGCGGGATCCCTTCAAGAGTGGCCTGCCGCCAGGAGGTATGAGGAAGAGCGGAGACATCGATGATTCGCGATGAGAATGTCGAAATTGCGGTATTACCGACGATAATCGCAATACCGTCAAAATCATCCTGCCGGGCGGTATAGAGCAGATAAGGTGCCAGATTGATATTCAGTGAGGTAAATACGCCGCTATCGTTGAACGACGCGTTTCGGTGCCAAATCATGATCGCTGGTTTGTCCGGCATCATGGGCGTACCGGGAAGTAATTCCACATCAATATTTCTGCTGATATCGAGGTTTGGTATCAAATCCAAAATCGGAGTGAACATGGAACCTGTCGCGGAAGAGCAGAAAGCGATGCCGTCTTTTACCAGCAAGAAAGCGCGAACGTTCAGGCTAAATGCTGCACTGGAGGTCAGCTTAGCGCCGACTTGTTGGCAACTGTTGGCAACCAGCGGCTGAAGGGCATCGGTGGTGGTTTTGAGGTCGGTGAAGTAGCTGCTGACGTAATTCTGGATATCGGCAAGGAGCGTGTCGTACTTAACTTCTCGTTTATGCCAGGTGACGAAAAACTGCAGGGTACTCACGAGTATTGCGACGATAAGCCCCGTTAACATACAGGAAAGCAGGATTTTCCGACCGGATGAAGAAGAGCGTCTGAACATAGATCCTTATTTTACCTGATTTAACCGCTTACTCTGTATGAATATAACCTGAAATGACTCATGTTGTGAGATTTTTCTTAGTCGCAGGGTGAAACAAAAAAGCACCGCCGAAGCAGTGCTTTTGGAATGTCTCATCAGGATAGCCAAGGGATAGCTGCCAAACGAAACTAACTGCGGCTCAGAACCCGGCGAGCTTCGTTGTAACGTTTTTTCCAGTAAGGCTCGTTCATGCTGGAAATGATAACGCCACTGCTGGTCGAGGCATGTACAAACTGGTTGTTACCGATATAAATACCGACGTGACGGCCAGTAGAACCAGCACGGAACAGAACCAGATCGCCTGTGCGCAGATTAGTGCGCGAAACGGATTTTCCCGTTTCCTGTTGTTCATAGGTTGAGCGCGGAAGCTCTAAACCAAATTGCTCGCGGAATGTACGCTGCACGAAGCTTGAGCAATCAATACCTTTTTTGGTGCTGCCGCCAAGGCGGTAACGCACGCCTTTCCAGTCAGCATACTGGTCCATAATACGTGATTTAACATCGATATTACGTACCATATTTTCAAATTCATCCTGAGAGGCTTGCAGTGAAGAGTTATCTCCATTGCCCACAGCATGCGTCTCAGAATGCATATTCTTGGCGGTGTTCGTTGTGCTACATGCAGAAAGCAGAACCGCAACTGCTATCGCGGGTATGCCCCGCAAGATATATCTCAAAATCGGTTGAGATTTGACCATTTTGTTTGTTTTCCCTTGAAGTCCTTAACGATAAATATCGTTATAAAAAATGCCAAACGTGACGAGACTAATTACCATCGCACGATGAGACAATTCCTTAAGGTCAAATCTGTGGCAGAACGCACAAATTTATTCTGAAAGGGAATAATTATCCCGCGAGGCAAAACGAGTTCGAGATTACCCGATCGTTCCGGTCAATGCGAGTGATTTTACGTGATTTCTTATAAGAAAAATTGATACAGAAAGTGAATAAACGGCATTGTCTAAATTAAGAACAATCAGGGTAAAAAATACGCAACCCACTCATTTTAAACATGAATAAGATGACAGGAGAATGACAATCAGAATGATGAAATATTGCCCGGCATCATCAGGGAATCAGAAGTATCCCTGATGATGTTAATTACTCTGCGTTATTTGTTTAAAAATTGTTTGTTTTTGCCGGGTAGATAATTCACGAACAGAGTGACTAATCGGTCGCTTAATGGCGTCATTAGCCACCAGGGAAGGCCAATCAAGACCACCGTCATGGAACCAACCACGATATCAGTGAGCCAATGAGCGCCAATCATTACGCGCGGGAAGGCAAAAACCACAGCAATAATAAGGCCGATTATTCCTGCGACTTTTCCGAAATAACGCAGCATAAATGCGGAAAAAATAAGCAGCATCATGCCGTGATCGCCAGGAAAACTGTCTTTCGACGCATCTTTGGTCGGAATATGCAGCAGTTCGCTGACGCGATAAATATTATCCAGCATAAGCGTGGGGCTGGCGCGTTTAACGGGAATAAGCGCCTGGCCCAGCTGATTTAATACCACTGCGGTGAGCAGCATAACCAAACCAATCGCCACAATGCGTCGGCGACCTTCCGACGTCTCTTTGAGCCAAAAGTGCAGCATCAATGCGCCCATAGCCAGCAATGAGCAGCCATCAAATGCCCGATTATTGGTAATAGCAACAACCGATAAGAACAGCGGGCTTTCCACCAGTTTATGATTAAAGAAGCGGAAGACGCCCGTATCGAGTGAAGACCAGAACCCATGCCCGGCTGGAATATACCAGGACAGAAACAGTGCCAGACCCGCAATATTAAGCAGGAGGATTAAAGGGTATCGGGTTTTCATCGTCGTTTACCATTGCTAAAAACGAAGGCAACCTTACGCGCTAGCGTCTAAACGAAGTCTCAACAACGCGCTCTGTAACGCATTCCAGTCAGTCTCGGTATCGGCGATGAGTTCAATACGGCTATCCGGTGGCGCGACGTTTTGCGTCTCTATATGCCAGTCGTCTCCCTGGCGGTTAATGCGTACCAGTCCTTCTTTAATACGCATTACCCCCTTTACGCGTCCAACAGGAGCAAGACGCGACCATTCCAGCAGACCGATGGTATCGAACACTGTATCGGCGTCAAAAATCCAACCGCAGGCCTGATGGCCCTGACCGCTGTTCAGGCTACGACGCCAACGCTGCTGTGCGGGTAAGCTCAACGCTGCCAGCCCCTTTTTGTTGGCATGGCTATGGGCGTGCTCCGCGCTTGCAGGAAGCTCCGCCAGGTTTAGTCGGGGCAAATCCAATAGCTGACCGTCAATTTGCCCATGGTCGGCATGAACTAACTGGCGATTACCACCGTAGTGTTGCCACCAGCTTTGTAGGGCGTTTTCGCTTTCCGTCGTGGCACGGTCGGTTTTGTTGGCAACAATGATATCAGCGGCGGCCAGCTGATCGCGGAAATTGTCATTGGCGACGCTTTTCTCATCCAGTAACAGGCGAGGATCAAGGATACAGAGGGTTGCGCGCAGATCGATCCACGGCTCATAAACCGGTGCGGTGAGTAAATCCAGAATCTGTTTGGGATGCCCGAGGCCGGTGGGTTCAATCAGCAGGCGGTCGGGTTTTCCCTGACGCAGCAGCGTATTGAGGCCAACCTGCATTGGCAGACCGTTAACACAGCACATACAGCCGCCGGGGATCTCTTTTAGCAGCGCACCGCTGTCGGCCAGCAACGCGCCATCAATGCCAACTTCACCAAACTCATTAACCAGCACGGCCCACTTCTCAGCAGGATCTTTGTTTGCCAATAAATGAAGAATAGAGGTGGTTTTGCCACTGCCGAGAAAACCGGTGATGAGATTGGTTTTAGTCACATTTACTCCAGAATCATAAATTACCGTAATGGCATTTAACAATCCTGGCGAAAAACGGGGAAAAAGAGAAGGGGTGAGAGGACGAAGAGGCGCTTCGTCCTGCTTAATGGCAGAAATCGTTAACTTTTTAACGTCTCAATGACAGCCTGATGCGCACCGTATTGGGCAATGCGTTGCCAGGCCTGCTGAATGGCCGCGACAAACTGCGGATTCTGTACGAGATCGGTGGCGAAAATCTCGCGCAGCGAAAGCAGGGCGTTGACGCGTTCTGACTCTGTGCTCTGTTTAACCAGAGCGGCAATTTTTTCACTCAACGGGTCACGAACATCAATAGCGGTGCCTGAATCATCCACGCCGCTCACATAACGCATCCAGCCCGCGACGCCGAGCGCCAGCAGTGGCCACTCGCTTTGGCGGGCTAAATGTACGCGGATCCCTTCCAACATGCGCTGGGGTAATTTCTGGCTACCGTCCATCGCGATTTGCCAGGTTTTATGTTTCAACGCTGGGTTGGCAAAACGCTCCAACAGGCTTAGGGCATACTGGTCTAAATCAACATCGGTAATTTGCAGCGTAGGTGCCTGTTCGTTGAGCATCAGGCGGTAAGCGGCTTCACGAAATGCGCTGTCCTGCATACAGTCGCTGATGTGCTGGAACCCGGCCAGATAGCCGAGATAAGCGAGAAACGAATGACTGCCGTTCAGCATCCGCAGTTTCATTTGTTCCCACGGCAACACATTTTCGACCATCTGGACGCCCGCCGTTTCCCATTGTGGGCGGCCACACACAAAATTATCTTCAATCACCCACTGGATAAACGGTTCGCAGCTGATTGCGCAAGGATCGGCAACCCCCAGCTCGCGGGCAATTTCGGCCAGTGACTCTTCAGTGGCGGCAGGGACAATGCGGTCGACCATGGTGCCTGGGAAACTGACATGTTCCTGAATCCAGGTTGCCAGTTCTGGTGAACGTTTCTCCGCCATTCCAAGGACGGCGTTTTTTACCACATGACCATTGTCCGGGATGTTATCGCAAGAGAGGACGGTAAACGGCTGTAGCCCGCGTTCACGTCGGCGGTGTAGGGCTTCAACAATAATTCCGGGGGCAGAGTGCGGTTCAGTCGGTGTTTGCAGATCGTGAGCAATACGTGGATTACTGAGGTCTAACGAACCTGTCGCCGGATCGATGCAGTAGCCTTTTTCTGTGATGGTTAGCGAGACAATAGCCACCTGAGGTTCGCAGAATTTTTCGATAATGGCTGCCAGCGAATCCAGCCTGGCGTTGAGACATTCGTTGACGGCACCGATAACAATTGGCTGGTTGCCGTTGGCCCCTTTTTCCAGCACGGTAAATAAATGATCCTGTTCGCGCAGTTGGCTCATCAGTCGATCGCCGCTGAACAGACTGATCTCACAAATACCCCAGTCTCCACCCTGCGCATTCAGCACCCTGTCGGTTAGTAACGCCTGATGGGCGCGGTGAAAAGCACCGAAACCAAAATGCACAATCCGCGTTTTTAATTGCTGGCGGTCGTATTGCGGCATCATGACATTTTCCGTCAGTGGCGCTGAGGCAATAGTTTTCATTTAATACACCTGATTAACCATAAATTAACAATGGCAGTATAAAGTTATATGACAACAAATTGAATTGGTGTGCCTCATTTATCCGGGGAATGTGAGCTTGATCAACCAATCATCGGCAATGTGTTGATCAGTTGACGGATGCCTGTATGGTAGTCGTCATTAAGATGATTTAATTTGGTATAACAACTTGTGAGGTGAAACAATGGAACAAACCTGGCGTTGGTACGGACCTAACGATCCGGTATCGCTTGATGATGTGCGTCAGGCTGGCGCAACGGGTGTTGTGACCGCCTTGCACCATATTCCAAACGGTGAAGTGTGGCCGGTAGAAGAAATTCAGCAGCGTCAGGCCATTCTGGCTGAAAAAGGGCTGACCTGGTCGGTAGTGGAAAGTATCCCTGTCCACGAAGATATCAAAACGCGTTCAGGTCAATATCAAACGTGGATTGCCAACTATCAGCAGAGTATCCGTAATCTGGCGACCTGTGGTATCGATACGGTGTGCTATAACTTCATGCCGATCCTCGACTGGACGCGTACCGACCTCGAATATCAACTGCCGGATGGTTCCAAAGCGCTGCGTTTTGACCAGATTGCTTTTGCGGCCTTTGAACTTCACATTCTGCAACGCCCGGGAGCTGAAGCGGATTATACCGCCGAAGAACAACGCCAGGCGATGGACTACTTCAATGCCATGAGTGATGCAGAAATTGAAAAACTGACCCGCAATATCATTGCTGGCCTGCCTGGTGCAGAAGAGGGCTATACGCTGGATCAGTTCCGTGCGCGTCTCGCTGAATACGACGGCATCAGCAAGGACGATCTGCGCGATAATATGGCGGTATTCCTGCGGGCGATTGTGCCAGTGGCAGAAGAAGTCGGCGTGCGTCTGGCCGTGCATCCTGACGATCCGCCGCGCCCGATCCTCGGCCTGCCGCGTATCGTTTCGACTATCGAAGATATGCAGTGGCTGAAAGAAACGGTCGATAGCATTAATAATGGTTTCACCATGTGCACCGGTTCTTACGGCGTGCGCGCTGATAACGATCTGGTGAAAATGATCGAAACCTTTGGCGATCGAATCCACTTCACGCACCTGCGCTCAACCTGTCGTGAAGATAACCCGAAAACCTTCCATGAAGGTGCGCACCTGCAGGGCGATGTGGATATGGTATCGGTGGTGGCTGCCATTTTGAGCGAAGAGCAGCGGCGTAAAAAAGCGGGCGACCTGCGTCCTATCCCGATGCGTCCGGATCATGGACACCAGATGCTTGACGATCTGCACAAGAAAACCAACCCGGGCTACTCTGCGATTGGCCGCCTGAAAGGCCTGGCAGAAGTCCGTGGCGTTGAGCTGGCGCTGAAACAAACGCAGTTCCGCGATCTGCTGTAAGTCTAACAACAGGGATTGCGCGACAGGCGCGATCCCTGTTTTTCATCAAGGCTGCGCGAGCGCCTGCTCCAGCACTGTCAGCACTTTATTGATCTGCTGTATCTGCAATCCACCAAATCCAAAAAACATAACAGCATCGCTGTTCTCTTTGCGCCATGCGGCTTCTGATCCATTTTCTATATCCGGCAGAGTGTCGAAACGGATCCCGGCCAACAGGCAGCATTGTTGCAACCTGGTGATGAATTCTGCGTGTCTGGCAATGCGTAACGAGAGGTGCAGACCTGCCGTTGCGCCAGCGATTTTCCCTTCGGGAAACAGAGTGGAAAGGCCATCGCGTAACAGGGTGAGGCGCGTCGCATAGCTGCAGGCCAGCTTGCTGATATGCGTATAAAACACCTGATTTTGCATCAGTTCGGCCAAAAATTGCTGCAACAACCACTGGCTGCCGTTGTTATTGAGCGCTTTCATATTCTGTACCACCGGAAGCAGTTCATCAGGGCAAATAAGATAGCCAAGCCGTGCGCCTGGCCCCAGCGTTTTAGAAAATGTCCCCAAGTAGATAACCCGGTTGTGATAATCCATGGCTTTCAGCGCGGGAAGGGGATTTTCCCCATAGGTAAAAACGGCATCGTAATCATCTTCAATGATGTAAGCGCCGACGCGTTGCGCCCACGTTAATAATGACTGACGGCGCTCCAGTGAAAGCACGCTTCCCATCGGATACTGATGCGCTGGAGTAACATAACAAAGCTGGGTTTCATACTCGGGTAAATTATCTGTTTGCAGCCCGTGGTTATCTACGGCAATTGACGTAATGTCTGCACCGTAATAATTAAAAAGATGCCATGCGCCAGAATAACAAGGGGATTCCGTCACAATATGGCACTTTTTTTGCTGACTGACAGCATGATGAATAATAAATATTTGGCTGAGCAGTGATAATCCTTCCTGAATCCCGTTGGTAATGATGATGTTCTCTGCTCGGGTATTAATTCCGCGGGATAAATTAAGGTATCTGACCAATTGCTCACGCAGTGAAAATAATCCACTTGGTGAATGGTATCGGGTAAATAATTGTTCTTTAAGTATGCTTGGAGCATTATTCCATTTCCGCCAACTTGACCAGGGAAAAGCGTTGGGATCGGGGACGCCCATCCGACAGTAGCACTCTCGTCCAGGCTCGGCGTAAACATCGGTTGAGACTCCGGCAGCTTTAGGTTTTGTCGGCGGAGAACCCTGGGTAACGGGCACATGCGTTGGTGTTATACGTACAGGCGTGGTGAATATCACTTCATAGCCAATGCCGTGTCGGCTCTTGATTAACCCTGCAGCCATAAGCTTATCATAGGCCATCACTACCGTTATTTTGGCTACGTTCAATACCTGAGCCTGCTCGCGAATAGAGGGAAGCTTATCGCCACAAAGCAAATCTCCCCGCTGAATAGCCTGGAAATAAAATTGAAAAATTTGCAATTGCAGCGGAGTGCGGAGTTCTCTATTGAGCGTTAATGTAAGCATGAGGAATTCCTTATTAATATATAGCCACTATATTACGAATTTCTCGTTTTTACTATTTGATACACCTCATGGAGTAGTGGCTGTTCCTATAACTTGCTATCGCTGTCTCTATTTTTGATTTTTATTATCCCTTAGCGTGTCGCTATTAAAAAAATGGAGGCAAGCATGTCGTGGATAAGAAAGAACGCATTGTGGTGCGTATTGGCTGGGGCGGTGGCAATGGCCCTGGCTATTTGGGGAACGTGGCAAGGCGTTCATTACACCAGTACCACCGAATTTTGTTTATCGTGTCACTCGATGCGCACGGCTGGAGAGGAATATAAAACCAGCGTGCATTTTCGTAACGCATCTGGCGTGCGGGCTGAGTGTAAGGATTGTCATATCCCCCCGGGCGTTGTTCCAACGCTTATTCGTAAAACTGAAGCCTTAAACGACCTCTATCACACCTTTATTTCTCCTTCTATCGATACTCCTGAAAAGTTTGCTGCCAAACGTCCGGAGCTGGCCCAGCGGGAGTGGGCGCGCATGAGCGCGAATAATTCAGCGGCGTGTAAATCCTGCCATAGCTATGAGGCAATGGATCATGGCAAGCAATCGGCAAACGCGGCGGCGCAAATGACCGCAGCGGCAGCAAAAGACAGTAACTGTATCGATTGTCACAAAGGAATAGCCCATCACAAACCCGATATGAGCAGCGGTTTTCGCGATCGCTATAAGCAGCTACAGCGTCAGGGAGATACGCCAACGGATGCGACCACGCAGTTCTCATTAAGCGAAAAATCACTGGCGGCAACGGCAGGGAGTCCGGTCGGGAAGGCGCTGTTATTTCCTGCTACCGAGGTCAAGGTGCTGAAAAAAGAAGGCAGTAACGTGCAGCTCGAAATCACGGGCTGGCGAGAAAGCAAAGGGCGTGGACGGGTGATCACCCAGTATATGGGGAAACGCGTTTTCTCCGCCGTTCTCGATGAGCCCCTGATGGCGAACGTAAAAGTGCTACACACCCAGGTCGATCCTGACTCACATCAGGAATGGCAGCAGGTGAGCGTCACCGCCTGGACCACCGATCAGGACTTTATCAACACGCTTGCGCCAATCTGGGAATACTCAGATCAAATGCTGCAATCCACCTGTAGCGCCTGTCATAGCACTCCTCCTACAACCCGATATACCGCTAACGGCTGGATCGCCGGACTGAAAGCCATGTCGACCTATTACCGGCTTAATCCGGTGGAGGAACGTACGTTGTTGAAATACCTCCAGACCCACGCCAGCGATGTGTCTGAAACCAACAAAAAGTAAGGATAATGTATGGATATTCATGACTTTAATCCGTCCCGCCGCCGTTTTCTCAACGGAATGCTGGCGGTGGGGGCTGCCAGTGCACTGGCGCCTAATCCGCTGATATCAAAAGTGTGGGCGGCGGGGGAAAATCCCGAACAGTGGATCCAATCTGGTTCGCACTATGGCGCTTTTGAAGCCAAAGTGGTCAACGGTGAGTGGACCGAAACCCGTCCGTTCAAACATGACAAATACCCCTGCGATATGCTGAACGCGGTGCGTGAAGTGGTCTACAACCCGTCGCGGGTGCGCTACCCGATGGTGCGTCTGGACTGGCTGCGTAAGCGTGAGAAGTCAGATCGCAGTCAGCGCGGAGATAACCGTTTTGTACGGGTCAGTTGGGATCAGGCGCTGGATCTGTTTTACGAAGAGCTGGAGAGGGTGCAAAAAACCTATGGCTCATCAGGCGTATTTACCGGGCTTGCCGACTGGCAAATGGTGGGCAAATACCATAAAGCGGGCGGGGCGATGGATCGGGGGCTTGGCCTGCATGGTAGCTATGTGACAACCGTCGGCGACTATTCTGCGGCAGCGGCACAAGTCATTTTACCGCATGTGATTGGTTCGCTGGAAGTTTATGAGCAGCAGACGTCGCTTCCGCTAGTGATTCAAAACAGCAATACCATCGTGCTGTGGGGCTGCGATCCGATCAAGAACCTGCAGATCGAGTTTTTGGTTCCCGATCACGATGCGTTTGGCTACTGGCAGCAGATTAAAGAGGCGGTAGCGCAGGGTAAGATGCGCGTTATCAGTGTTGATCCGGTGCGTAGCAAGTCGCAAAACTATCTTGGCTGCGAGCAGTTGGCGTTGCGGCCACAAACCGATGTCGCGTTAATGCTGGCGCTGGCGCATACCTTGTACGAAGAAAAACTGTACGACACGGCGTTTATTACCGATTACACCGTCGGTTTTGAGCAGTTTTTGCCGTATTTGCTGGGCGAAACCGATAAACAGCCGAAAAATGCCGAATGGGCGGCCGAAATCTGCGGCCTGACGGCAGAGCAGATCCGAGACTTCGCCCGTCTGTTGGTGAAAGGCCGGACACAGTTTATGGGCGGTTGGTGCGTACAACGCATGCACCATGGTGAGCAGTATCCGTGGATGCTGGTGGTGCTGGCCAGCATGGTCGGTCAAGTTGGTTTTCCCGGCGGCGGGGTAGGATTTGGCTGGCACTACAACGGCGGTGGTACGGTAACATCCGCCGGGCCTGTGCTTTCTGGACTGGGAGGGATCACGAATCCCCCGCAGGCAAAGTACAACGCGGATTTTCGCGGCGTATCGGAGCATATCCCCACTTCGCGTATCGTTGACTGCCTGCTTGAGCCGGGCAAAAAGGTTGCCTTTAACGGCGAGACGTTAACCTGGCCTGACATCAAAATGGCGATCTACAGCGCGGCAAATCCATTTCATGCGCAGCAGGACAGGAATCGCATGATCGACGCGTGGAAGAAGCTGGAAACCGTTGTGGTGTTGGATCACCAATGGACCGCGTCGTGCCGTTTTGCCGATATTGTCCTGCCCGTTACCACCCGCTTTGAACGTAACGATATTGAGCAGTTCGGTACGCATTCGAATAAAGGGTTGATGGCGTTGCATCAGATCGTCAAACCGCAATATGAAGCGCGACATGATTTTGATGTATTTGCCGGGCTGTGTAAGCGCTTTGACAAGGAAGCGGTGTACCGTGAAAACCGTGATGAAATGCAGTGGATACAGGCGCTTTATGACGAAGGCGTGAAGATGGGGGCATCGCTCGGCGTCTCATTACCGGATTTCACAACGTTCTGGCAGGGTGACGGATATATTGAATATCCGCCGGGTCAGCCGTGGGTACGTCACGGTGAGTTTCGCGACCAGCCAGACCTGAATCCGCTGGGAACGCCGTCAGGTCTGATTGAAATCTACAGCAAAACCATCGCGGGCTTTGCCTATGAGGATTGTCCGGGGCATCCGGTGTGGATGGAACCCTTTGAGCGTACCCATAGCGGCAAAAAAGATAAATACCCGCTGCATCTGCAATCCTGCCATCCGGACAAACGTCTGCATTCCCAACTGTGCTCTAGCGAGGCGTTTCGCAACACCTATGCGGTTGCCGGAAGAGAACCGCTTTATATCAGTGAACAGGATGCCACCGCTCGTGGCTTAAAAGCCGGTGATATCGCCCGCGTTTTTAACGCTCGTGGTCAGGTACTGGCTGGCGTAATTGTCAGTCCGGATTTTTCCCCTGGCGTGGTCCGTATTCATGAAGGTGCATGGTACTCCCCGCAGGAAGGGGGGAAAGCCGGGACATTATGCACCTATGGCGACCCGAACGTGCTGAGCGCGGATATCGGTACTTCACAGCTGGCCCAGGGGCCTTCAGCGCATACCGTGCTGGTGGAGGTCGAGCGTTATCAGCAGAAAGCCCCGCAGGTGACGGCATTCGGTGGTCCGCAGATTGTGAAAGAGGAGGGGACCAGTGCAGCATAAGCAAATTCATCAGCAGCGGGCAGCTGTGTACCAGTGGTTTTCGCAACTGTTATTTCGTGAGCTGGATGAAAAACAGCTTGCCAGTCTGGAAAACGGCGATAGCCAGGCTTGGATTGCCTCACTGGCGGCGGTTCCTGGAGTGTCTGCCGAGGTTAAACGTTTTGAGCGTAGCCTGGGCCGGGTTTTGCGGCGCGACTCCCGACAGCTGGAGCTGGCAGCAGATTTTGCCTCGCTGTTTCTGCTGGCCCCGCCGGCTAGTGTTTCTCCCTATGCAGGGCACTATCCACACACGACAGCGGCAGAAGAACGTCGGCAAATGAATGTGCTGCTGATTGAGCAAGGTCTGGCAGCGCGAGAGAATGAACCCTCCGATCATATTGTTGTGCAGTTGGCATTAATGGCGAGGATGGTTGCTAAAGAGGAGAGGCTATCGGAGCAATATTACTTTTTGCATCATCATATTCTGTGCTGGGCACCGTTATTTCGCGACGCTTGTCTGGTGCGGGATAACGAGGCGTTTTATCCTCAGGCGGTGAATCTGATAGTGCGTTTTATGCAAGAGGATGAACAGTATCTGGAGTCATTGCTGATGGATGATTTTTATTTCAGCAGCCAGCGCTGAAAATGAAAAAAGGGACAGCCTGCGTTGTAATGCCAGTCAGTTAAGCATTATGGAGCATATTTTATTGCGGCATAGGGTTCCGTTCACCTCAGCGGAGTCATTTCTCTGAAGCGCAGATACCCGTGAACGTGCAAGGGAGGCTCACCGCCGCCTCCCTTGCAACCCTGGCTCCCGGCAGGAAAATCGTCGCGATGCGATTCATTCGGCTCATGCCGTCTGCCTGTCGGGTCGGGGCCGAGCCTGCGTCCCTGCAGGCCGTCCCCTCTGCCCGCATCCCTGCGGGCAGACCCGGTCAGCCGTCAACGCCTCATCGATTTTCAGCCGGACCGGGGTCATCGCTTCAACTCTCTGATTTCCAGTTAAATCTGTTTTGCTGTTTAAACAAAAAAAGTAGATGGTCAGGTGTGGCTGGTCCGACTGAAAATTGCCGACGTGTTTCCGTAAGGCCGGGAGAACCCGCAGGGATGCGGGTTCAGGGCGCGCTTTGCAGGGACGCTACCTCGCGCCCGGCCCGATAGCCTGAAGGAAAAAGCGGAGGGTATTGCGTAGCAACAATTTTCCCGCCGGGAGCCTGGATTGTTAAGGGTACGGCGATAGTACCCTTAACACGTTCACAGGCAGTATCGTTTCAGAGAAGTGATATCACTAAAGTGAACGGAACATTTTGCCAGAGACAACATGTCATTATCTTTGGTTCACCTGTAACGACAGGAGCTTAATCTGCACGGCCCATATAGCGACGTTCTTCGATATGAATGCGGATTTTTTCACCCGCACTCAGATACTCAGGAACCTGGATCACCAGACCGGTGCTCAGGGTTGCTGGCTTGTTGCGCGCACTCGCTGAAGCACCTTTAATCCCCGGTGAAGTTTCAACGATTTCCAGGTCTACGGTCTGCGGCAGTTCAAGCGCCAGCAGTTGGCCGTCCCAGGTCAGTACCTGCATGTCCGGCATACCGCCTTCCGGCATGAACAGCAGCTCTTCTTCAATCTGGTCTTTGGTGAAGGTATACGGGGTATAGTCTTCTTTATCCATAAAGATGTATTCGTTGCCATCGACGTAGGAGAAATCAACGCCACGACGGCTCAGAGTGACGGTATCCACGATATCGTCACCTTTGAAGCGCTCTTCAACTTTCAGACCGGTACGCACATCAGAAAAACGCATTTTGTACAGCGTGGCAGCACCACGTGCAGACGGTGATTGAATATCGATATCTTTTACAATCAGCAGTTTGCCGTTGTAGTTCAGTACCATACCTTTTTTAATTTCGTTCGCTCTTGGCATCGAAAAAATCCTGTAGTGAGGAGTGTCTAAAATATCGCGTAAAACTACTCGCGCCGGGGCATTCAGGCAAGCGGAATTCATGCTTTTGCTGGTGCAAAAAAGGTGGTACTGTGCCCTTCCCGCACAATCCGATGGTTTACGATAAAGAGAGTACTGTATGGAATGCCGTCCGGATTGTGGTGCATGCTGCACCGCGCCTTCAATCTCCAGTCCCATCCCCGGTATGCCTGATGGCAAGCCCGCTAATACGCCCTGCGTTCAGTTGGATGAATCCCTGCGTTGCAAAATTTTTGCGTCGCCGCTACGACCAAAGGTGTGCGGCGGTTTACAGCCCAGTGCGGAAATGTGTGGGCGGACGACGCACCAGGCCATGGTTTATCTCATTGAGCTTGAAGCGCTAACCGCGCCTTAAACGTCCTTGATGCGCACCAGGCACGCGACGGTGGCGACGATCATCACCAGTGCAAACCAGAACACCGCGTGATAGTTCCAAATTTCAGCGGCAATCCCCGCCAGCGATCCGGCAATAATCCAGCCCACGCGAATGGTATTCGTATAGAGGGTGGTGGCTGAACCCGCCTGTCCCGGCATCAGGTCCTGGAAATAGAGCATACCAATCCCGCCGAGAATTCCGATGTAAATCGCGTTCAGCAGCTGTAAGCCAAGCAATATCGCCGGAGAGTGAGCCAGCAGCATACCGGCATAAAAGAAGAATCCGGCAACCACGGCAATTCTCATCAACAGACGTTTACCCAGACGCTTTGCAAAATAGCCAGCAATCAACATGGTTGGGATTTCCAGTCCGGCTGCGGTGCCCATCATGATGCCCGCCAGTTTTTCCGGCAGATGCAGTTCGTTGATGATAAACAGCGGCATATTAATGATATAGAGACTATTGGTTCCCCACATTAATGTGCAGATAACAAACAGCAGCAACGTGTCGCGTCGATTGCGGCGCGGGGCCTCAACTGCGCCTGTCGCGAGAGGCACGTTTTTACTCATTGAGGGTAAAAACAGCCAGACAATTACGCCGCAGACAACAAACGCCACCGCCGCGCTGAGATACATCACCGTAAAGCTGAATCCCATGGCCAGCGCGTAGGCCAGCGGCGGGCCAATTACCCAGGCTAGCGAAACCTGCGCACGTAATATTGAGCTGAACATGACGGCTTCCCGACCTGTGCGGTCGGCGTGTTCACGGGCGAGAGCAAACATTTGCGGGTTGGCGGTCGATCCAAAGCTGCTGAGGAATACCCCGACAAACAGCAAGATAAAATAATTACGGTTCCAGGCGAACAGCACGCAGGCCAGCATCCCCAGCACGCAGCAAAACACAATCAGGTTCTTGCGATCGCCTTTTCTATCTGAACGTCCGGCCAGAAACTGACTTACCAGAATACCGATCACAGCGCTTCCGGTAAAAAAGAACCCAACCATGCCGGGACGGGCGTGGACTTCATCCGTCAGAAAAAGGCTGAGCGTTGGCGTCTGCAACGCACCGGCGATACCCGTCAGAAATGCGACAAGCAGGAACGCCGAAGACGTTAAATCAAACGCCTTGGGTGTGGCGGCTACGGGGGTGTTATGCATGTTTTGATATCAATGATGTGAAGAGACGCGGAGTTTACGCCGCTTGTCAGAAAATAAACAGGGAGCCAAATCAAAATCGGCATCAAAAATCAAAATAGCATTTCAGTCAAAGAATGCTGTTTGCTGACGTTGCTGAATCTGACAAGCTGACGGCGTTTTTGCGTCAGCATTTTTTTCTCCTCCGCAGAGAAAATGTGCGTTATCTCTAAATTCAGCAAGTATTTTGTCAACTTTACTTGTGTGCTGAAGAAAAAAGAGCAAGACTTCTTGAAACGTTTCAGCGTCATCTTGCCTTAACTGATGGAGTCGGGTGACGCCTTTTTTCTCATGTTGGCTGAATCGTTTCAATTCAGCGGGAGAGGAGAATCATGTTCCAGTTATCTGTTCAGGATATTCACCCGGGCGAACAGGCCGGGAATAAAGAAGAGGCTATTCGCCAGGTTGCCGCTGCCTTAGTGCAGGCGGGTAACGTCGCGGAAGGCTACGTCGATGGCATGCTGGCGCGCGAACAACAGACGTCCACGTTCCTCGGCAACGGTATTGCGATTCCTCACGGTACGACGGACACGCGCGATCAGGTACTGAAAACCGGTGTGCAGGTATTTCAGTTTCCGCAAGGCGTGACCTGGGGCGAAGGGCAGGTTGCTTATGTGGCAATCGGCATCGCCGCAAGCTCTGATGAACACCTCGGTTTACTGCGTCAGCTGACACACGTGCTGAGCGACGACTCCGTCGCTGAACAGCTGAAATCTGTGACCACGGCGGAAGAACTGCGTGCGCTGCTGATGGGTGAAAAGCAAAGTGAACAGCTGAAGCTTGATAACGAAACGCTGTCGCTGGATGTCGTGGCCAACTCGCTGGTGACGCTGCAGGCACTCAACGCGGCACGGCTGAAAGAAGTCGGTGCGGTTGACGCCACCTTTGTGGCCAGAGCAATCAATGAGCAGCCGATGAATCTTGGTCAGGGGATCTGGCTGAATGACTGTGCTGAAGGTAACGTGCGTAGCGCCGTTGCGGTCAGCCGTGCAGCAACAGCGTTCGATGTACAAGGTGAAGCGGCAGCCCTGCTGGTGACCGTCGCCATGAATGACGATCAACCGGTTGCGGTGCTGAAGCGCCTTGGCGATCTGCTGCTGAATAATAAAGCTGACCGTTTGTTGAAAGCTGATGCGGCAACGGTGCTGGCGCTGCTGACCAGCGATGATGCCTTAACTGATGATGTACTGAGCGCCGAATTTATTGTGCGCAATGAGCATGGTTTACATGCCCGCCCGGGCACCATGCTGGTGAATACGATTAAACAATTTAACAGTGAAATTACCGTGACAAATCTTGATGGAACCGGCAAGCCGGCGAATGGACGCAGTCTGATGAAAGTTGTGGCGTTAGGCGTGAAGAAAGGACATCACCTGCGCTTTACTGCACAGGGCGACGATGCTGAACAGGCGCTGAAGGCGATTGGCGAAGCCATCGCGGCAGGTCTTGGGGAGGGCGCGTAATGAGCAGACGTGTTGCTACTATCACCCTTAACCCGGCCTACGACCTGGTGGGCTTCTGCCCAGAAATTGAACGCGGTGAAGTGAACTTGGTTAAAACCACCGGTCTGCATGCGGCAGGGAAAGGGATCAACGTCGCTAAGGTTTTGAAGGATTTAGGTATCGATGTCACTGTGGGTGGCTTCCTGGGTAAAGACAACCAGGATGGTTTTCAGCAGTTGTTCAGCGAGCTGGGCATTGCCAACCGTTTTCAGGTCGTGCAGGGCCGTACCCGTATTAACGTCAAGCTGACCGAAAAAGACGGTGAAGTATCTGACTTCAACTTCTCTGGTTTTGAAGTTACCCCGGCTGACTGGGAACGCTTTGTGAATGATTCGCTGAGCTGGCTGGGCCAGTTCGACATGGTGTGCGTCAGCGGCAGTTTGCCAACCGGCGTGAGCCCGGAAGCCTTCACCGACTGGATGACGCGCCTGCGTAGTCAGTGTCCTTGCATTATCTTTGATAGTAGTCGTGAAGCGTTGGTAGCAGGTCTGAAAGCGGCACCATGGCTGGTGAAGCCAAACCGTCGCGAACTGGAAATCTGGGCCGGTCGTAAGCTGCCGGAAATGAAAGATGTGATTGAAGCGGCGCATGCGCTGCGTGAACAGGGGATCGCTCATGTGGTGATTTCACTCGGCGCAGAAGGTGCGCTGTGGGTTAACGCCTCAGGTGAGTGGATTGCTAAACCGCCGTCAGTTGAGGTGGTCAGCACCGTCGGCGCAGGTGATTCAATGGTTGGCGGTCTGATTTACGGTCTGCTGATGCGTGAGTCCAGCGAACATACCCTGCGTCTGGCGACGGCTGTTGCCGCCCTGGCGGTAAGCCAAAGTAATGTAGGCATTACCGATCGTCCTCAGTTGGCCGCAATGATGGCGCGTGTCGACTTAAAACCGTTTAACTGACAGCAGGAGAGGCATAATGAAAACGCTGCTGATTATTGACGCTAATCTCGGCCAGGCTCGCGCTTACATGGCGAAAACCCTGCTTGGAGCGGCGGCACAGAAAGCACATCTGGAAATTATTGATAATCCGAATGATGCCGAACTGGCAATTGTTCTGGGCGATACGCTTCCTGCCGACAGTTCGCTGAACGGCAAAAAAGTCTGGCTGGGCGACATTGGTCGTGCGGTTGCGCATCCTGAACTCTTCCTCAGCGAAGCTAAAGGCCATGCAAAACCCTACAGCGCCCCGGTTGCAACAGCACCTGTGGCCAGCAGTGGTCCAAAACGCGTGGTGGCGGTGACGGCGTGTCCGACCGGTGTTGCTCATACGTTTATGGCCGCTGAAGCGATTGAAACTGAAGCGAAAAAACGTGGCTGGTGGGTGAAGGTTGAAACCCGAGGTTCTGTTGGTGCAGGTAATGCCATTACGCCGGAAGAAGTGGCTCAGGCTGATCTGGTGATTGTGGCCGCTGACATTGAAGTTGATCTGGCGAAGTTTGCCGGCAAACCGATGTACCGCACCTCTACCGGTCTTGCGTTGAAGAAAACCAAGCAGGAGTTGGACAAAGCGCTGGAAGAAGCAACACCGTACCAGCCAACCGGTAAAGCGCAGACTTCAGCAACCGAAAGTAAGAAAGAGAGCGCGGGGGCGTATCGTCACCTGCTGACGGGTGTCTCTTACATGCTGCCGATGGTGGTTGCTGGCGGTCTGTGTATTGCACTCTCGTTCGCTTTTGGTATCGAAGCGTTTAAAGAGCAGGGGACGCTGGCGGCGGCGCTGATGCAGATTGGCGGTGGTTCAGCCTTCGCGCTGATGGTGCCGGTACTGGCAGGTTATATCGCGTTTTCCATCGCTGACCGTCCGGGTCTGACGCCGGGTCTTATCGGCGGTATGCTGGCGGTAAGCACCGGTTCCGGCTTTATTGGCGGGATTATTGCTGGTTTCCTTGCCGGTTATGTGGCGAAGCTTATCAGCACGAAGCTGAAACTCCCGCAGAGTATGGAAGCGCTGAAACCGATCCTGATCATTCCGCTGTTCTCAAGCCTGGTGGTTGGTCTGGCCATGATTTACCTGATCGGCAAACCGGTGGCGGGTATTCTGGAAGGTTTGACTCACTGGCTGCAAACCATGGGTACGGCCAATGCGGTGCTGCTTGGCGCGATTCTTGGTGGCATGATGTGTACCGACATGGGTGGTCCGGTTAACAAGGCGGCGTATGCTTTCGGTGTGGGTCTGCTGAGTACGCAAACTTATGCGCCGATGGCGGCCATCATGGCTGCGGGTATGGTACCTCCGCTGGCTCTGGGTCTGGCAACGCTGGTTGCGCGTCGTAAGTTCGACAAAGCGCAGCAGGAAGGCGGCAAAGCTGCCCTGGTACTGGGCCTGTGCTTTATCACCGAAGGGGCAATCCCGTTCGCTGCCCGTGACCCAATGCGCGTTCTGCCTTGCTGTATCGTTGGTGGTGCGATTACCGGGGCTATCTCGATGGCGGTGGGTGCGAAGCTGATGGCGCCACACGGCGGGCTGTTTGTCCTGTTAATCCCAGGCGCAATCACGCCGGTGTTGGGATACCTGCTGGCAATTATTGCTGGTACGCTGGTAGCCGGTCTCTCCTACGCGGTGCTGAAGCGCCCGGAAGCTGAGGTTGTGGCAAAGGCGGCCTGATTTAACGTCAATACCAGGGGCAGAGAATTCTCTGCCCCTTTTTTATGCATTTACCTACACCGTTGCAGCATCGCCACAATAATCCATCCAGCCTTAATAAAACGGGTCAGGCAATCATTGGCGCGATGATAAAACCAAAGGCAACGCCAGCAATGATCCCACCCAGACCTGGCAGCATAAACGGATGGTTTAAGACATACTTGCCCACGCGCGTTGTCCCTGTGGTGTCGAACTCCATTGCCGCCAGCGAAGTCGGGTATGTTGGTAGAACAAACACCCCGGTTACCGCCACATAGGAGGCCAGAATTGCCCATGTAGGCACGCCGAGCGCAACGGCCAGAGGGATGATCAGCGGCGTGGTGGCGCCTTGCGAGTAAAGAAGCGCGCAGGTACCAAACAACACCAGTGCCAACAGCATGGGGTAAGCCCGTAGAATATCGCCTGCGATATCCTTAATCTCCGCTAAGTGGGCATCAATGAAGGTCGTTCCCAGTGTAACAATCCCGAGAATGACCGCCAGTGAACTCATCCCCGATCGAAACGTGGATGTCAGGACAATAGCATCGGTTGATGTTTTGCATAACACCACCATCAGGCAAGCGGCAGCCAGCATACAGATAATGATGATATCCCGGGTATTCATTGGGTTGCCTGCATCGAATCCAGGGCGTAGCTGCGGGCAGGCGGCAAGAATAACGATGACGACCGTTGCCAGCATAAACAGGGCGACTGAGAGTTTGGCACCCGGCGTGGTGCTGTTTTGCCCTTCATATTTACGCACTAATCCTTTTTGCAGGCGTTCCAGATAGACTTCATCATCCTGTAGCTCGCATCCCTGACGTGAGGCGATAAAAGCGGCAACCATCGCGGCGACAAAAGAAGCTGGCAGACATACAACCATGACCTGAATAAAAGTGATACCGTTGCCTTCCATAATGGTCAGCATAGCCGCCATTGCGGCACTGATCGGCGAACCGGATATCGCCACCTGGGAGGCGACTACGGATCCGGCGAGCGTACGAGAAGGGCGGATACCGGACTCTTTGGCGACTTCGGCAATCACTGGCAGGGTAGAAAATACAATGAACCCTGTTCCGGCCATAATGGTCATAGACCAGGTGATAATCGGTGCAATAATATTGATATATTTAGGGTTACGCCGCATGAAATTACCGGCAACGCGAACCAGATAATCCATACCTCCTGCGGCCTGTAGCGCCGATGCTGCCACGACAACTGTCATAATAATGAGGATAACATCAACGGGTGGCGAGCCAATTTGCAGATCAAATCCCAACGTTAAAATAGCCAGCCCCAGACCACCGCATAAACCGATACCTATTCCGCCGAGGCGGATACCAAAAAATATTGCACCCAACACGACGATAATTTCTAACCAAACCATAATGGCCTCCGCCAGAGAATAATTTGTTATTAAAATAAGTGGTTGTTTAATGCTTTATTAATCTGGTGACGGCTGTTATTGCGCCAGAAGATGATGTTTGCCAACTCGTTTTTCGTACCATTTAATACCGGCGCGAACTAATGATCCGGTTGAGTCAATATATTTATCTGGAGACTTTCTGACTGCGTCGGCAAGAATGACGGGGACTTCAGTACATCCCAGTACAATGATTTGTGCGCCGCGTGAGAAGAGCACTTCAGCCTGTTCATTCATCAGCGTTTGTGCCCGCTTAAGGTCGCCGGCTTTTAAGCAATAAATACTTTCCATGACCTTTTCCTGACCGGATGAATCAGGACTGATGCAGGTTAAACCAAGAGATTCTATGCCTTTTTGGTAGAGTCCCATGTAAAGGGTGGCGTTAGTAGCAAGTAAACCGATACGTGATTTTCCGCAGTTTTTGACCTCATTCATGGTTGTTTCAACGATACTGAGTAACTCTGTATGACAGCACTCTTTTAATTCATTAAACCAAAAGTGGGCGGTATTACAGGGGATCACAATACACTCCGCACCAGCATCTTCCAGTTTGTGCATATAATCACGCATTGCCGGAAGTGGAGAATGACCATGATGCATTAACGCATCAGTTCGGTCTGGAATATCAGGGATGGATGAAATAATTAATGGGATATGTTCCTGATCGCGTTGCGCTGCGGTAAAGGTGACGAATTTATTAAAAAGATCGACGGTTGCAGCAGGCCCCATACCACCAAGTACGCCAATTAAACCTTTCACGATATATACCTCTAATTTACCGATATTTAATATTCAGAGCTGGTGTCTATCTGGTGCTTATGTTTAACAGCAGAGTGTCGTGAGGAGAAATGCAATAATGTTTGGTTCAATGCATAAAACGCATGAGCGTGATGTCTTTTACCACCTCGGCAGGCCGGTAATCAGCCAGAGGCCCGTCATTCAGCGGTGGATGAGCGGTCGTGGTCGATGGGTAAAGAAACATGTTAATGTCAAAAACGAAGGTATTATGCAAAAAACGAATCACCAGATGCTGATGTTGAATATCATCTCCGGGAATATTCAGGCATGATGCTTAAGACTAATCGACATATTTAAACATCCGCGTGACAGGCATGAAAAATATCGAGACAAAATGGTTATATGATTTTCTGACGCTGGAAGCGTGTCGTCATTTTTCTCAGGCCGCAGAGGAGCGCAACTTATCCCAACCGGCATTTAGTCGGCGGATCAAGGCGCTAGAATCCGCTGTTGGGGTGCTGCTGTTTGACCGTACGACAAGTCCACTGCAGCTGACGGAGGAGGGTAAGTTATTCCATTCGCAGACCCGTAGCCTGCTACAACAGCTGGAATGCAATTTAGATGAGCTAAGTGGTCACAACCTGCTTGGCGTTCCCAATATCAAAATAGCGGCGGCACATTCTCTGTCGCTGACGATGTTGCCCAGATTAGTACATTCAATGTCGGCATGGGGCGAAGAATTTGTTTACCACGTCGAAGCGATTGATGTAGTCCAGGCGGTGAATACGCTGCGCGAGGGGAAAAGTGATTTTATTATCTCCTTTCGCGATGAAGACTTAATGCAGTCGCCTTTCTGCGGCTTGAAGGTTTTTGAGTCTGAGCTGTATCCCGTCTGTGCTGCGGATGCACAGGGTAAGGCGTTGTTTGATATCTATCAGCCGCAGGTGCCGATTCTGAACTATACCAGCACTTCCTACATGGGAAGATTGGTTAACCGTCACCTGGCGGAGGTGGGCAGTATTTCAGCGCGTACGCTGTTTATGTCTTCGATGAGTGAGCTATTGAAGAATATGGCATTGGATGGTCATGGTATCGCCTGGCTGCCAGCGTGGACGATCGTGAACGAACTACGGGATAAGCGCCTGGTTTGTCTGGACACGCCGGAGTTGATGGTGCCAATTCAGGCCTATATTTACCGAATGGATACCCGTTTGAATAAAACGGCAGAGCATTTCTGGCGGATTTTGTACAACCATATGCCAGAGGATCTGGTTACGCTCACTTGATACGCGCCAGCTTGTCTGGCGCGCGGAGATCGTTACGCCACTGCTTTTTCTGTTTGCTGGGTTTTCAGCCAGGCGATCTCTTCGGCCCATATATCCGGATTAATGGTTTCCAGTACCAGCGGAATACCGTCAAAACGATTATCCTTCATAATCCAACGGAAGGCATCATGGCCAATATTACCTTCACCCAGGCTGTGATGACGGTCAACGCGACTGCCAAACGCGCTCTTGGCGTCGTTCAGGTGCATACCGCGTAGATACTTGAAACCGACAATGCGTTCAAATTCCGCAAACGTCTTTTCGCACTCTTCTGCGGAACGCAAATCGTAACCCGCCGCGAAAGCGTGGCAAGTATCAATACAAACGCCAACACGGGACTTATCTTCGACGCCGTCGATAATGGCGGCCAGGTGCTCAAACTTGAATCCCAGATTACTACCTTGTCCGGCGGTATTTTCGATAACTGCCGTAACGCCCTGGGTCTGAGCGAGGACGATGTTGATGGATTCGGCAATGCGCGCCAGACATTCATCTTCCGGGATCTGCATCAAATGGCTGCCCGGGTGAAAGTTCAGCAGGGATAAGCCAAGCAGTTCACAGCGTTGCATTTCATCAAGAAACGCATCACGCGATTTTTCCAGCGCATCGCTGACCGGGTGACCGAGGTTAATCAGATAACTGTCGTGAGGCAGGATTTGTGCGGAGGTGTAGTGGTACTTCTCGCAGGCAGATTTGAAATCATCAATGATTTCGGTGGTTAGCGGCGCAGCACGCCACTGGCGCTGATTCTTGGTGAACAGGGCGAATGCGGTCGCTTCGATTTCTGCGGCTCGAATAGCGGCGTTAGCCAGACCGCCAGCGGCGCTTACGTGCGCTCCGATATATTTCATAAATTTAACCCGCCATACTCAAATACAAAAAGGGAGAGTATAGCGGGTTAATGGAGGTGAGTCGTGATCGTTTATGCCATCAGGGCGTGGACAGCGACGTTAATCGCACCACCACCGACAATCAGCCAGACAAACAGCAGCAGGGCCATCAGTAACGGTTTGGCACCGGCTTTTTTCAGTGCGCTAACGTGAGTGGTTAACCCCAGTGCAGCCATCGCCATTGCCAGCAAAATGGTATCCAGCGTTACCAGCATGTTCACAACCGACTGCGGCAGCAGGTGGAACGAGTTAAAAATCGCGACCACAATGAACAGGATGGCAAACCATGGAATAGTGATTTTGCTTTTCTCACCGCCCGTAGCCGGAGACAACTGTTTAACGCGTGCGGCCAGGAGGATGAGGAACGGTGCCAGCATCATGACACGCAGCATTTTGGCAATAACCGCGGCGTTTTCTGCATCCGGGTTAATGGCGTGCCCGGCAGCCACTACCTGTGCTACTTCATGCATGGTGGAACCAATGTAAATGCCGTAGGTTTCTGGGCTAAACCAGTGTGCCAGCAGCGGATACATTGCCGGATACAGGAAGATAGCGATGGTACCGAAGATCACCACGGTGGCGACAGCGACGGTTACCTTACTGGCTTCCGCTTTCACTACCGGCTCGGTTGCCAGCACGGCGGCGGCCCCACAAATGCTGCTCCCCGCACCAATCAGCCAACTGGTGTGGCGGTCCAGACCAAACACTTTCTGCCCCAGGAAGCAGGCAATCAAAAAGGTACTGCTCAGCGTTAACACATCAATCACGATACCGCTGACGCCGACGTCAGCAATTTGCGCGAAGGTGAGACGGAAGCCGTAGAGGATGATCCCCAAACGTAATAAATGTTGTTTAGCAAACAGCACGCCGCCGTCACAGCTTTTCCAGATGTGCGGATAGACGGTGTTGCCGAGGACCATCCCCAACAAGATTGCTAAGGTGAGGGCGCTGAACCCGGCACCTGCGACGGCGGGAATAGATCCACCCCATAAGGCGACCCCAGTGATAACTGCACTCAGGGCAAGCCCCGGAATAAAATGCCACGCTGTACGACGATGAGTCTGCAAGGTGAGTTCTGTCATATCCTTCTCCTTTATCTGGGTAAAAGAGTACGGCGAAGTGGTTTAAAAATAAAATTGATTATATATTTATAATTAATCTCTATAAGTGGTAAGTAACGGATATCCGGTGGAAAACGACTATGCATATCACCTTGCGACAACTTGAAGTGTTTGCTGAGGTACTAAAAAGCGGTTCAACGACCCAGGCGTCTGTCATGCTGGCATTGTCGCAATCGGCGGTGAGTGCGGCACTTACCGATCTGGAAGGGCAACTCGGCGTGCAACTGTTTGACCGCGTCGGCAAACGGCTAGTGGTCAATGAGCACGGGCGTTTGCTCTACCCACGAGCGTTGGCGTTACTTGAGCAAACGACCGAAATCGAGCAGCTTTTTCGCGAAGATAATGGTGCCATTCGGGTCTATGCCAGTAGCACCATTGGTAACTATATCTTGCCTGCTATGATCGCCCGCTATCGGCAGGATTTTCCTGATTTGCCGCTCGAGCTGAGCGTGGGTAACAGTCAGGATGTGATCAATGCGGTGCTGGATTTTAGGGTAGATATCGGACTGATCGAAGGGCCTTGTCACAGTACTGAAATTATCTCTGAACCGTGGCTGGAAGACGAGCTGGTGGTGTTTGCCGCACCGTCGTCACCGCTCACAAAGGGGCCTGTTACGCTGGAACAGCTGGCGGCTTCGCCGTGGATCCTGCGTGAGCGAGGATCCGGTACGCGTGAACTGGTGGATTACCTGCTGTTGTCTCATCTGCCGAGATTTCAGATGGCAATGGAGTTGGGTAACTCAGAGGCCATTAAGCATACGGTACGCCATGGTCTCGGGATCAGCTGCTTGTCGCGTCGGGTCATTGCGGAGCAGCTGCAGGCGGGAACGCTGAGCGAAGTTCCCGTGCCGCTGCCGCGTTTAGTCCGCACTCTCTGGCGCGTGCATCACAGGCAAAAACACATCTCCAATGCCATTACGCGATTTTTGCATTACAGCGACCAGGTCGAGCTGGGCGAATAGGGCGCTTACAGTCGTAAGGTCATCTCTTTATAGAACGGCGGTTATATCTTAACCGCTGTGCGCCGCAAATTTTCTGCTTTACTTATAATCCGCGGCCAGTCATGAAGGTCTCTTATAACAGCGTATTTGTGCCGGAAGAATGCCATTTCGTCTGCTACAATCGCGCCTCATTTTTTGGATGGATAGCATTTTCACATGGTTTCCGAAACTAAAACCACAGAAGCGCCCACGCTACGTCGTGAACTGAAGGCGCGTCACCTGACGATGATTGCCATTGGAGGCTCCATCGGTACAGGTCTTTTCGTTGCATCTGGTGCAACTATTTCTGCAGCGGGTCCAGGCGGCGCGTTGTTCTCTTATATTCTGATCGGTCTGATGGTGTACTTCCTGATGACCAGCCTCGGTGAACTGGCTGCCTATATGCCGGTTTCCGGCTCGTTTTCCACCTACGGTCAGAACTACGTAGAAGAGGGCTTTGGCTTCGCGCTGGGCTGGAACTACTGGTACAACTGGGCGGTAACGATTGCCGTTGACCTGGTGGCCGCACAGCTGGTGATGAGCTGGTGGTTCCCGGACACGCCGGGCTGGATCTGGAGTGCGCTGTTCCTCGGCGTTATCTTCCTGCTGAACTACATTTCCGTTCGCGGATTTGGTGAAGCGGAATATTGGTTCTCGCTGATCAAAGTTACCACCGTCATTATCTTCATCGTGGTCGGTGTGATGATGATTTTCGGTATCTTCAAAGGCGCTCAGCCGGTGGGCTGGAGCAACTGGACGACCGGTGATGCACCGTTTGCCGGTGGTTTTGCTGCGATGATTGGCGTGGCGATGATCGTCGGCTTCTCCTTCCAGGGGACAGAGCTTATCGGTATCGCGGCTGGCGAATCTGAAGATCCTGAAAAGAACATTCCACGTGCGGTACGTCAGGTATTCTGGCGAATCCTGCTGTTCTATGTGTTCGCGATTTTGATTATCAGCCTGATCATTCCGTACACCGATCCAAGCCTGCTGCGTAACGATGTAAAAGACATCAGCGTTAGCCCGTTCACGCTGGTATTCCAGCATGCGGGTCTGCTGTCTGCGGCAGCGGTGATGAACGCAGTTATCCTGACGGCGGTGCTGTCGGCAGGTAACTCCGGGATGTACGCCTCCACGCGTATGCTTTATACCCTGGCATGTGACGGTAAAGCACCGCGTATTTTCGGTAAACTGTCTCGTGGCGGCGTACCGCGTAACGCGCTGTATGCGACCACCGTGGTGGCGGGGCTGTGCTTCCTGACTTCAATGTTTGGCAACCAGACCGTGTATCTGTGGCTGCTGAATACTTCCGGGATGACGGGCTTTATCGCCTGGCTGGGGATTGCTATTAGCCACTATCGCTTCCGTCGCGGTTATGTGCTGCAGGGTCACGATGTGAAGGATCTGCCGTACCGTTCTGGCTTCTTCCCGCTGGGTCCGATCTTCGCCTTTGTGCTGTGCCTGATTATCACCCTGGGTCAGAACTACGAAGCGTTCCTGAAAGACAGCATTGACTGGGGCGGCGTGATGGCTACCTATATCGGTATCCCGCTGTTCCTGATTATCTGGTTTGGCTATAAGCTGACCAAAGGAACCCGTTTTGTTCGCTACAGCGAAATGAAATTTCCGGGTCGCGTGAAGAAGTAACAGTATAAAAAAGCATAACAAAAACCCCGGCATGATGAGTACCGGGGTTTTTTATTGCGTCAGACTTAGAAGCTGTAAGTCATGCCAACCGTGTAACGACGTCCATCAAGAACGGTGTCGTAGGTATCGTAATCGATTTGTTTATCCAGCACGTTATACACGCCAGCGGTCATCAATAGATCCTTGGTAGCATAGTAACGTAAACCAACGTCGACCTGAGTATAGGACGGGGTGCCCTGTGCCATTGAGGTACGGCTCAGGTATTCAGACGTTTTCCCGCGCAGATTCAGACGGCTCCAGAAACCGAGATCCTGGGTGGCCTGCCAGTCCAGCGTCGTGTTAAACATATGCTTCGGCATTTTGTTCAACGGCTGGCCAGAGAACTGACCGCTTTTCTGCTCAGATTCCGTGTAGGTGTAGTTCGCAGTCCAGTTGACGTCGGAGGTTATTTTCCAGCCGAAGGTGGATTCTACGCCGCGCATATTGGCTTTATCGACGTTAACGCGATCGCTGACGAAGTCATAATGGGTGCCGCCGATGGTGCAGGCCGGATCGGAACTGCTGTTACAACGGCGAACTTCGGTGATTTTGTTTTTAAAGTCGGTATTGAACAACGTAACGCCTGCGTTGAGGTCGTTGCCGTTATCCCACAGTAAACCGATCTCTTCGCTGAGGCTTTTCTCTGGCTTCAGATCCGGGTTGCCGACAATGATTCCGTTCAGACGGCCACCGCCGGTAACCTGTCCCCAACTGGCAGAAGACTGGCGCAGATCCGGTGCACGATAGCCCGCGGAAACGCCGCCTTTTAAGGTCCACTGATCGCTCAGATGCCATACGCCATAGCCGCGTGGCGTCCAGTTGTCACCGTAGTTTTCATCCTTATCCATACGCAGACCGCCGGTCAGCGTGAAGGTATCGGTAACGGCCCATTCATCTTCAGCAAACAGCGCCCAGCTCCAGCGGGTCAGTTTGTTCAGTCCATCAGCCGCTTGCAGCTGGTTGCCGTTATCGCGTAGTTTTTCATAACGGTATTGCCCGCCCAACGTCAGGGTGTGCGCCCCAAGGAATACCTGGTTCTGGTTATTGAAAATCGTGTTGTAGGACTTCATCTGGCGACCGGGGTTGTCGGTCTCTTCCTGCTGGACATAGCTGGTGGAGTTGAAGTCGTCGTAATAACCGCTGTGGGTTATTGAGTACGTGGTGTGCACATACTTGTTTTCGCTTTTACTGTTGGGCTTACAGCTTCCGTTACGGCAGTTTTCCTCTGCCATGGATTTGCCTGGCGTACTGTCGCGATCCTGCAATTCACGTGCGTAATCGAAATCGATGTCGTTTTTATCATCTGGCGTAAAGTTCAGGGTTAATCCCCCGCTACGCATACGCTGTTCGTTGTAGCCATTTACGATTTCATCTTCCGCGCGGTGGGAGAATAATCCGGTCACCTTCGCGCCAAGTAATCCGTCAACCAGCGGCCCGGACGCATAGGCATTGGTCTGGTAAATATCACCGGAATCTCTGTCTTCCTGGAAAGTGGCATCGCCGTGTAAGGATCCGGTCCAGGCTTTGGTATTCGACACTTTTTTGGTGATGACGTTAATAACGCCACCCATCGCATCGGAGCCGTAAAGCGATGACATTGGGCCACGGATGACTTCGATACGCTCGATGGATTCCAGCGGCGGTAACCAGCCTTGTTCAATACCTGAGTTATCGCTGTTAGGTCGTGTGCCGCGGGTGCTGATGCGTTTACCGTTGACCAGGAAGAGCGTGTATTGCGAAGCCATACCGCGAATACTGATATCGCTGCTGCTTCCCCCGCCAGTGACGACGACGCCAGGGACATCTTTTAGCGCATCGGTGACATCTCGATAGGCTTTGTCCTCAATCTGCTGCTTGGTAATAACAGATATTGAAGCCGGGGCATCCTGAATTTTCTGCTCGAAACCGGTAGCGGTAACGACCACGGTGTCTTGTTCAGCGGCATGGCCGAGTGATGGGAGGCAGGCGACGCATACTGCGGCAGCTACAGCCTTAACGTGAGGTATAGTCATTTGTATCATTCCATTTAAATGAATCAAACTGCGCGTCATGTGAAAGGCCATGACAATTGTATGTATTTGTCTTTTAAGGACTCTTTTCAGTAAAGAAGCGGGGGGATTGTACAAAAGTATGAATATTTGTAAACACAAATGATAATAGAAATCATTTGTGTTTGATATGATTTGGAGTGAAATGCTTTTTTAATCAATAAGATAGTTGGGGAAGAAAAAAGGAGAAAAAGTGAAGGAATGATGGAGAAATGAAGAGGGCTTCCGCCCTCAACTCAGGAATTACTTCAGCAAATACTGGGCGTGGAAGCGCAGGTGATCCTCAATAAACGACGCAATAAAGTAATAGCTGTGGTCGTAACCAGGCTGGATGCGTAGCGTCATTGGCCATGCGGTCTGACGGGCAGTTTCGGCCAGTACCGCGGGCTGCAACTGATCGGCAAGAAACTGATCGCTGTCTCCCTGATCGATTAACGTCGGGATCGCGTCTGCGGGTTTGCTGGCCAGCATTAACGCGCAGCTATCCCACTCTGCCCACTGTGTTTTATCTTCGCCCAGATAAGCGCTAAACGCCTTCTCACCCCACGGAACGCGACAAGGGTTTACGATCGGCGCAAAGGCGGAAACGCTGGTGTATCTCCCGGGATTTTTCAGCGCCATAATCAATGCGCCGTGGCCGCCCATGGAGTGTCCGCTGATGGCGCAGCGATCGCTGACGTTAAACTGCGACTGAATCAGTGCCGGAAGCTCATCACGCAGATAGTCATACATACGAAAATGCGTTGCCCACGGCTGCTGGGTGGCATTGAGGTAAAATCCGGCCCCTTGACCTAAATCGTAGCCATCATCGTTGGCAACCTGCTCGCCGCGCGGGCTGGTGTCCGGCATCACGAGAACAATACCCAGCTCAGCTGCAATGCGCTGCGCGCCTGCTTTGGTAGTGAAGTTTTCATCATTACAGGTCAGGCCCGACAGCCAGTACAGCACCGGAGGCGCGGCGTTATCACGGGGTGGTGGAAGAAAAATACTGAAGGTCATGGCGCAATTTAACGTGGCGGAGTCGTGACGCCAGCGTTGCTGCCAGCCTTCAAAACAGCGGTGCTCTTCAAGCATTTCCATGCGTGGCTCCTTGTTGTGTTGAACCTGAATGTGTTTGCGAACTCATCATAATACAGATTATTCATAGCACTGTGAGTAACTTTCACTTCCGCATTGAGCAAACATACTTCATCATCTATATAACTTTACATTAACACTCGACGTCACCGGGCTGAACGACAAGTGAAATCAGCAATGCTGAAAGGCTGTGCCAATTTCAATAATTATCACGGTGAATACTGGATTATGTGCGCCGCCTCACGCACAATGTTCTGGCTGTGACACAGCCTAAAAACTTTGCCCCATGCAGGGCAGAGGCGCCCCACCTGCAGGAGAAGAAGAAATGTCATCACTCAGTAAAGAAGCGGCACTGGTTCATGAAGCGCTGGTTGCGCGTGGTCTCGAAACCCCGCTGCGCCCGCCCGTGCAAGAGATGGATAACGAAACACGCAAACGTCTTATCTCTGGCCATATGACCGAGATTATGCAATTGCTCAATCTCGATTTGAGCGATGACAGTCTGATGGAAACTCCGCATCGCATTGCGAAAATGTATGTCGATGAGATTTTCTCCGGCCTCGATTACGCCAACTTCCCGAAAATCACCGTCATTGAAAACAAAATGAAGGTGGACGAGATGGTCACGGTTCGTGATATCACGCTGACCAGCACCTGTGAACACCACTTTGTCACTATCGATGGCAAAGCGACGGTGGCGTATATTCCGAAAGATTCGGTCATTGGTCTGTCGAAGATTAACCGCATTGTGCAGTTCTTTGCACAGCGTCCGCAGGTACAGGAACGTCTGACCCAGCAAATTCTCACCGCGCTGCAAACGCTGCTCGGGACGAATAATGTGGCGGTATCGATTGATGCGGTGCATTACTGTGTGAAAGCGCGCGGCATTCGCGATGCGACCAGTGCGACCACCACTACTTCTCTTGGCGGATTGTTTAAGTCCAGCCAGAACACGCGTCAGGAATTTCTGCGCGCAGTACGTCATCACAACTGATTAGGGCAGGAACCATGGAGCGTAATGTCACGCTGGATTTTATTCGTGGCGTCGCCATTCTTGGTATCCTGCTTCTCAATATTAGCGCCTTTGGCTTGCCAAAGGCGGCATACCTCAATCCCGCCTGGTATGGCTACATCACCTTATCCGACGCCTGGACCTGGGCGCTGCTCGATCTCTTCGCGCAGGTAAAATTCCTCACGCTGTTTGCGCTACTGTTCGGTGCCGGTCTGCAAATGCTGCTCCCGCGTGGTAAACGCTGGATCCAGTCGCGGCTTACGTTGCTGGTGCTGTTGGGTTTTATTCACGGTTTACTCTTCTGGGATGGCGATATCCTGCTGGCATATGGCTTGATCGGCCTGATTTGTTGGCGGCTGATCCGGGATGCGCCGTCGGTAAAAAGCTTATTTAACACCGGTGTGCTGCTGTATCTGGTGGGCGTTGGCGTACTGCTGCTGCTGGGAGTGATCTCCGGGAGCGAAACCAGCCGCGCCTGGACACCGGATGCTTCAGCGTTGCTGTATGAAAAATACTGGAAAGTGAACGGCGGAATGGAAGCAATCAGCAATCGCGTGGATATGATGTCCAATAGCTTGCTGGCGCTGGGTGCGCAATACGGTTGGCAACTGGCGGGAATGATGCTGCTCGGCGCGGCATTAATGCGTAGCGGCTGGCTAAAAGGGCAGTACAGTTTGCAGCATTATCGACGCACTGGCGTTTTGCTGGTTATTATCGGCATGGCGATTAACCTGCCTGCTATCGTCGCCCAGTGGCAACTGGACTGGTCCTACCGCTGGTGTGCCTTCCTGTTACAAGCCCCGCGAGAGTTGGGTGCGCCTTTGCAAACCATTGGTTATGCCGCGCTGATGTTTGGTTTCTGGCCGCAGCTTAGTCGCTTCAAATGGGTCATTGCTATCGCCTGTGTGGGGCGCATGGCATTAACCAACTATCTGTTACAAACCTTAATCTGCACCACGTTGTTTTATCAGGCCGGTTTATTTATGAAATTTGACCGGCTGGAGCTGCTGTTTTTCGTCATCCCTGTCTGGGCGATTAACTTACTTTTCTCTGTCATATGGCTGCGTTTCTACCGGCAGGGCCCGGTGGAATGGCTGTGGCGTCAATTAACCCTGCGTGCTGCGGGGACATCATTACCGCGAACATCCAGATAACGATCTGGATCACATTCATTAACAAAATGGATGTAAGCGCTTTCATTCCTGTGACTTCACTCACGCAGTCCGTTTCATTGTGCTGACAAAATACCCAGCCTGGGGTGTCTGCGGGCAGCCGCAATCTAAAACAGGGCAGTGAATATGGTAACCATTCGTGATGTGGCACGGCAGTCTGGCGTTTCTGTAGCGACCGTTTCCCGCGTACTGAACAACAGTGCGCTGGTGAGTCCCGATACGCGTGAAGCGGTAATGAAGGCAGTCACTCAGCTTGGCTATCGACCTAATGCCAACGCACAAGCGCTGGCGACGCAGGTAAGCGACACGATTGGCGTTGTCGTCATGGATGTATCAGATGCGTTTTTTGGCGCGCTGGTAAAAGCCGTGGATATGGTTGCCCAGCAGCATCAGAAGTATGTCCTGATTGGCAACAGCTACCATGAGGCGGAAAAAGAACGTCATGCCATTGAGGTGTTGATTCGCCAACGTTGTAACGCGCTGATTGTACACTCTAAAGCACTGAGCGATCGGGAACTGGCCGAGTTTATGGATCAAATCCCCGGCATGGTACTGATCAACCGCCTTGTTCCTGGCTACGCCCACCGTTGCGTCTGCCTGGATAACATCAGCGGTGCCAAAATGGCTACCCGAATGCTGCTAAATAATGGTCATCAACGCATCGGTTATCTGGCATCAAGCCACCGTATTGAAGATGACGCCATGCGCAAAGAAGGGTGGTTAACTGCCCTGAAAGAGCAGGGGATTGTTGCGGCAGAAAGCTGGGTCGGCACTGGTTCGCCCGATATGCAGGGCGGAGAGTCCGCGATGGTGGAATTGCTGGGGCGTAACTTACAACTGACGGCGGTCTTTGCTTACAACGACAATATGGCAGCCGGCGCGCTGACTGCGCTAAAAGATAACGGCATCGCTATTCCATTACACCTTTCTATCATTGGCTTCGATGATATTCCCATCGCGCGTTACACCGATCCGCAGCTAACCACTGTGCGCTATCCCATTGCCTCAATGGCAAAAATGGCGACGGAGCTTGCGCTACAGGGTGCGGCTGGCACGTTGGATCCGCAGGCGTCGCATTGTTTTATGCCAACGCTGGTGCGTCGTCATTCAGTCGCGCTGCGGCAGAATGCGGCACCGATCACTAACTCATAACGTTGCGCGATGTAACCGCTTTCAATATGTGAGTAAATTCACAGTATATTAACAATGCGATAGCTATGATGACACTGTTTGTTGCGCTGTAACTACTATGTAACGGTGAATAATCACTTTCATCGAGGTATAGGTGCCTTAAACAAAAATTAAAGCCTGTTTTTGGAGCGTTGCCAGACACGGAAGAAATATTTTTTAAAAGTGAGCTTCGGCGTTCAGTAACACTTCAGTAACGTTCTGCCTGCCGAGCATTTATCTCAAGTACTACCCTGCATAATAAAACCGGAGATACCATGAATAAGAAGGTGTTGACCCTGTCTGCTGTAATGGCAAGCATGTTATTCGGCGCGGCTGCGCACGCTGCTGATACCCGCATTGGTGTGACTATCTATAAGTATGACGATAACTTTATGTCTGTAGTACGTAAGGCTATTGAAAAAGATGCCAAAGCGGCACCAGATGTACAGCTGCTGATGAACGACTCGCAGAACGACCAGTCCAAACAAAACGATCAGATCGACGTGCTGCTGGCAAAAGGCGTTAAAGCACTGGCGATTAACCTGGTTGACCCGGCAGCTGCTGGCACGGTCATTGAAAAAGCACGCGGACAGAACGTACCGATCGTATTCTTCAATAAAGAACCTTCTCGTAAAGCGCTGGACAGCTATGACAAAGCGTATTACGTCGGTACCGACTCTAAAGAGTCCGGCATTATTCAGGGTGATTTGATTGCCAAACACTGGGCAGCTAACCCGAACTGGGACCTGAACAAAGACGGCAAAATTCAGTTTGTTCTGCTGAAAGGCGAACCGGGACACCCGGATGCTGAAGCACGTACCACTTACGTGATTAAAGAGCTGAACGACAAAGGCATTAAAACTGAGCAGCTGCAGTTAGATACTGCAATGTGGGATACCGCTCAGGCGAAAGATAAGATGGATGCGTGGATGTCTGGTCCAAACGCGAACAAAATTGAAGTGGTTATCGCTAACAACGATGCGATGGCAATGGGTGCAGTTGAAGCGCTGAAAGCGCACAACAAAACCAGCGTACCAGTATTTGGTGTGGATGCGCTGCCTGAAGCGCTGGCTCTGGTGAAATCTGGCGCCATGGCCGGTACCGTGCTGAACGATGCCAACAACCAGGCGAAAGCCACCTTCGATCTGGCGAAAAACCTGGCTGACGGTAAAGGTGCGGCAGATGGCACTAACTGGAAAATTGAGAACAAGATTGTTCGCGTTCCGTACGTAGGTGTCGATAAAGATAATCTGGCAGAGTTCACCAACAAATAAATACTCCGTATGTGGGCGCAATTTCATTGCGCCCTTAATAACGCACTCTGCAAGGCCAACAAGGTATAATTATGGTCAGCACACATACTCAGTCGTCAGGCGAATACTTGTTGGAAATGACCGGCATCAACAAGTCCTTCCCCGGTGTTAAGGCGCTTGATAATGTCAATTTAAAAGTCCGCCCGCATTCTATTCACGCCCTAATGGGAGAGAATGGAGCGGGGAAATCAACATTATTGAAATGTCTTTTCGGCATCTATCAAAAAGATTCCGGCAGTATTTTATTTCAGGGTAAAGAAATCGATTTTCATTCTGCGAAAGAAGCGCTCGAAAATGGTATTTCGATGGTACACCAGGAATTAAACCTGGTATTACAACGTTCTGTGATGGACAACATGTGGCTGGGACGCTATCCCACCAAAGGCATGTTTGTCGATCAGGAAAAAATGTACCGCGATACCAAAGCGATATTTGATGAACTGGATATTGATATCGATCCGCGTGCGCGTGTCGGCACATTATCAGTTTCACAAATGCAGATGATTGAAATTGCGAAAGCATTCTCCTATGACGCCAAAATCGTCATCATGGATGAGCCAACTTCATCGTTAACCGAAAAAGAAGTTAACCATCTGTTCACCATCATCCGTAAGCTGAAAGAGCGTGGATGCGGTATTGTTTATATCTCTCACAAAATGGAAGAAATCTTCCAGCTGTGCGATGAAATTACCGTTCTGCGCGATGGCCAGTGGATTGCGACCCAGCCGCTGGAAGGGCTGGATATGGATAAGATCATCGCCATGATGGTTGGACGTTCACTGAACCAACGTTTTCCGGATAAAGAAAACAAACCTGGTGAAGTCATTCTGCAAGTGCGTAACCTGACCTCGCTGCGCCAGCCGTCGATTCGTGATATCTCGTTTGATTTGCACAAAGGGGAGATTCTTGGGATTGCAGGTCTGGTAGGCGCAAAACGCACGGATATCGTTGAAACGCTTTTTGGTATTCGTGAGAAATCATCAGGTACGATTACGCTACACGGCAAAAAAATTAATAACCACAGTGCAAATGAAGCCATCAACCATGGTTTTGCGCTGGTCACGGAAGAGCGCCGCTCAACCGGTATTTATGCGTATCTGGACATTGGTTTTAACTCGTTAATTTCTAATATCCAAAATTACAAAAACAAAGTCGGTCTGTTGGATAATTCCCGCATGAAGAGTGATACCCAGTGGGTAATTGACTCCATGAGGGTAAAAACACCGGGTCATCGTACGCAAATCGGTTCACTTTCTGGCGGTAATCAGCAAAAAGTGGTTATTGGTCGTTGGTTATTAACCCAGCCAGAAATTCTGATGCTGGATGAACCGACGCGTGGAATCGATGTTGGTGCGAAATTTGAAATTTATCAGTTGATTGCCGAACTCGCGAAAAAGGATAAGGGGATTATTATTATTTCCTCTGAAATGCCGGAGCTGCTGGGTATTACCGATCGTATTCTGGTGATGAGCAATGGTCTCGTTGCTGGAATTGTTGACACTAAAACAACAACGCAAAACGAAATACTCCGTCTTGCGTCTTTGCACCTTTAAGATTAGGGGCTCCTCATGAGTGCGTTAAATAAGAAAAGTTTTCTTACTTACCTGAAAGAAGGCGGAATTTACGTTGTTCTTTTGGTTTTGCTGGCGATTATTATTTTCCAGGATCCCACTTTCTTAAGCTTACTGAACCTGAGTAATATTCTCACGCAATCCTCGGTGCGTATTATTATCGCATTGGGTGTGGCTGGACTGATTGTTACCCAAGGGACCGACCTGTCGGCGGGGCGTCAGGTTGGCCTGGCGGCAGTGGTGGCGGCAACTCTGTTGCAGTCGATGGAGAATGCCAACAAGGTGTTCCCGGAAATGGCGACGATGCCGATCATTGTAGTGGTGCTGATTGTCTGCGTGATTGGCGCCATTATCGGTCTGGTGAACGGTATTATCATTGCTTATCTGAACGTAACGCCGTTTATTACCACACTGGGTACGATGATTATCGTTTACGGGATCAACTCCCTGTACTACGACTTCGTCGGCGCATCGCCAATTTCTGGCTTTGACAGTGGATTCTCAACCTTTGCGCAGGGCTTTATTGCACTGGGCAGTTTCCGACTCTCCTACATCACATTCTATGCGCTGATTGCGGTGGCCTTTGTGTGGGTGCTGTGGAACAAGACCCGCTTCGGTAAAAACATTTTCGCCATCGGCGGAAACCCGGAAGCTGCGAAAGTGTCCGGTGTAAACGTTGCGCTGAACCTGCTGATTATCTATGCGTTGTCTGGCGTGTTCTATGCCTTCGGTGGTTTGCTGGAAGCAGGGCGTATCGGCTCAGCGACCAACAACCTCGGCTTTATGTATGAGCTGGATGCGATTGCGGCGTGCGTGGTTGGCGGCGTGTCGTTCAGCGGCGGGGTAGGTACCGTTTTTGGCGTAGTGACCGGTGTGATTATCTTCACCGTCATCAACTACGGTTTGACCTACATCGGCGTGAACCCATACTGGCAGTATATTATCAAGGGCGGCATTATTATCTTCGCGGTCGCGCTGGACTCACTGAAGTACGCGCGTAAGAAGTAATCTGGGAAGAGAAAAATAAAACCGGTGCAGAGGCGTTCTGCATCGGTTTTTTTATTTGATAAAGAGTAACCAGATACCAGTGAACAATGCACCAATGGCCATACCGAAATAAACGATGATATAGCTCCAGTAAGTGCTGGGCTCTTTAGCGCGAGAAATGATCATTGGCGTCTGCGAACCTTTCACTGTTTTCTCGACGATACCGGAACGTAGTCCCTTCAGGCCTTCTCTGCACGTCCAGAGAACAATCATCAGTACGCCAATAACGATAAAGATCGTTTTTCCTTCCATGCTTATTTTCCTTGTTTCTTTTGTAATTCGAGTAATTGTTCAGGCGTGACCGCCGGATACCCCTGCGCATCGTCCGGTACCTGATGCATGGTAGGGATGGGCACCAGTGGACCTAAAAAACGAGGCTCACGTTTGAAAATGTAGAGATCGGCGAGTGCGCCAAAACGGGCACCAAATTCACGTACCCGCACGGTGAGCATATCTTTTGGCGAAGGCACCGCATAGCACTGAGCCTGAATACCCATATGCAGCGCAATAAACAAGGCGCGCTCACAGTGGAATCGTTGAGTAATAATGATGAAATCGTTGGTATCGAATACTTTACGCGTACGCACGATGGAGTCGAGCGTGCGGAACCCGGCGTAATCAAGCACGATGTCAGCGGGATCAACGCCTGCGGCAATCAGATCCTTACGCATCGTCATGGGTTCGTTGTAGCTTTGCTGGGCATTGTCGCCGCTTAACAGCAGATAGTTTACCTTCCCGCTGTTATAGGCGTTCAATGCGCCCTGAATGCGGTAGCGGTAATACTGATTGATGACGCCGGTGCGGTAATACTTCGCCGTGCCCAGAACCACACCGACCTGGCGGTAGGGCAAATCCTGCAGTTCGTCGTAAATGTAGGGAGCCGTCTTCCAGCTCATCCAGCGATCGAGTCCAAGCACAGTCAAAAGCAGCAAGCCTAACAGGACTAACAGGCTGTAAAACACGCGCTTTAACATGCAGAAAACTCGTTATTTGGATGGAATTTCAATCAGGCTACTGTACCGGAAGACGTAGCGCAAGAAACAGCAGTCTGATTGAGGGGATTTTAGGCATTCTGCATAGTGCCGGATGGCGGTGTAAACACCTTATCCGGCCTACGAACTGGCGTTATTGAGTCGATTAACCCAGGAGAACGCGCTCAATATTATTGCAGCCCAGTGCTTTCAGCGTGGCGGAGGTCGCATCCCACTGAATCAACGGCGCGTCGGCTTTTTCAGCCAGCACGGCGCGTTGGATATCTGGATAATCATAACCGTTCAGATTCAACAGGTTTAACGCGCCTTGCAGCGGAGGCAGGGTCGGGTTAAAGGCGGCATTTTCAGCATAGCTGCCGCTAAAAATACGGCCATCTTTACACTCCAGCGCCACGCCGCTTGGGGATTTGCTGTACGGCATATGACATCTGTTAGCAGCGGTGATTGCCGCTTGGGTCAACGCATCGCCCTGCAGCGCGAAGCCGTGATCCTGCTCGTCCATCAGCAGCGTTTTAATCTCCAGATCTTTCGGGCCGAAGGCATCTGGCAGGTAATCACGTAGCATGTGTGGCGCACGTCCCGGCAGATGAATCCGTAAATCCAGTCCGCTGTTCAGTTCGTTCATAAACTGGCGACAGTGGCCGCACGGCGTGTAGTTGACGGTGATGGCGGCGAGCCCTTTTTCACCGCGCAGCCAAGCGTGGCTGATAGCGCTTTGCTCGGCATGAACAGTTTGCTGCATGGTCGCGCCCAGGAACTCCATGTTCCCACCGAAGTACCAGTTGCCGCTGATGCCGCGAGAAATTGCCCCAACGTTGAAGTTGGACAGCGGAGTACGTGCGCAGGCCGCAGCCAGCGGCAGCAGAGCGAATGCCAGCGCGTCTTCGTCCAGTCCCGATTCGCGTTTCAGCAAAGAGACCTGCTCAGCAGTCAGCATGGCGGGGAAATGCACATCCGCCAGAACAGGGGCCAGGGCTGATTGCAAGTTATCCGCGAGTTGGGCAAAAGCAGTTTGAAAACGTGGATGCATGGCGATGCCTCATAACAATGTAATGGAATCGTAGTTTACGGGCCTGTTATGGCTTTATATGTGATCCAAATCTCATTGTGTATGCAACTTATGAAACTTAAATGAAAAATGTGCAACGCATCGCAAATAAATAGCTAAAAAATGAAGATTAACCCACCACTGCCAGAATAATCGGGAACAGGAACGGGGCTACCAGCGAGGTAATAATGCCGCAAATGACCAGCGCCAGTGAGCTAAACGCACCTTCCTGATAGTCCAGTTCCGCACAGCGTGCGGTGCCCAGGGCGTGCGACGCGGTGCCCATTGCCAGCCCACGAGCGGCCTTAGTGCGAATACGCATGGCATTGAGTAACGTATGACCAAATACCGCCCCGAGAATACCGACAAAAATGACGCATACGGCGCTGATCGCCGGAATGCCGCCAATACTGCCTCCCACGGCCATAGCGATAGGCGTGGTGACCGATTTTGGCATGATAGACGCGGCAATTTGCGGCGATGCGCCCATCAACAAGGCGATTGTTGTACCTGTAACCATCGCCACAACGCTCCCGGCAAAACAGATAGCAATGATTGATTTCCAGCGGGCGCGAATCTGGTGCAACTGTTCGTATAACGGATAGGCCAGCGCGACCACGGCAGGCTGCAGCAAATCGTTCAGCACTTCGCTGCCTTTGAAATAGTGATCGTAGGGAATACCGGTCAGCAGCAGAATGGGAATGATCACCACCATGGCAACAAGCAGCGGATTCAGCAAAGGCATTTTAAAGCGAGCTGCCAGCTTACGTGCGCCAAAAAATACCGCCAGCGTAAGAGGTAACGACCACCAGATATACGACATCATTTTTTTGCTTTAGCCTCTTTTTGCCCAACGATTTTGCGCTCACCGTGCACAATGTGCGAGCTCCAGCTCACCACCAGGAAAACGACCAGCGTACTGATGGTACAAGACACCACCACCGGACCAAATTGCGCGCGCAGCAGGTCAAAGTACTGCATGATCCCCACGCCAATCGGGACAAACAACAGGGCCATATAGCGAATCAGCACGTAGCAGCCGGGGTTAACCCATTTTGCCGGTAACACCTGCAAAGCCAGTAAGACAAATAGGATCAGCATGCCGATAATGCTTCCCGGAATGGTGATGGGGAGTAGCGATGCAAGAAAAATACCTGCATAGAGGCAGGCATAAATCAGGACGAATGCGCGCAAATATTGCCAGATAACGTTCAGTGCTTTGCTCATAGTTGAAACCCTTGACGAGACTGATTCATCATACAATTAAACTTAAAAACGTGCTACCGATCACATCATGAATTCTAAGCATAGAGGAAATAGATATCTGGAACATCGGGCGATGGCCCTAACTCTCCGCGCTAAACTTGTGCCAGGTAGAACAGAAAACGATTCAGGGCGGTAGTAGGCGTTTCGTTGTTGCGCCAGAATACGCCGACGCTGCCTTTTTGTTCAATCTTCGGCAGATTCAGGATAACCAGTTGTCCCTGGGCGGCATACCGTTGTGCCAGCCGTAGAGAAAGAATAGATATCATGTCGCTACTTTGCAGCAGGTTGGTACTGACGTTGATTGATGCCGATTCAATGATGTTTTCCGGCAACATTACGCCGTTATCAACCAGCGCGTTATCAATGCTTATCCGGATAGGGGTTCCTGTCGGCCAGACAATCCAGCGCCAGTTATCCAGATCGTGCCAGGTGAGCAGGGGATATTTTGCCAAGGGATGATCGGGTCGGGCGACGAAACAGACCGGCTCGGTATACAGCACTTGATAATTGAGCGGCAACTGAAGCGCCCGACCGCCGACCCGACCGACGACGACATCCACCGAACCCGCGAGCAGATCGTGCAGCAGCGGGGTCATCACTTTCTCTTCAATATTTAGATGCAAGGTTGGCAGTTCTGTGAGCAAACCCAGTATTGCCTGTGAAACACAGTCGGTCGCTACCGGCGAGCAGCCAATCTTCAGACTCCCTACAAGTCCGCCTTGCTTAAAACGGGCGATTTCATACTGCGAACGCTCCATATCATTGATCAGGCGTTGGGCATGTTGCAGTAGCAACTTGCCGCCTTCGGAAGGGCGCAAGCCTTTACTGTGACGTTCAAAGAGCGTGATGCCAATCTCATCTTCGAGCTGTGATAACCATTTCGACAACGCGGGCTGGGTGATATTCATCATCCGGGCGACGTGCGTCAGATTTCCCTGTTCGCCCAGCGCGATAAGCGTTTGCAGGTGTTGCAACTTCAATTTCTGCGCCCAGTTCGCCATTTGCTATAACCTCCAGGTTATGCCTCTGCATGAAAAGCCATTGTACATTTCATCTCCAAACATACAAAGTCGCAACATACCTAAAACAAAACAGACATCTACTCTACCTGCACTGAGGCATTCACTATGACTCAACAACGTGATCTACAAGCACTGATCGATTCCGCCCCCGTCGGTAAGACCCAGTGGCGCGTTATCATCTGCTGTTTTCTGGTTGTCATGCTCGACGGATTTGATACCGCGGCGATTGGTTTTATCGCACCCGATATTCGCACTCACTGGCAGCTTACTGCCGGCGATCTGGCACCGCTTTTTGGTGCAGGTCTGCTGGGGCTGACCGCTGGCGCGCTGCTCTGTGGCCCACTGTCCGACCGTTTTGGCCGCAAACGGGTGATAGAACTCTGCGTGGCGCTGTTCGGCGCGCTAAGTCTAATTTCGGCTTTTTCACCCGATCTGCAAACGCTGGTTATTTTGCGCTTTCTTACCGGCTTAGGGCTGGGCGGGGCAATGCCGAATACCATTACTATGACTTCGGAATACCTGCCCGCGCGTCGGCGTGGCGCACTGGTCACCATGATGTTCTGTGGCTTTACTCTGGGATCGGCAATGGGCGGTATCGTCAGCGCACAGCTGGTGCCGGTGATTGGTTGGCACGGCATTCTGGTGCTGGGAGGCGTTCTGCCGCTAATGCTGTTTGTTGCTCTGCTGTTTGCGCTACCGGAATCCCCGCGCTGGCAGGTTCGTCGTCAACTGCCGCAAAACGTGATTGCCAGAACCGTTAGCGCCATCACCCGGGAATGTTATGACAATACCCATTTTTATCTCAACGAAGGTGCCGCGATAGCTAAAGGCAGCATTCGCCAGCTGTTCGTTGGGCGACAGCTGCCTATTACTCTGATGCTATGGGTAGTGTTCTTTATGAGCCTGCTGATTATTTATCTGCTCTCCAGCTGGATGCCAACGCTGCTTAACCATCGTGGAATTGATCTGCAGCATGCCTCCTGGGTAACTGCCGCCTTCCAGATTGGAGGAACGCTGGGGGCACTGGCGCTGGGCGTGCTGATGGACAAATACAATCCTTTCCGCGTGCTGGCCGTGAGTTATGCGCTGGGCGCAGTGTGCATCGTCATGATTGGCCTGAGCGAAAACGGTCTGTGGCTGATGGCACTGGCTATTTTTGGCACCGGCATCGGCATCAGCGGTTCTCAGGTTGGTCTTAATGCGTTAACCGCCACGCTTTATCCGACACAAAGTCGGGCGACGGGCGTCAGCTGGTCTAATGCAGTGGGGCGCTGCGGCGCGATTGTCGGCTCGCTTTCCGGCGGGGTGATGATGGCGATGAATTTCTCATTCGATAACCTGTTTTTCATTATTGCCGTCCCGGCGGCCATCAGCGCGGTAATGCTTACGCTGCTGACGGTTGTTATCCGCCAGTCGGCCTCTGCCTCAAATACTCTGCCACGCGCAGGTGTTGTGAATGAATAAGGAGAATCCCTATGTCTGAACTGAATCAGGACGTTAAGAACAGCCGTCAGCAGTTTTACCAGCATATTTCCGGGCAGAATCTGACCCCGCTGTGGGAGTCGCTGCACCGCCTGGTGCCGCCAACACCGAACGCACATTGCGCGCCTGCGTACTGGAACTATCAGGAGATCCGCCCGCTGCTGCTGGAAAGTGGCGATCTGATTGGCGCGAAAGAGGCGATTCGCCGCGTGCTGGTGCTGGAAAACCCAATGCTGCGTGGACAGTCTTCAATCACCCCAACGCTGTACGCGGGATTGCAGTTAATTATGCCGGGCGAGGTTGCGCCGAGTCATCGTCATAATCAGTCTGCGCTGCGTTTTATTGTCGAAGGGAAAGGGGCATTTACCGCCGTGGACGGTGAGCGCACCCAAATGCATGAAGGCGATTTTATTCTGACGCCGCAGTGGCGCTGGCACGATCACGGCAACCCGGGCAGCGAACCGGTGGTGTGGCTGGACGGTTTGGATCTGCCGTTGGTGAACCTGCTGGGCTGCGGCTTTGCGGAAGACTACCCGGAAGATCAGCAGCCGGTCACGCGCAAGGAAGGGGATTACTTGCCGCGCTACGCGGCCAATATGCTGCCGCTGCGTCATCAGAAGGGTAACTCATCGCCCATTTTTAACTATCGCTACGATCGCAGCCGTGAAGCACTGCATGACCTGACCCGCATGGGCGACGCCGATGAGTGGGACGGTTACAAGATGCGTTACGTCAACCCGGTAACCGGCGGTTATCCCATGCCTTCGATGGGGACCTTCCTGCAACTGTTGCCGCAGGGCTTTTCCTCACGAATGGCGCGTACCACTGACAGCACTATCTACCACGTGGTGGAAGGAAGTGGGCAGGTCACCATCGGCAATGAGACCTTCAACTTTTCGCCAAAAGATATCTTTGTGGTGCCGACCTGGCACGGCGTGTCGTTCCAGACCCGCGAAGATACCGTCTTATTCAGTTTTTCGGACAGACCGGTTCAGGAAGCACTGGGGTTGTTCCGCGAAGCACGCTATTAATTTGGGAGAGAGAAAATGACGCAATACGTATTTGAACCACAAGCGCCTGTTACCGTTCCGGTTGTTGGCTGTGAGGAACAATTTCCTGTGCGCCGTGTTTACTGCGTGGGCCGTAACTATGCCGCTCATGCCCGTGAAATGGGTTTTGATCCGGATCGCGAACCACCGTTCTTTTTCTGTAAACCTGCCGATGCAGTAGTCCCGGTGGCGGCTGGTCAGATCCTCGAACTGCCGTACCCATCGCAAACCGATAACTATCACTATGAGATAGAGCTGGTGGTGGCGATTGGCAAAAAGGGCAGTGATATTCCGCTGGAAAAAGCGCACGAATATATCTGGGGCTATGCCACCGGTCTGGATATGACTCGCCGTGATCGGCAGATGGAGATGCGGCAGATGGGGCGTCCGTGGGAAATTGGCAAAGCGTTTGATCTCTCCGCACCCATCGCGCCGCTGCATAAAGCCAGCGAAAGTGTGAATGTTAACAATGCGCCAATCTGGTTGCAGGTCAACGGCGACGATCATCAGCGTAGCGATATTCGCCACCTCATCTGGTCTGTGAATGAAACCATCAGCTATCTGTCTGGTTTCTTCGAACTGCAGCCGGGCGATCTGATCTACACCGGTACCCCAGAAGGCGTGGGGGCGGTAGTGAAAGGGGATGTGATCACCGGAAACGTAGACGGTTTAACCCCCATCGCCGTGAAGATTATCTGAGGTGGATGATGAAGCTGTACAGTTTCTTTAATAGCTCGGCGTCATATCGGGTGCGCATTGCGCTGGCGCTGAAGGGGCTGGATTACCAGACGGTGGGCGTCAACATTCGCATCGGTCAGCAGAACGAACTGGCCTACCGACGGATGAACCCGGTGGGACTGGTGCCGACTCTGGTGACCGATGACGGAGAATCACTTGGGCAGTCGCTGGCAATAATTGACTGGCTGGATGGCCACTTTCCGCAAACGCCGCTGCTGCCTGCCGACTTCCCGGTGCGCAGTAAGGTGCTGGAAATTGTCTATGCCATCGCCTGTGATATCCACCCGGTGAATAACATGCGGGTACTGCGCTACCTGAGCGAAGAGTTAAAGGTCAGTGAAGAAGATAAAAAACGCTGGTATGCACACTGGATCCAGCAAGGGTTAAGCGCGGTGGAACAGATGCTGCGCCAAAGTCATTCGGGGAAGTTCTGCGTGGGTGATGCGCCGACGCTGGCGGATTGCTGTCTGATCCCACAGTGGGCGAACGCGTTACGTATGGGTTGCGATCTGAGCGGATATCCGCGCTGTAAGGCGGTATATGATGCCTGTACTCAACTTCCGGCGTTTATCGCCGCCGCGCCCGAGAATCAACAAGATAAAATTCCAGCCTGATAAGGAGAACGACAATGGCTAAAGTGACACGCGCAATTATCGTGGGTGGTGGGATTGGCGGCGCGGCGACCGCGCTATCGCTGGCTCGTCAGGGCATTAAAGTGATGTTGCTGGAGAAAGCGCACGAGATTGGTGAAATTGGCGCGGGTATTCAGCTCGGGCCGAATGCATTCTCTGCTCTGGACAGCCTTGGCGTGGGGGAAGTCGCCCGTCAGCGCGCCGTTTTCACCGACCACATTACGATGATGGATGCGGTAAACGCAAAAGAGGTGGTCCGCATTGAAACCGGCCAGGCGTTCCGCGATCACTTTGGCGGTCCTTATGCGGTTATCCATCGGGTTGATATTCACGCCAGCGTTTGGGAAGCGGCGCTGGTGCATCCTAACGTTGAGTATCGCACTTCAACTAACGTGGTTGATATTCGCCAGACAGAGAATGACGTCACGGTATTTGATGAGCACGGCAACAGCTGGACGGCGGATATTTTGGTGGGCTGTGACGGTGTAAAATCGGTCGTTCGTCAGTCTCTGATTGGCGATGCGCCACGGGTTACCGGACACGTGGTCTATCGCGCCGTGATTGATTGCGATGATATGCCGGAAGATTTACGCATTAACGCACCGGTGCTGTGGGCCGGACCACACTGTCACTTGGTGCACTATCCGCTGCGCGGCGGTAAGCAATATAACCTGGTGGTGACCTTCCACAGTCGTCAGCAGGAAGAGTGGGGCGTGAAAGATGGCAGCAAAGAGGAAGTGCTCTCCTATTTTGAGGGTATCCATCCGCGCCCGCGCCAGATGCTTGATAAACCGACGTCATGGCGGCGCTGGTCCACCGCCGACCGCGAGCCGGTAGAAAAATGGGGAACCGACCGCATCACGCTGGTGGGGGATGCCGCGCACCCGGTGGCGCAATATATGGCGCAGGGTGCCTGTATGGCGTTGGAAGACGCTGTAACGCTCGGTAAAGCGCTACAGCAGTGTGATGGCGATGCGGCTGATGCCTTTGCGCTGTATGAGTCGGTGCGTATTCCGCGTACCGCACGCATCGTCTGGTCAACGCGTGAAATGGGCCGTGTCTACCACGCCGCAGGCGTCGAGCGTCAGGTACGTAATCTGCTGTGGAAAGACAAATCGCAGGTGGAGTTTTATCGCGGTATGGAATGGCTGTACGGTTGGAAAGAAGATAACTGCCTGTTGCCGCGCTGAGCCTCTTTAATCTCCCGAACGGAGGCGCTACCATAGCGCCTCTTTTTTTGCGGATGACGATATGCGTGTTTTACTGGCGCCGATGGAAGGCGTGCTCGACTCACTGGTGCGCGAGCTGCTGACTGAAGTGAATGATTACGATCTGTGCATTACCGAGTTTGTGCGCGTGGTGGATCAGCTCCTGCCGGCAAAAGTATTTCATCGACTTTGCCCGGAACTGCATAACAACAGCCGGACGCCATCCGGCACGTTGGTTCGCATTCAGCTGTTAGGACAGTATCCGCAGTGGCTGGCGGAGAATGCCGCACGAGCGGTAGAACTGGGCTCGTACGGTGTCGATCTAAACTGTGGCTGTCCATCGAAGCTGGTGAACGGTAGCGGCGGTGGCGCAACATTATTGAAAGATCCTGAGCTTATCTACCGGGGCGCAAAAGCTATGCGCGAGGCGGTCCCGGCTCATCTTCCGGTGACGGTGAAAGTTCGTCTGGGCTGGGACAACAGCGACCGGCAGTTTGAAATTGCCGATGCCGTCCAGCAGGCTGGTGCCAGCGAGCTGGCGGTGCATGGCCGAACCAAAGAGCAGGGCTACAAGGCGGAACATATCAACTGGCAGGCGATTGGCGAGATCCGTCAGCGGCTGTCCATTCCGGTTATTGCGAATGGCGAAATCTGGGACTGGCAGAGCGCCCAGGATTGTATGGCCATCAGCGGATGCGATGCGGTGATGATCGGACGTGGCGCATTAAATATTCCGAACCTGAGCCGCGTGGTGAAATACAACGAGCCGCGTATGCCGTGGCCTGAAGTCGTGACGCTGTTGCAAAAATATACCCGCCTTGAAAAGCAGGGGGACACCGGGCTGTATCATGTAGCGCGGATTAAGCAGTGGTTAGGGTATTTGCGCAAAGAATATTCAGAGGCAACAGAACTGTTTCAGGAAATTCGTGCGTTAAATAATTCGCCGGATATCGCACGTGCGATTCAGGCTATCGAGATTACTGCCTGCTCTCAGTTCCAGTAGGCCGGATAAGGCGTTTACGCCGCCATCCGGCATCAGAGAGAAGAATAGCCTGAGATTTCTGCTATCAGGCCTGGGCGAAATGACGACATCAGAAAATCATCTTAAACACGCCTGTTACCACCAATAGCCCAATCAGAAAAATAATCAGAATTACCCACAGCAGAATTTTCATTAACTTTCCTTTTTTTGGTAAGTTCAGATTGAGTATAGGAAAGTATCAATCATTCTGCCTGGAGGCGTTGTTATGCAGGTTTACGTGCGCTGAGCAGAAACACCATCGGCCGCTCTTTTTCTTCATCTAAAGCCGGGTTTTCAGCAATCTGTTGCGCGGACGGTCCCCATTCATCGACACAGACGATCTCGAATCCGGCGGCAATCAGCGCATTAATCCAGGTCGCCAGCTTACGGTGCTGTTTTTTGACGCCTTCAGCAAACCAGTTACTGATGCGCTCACCTTCCTGCTGATAATGATTAACCGGCCAGGACAGCTGCCCAGTTTTATCTTTTATCCAACCCTGACTAAGCGGTGCGGTATAAATTGGATGCTCGGCAGAGAAAACTAACATACCGCCTGGTGTTAATGACTGGTAAATGGTTACGAATAATCGTTCTATATCGTGCAAATAGTGCAGGGCAAGCGAGCTATAAACCAGGTCAAAAGAATTTGGGGACAGGGTTAGCGTTTCGAGATCTTCACGCTGATAAACGATGCCATTACCCTGCGTCATACTGTGTGCCTGGGTTAACATTTTTTGTGAAATATCCAGTCCCATTACGCTGGCTGCCTGATTATCGCGTGCGTAGCGGCAAAACCAACCATATCCACAGCCCAAATCAAGAATGTTTTTGCCTTGAAGAGAGGGGAGCATCGCTTGTATTGTCGGCCATTCTGGCGCGCCGTCGAGTCCCTTTACTGAACGATCCAGCGTGGCATATCCGGCAAAGAACTCAGGATCGTCATAGATATTCTGTGACATAACATCTCCATCCATTAATTATTAAAATTATTTAATCTATATTATTCACGAGGTGTATATTTTTCTGATTATATATTTTTATTGCCAAAGATGTATTGCCACGCGTAACTAAAAAAGCAACAGCGACAAGTCGTAATCTCTGCACATCTTTTCTTACCTGTATATCTCCATGAATAGTAATTCTGTGTTTGTCACGACGGCATTGTTGCCGCTTTTTGTTCTGATGTCTGGCTGCGCGCCGATGCATGATGACCGCCAGTCTCTGTCACAGCAGACGCCTGCCGCAAATGTCGATACCACATTGCCTGCCGCGTTAAAAAATGGCTGGCCGGACAGCCAGTGGTGGAAGGCATATCACGACCCCCAGCTTAATGCGTTGATTGACAGCACGTTACGAAATTCTCCTGATATGCAGGTCGCGGAACAGCGCATTCAACTGGCGGAGGCGCAGGCTAAGGCCGTGGAAGCGCAGGATGGCCCGGAGATTGACTTCTCCGCAGACGTTGAGCGTCAGAGAATGTCAGCCGAAGGGCTGATGGGGCCGTTTGCCATTACCGATCCGGCCGCCGGGACGACAGGGCCGTGGTACACCAACGGTACCTTTGGTTTAACCGCCGGCTGGAATCTGGATCTGTGGGGTAAGAATCGGGCCGAAGTGACTGCGCGTATAGGAGCCGTTAAGGCGCGTGAGGCTGAGCGCGAGCAAACCCGGCAGCTACTGGCGAGCGGTGTCTCCCGTCTTTATTGGGAATGGCAGACGCAGGCCGCACTGAAAACCGTGCTGACGCAAATCGAAAGCGAGCAGCAAAATGTGATTACCGTCGATCGTCAACTGTATCAAAACGGCCTCACTTCTTCGGTGGAAGGCGTCGAAACCGATATCGATTCCAGCAAAACAGAGCAGCAGCTGAATGATGTCAGCGGTAAAATGAAGGTGATTGAGGCGCGCCTAAGCGCGTTGAGCAACTCGCAGTCCGTTGCCCTGAAGCTCCATTCGACCAAACTGCCCGTGGTTGAAAGTCAGCTTCCGTCCCAGCTAGGTTATTCGCTGCTGGCCCGTCGACCAGATTTGCAGGCGGCTCACTGGTACATTGAGTCATCGCTGAGCAGCATTGATGCGGCGAAAGCGGCGTTTTATCCCGATGTGAATCTGATGGCATTTTTACAACAGGATGCGTTACATCTGAGTGACCTGTTCCGCCATTCCGCGCAGCAAATGGGCGTAACCGCCGGGTTGACGCTGCCTATCTTTGACAGTGGCAGACTGAATGCGAATCTCGATATTACGAAAGCGCAAAGTAATCTGACGGTGGCGAATTACAACAAAGCTGTGGTGGATGCGGTGAATGACGTGGCACGTGCGGCATCGCAGGTAGAAACACTGGCGCAGAAAAATCAGCATCAGCAGCAGATTGAACATGACGCTCAGCGCGTAGTGGGGCTGGCGCAGGCACGCTTTAATGCGGGTATTATTGCGGGCTCCAGGGTTAGCGAGGCAAAGATCCCGGCATTACGTGAGCAGTGCAACGGTCTGCTTTTGCAAGGCCAATGGCTGGATGCCTCAATCCAGTTGACCAGCGCGCTGGGCGGCGGTTATCACGCATCCTGATTTAATCGGCCCGCCGGTGTTCCGCTGTCGGGCCATCTTCATTGCGCTTTACGCGTGCTTCGACGTTTCATCCACCAGCGGACGCCCGCGACTATCGCGATAACCAGCACCAGCCAGATACCATGCTTGATATGCTGGTCGAGGCTGTGCAGCCACGGCGCGATCACTTCGCCACCGACGTAGCCGAGGGTGGTAAATAGCAATGCCCACACAAACGCGCCAAGAATATTCAGCGGTAAAAATATCTTCGGCGGCAGGTGACTGGCGCCAATCAGTAAGGGACCAATAACGCGAAAGCCGTACATAAAGCGCGTACCGACCACAAACAGGTAAGGACGCCGTTGGATCATTTTCTGCGCATAATGAATTTTCGCCTGATGGCGCGAGAAACGACGCAGAATTTTGCCGCCAAAACGACGTCCGAGTAAATAGAGCAACTGATCGCCAATCATCCCACCTAGTGCGACCGAGAGTACCACCAGCGGGAATTTCAGGACTCCCTGATGCGCCACGACGCCGCCTAACAGGGTAATGGTTTCACCTTCCGCCAGGCTGCCGATGATTAACGCAGCATAGCCGTACTGCGCAACATAATGCGTTATATCCATACGTTGTATGACCTCCACGGTAATAGCATACACCCTATGAATACTTGATGCCGGAAAAGACGCATAGTAGCGCTTAACGTCGTTCAGTTCCCTAATGCCTGATGGCGCTTCGCTTATCAAGCCTACGGCTTACACACTTTTTACCCGGCGCTTCGGTATTTTTCATGTGTACATAAAATAATCAAAAGCTGAATTATACTTGAAGTGTTGAGGTCCGGAGCTGACAAGAAGGGGGCGGTATGAACCATGTCTGGGGGCTGTTTTCCCATCCCGATCGTGAAATGCACGTGATCAACAGCGAAAACGAAAGTGTTTCGCATCACTATACCCACCATGTACTGCTGATGGCGGCAATCCCGGTTGTTTGCGCATTTATCGGTACCACGCAAATCGGCTGGAATTTTGGCGATGGCAATATCCTGAAGTTATCTCTGTTGACCGGATTTGCGATGGCGATTCTGTTTTACGGGGTGATGCTGGCAGGCGTCGCCGTCATGGGCCGGGTTATCTGGTGGATGGCACGTAATTACCCGCAGCGCCCGTCGTTGGCGCATTGCATGGTCTTTGCAGGGTATGTCGCGACGCCGCTGTTTTTAAGCGGATTGGTCGCACTTTATCCGCTGGTCTGGCTGTGCGCATTGGTGGGGACCATTGCGTTGTTTTACACCGGTTATTTACTCTATCTCGGCATTCCGACGTTCCTGAATATCTCTAAAGAGGAAGGCCTGAGCTTTTCCAGTTCGACGCTGGCGATCGGTGTGCTGGTACTGGAAGTTCTGCTGGCGATTACGGTAATCCTGTGGGGTTACGGCTATCGGTTATTCTGACGGATAAACCTGTCTGCGCTGCGTTGTTGACGTAAAAGTCAGCAACGCAGCATTTCGAGACGATTCTCCTGTGGCGGCAAACCTGCCGGATCGCTATGATGCCTGAGCTAGCTTGAGATAATACTTAGTCTCTGGCGGTGTGCGTTGTGACGTACGTGAACCATTATCAGAAATCTCATCATGCTGAAATTCCGAGTTTCATTATTAAGCCTTGCCCTGGTGCTGGCCGTTCCTTTTGCACCCCAAGCCGTGGCTAAAACGGCAACTACCGCAGCAGCTTCTCAGCCTGAGATAGCGTCCGGTAGCGCGATGATTGTTGATCTGAATACCAACAAAGTTATCTATTCGAACCACCCGGACCTTGTGCGTCCGATTGCGTCGATTACCAAATTAATGACCGCGATGGTAGTGCTTGATGCACGACTGCCGTTGGATGAGAAGCTGAAAGTTGATATCAGCCAGACGCCGGAAATGAAAGGCATCTACTCTCGTGTGCGACTGAACAGTGAAATTAGCCGTAAAGACATGCTGCTGCTGGCGCTGATGTCATCAGAAAACCGTGCGGCGGCGAGCCTGGCGCATCATTACCCTGGCGGTTATAACGCGTTTATTAAGGCCATGAATGCCAAAGCGAAAGCGCTCGGCATGACTCAGACTCGCTTTGTGGAACCAACCGGCTTATCGATTCATAACGTCTCGACCGCCCGTGATTTAACCAAGCTGCTGATCGCCAGCAAGCAGTATCCGCTGATTGGCCAGTTAAGCACCACGCGTGAAGATATGGCGACCTTTGCCAACCCGGCTTATACGCTGCCATTCCGTAACACCAACCATCTGGTATACCGCGATAACTGGAATATTCAGTTAACCAAAACCGGGTTTACCAATGCGGCAGGCCACTGTCTGGTGATGCGCACCGTGATCAATAACAAACCGGTGGCGCTGGTGGTGATGGATGCGTTCGGTAAATATACCCACTTTGCCGATGCCAGCCGTTTACGTACCTGGATCGAAACGGGCAAGGTGATGCCGGTTCCGGCAGCGGCGCTGAGCTATAAAAAGCAAAAAGCGGCGCAGATGGCAGCGGCGGGTTCAGCGACGAGCGAGCAAACTGCACAGAACGATTAAATAAGACACCTCATCCGGCATACACATAGCTAATGTAGCGGTAGGCCGGGCAAGCGAAGCGCCCCCGGCAACATGTCCGGTGGCGCTTATCTTTTTCTGGTTTACGACTCTTTCCAGAACTTTTGCTTACTCGTTTTACCAATCCCCGGATTCATACTGTTGGTGGGGTCATTCTCGCGGTAAAAACGGGTTAATGTCTCCGGTGCTTTATACAGATGTCCGACGTTATGCTCTGCTGGATACTGTGCTCCGCGCTCGTGCAGAAGCTCCAGCATCTGCTCTTTCAGCGCATGCGCATCCACGCCTTTTTTCACGATGTAATCCTGGTGGAAGACGTAGCACATAAAGTGGCCGTAATAGAGTTTGTGCACCAGTTGGCTGTCGATCTCTGCAGGCAGATGCTCGTACCATTCGGTGTCGTTACGGCGCAGCGCGATATCCAGCGCCAGAATATCTTCCACTTCATCGGCATGTACGGCCTGATAACGAATCGCCGCGCCAGCCGCCGCAAAGCGATGCAAAAACGCCTTGCTGCCTTCTTCCGGCGTACAGGCAAAGAAGTCGCCTTCAGCGGTTTTGAAAAACTCGCTTAGCCAGTTTTGCGCTTCAGCCACGCCACCACCGGCCATTTTTAACAGCAGGTGATGTTCGTACTTATCGCGCCAGCTTTTCATGCGCGCGGGTAAGTGGCTGGGGAACAAATGGCCAAATTTCTGCATTGCCCGATCGGTGAAATGTGGACGGAAAATTTTCACTTTTTCCAGCATCGCATCGGTGCGACCTTTCAGGGTGAAGAAGAACGGCATTTTGTCGGTGCCGAGCTTGTCGATCATCAGAAACGTATCTTTGCCGTATTGTTCAGCGATGTCATAAATATCGCGGTGCATATATTCACCGGCGACCGGCAGATGCTCAAATTTTGCCAAAATATGACGGCGGATCTCCGTCAGCACCTCTGGCTGGTTGGTACCGATGTAAAAGACCTGCTGGTTTTTTTCGGCTTCGAAGGTGTCCAGACGCACCGCAAAAACCGCGAGCTTGCCTGCACAACCGGATGATTCAAACAACCGATCCGGGTCGGCGTTATAGCGAGCGGGCGTGTCCGCCTCAATATCTCTGACGCGGGTAACGTAGTCGTGATCGTGTGCATGACGCCCGTCATGGCGCACATCGTCATCTTTGATCCGCTCGTCATCAAGTTTGCTCAGGATCTGTTCCGGGGTCTGGCCCAGTTCGATACCCAGATGGTTAACCAGCTGTAATTTACCCTGCTCGTCAATACGCGCAAACAGCGACATCTCCGTGTATGCCGGACCGCGCTGAACCAGCGAGCCGCCGGAGTTGTTACAAATACCGCCAATCACTGAAGCTCCGATACAGGAAGATCCGATCACCGAATGCGGCTCACGGCCAAACGGTTTGAGCGCTTTTTCGAGTGAATAAAGCGTGGTGCCGGGATAGGCCAGCACCTGTTCGCCTTTGCCGATGACGTGCAGCTTATCAAGGCGCAGGGTGCTGATAATGACAATCTCGCGGTCGTAATCATTACCGCTTGGCGTAGAGCCTTCGGTCAGCCCAGTGTTGGCGGCCTGCATCAGGATAATTTTATCTGCGGCGACACAAGCGTTCAGGACGCGCCACAATTCTAAAAGCGAGCCAGGGAACACCACGGCGAGCGCATCGCCATGACCGGAGCGGAATCCCTTGCGATAGCGGGCGGTTTTAGCAGGGTCTGTGAGCAGGTGTGAATGACCTACCAGACGGGTCAGTTCATTCAGAAAAGCTTTATTATCTGTTGTAATGGAAGACATTCTCCACTCCTTGTGGTGGGACTCAATATCAGGAACAAGCATAGCGCTTTGTATGACAATACGCTTTCTCATTCACATTGTCTCTGGGTTGTCTTCCACTGAGTCGCGTTGGTTTCGAAAATTAGGAGAATAACCTTAGCTTTCTTTATCGCTCCCGTTTAGTCTTACGGCAAACTGCGGTTTTTGTTATATTTTCGCTGCCTCGTCGGGAAAAAATAAAGAGAGAATCAACATGAAATGGCTATGTTCTGTAGGTGTCGCGGTGAGTCTGGCGTTGCAACCAGCGCTGGCGGACACGCTGTTTGGTAACCATCCTCTGACGCCAGAAGCGCGGGATGCATTCGTTACCGATTTACTTAAACAGATGACCGTGGATGAGAAAATTGGGCAACTACGCTTGATAAGCGTCGGGCCTGATAACCCGAAAGAAGCCATCCGCGAGATGATCAAAGACGGGCAGGTTGGGGCAATTTTTAACACCGTCACGCGCCAGGATATCCGCAAAATGCAGGATCAGGTGATGGAGCTCAGCCGCCTGAAAATTCCTCTCTTTTTTGCCTACGACGTATTGCACGGCCAGCGTACCGTGTTCCCGATAAGTCTCGGCCTGGCGTCCTCTTTTAATCTCGATGCGGTCAGAACCGTTGGCCGTATTTCCGCGTATGAAGCTGCCGATGATGGTCTGAATATGACCTGGGCGCCAATGGTCGATGTCTCTCGCGATCCGCGCTGGGGCCGTGCTTCAGAAGGTTTTGGTGAAGACACGTATTTAACGGCTACGATGGGTAAAACCATGGTGGAAGCGATGCAGGGGAAAAGCCCGGCTGACCGCTATTCGGTGATGACCAGCGTCAAGCACTTCGCCGCCTATGGCGCGGTTGAAGGTGGCAAGGAATATAACACCGTCGATATGAGTCCACAGCGTCTGTTCAACGACTATATGCCGCCGTATAAAGCCGGGCTGGATGCCGGTAGCGGTGCGGTGATGGTGGGTCTTAATTCGCTAAACGGTACGCCTGCAACCTCAGACGCCTGGCTGTTAAAAGACGTGCTGCGTGATGAGTGGGGCTTTAAGGGGATTACCGTTTCCGATCACGGCGCGATTAAGGAACTGATTAAGCACGGTACCGCCTCCGATCCTGAAGATGCGGTGCGTGTGGCGATCAAGTCCGGCATCAACATGAGTATGAGCGATGAGTATTACAGCAAATATCTGCCGGGCTTGATTAAATCCGGCAAAGTGACGATGGCGGAGCTGGACGACGCCGCGCGCCACGTGCTGAACGTGAAATATGATATGGGGCTGTTTAACGATCCGTACAGCCATCTGGGAGCCAAAGAATCTGACCCACAGGACACCAACGCAGAAAGCCGTTTGCATCGCAAAGAGGCGCGTGAAGTGGCGCGCGAAAGCCTGGTGCTGCTGAAAAACCGTCTGGAAACGTTGCCGCTGAAAAAATCGGCCACAGTGGCGGTTGTCGGTCCGCTGGCCGACAGCAAGCGTGATGTGATGGGCAGTTGGTCCGCCGCCGGTGTTGCCGATCAGTCGGTAACCGTGCTGACGGGGATTAAAAATGCCGTCGGCGAACAGGGCAAAGTGCTGTACGCCAAAGGGGCGAATATCACCAACGACAAAGGCATTGTCGATTTCCTCAACCTGTATGAAGAAGCGGTAAAGGTTGACCCGCGTTCGCCGCAGGCGATGATCGATGAAGCCGTTAACGCCGCGAAGCAATCTGATGTGGTTGTCGCGGTAGTCGGTGAAGCGCAGGGGATGGCGCATGAAGCCTCCAGCCGCACCGATATCACCATTCCACAAAGTCAGCGTGACCTGATTGCCGCGCTGAAAGCCACGGGTAAACCGTTGGTTCTGGTGTTGATGAACGGTCGTCCGCTGGCGCTGGTGAAGGAAGATCAACAAGCCGATGCGATCCTCGAAACCTGGTTTGCCGGGACGGAGGGCGGTAACGCCATCGCCGATGTGCTGTTTGGTGATTACAATCCGTCAGGCAAGCTGCCGATGTCTTTCCCGCGCTCTGTTGGACAGATCCCGGTCTATTACAGCCATCTCAATACCGGTCGTCCGTATAACGCCGATAAGCCGAACAAGTACACGTCGCGCTACTTTGATGAAGCCAATGGTCCGTTGTATCCCTTTGGTTATGGCCTGAGCTACACCACGTTTACGGTTTCTGATGTGAAGCTCTCTTCTCCGACGATGAAGCGTGACGGAACCGTGACGGCCAGCGTGCAGGTGACCAACACCGGCAAGCGCGAAGGTGCAACGGTGATTCAGATGTATTTACAGGATGTGACCGCCTCCATGAGTCGTCCGGTAAAACAGCTGAAAGGTTTTGAAAAAGTGAATCTTAAGCCAGGTGAAACTCAGACCGTCAGCTTCCCGATTGATATTGAAGCGCTCAAATTCTGGAACCAGCAGATGAAATACGATGCAGAACCTGGCAAATTTAACGTTTTCATCGGCGTGGATTCCGCCAGAGTGAAGCAGGGCGAATTTGAACTGCTGTAATAGATGAATATAGTCATGCAGCATGCCTGATGGCCCTACGCTTATCAGGCTGACAAAGTCGTATCATCCGGCAAATTCACATTGGGTTTGCCGGATTTTTTTTATTGTATTATCGCCTTACCGCTAATAACTCTCAGCGTTACCACCCAATTGCCAGGTTAAGGCTTGATTTTTCGACTATGCTTTTTCCTCAAGTCTCTGAAAAGGGCCGCAAAAGGATGAGGAGTACAGCATGATAATCTCAAAAGTATCGGTGGGTTCGCTGGTGCTGTTAGCCGCGATAAGCCTACCCTTACAGGCCGCGTCACCCGTCACGGTTGGTTCAAAAATAGATACCGAAGGGGCGCTGCTCGGCAACATTATTTTGCAGGTGCTCGAAAGCCATGGCGTGAAAACTGTCAATAAAGTACAGCTGGGCACCACCCCAGTAGTGCGTGGGGCAATCACCTCCGGTGAGCTGGATATTTATCCGGAATATACCGGTAATGGCGCATTCTTTTTTAAAGATGAAAATGATCCCGCGTGGAAAAATGCGCAGGCCGGTTTCGAGAAAGTGAAAAAGCTGGATGCAGAGCAAAATAAGCTGGTCTGGCTAACACCTGCACCCGCCAATAATACCTGGACCATTGCGGTACGCCAGGATGTCGCGCAAAAGAACAAGCTTGAGTCTCTTGCTGATTTAGGCCGCTACCTGAAAGACGGGGGAACATTCAAACTTGCTGCCTCTGCTGAATTTATCGAACGGGCTGACGCGTTGCCTGCGTTTGAAAAAGCCTATGATTTCAAACTGAATCAAAATCAGCTGTTGTCGCTGGCAGGAGGAGATACCGCGGTGACGATTAAAGCAGCGGCGCAGCAGACTTCTGGCGTCAATGCGGCGATGGCTTATGGCACCGATGGCCCGGTAGCGGCGCTCGGTCTGCAAACTTTAAGCGATCCCAAAGGTGTCCAGCCCATTTATGCGCCAGCACCCGTCGTACGTGAATCGGTGCTGAAAGACTACCCGCAAATGGGAGAATGGCTACAACCGGTTTTTGCCAGCCTGGATGAAAAAACGTTGCAGCAGCTGAATGCCAGTATTGCCGTGGAGGGGCTGGATGCGAAAAAAGTTGCAGCAGAGTACCTGAAGCAAAAAGGATGGGTGAAGTAACGGAGTTTGCAGCAGGTGGGTGTTTTGTCAAAGATTTCAGTTAATCGGGTGCTGTTGTTACTGGTACTTCTTACCTTCGCGGCGGCAGCGCTGCCTTTCATTAGCTATGCGCCTAATCGCCTGGTCTCCGGTGAGGGGCGCCAACTCTGGGATATCCGGCCCGACATGGCGTGGGGATTGGCAGTAGCCTGTTTGCTGCTGTTTCTTCTGTGCTTTGTACCGGGAAAGCCCGGCAATATATTGACGCTTGTTATTAGCCAGTTGCTGGTTATTGCAGCGCTGGTAACCGCAGGAACAACGGCAACGTATCTGGCCCAGACGGGAAGTCCACTGGCCAGAACCAGCCTGGGCAGCGGGTTCTGGTTGGGGCTAGGACTGATGTTGCTGGCCGCCAGTGACGCTATTCGTCGCATAACCGAGCTGGCATCATGGCGTTGGCTGTTGCACGCGCAAATGTTTATTTTTCCGCTGGTGCTTTTGTTCTCCGGCACGTTTAACGATCTATCCCTGCTTAAAGAATATGCCAACCGTCAGGATGTCTTCAACGACGCCCTGGCGCAGCATCTGACCATTCTGTTCGCTACCGTGGTGCCCGCTCTGCTTATTGGTATGCCGTTGGGCATCTGGTGTGCTTTCTCTGTCTCCCGTCAGGGGCCGGTTTTTGCGGTACTGAATATCATCCAAACCATTCCCTCAGTCGCGCTGTTTGGCCTGTTAATTGCGCCCCTTGCCGGGTTGGTGAAGCACTTTCCTTTGTTGGGTTCGCTCGGCGTCGCCGGAACCGGCCTGACGCCTGCGCTTATTGCGTTAGTGCTGTATGCGCTGTTACCGCTGGTACGTGGCGTTGTGGCTGGGTTGAATCAGGTGCCGCAGGATGTACTGGAAAGCGCCCGAGCGATGGGGATGAACACTTTCCAGCGGTTTGTCTCGGTGCAGTTCCCGCTGGCATTGCCAGTCTTCTTGCGCAGTTTACGGGTAGTGATGGTGCAAACGGTGGGAATGGCGGTGATTGCTGCACTGATTGGCGCAGGGGGATTTGGCGCGCTGGTCTTTCAGGGATTGCTCAGTAGCGCCGTCGATTTAGTGTTGCTGGGCGTGATCCCGGTTGTGGTACTGGCGGTATTGATTGATGCGCTGTTTGATTTAGGGCTCGCGCTGCTAGAGGTATCGAATAATGATTGAATTTCGCCATGTCAGTAAAACCTATGGCCAGCAAAAAGCCGTTGACGACCTTAATCTGCGGTTGGGGGAGGGCAGCTTTTCGGTGTTAATTGGCACGTCAGGTTCCGGGAAATCCACCACGCTGAAAATGATCAATCGGCTGGTTGAACATGACAGCGGACAGATTCACTTTGCCGGGGAAGAGATCCGCAGCCTACCGGTGCTGGAGTTAAGGCGGCGCATGGGATACGCGATTCAGTCTATTGGCTTGTTTCCCCACTGGACCGTCGCGCAGAACATCGCCACGGTGCCGCAGCTACAAAAGTGGTCGCGTTCACGTATTGATGACCGAACAGACGAACTGATGGCGCTGCTGGGTCTTGAGGAAAGTTTGCGCCATCGTTACCCGCATCAGCTGTCTGGCGGGCAACAGCAGCGGGTCGGAGTGGCGCGTGCCCTGGCGGCAGATCCGCAGGTACTGCTGATGGATGAGCCTTTTGGCGCGCTGGATCCGGTCACCCGCGGTGCGCTGCAGCAGGAGATGACGCGTATTCATCGTCTGCTCGGGCGTACCATTGTGCTGGTGACGCATGATATCGACGAGGCGCTAAGGCTGGCGGAGCATCTGGTTCTGATGGATGCAGGAAAGGTAGTGCAGCAAGGCACGCCGCTGTCGATGCTGACAGCACCGGCGAACGAATTCGTGCAAACATTCTTTGGCCGTAGTGAACTGGGCGTACGTCTGTTGTCGCTTCGCACGGTAGGGGATTTTATCCGTCGCGGTGAACACACAGCCGGTGAACCGTTGGTAGATGAAATGACGCTGCGTGATGCGTTGTCGGTGTTCGTAGCGCGTGGTTGCGACGTCTTGCCGGTCGTGACCCCGCAGGGGGTGTCCTGCGGGACGCTTCATTTTCGTGATTTGCTTTCGGAGATGCCGACCCGTGAAACGTCTTGCTGATCCGTTGTTATGGCTTATTGTCCTGTTTCTGGTCCTGTTAGTTGGGTTGCCTCATAGTCAGGCCTTATTCAGTGCGCTATTTCCGGCGCTACCGCGTCCCGTGTATCAGCAGGAAAGTTTTGCGGCGCTGGCACTGAGCCATTTTGGCCTGGTGGGGATTTCAAGCCTGATTGCCGTACTCATTGGCACCGGGGCCGGTATCGCGGTAACCCGGCCCTGGGGCGCGGAATTCCGGCCGATGGTGGAAACCATCGCCGCCGTGGGGCAGACCTTTCCGCCAGTTGCGGTGTTGGCGATAGCTGTACCGGTGATGGGATTTGGTCCTGAACCGGCAATTATCGCGTTGATCCTGTATGGCGTATTACCGATCTTGCAGGCAACACTGGCGGGACTCGGCGGAATTTCACCCAGCGTGATGGATATTGCCAGCGGAATGGGCATGAGTCAGGGGCAGCGGCTGCGTAAAGTCGAGTTGCCGCTGGCGGCCCCGGTGATTCTGGCCGGGATTCGCACGTCGGTGATTATTAATATCGGCACCGCAACCATCGCCTCAACCGTTGGGGCGAACACGCTGGGTACGCCGATTATTATCGGGCTGAGTGGGTTCAATACCGCCTATGTGATTCAAGGAGCGCTGCTGGTCGCGCTGGCGGCGGTAATTGTTGACCGCGGGTTTGAGAAATTAGCGAGGCATCTTACCCGGCACGTAAAATAAAAGTATAGCCTGCCAGCATGACACCGCCGATACCGCCGATGGCCATCAGCAGGAAGAGGGTAATGACACCGATTTTAGCTGCGCTCATTCTGCACTCCTTATGTGAATCCAAGGATTGTACACGTTTGTTAATAGAATATTAAGAACCTGGATCATTAGGCGTTATTGGCGCAGACAGTTTGAACACGGCCAGCGCGGAAGAACCGGAGCGTACACGTAGTACGTGAGGATTATTCGCTACGCTCACCCTCCGGGCCGCCCTAAAGGGCGTTCAAAACTCTCTGAGTGTTGTCTGAGCACTGCCCAGGTTCGAAATGGCAAGCAAAATAGCCCTAATGGGCCAGGCTCTAAATACCGAGTGGATAAATATCGTGACCCAACGCGCGCCATTCGTTCAGCTGTTGCTGCTGAGCGGGCGTTTGGTTCTCGCCGCACCAGACAAGCAAGGTGCGACCTTCAAACAGCTCCGGTCGCAGTTGGTTCAGCGAATGGGCAAGGACGTCAATGCGCCATCCCTGCTGGCTGGCGACCCAACCTTCCAGCCATAAACGGGTCGTATCCTGAATGTTCCAGCCAACCACCAGAGCATCTTTCCCCTGTTTCTTACGTGCTGAGGCCAGACAAATCGCGATGTAGTTGATCAGTACGCCGTCGAGGATCCCCAGTAACGCCTGCAGGATCGGCTGTTGGCATTGCAGACGTCGGCGTAACGGAATGAACAAATGGGTATTGAGCGTTTGTGCGGGATAATCCTGGCCACGCTCTTTGATCCACAGTCTGAGGCTATGCAAATTATTACTTTGCAAATAGCTCAACAGCGTCTCTTGTTGTTCGCGCCAACCGTTATGCACATCAATGTTCTCATTGCTGAGCAGCATTTTTACCTTACTGACCTGAACGCCGTTGTTTATCCAGCGTTTTATCTCGCGGATCCGGTCGATATCCGCGTCGTTAAACAGACGATGCCCGCCGTCTGTCCGCTGCGGTTTAAGTAATCCGTAACGCCTCTGCCACGCGCGTAAAGTGACAGGGTTGATATCACAAAGCAAAGCCACTTCACCTATTGTGTAAAGCGCCATCGTCGTCTCACTCTTGCTCGCGAGGTCCCAGTTTTACTTTAGACGCTCTTTTGCGAACCAGGTAGTTTTGTCTGTTTTTTGATCTATGAATGGGTGAATTTGTAACCATGCTCGCGCTTTCGAGTGATCGTTCTCACAAATTCGTCTTTTTTTGCAACACTTCAAAGAAAGTTACACGCAGCCCATGTATGTTACGCGCTTTTAAGTGATGTGTGGTTGGCGGGTATGTACGAGTTTAATCTGGTGTTGCTGCTGCTTCAGCAGATGTGTGTGTTCCTCGTTATCGCGTGGCTCATGAGCAAAACGCGTTTGTTTATTCCGCTGATGCAGGTGACTATCCGACTCCCGCATAAACTGCTTTGCTACGTCACCTTTTCCATTTTCTGCATTTTAGGCACCTATTTCGGGCTGCACATTGATGATTCTATTGCCAACACCCGTGCTATCGGCGCGGTGATGGGCGGGCTGCTTGGCGGCCCGGTGGTCGGTGGCTTAGTTGGTCTTACCGGCGGTTTGCATCGTTATTCGATGGGTGGGATGACTGCGCTTAGCTGCATGATCTCGACCATTGTGGAAGGGTTGCTCGGCGGGTTGGTGCACAGCGTGCTCACCCGTCGTGGTCGTACCGATAAAGTCTTTAGTCCGCTGACTGCGGGGGCGATTACCTTTGTCGCCGAACTGGTGCAGATGCTAATTATCTTGTTAATTGCTCGTCCGTTTGATGATGCGTTTCGGTTGGTCAGCAATATTGCCGCGCCTATGATGGTGACCAATACCGTGGGCGCCGCCTTATTTATGCGTATTTTGCTCGATAAACGGGCGATGTTTGAAAAATATACCTCCGCTTTTTCCGCTACAGCACTCAAAGTTGCCGCCTCAACGGAAGGTATTTTACGCCAGGGGTTCAACGAGGTTAACAGCATGAAGGTTGCTCAGGTGCTGTATGAAGAGCTGGATATCGGTGCGGTGGCGATTACCGATCGTGAGAAACTGCTGGCATTTACCGGTATTGGTGACGATCACCATCTACCCGGCAAACCTATTTCATCGTCATATACCCAACGCGCGATTGAAACCGGAGAGGTGGTGTATGCCGATGGGAATGAAGTTCCTTACCGTTGCTCTTTGCACCCGCAATGCAAATTAGGCTCGACGCTGGTGATCCCTCTGCGAGGTGAAAACCAGCGGGTAATGGGGACCATCAAACTGTATGAAGCCAAAAACCGCCTCTTTAGTTCGATCAACCGTACGCTGGGGGAAGGGATCGCCCAACTGCTTTCGGCACAGATTCTGGCCGGGCAGTATGAGCGGCAAAAAGCGATGCTCACGCAGTCGGAAATAAAACTCCTGCACGCCCAGGTCAATCCCCATTTTCTGTTTAATGCACTCAACACCATCAAAGCTGTGATCCGACGCGATAGCGAGCAGGCCAGCCAACTGGTGCAGTATCTGTCGACGTTCTTTCGTAAAAATTTAAAACGCCCGTCGGAAATTGTGACGCTGGCCGATGAAATTGAACACGTTAATGCTTATCTGCAAATTGAAAAGGCACGATTCCAGTCGCGTCTTCAGGTGACCTTGACAGTGCCAGAAGAACTTTCGCATCAGCAATTACCCGCCTTTACTCTGCAACCCATCGTGGAGAATGCCATTAAACACGGTACTTCTCAGTTACTGGATACCGGTGAAGTATCGATTACCGCCCATCGCGAAGGGCAATATCTGATGCTGGATATCGAAGACAATGCCGGGCTGTATCAGCCAACCTCAGAAGCCAGTGGACTGGGTATGAATCTGGTCGATAAACGACTGCGCGAGCGGTTTGGCGATGATTTTGGCATCAGCGTAGCGTGTGAACCTGACCGCTTTACCCGAATCACTTTACGACTTCCTCTGGAGGAACTGGCATGATCAAAGTGCTGATTGTCGATGACGAACCGTTAGCCCGGGAGAATCTGCGGATCCTGTTGCAAGAGCAAAGCGACATCGAGATTGTCGGTGAATGTTCGAATGCGGTGGAAGCCATTGGCGCGGTGCATAAATTGCGTCCGGATGTTCTGTTCCTTGATATTCAGATGCCGCGAATCAGCGGCCTGGAAATGGTTGGCATGCTTGATCCCGAGCATCGTCCGTACATTGTTTTTCTGACCGCCTTTGATGAGTATGCGGTGAAAGCCTTCGAAGAACATGCGTTTGATTATCTGCTCAAGCCGATTGAAGAAGCACGGCTGGAAAAAACGCTAATCCGTTTGCGTCAGGAGCGTACCAAGCAGGATGTATCACTGCTGCCAGAAAATCAGCAGGCACTGAAGTTTATTCCGTGCAGCGGCCATAGTCGGATTTATTTGCTGCAAATGGATGATGTGGCGTTTATCAGCAGTCGCATGAGTGGTGTGTATGTGACGAGCAGCGATGGTAAAGAAGGCTTCACTGAGTTGACGCTCAGGACGCTGGAGAGCCGTACTCCTCTGCTGCGTTGTCATCGGCAATATCTGGTAAATATGGCGCAATTGCAGGAGATCCGTCTGGAAGACAACGGTCAGGCGGAACTGATTTTGCGTAACGGACTGACCGTTCCGGTGAGTCGTCGTTATCTTAAAAGTCTAAAAGAGGCGATTGGACTGTAAAACTGATACACTGCGCGCCATTGCATCACCGACAGTTGAAGGCTCTATGCTAAGTAACGATATTCTTCGTAGCCTGCGCTACACCCTAAAAGCGAACAATAACGACATGGTGCGTATTCTTGCGCTTGCTGACATGGAATCCACCTCCGCAGGTTTCGATACCTGGATGACAAAAGAAGATGAGGCTGGGTTTGTTCGTTGCCCGGATATCATTCTCTCCGGTTTTTTAAACGGCCTGATTTATCATCTGCGTGGTAAAGATGATTCTGCACCGGAACTGGCGCTGGAGCGTCGTGTTAATAACAATACGGTGCTGAAAAAGCTGCGTATCGCCTTTTCGCTGAAAACCGACGATATTCTGGCTATTATGACCGAGCAAAAATTCCGTGTGTCGATGCCGGAAATTACCGCCATGATGCGTGCACCTGATCATAAGAACTATCGCGAATGCGGCGATCAGTTCCTGCGTTATTTTCTGCGTGGTTTGACATCACGGGTACATAACGCGAAGCCATAAAGAAAAAATGGGCGACGCCGATTAAAATCGGGTCGCCGATGGTTTACTTCACTTCTTTAAAACCCGCCGATTCCATTACCGTTTGCATTTGCTTCATGCTGATGTTTTTATCGGCGTTTTCAGATAGCTTCATCCCTGAAATGGCCTGCAACGCTTTTATATCAACTTTTTCCATATCGATAGTGACATTTTCTTGCGCGTAGGTATCTGAATAGGTGAGTTTTTCTTCTATGCCAGTAATGTTCTGATATTTGGCGCTTAATGCGTCGAATACTTTTGCTGCCTCCTCTTTATTGCTGGCACCGACTGACGCATAGCTAATTTTACTTTCGGAGATTTGCTTCAGGACCTTATCACCTTTATAGGTGTAAGAGACGGTGATATCAGAACCATTAATGTTGGCATTGAATGTTTTTGTCTCTTCTTTATCACCACATCCCGCCAGGGAAAAAACCACAATCGATGCCACGGCGAGAGAAAATAATTTTTGTAACGCTTTCATGTAAAACTCCATTTCATGAATATCGGATGTTAAATAATAACGTCCACGAATCTGGTGAGCCCGGACTACCTTGATACCAGAGCAGTATAGAATAAATCTAATATTAACAACGAAGCAGTCCGAAAATGGAGCAGGGGTTAAGATTAGAGGAAGCACTTGCGTAGCAAAAAAAAGCGCTGCGGTTGCAGCGCTTGAGATGTTTGATTTACTTCACCTGTTGGCCTGTTTTTGCACCTTCGTCCGGGCTTAACAGGAAGATATCTTTCCCGCCAGGACCTGCGGCCATCACCATCCCTTCGGAAATGCCGAAGCGCATCTTACGTGGTGCCAGGTTGGCAACCATAATGGTCTGGCGGCCAATCAGGACCTGCGGATCTGGATACGCAGAACGAATACCAGAGAAGACGTTACGTTTCTCACCACCGAGATCCAGCGTCAGACGCAGCAGTTTGTCGGAACCTTCCACGAATTCGGCGTTTTCAATCAGCGCTACACGCAGGTCAACTTTGGCGAAATCGTCAAAGGTGATGGTTTCCTGAATCGGGTCATCAGCCAGCGGGCCGGTAACCGGTGCTGCAGCTGCTTTCACTTCTTCTTTCGACGCCTCAACCAGCGCTTCAACTTGTTTCATGTCGATGCGATTGTACAGCGCTTTAAAGGTGTTGACCTTGTGGCCGAGCAGTGGCTGTTCAATGGCATCCCAGCTCAGTTCGCTGTTCAGGAAAGCTTCAACACGTTCAGCAAGCGTTGGCAGAACCGGTTTCAGGTAGGTCATCAGCACGCGGAACAGGTTGATACCCATGGAGCAGATCGCCTGCAGGTCGGCATCGCGGCCTTCCTGTTTAGCCACGACCCACGGTGCCTGTTCGTCAACGTAGCGGTTTGCCACGTCGGCCAGCGCCATGATTTCACGGATAGCTTTACCAAATTCACGGCTTTCCCATGCTTCGCCAATCACCGCTGCAGCGTCGGTGAAGGTTTTATACAGCGCCGGATCGGCCAGCTCAGCCGCCAGAACGCCGTCAAAACGCTTAGCAATAAAGCCAGCGTTACGGGATGCCAGGTTGACTACTTTGTTGACGATATCGGCGTTAACGCGTTGGACAAAGTCTTCCAGGTTCAGGTCGATGTCATCAATACGTGAAGAAAGCTTCGCGGTGTAGTAGTAGCGGAGGCTGTCGGCATCGAAGTGCTTCAGCCAGGTGCTGGCCTTAATGAAGGTGCCGCGAGATTTGGACATCTTCGCGCCGTTCACCGTCACATAACCGTGTACGAACAGGTTGGTCGGCTTACGGAAGTTGCTGCCTTCCAGCATGGCAGGCCAGAACAGGCTGTGGAAGTAGACGATGTCCTTGCCGATGAAGTGATACAGCTCGGCGTCGGAATCTTTCTTCCAGTATTCGTCAAAACTGGTTGTGTCACCGCGCTTATCGCACAGGTTTTTGAATGAACCCATATAGCCAATTGGCGCGTCCAGCCACACGTAGAAGTACTTGCCAGGCGCATTCGGGATTTCAAAACCGAAGTACGGGGAATCGCGAGAGATATCCCACTGTTGCAGGCCGGATTCGAACCATTCCTGCATTTTGTTGGCGACCTGCTCCTGTAACGCGCCGCTGCGCGTCCACGCCTGCAGCATTTCGCTAAATGACGGCAGATCAAAGAAGAAGTGTTCGGAGTCACGCATCACCGGTGTTGCGCCAGACACGACGGATTTCGGCTCGATAAGTTCGGTCGGGCTGTAGGTTGCGCCGCAGACTTCACAGTTATCGCCGTACTGATCCGGAGACTTACATTTCGGGCAGGTGCCTTTAACAAAACGGTCCGGCAGGAACATGCCTTTTTCCGGATCGTAAAGCTGGGAGATTGTACGGTTCTTAATAAAACCGTTCTCCTTCAGGCGAGTATAAATCAGCTCAGACAACTCACGGTTCTCTTCGCTGTGCGTCGAGTGGTAGTTGTCGTAGCTGATGTCAAAACCTGCAAAATCAGTCTGATGCTCCTGACTCATTTCACCGATCATCTGCTCTGGCGTGATCCCAAGCTGCTGTGCTTTCAGCATGATTGGCGTACCGTGTGCGTCGTCCGCGCAGATGAAGTTAACCTGGTGGCCGCGCATTCGCTGGTAACGGACCCAGACATCAGCCTGGATGTGCTCCAGCATATGGCCGAGGTGGATTGAGCCGTTGGCGTACGGCAGCGCGCACGTTACCAGAATTTTCTTCGCGACTTGAGTCATAGTGGGCAATTACTTCTTTTGTAGTGAAAAGGGCTTTGATAGTACCAAAATGGTAATTACTGCGCCAAGCGATAAGGGCATTTATCCGTAAATGAATAATTGTTGCGGTTGGAGTAAACTACCTGGTGACTATTGTATATTCAGAACAACAAAAAGGAGTCGGGATGAACGCACAATCCCAGGCCAAATCACCAGAGACCCTGCGCGCCATGGTTGCCGGGACGCTGGCGAATTTTCAGCATTCAACCCTGAAGCATAATCTGACGACGCTTAAAGCGTTGCACCACGTCGCCTGGATGGATGACACGTTGCACGTTGAGCTGGTCATGCCGTTTGTCTGGCATAGCGCGTTTGAGGACTTAAAAGAGCAATGTAGCGCCGATCTGCTGCGTATTACCGGTGCGAAAGCGATCGACTGGAAACTGTCGCATAACATCGCGACGCTGAAGCGCGTGAAAAACCAGCCGGGTATTAATGGTGTGAAAAACATCATCGCCGTCAGTTCAGGAAAAGGTGGCGTGGGTAAATCCTCTACCGCTGTGAACCTGGCGCTGGCGCTAGCTGCAGAAGGGGCGAAGGTAGGGATTCTGGACGCCGATATTTATGGTCCGTCTATCCCGACAATGCTTGGCGCGGAAAACCAGCGTCCAACCTCGCCAGATGGTACCCACATGGCACCGATCATGTCTCATGGTCTGGCAACGAACTCCATTGGTTATCTGGTCACTGACGATAACGCGATGGTATGGCGCGGCCCGATGGCCAGCAAAGCGCTGCTGCAGATGTTGCAGGAAACCTTATGGCCGGATCTTGATTATCTGGTACTGGATATGCCGCCGGGCACCGGTGACATCCAGCTGACGCTGGCGCAGAACATTCCGGTAACGGGCGCAGTTGTTGTCACTACGCCGCAGGACATCGCGCTGATCGATGCGAAAAAGGGCATCGTGATGTTCGAAAAAGTCGAAGTGCCGGTACTGGGTATTGTTGAGAATATGAGTATGCATATTTGCAGCAACTGCGGTCACCATGAACCGATCTTCGGTACCGGTGGGGCACAGAAGTTGGCCGAGCAGTATCACACTCAACTGCTGGGACAGATGCCGCTGCATATTTCTCTGCGTGAGGACCTCGATCGTGGTACGCCGACGGTGATTAGCCGTCCTGATAGCGAATTTACTGCTATTTACCGCGACCTGGCAGGACGAGTGGCTGCACAGCTCTACTGGCAGGGAGAGGTTATTCCGGGCGAGATTGCCTTCCGCGCGGTGTAATTTATAGCGTTACAGATATTCACCGCATTAATGTATTATTGATGCGGTGAATATATTAAATTTAAAAATCTCACGATATTGTTCATTCTACGTTTATAATTCATGCCTTTTTCCGAATAAATCACCTCGATGCATCATTACAATTGATCAAATCTATCTCATTAATCTACAATTTCAATTGGTTCAAATAGGGTGTTATGCCCATAATCTGCTGAACAGGTCCTTTGTATGCTATTTGATGCTAACCACAGGAATAACGATTAAAATGAAAAAAAGTTTACTGATGGGAATTATAGCTCTGACTTATGGAATGAGCGCCCCTACCTTCGCTTCCGATACTGCGACCTTAACAATCAGTGGGCGAGTCGTTGAACCAACCTGTAGTGCTGACGTCGTGAATAACAACGTTCAACAGAAATGCGGTCAATCTCTTCATCTTTCAAATGTTAGTCATGTGGATCCTGTTCCAGCGAAGGGCGTCGTGACCGAGATCGTTTCTGTACCAGGGGATTCAATGCGACAGATAGTGTTAAACAGTTACGATTAGACTAAGAATCTCAGTGTTGATATTAAGCACTCATCATTTATATGAATGATGAGTGCTTTTCTATTTCTCTAACAAATAAAAAACGACAATTAATAACGCTAATTTATTAAATATATAAATAGTGTTTATCTTCACTTATTTGTTGCAATTATATTGCAGTTGGTAACTTGTTTTAAATCAACAAAACAACGTGTTCACATTGCGATAACGTTTTTGTTGTGCGAATTTAAATCCAAGAGTTAACCCTCTTAACAAATAGAAATTATTTTATTAAGGAAGATATTATGAAACGTTCAATTATTTCTGTTGCTGTACTGTCTGCTGTATTTATGAGCGCTGGGGCTTTTGCTGCTGGGGAAGAAGGGACGTTAACAATCGAAGGTACTATTATTAATAGTTCTTGCCATTTTGAAGATAACAAGAACTCAAGTACTATCATATTGCCGGAAATTGATGCTTCACGTTTTTCTGGATTGTCTGCAGGTGACGTTGTTGGTACTGAAGTGGCTGATCCAATGCCAATGAAGATAATATGTCCAGCAGGTACAAAATTAAATACAATAAGAATTTCTAATGGGGAATTTACTACAGATGGTGTGCTTAAAAATACAAAAGAAGTAAACGGTGATATTGATGCTTCTAAGGGCGTTGGTGTTAAATTGAAATTAGATAGTAAATTGATTACTAATGATCAGGAAACTAATATCAAAGATATTCTTACCGCAGATAAAGATGATCCTTCAGGGGTGGAATATTCTCTGAAGTTTTCAGCTCAGTACGCTAGGTTAAATGAAGCAACACCAGTTGTTGCAGGGGAAATATCATCGGTTTTAACCATTTCCGTTTCTGCAGAATAGATTTTTATGCCGGTGTATTCACCGGCAGTTTTTTAAAAGGACGAACGCAACATGAAATGGATTCTAAGCGCTTTATTAATCGCATCTGTGCAACCCGTCCATGCTGGCATTGTGATTTATGGTACGCGTGTTATCTACCCGGCAGAAAAAAACGAAGTTCTGGTACAATTGATGAACCAGGGGGAACGATCTTCTCTGGTACAATCGTGGATCGATGATGGCGATAGCTCGTTGCCACCGGAAAAAATTCACGTACCTTTTATGCTCACCCCCCCGGTGGCAAAGATTGCCAGGGATTCTGGCCAGCAGTTAAAAATAAAAAAATTACCAAATATGCTGCCCAATAACAAAGAGAGCCTTTTTTATCTCAATGTGCTGGATATTCCACCAAACAATCCAGACAGCACCGGTAAAAATATATTGAAATTTGCAATGCAGAATCGAATTAAATTATTCTATCGGCCTAAAGGAATAGCGCCAGTTAATAAAAACACATTTCAAAAACTGTCGATGAAACGTAGTGGTAGCATTTACTCCATTAAGAATGATGCAGCTAATTGGATCACGGTGACAGAAGTTAAAGTTAATAATGTCAAGATCAACAACGGAAGTATTATGCTTGCACCGCTCTCCAGTGCAAATGTGGCATTAAAAAGTGCTAATACCAATCAGTATAAAATAACCATTATTGACGATCACGGTAATTATATTAGCGATAACGTCAGCCTAAAATAACAGGAGCTGGTTATGTTAAGGATGACTCCAATTGCTTCGGCAATACTACTGTTGCTGGTTGGCATTGACGCCCACGCTGCAGAAGAGACGTTTGACACCCACTTTATGATGGGTGGCATGAAAGGCGAGAAAGTTTCTGATTTTCGCCTCGATGATAACCAACCCCTGCCAGGCCAATATGATATTGACATCTACGTCAATAAACAGTGGCGTGGTAAGTATGAAATTACGGTTAAGGATAATCCGGATGACACCTGTTTATCCCGCGATGCATTAACGCGTCTGGGGATAAATATACAGGCGTTGGACAAGCAGAATGAATGCCCAACCTTGAAGCAGGCGGTACAAGGGGGCAGCTACGCGTGGAATATCGGTACGTTTCGCCTGGATCTCAGCGTTCCGCAGGCGTTTGTCGATGAGCTTGAGCAAGGGTATGTTCCTCCTGAAAACTGGGATCGTGGCATCAATGCCTTCTATACCTCGTACTATGCCAGCCAGTATTACAGCAACTATAAGGATTCTGGTAACAGCAAAAGTACCTATGCGCGTTTTACCAGTGGGTTAAACCTGCTGGGCTGGCAGCTGCATTCTGATGCCAGCTATAACAAAACTGATGACAGCAGCGGGGAGTGGAAAAGCAACACCCTGTACCTGGAGCGCGGCATCCCGCAAATTCTCGGAACGCTGCGTGCCGGGGATATGTATACCTCATCAGATATTTTTGATGCGGTGCGCTTTCGCGGCGTACGGCTGTATCGCGATATGCAGATGCTGCCGAACTCCAAACAAAACTTCACGCCATTAGTGCAGGGGATCGCGCAGAGTAACGCGCTGGTCACTATCGAACAGAACGGCTTTGTGGTTTACCAGAAAGAGGTTCCGCCTGGCCCGTTCTCAATTGCTGATTTGCAGTTGGCTGGTGGCGGTGCGGATCTTGACGTCAGTATCAAAGAGGCGGACGGATCGGTAACAACCTATCTGGTGCCCTATGCTGCGGTGCCCAATATGTTGCAGCCGGGTGTCTCAAAATATGATTTTGCGGCTGGGCGTAGCCATATCGAAGGCGCCAGTAACCAGACCGACTTTGCACAGATGAGCTATCAGTACGGGCTGAATAATCTGTTAACGCTGTACGGCGGTACCATGCTGGCGGATAACTACAATGCGTTTACGTTGGGTACCGGCTGGAATACGCGTATTGGCGCGATTTCCGTCGATGCGACACAATCGCACAGCAAACAGGATAATGGCGATGTGTTTGACGGGCAAAGTTACCAGATTGCTTATAACAAGTATTTGACACAAACTGCCACCCGTTTTGGCCTGGCGGCGTATCGCTACTCTTCCAAGGACTATCGCACGTTTAACGATCACGTCTGGGCAAATAACAAAAATAACTACCATCGTGATGAAAACGATGTGTATGACATTGCAGATTATTATCAGAATGATTTTGGTCGTAAGAACAGTTTTTCGGCCAACGTCAGCCAGTCTCTGCCGCAAGGTTGGGGTTCATTCTCGCTCAGTACGCTGTGGCGAGACTACTGGGGGCGTAGCGGTAGCAGCAAAGATTATCAGCTGAGTTACTCCAATAGCTGGCAACGGATTAGCTATACCTTTTCAGCTAGTCAGACTTACGATGAAGATCATCACGAAGATAAACGTTTTAACATCTTTATCTCCATTCCGTTTGACTGGGGAGATGACATTAGCACTCCGCGCCGACATCTGTATGTTTCTAACTCGACCACCTTTGATAATGATGGTTTTACGTCTAACAATACCGGGATTTCCGGCACCGTAGGCAGTCACGATCAGTTTAATTACGGCGTGAATCTCAGCCATCAACAACAGGACAGCGAGACAACAGCGGGCGGCAATCTGACGTGGAATGCGCCAGTTGCTACGCTAAACGGCAGCTACAGCCAGTCGTCTAAATATACGCAAGCTGGCGGCAGTATTTCAGGTGGCCTGGTAGCCTGGTCTGGTGGAGTGAATTTAGCCAACCGGCTATCGGAAACGTTTGCCGTGATGCATGCGCCGGGCCTGGAAGGAGCATATGTGAACGGGCAGAAATATCGCACCACCAACCGCAATGGCGTGGTGGTCTACGACGGCTTAACGCCTTATCGTGAAAACCACCTGACGCTGGATGTGTCTAACACCAATAGTGAAACCGACCTGCAAGGCAACCGCCGCAGCGCCGCCCCTTACCGCGGAGCGGTAGTGCTGACAAGGTTTGATACCGACCAACGCAAACCCTGGTATATCCGGGCGCAGCGCCCTGATGGTTCACCGCTGACGTTTGGTTACGAAGTAGAGGATATTCATGGACACAATATTGGCGTGGTAGGCCAGGGAAGCCAGCTTTTTATTCGCACCAATGAAGTACCGCCGGAAATAAAAGTAGCGGTCGATAAACAACAGGGACTTTCATGCTCAATCACCTTCGGCAAAACGATTGATGAAAGTAAAGTTTATATTTGTCGGTGAGAGGTGGATATGAAATATTTGTTTTTTTTAATTGCATTAATTAGTTTTAGTGCAAGTAGCCATTGTTATATTCCTGATGGCTCTGAAACATATGTGTCTGGCGATGAATTAAAGCTTGAGAATATGAAAGGTAATGTTGTCAATATATCCAACTTTAAATTTACTCGTAATCCTATGTGTAGAAATTTACTTAACATGGGGTCTGAGACCACATTTAAAATAGATTTTCCCAGTCAAGCCTATTATGTATACCATGCTGATGGTGGTGACATATATTTGAAAGCTACATTTTCTGCTGACCCTACACTTATCTCGTATGAGAAAACAGACACTTTTACAAAAATGGATGTAGGGAAAATAAATAATGCAGTGATTACATTAACCTTTGATGTTGTTTCAAAAGCTACTGGGGTAAGTGAACATGCAAAAAATATAGGTGAAGGTATCCAGATAGATTTTACTCCTGAGAAATGTATTCTTACAGGATGTTTGGGTGAACGTGATAATAGAAATCATTATTATCACGTGACTTATATTCCACAAATCAAGAAAATGACAAAAACGTGTAGATTTAATGATGGCGTACTTACTGCCCCGGCAATTACGACATCAGATCTGAATAATAATTCTTCAAGGTACCTAAAGCTTGAACCTACATCAGGTAACGTATCTTTTATTTGTAATAAAGGATTGTCCTCATATTCTTTTAATTATCATTTTGAGTCGGAGAGTATTCAAGGTAATATCCTCAAAAATGAATATGAAAATGAGTATGGAGGTGCTGGGGACGTTGGGTTTGAAATCTCATTAAATGGAAGTCAAGCAATTAGTTTTAGTGCAGGGAATAGTTCCAGCTATGATCTTTTGAATTTTAAAGATATCACTCCAGAAGAACAACGTGTTGACTTAAATCTATATGGGAGATATGTTGCATATGGACAAAATATTCGACCAGGTAAAGTACAAAGTAGAGTTAAAGTAGTTACGGAATACCAGTGATATTTAATTGACGCACCCTTTATATAGGGTGCGTATTTTTTCACCGGTGATAAAAAATCTCGCCGTCGTAGGCTTTAATGATCTTAGCATCGGCATCATTGACCAGCACATACGCGCCGCCCATGTAGGTCCAGTGGGTGCCTGCCGTCGGCGCGGGCAGGTTGCGCAGATTCCACTGTTTAATGGTGTATTCTTCGGTGAGATACAGTGGTGGAACCTTGTCACCGGGTTTGAAATGGGTGAAGTCAGCAATAAAGCTGCTCAGTTCATACTTATCGATACCGGTGGGGGCAGCTGTTGCAGCTGGTGCGGCCCAGACGACGCTGCTTGCAAGCAGAAGTGCACCCAGCAACATTTTATTCTTCATACCCATCCTCTCTACCTCTTCGGGTCATCAAAATCAGTCATGTATCATTCCTGGCATACCGGATGTCTGACAAGCACTATTTTGTGATCACTCCAGTCATTTCGTAAAAAGTGTAAATGAAAGTACAGAATTGCAGCAACCTTGACCAGTAGTTTCACTGCGGGAGTGGGGAGTGCGCCAATTTACATCGTTAAGCACAGGCAGTATCCTGTTACTGAAACCAGCGTATTACGTTTGTGTTTCAACGACTCGGGGTGCCCTTCTGGTAAAGGCTGAGAAATACCCGTACCACCTGATCTGGATAATGCCAGCGTAGGGAAGTCTGACACTGCTCGTGTCCCTTCTTCGCGCGGGCAGGAGCTGAACAATGCAGCCTGACCTGCACAGCCGCGCGCTCGCGGCTCACACTTTGCACCAATTTAGAATCTTATCCCCGCTCACACACTGTATGACCAATGAGGTCGTGCAAAGCTTTACTGCCAATACGTTACTGGCGCTGGGCGCATCGCCTGCGATGGTGATCGAGCCTGAAGAAGCCAGCCAATTCGCCGCTATTGCCAGTGCATTGCTGGTTAATGTCGGCACCTTAACTCGGGAACGGGCCACGGCGATGCGTGCCGCAGTTGAGCAGGCTCATCATGCTAAAACCCCGTGGACGCTCGATCCCGTTGCCGTAGGCGCGCTTGAGTTTCGCCGGCGCTTCTGCCTGGAATTATTGTCACTACAGCCTGCGGCTATTCGTGGCAACGCTTCGGAAATACTTGCTCTGGCCGGCATGAACGGTGGGGGACGCGGCGTGGATACAACCGATACGGCTGTCGCTGCGCTTCCGGCAGCGCAGGCGCTGGCTCGTCAGATTGGGACCATTGTCGTGGTTACCGGCGAAGTGGATTACGTCACCGATGGTCAGCGTACCGTTTGCGTGGACGGTGGTGACCCGTTGATGACTCGCGTGGTGGGCACCGGATGCGCGCTATCAGCGGTTGTTGCGGCCAGTTGCGCTTTACGTGGTGACCGACTTGATAACGTCGCCTCCGCCTGTAGCTGGATGAAACAGGCCGGGCAAATAGCCACACAACAATCAAACGGACCGGGCAGCTTTGTCCCGGCATTTCTTGACGCCCTCTATAATCTGAACGCCCAGGAGCAAGCATGAAACGGATTAACGCATTAACGATCGCCGGAACCGACCCAAGCGGTGGTGCGGGTATTCAGGCTGATTTAAAAACCTTCTCGGCGCTGGGCGCTTACGGCTGTTCCGTTATCACGGCGTTAGTGGCGCAAAATACGCGTGGGGTGCAGTCGGTGTATCGCATTGAACCTGATTTTGTCGCCGCGCAGTTGGATTCTGTGTTCAATGATGTGCGTATTGATACGACTAAAATCGGTATGTTGGCTGAGACGGACATTGTCGAAGCTGTTGCCGAACGTTTACGTCGCCATCGGGTACAAAATGTGGTGCTGGACACGGTGATGTTGGCGAAAAGCGGCGATCCGTTGCTGTCGCCCTCGGCGGTAGAAACGTTGCGTACCTGTTTGCTGCCGCAGGTTTCGATTATCACCCCTAATTTACCCGAAGCTGCTGCACTGCTCGGGGCATCGCATGCGCAAACTGAGCAGGAGATGTTAGAGCAGGGAAGGGCGCTACGGGCGCTGGGCTGCGAGGCAGTGTTGATGAAGGGCGGTCATCTGGATGATGCACAAAGCCCCGACTGGCTCTTTACGCGTGATGGTGAGCAGCGTTTTACCGCACCAAGGGTGATGACCAAAAATACCCATGGCACCGGTTGTACGCTATCGGCGGCGTTGGCAGCCCTGCGTCCGCGCCATAACAACTGGGCCGATACCGTACAGGAAGCCAAACTGTGGCTTTCAGCGGCGCTGGCACAGGCCGACACGCTAGAAGTTGGCGAGGGAATTGGTCCGGTGCATCATTTCCACGCGTGGTGGTAATGGGTATACTGGCTGCAGAAACGGCGGCCAGGAAAAAGATAAATGGAACAAGCGCATACCCAGCTTATCGCACAACTGAATGAACGTATTTCAGCGGCGGATAACACGCCGCTGTATATGAAATTTGCGCAGACGGTGAAGAATGCTGTGCGCAGTGGGATCCTGGAGCACGGCAATATCCTGCCCGGCGAGCGCGACCTCAGCCAGTTGACCGGCGTTTCTCGGATTACGGTACGCAAGGCGATGCAGGCTCTGGAAGAAGAAGGTGTAGTAACACGTGCCCGCGGTTACGGAACGCAAATTAACAATATCTTCGAGTATTCGCTTAAAGAAGCGCGCGGTTTTTCTCAGCAGGTGGTGTTGCGCGGTAAAAAACCGGATACGTTGTGGGTTAACAAAAGAATTGTGCCTTGCCCGGAAGAGGTGGCACAGCAGTTGGCTGTTGTCGCAGGGAGTGATGTCTTCCTGCTCAAACGCATTCGTTACGTTGACGAAGACGCAGTCTCTATTGAAGAGTCCTGGGTACCCGCACATCTAATTCATGACGTGGATGCCATCGGTGTTTCGCTGTATGACTATTTTCGTAGCCAGCATATTTTCCCGCAGCGCACGCGCTCACGTGTTAGCGCCAGAATGCCTGACGCAGAGTTCCAGGCGCACATTCAAATGGATAGCAAAGTGCCGGTACTGGTGATCAAGCAGGTAGCGCTTGACCAGCAGCAACGGCCTATTGAATACAGCATCAGTTACTGTCGTAGCGATCTATACGTTTTTGTGTGCGAGGAGTAGCTCCTCGCGTGACGGGGCGCAATCGCCGCCGCGATGTCCAACTACCCAGGACGCCACCGCGTTACCTAACAGCACTGAGTCGGCCAGCGTCCAGCCAGACGCCAGCCCAGCCAGCATGCCGCCAGCGTGGCTGTCACCTGCGCCGATAGTATCAACGACCGCCGTTGCAAATGCCGGTACGCAGCCGGATGTCTGTGCGCTGAAATACCATGCGCCGTCTTTATCGTGACGCACGACCACCGGTGCGGTGAAACGCTGCACCCATTCTGCGCCAAAACCTTCCACATCCTGACTTAATGCAAACCGCTCGGCAGCAATTTCCGCCTCTTGGCGATTGAGGGAAACCAGCGGACGACAGGCCATAATTCTTGCCAGTAAGGGCTCGGGAATGTCGCCGATGCGCGGGCCAAAATCGATAAATGGTGTCACCTCTTCCAGACCTTCCAGCCACTGCACCAGCAATTCACCGCACGGGGACGCTAGCTGATAACCCGAAAGATACACCAGGCTATGACGCGGGATATCCAGCTGTGCCAGCCAGGCGGCATTCCACTGATTCTCAACGCCGCTAAAAGACATAAAGGTACGCTCGCCATCCGGCTCCACCAGCGCCAGACACCAGCCGTTATCGCCTTCGGCATTGTCGATCCGGCTGTGCAGTCCCTCTTTTGTCATCCGGTTGCGGATAATGTCGGCCCACACTCCCTGACCCAGTGGTAGAGCATTGCAGGCATCGATACCTAAACGCTTAAGCGTGACGGCGATATTGAGTGCGCAGCCGCCAACGTTAACACCTTGCTGCTTGAGCTCGATGTCACAGCCGCGCCAGGGGAGGGCATATGCATCGGCAATGACATCAATCACCGCCGCACCCACCACCGTTACTGGCCGCTGTGTACGTAACTGCGAGAGAAGTTGTTGCAGATGCGTGTTGCTCATAGCGCCTCCCGCTGCTCGCGCAGTCGCATTAACCCGTTGGCGTAGTGGGTAAAGTCCAGCTGATTCACCGCGTCCAATTCCTGCTTCAATGCCGGGTTGATCGCGCTCACGCCGTGTAATGCACCACAAATGGCGGTTGCCATCGCCCCGATGGTGTCGGTATCGCCGCCAAGGTTAGCGCACAAAATGGCGCAGCGGTTAGGATCGGTCTGTGCCAGCTCAACCATGGCGATAGCGCAAGGAACGGACTCAATGGTGCTGGTTCCTGCCCCCACAACCTGATACAACTGCTCGCTGGCGGACTCGACGCCATCGGCGTTACGGACGATTTTCAGCGCCAGTTCAAGGCGTGCACAAAGCGATGCGCTAAAGGTGGTGATTCGTTTTTGCTGCGCATGCAGGGCAATGGCAGGTAGCGCGTCGACAATCTCTGACCATTTTCCTCCGTCGATGGCGCGCGATACCGCCCACGCGACGACAACGGCTCCCGCGATAGCCAGATCCGATTTATGCGTTGGGCTGGAGGCCAGTGCCACATCATCGATAAAGGCATCAAGATCGCGGGCGGGCAGCAGGCATCCCAGCGGGGAAACGCGCATTGCCGCGCCATTGGTCACGCCGTTGTTTTCCAGTTCGGCGACTGGTTTACCGTCACGAATAGCGTTCAACGCAATTTTTGAGGTCGGGCCGAGCACGTTTTTATTAAAAGCATCAAACTGCTCGGCCCAGGCCAGAATATTGCGACCAATAACGTCTGGCACAATTTCGCCGTCGCACTCAAGCAGGGCATCTGCCAGACACAGTGCCATGGACGTGTCATCAGTGAACTCCGCCTGGTTAAAATAGCAGGCGGCATTATTTTCCGCAGGGCCGGGCAAAAAACGGTCGATCCAACCGAAGTGTGCTTTAACCCGGGTTCTTGGCCACAGTTCCGACGGCATGCCCATCGCATCCCCTAACGCCTGCCCATAAAGAGCACCGAGAATACGTTCTGCTTTCATTTTACTTCCCCTTGTTTCAACGCTACATCGCGATCGTCCACCTTAATGGCGGTGATTTCTTTGTCTGATTCGCGAAAGAAAATCATAAACATCACGGCAATGACGGCAATCATGACCGCGCCAAATCCCCACATGCCAGCCCAGTTAAAGGTGAGACCATTAACCGGTTCCTGATAAGCAAACATTTTTTCCATCATCACGCCGCCCAGACGGTAACCGAGCAGGCTGCCGAACCCCTGACAGCAGAGGGTGATAAGCCCTTGAGCTGCGGTGCGCATGTGGACCGGCGCTTTTTTATCGACATAGATGTAAGCCGTGACGTAATAGAAGTCGTAACTGACGCCGTGCAGCAGAATGCCGAGAAACAGCAGGGCGTAAGTGAAATATTCTTCCGCACCGCCGTAAACGAAAAATCCGTAGCGGATCGCCGCAGTAATAAGACCAAGCAACAATACCTTTTTAATGCCAAAGCGTTTGGTGAAAAACGGTAGCGCCAGCATGAAGAAGATTTCAGAGAATTGGCCCAGTGTCATCCAGCCGGTGGCGTTTTTCATACCGACTTCTGTCAGGTAACCGTTGGCAAAGATGTAATAGAACGCCAGTGGCATCGCAAACAGGAAAGAGCAAAAGAAGAAGACGAGGAAGTTCTTATCGCGCAGCAGGATCAGCGCATCCAGACCCAGCATAACTTTGAAATCCATTTTGCCGGTACTTTTTGGCGGCGTATCCGGTAAAAAGAAGGCAAAAACGCCTAATAATGCGGAGCTTCCGGCAGTGATAAGCAGGGGAATATTGGTGGGTGAGATGTCGTTATAGCCAAGCATTTGCGGTAAGAAACCGCAGGCCAAACCGGAGGCAATCCAGCCAATGGTCCCCATCACGCGGATGCGCGGGAAATCACGTTCAACATCCGGTACGTTGGCAAAAGCAATACTGTTGGTCAGCGCAATCGTCGGCATATAGGTCAACGAATAGGCCAGTAACAGAGGGAAGAATCCGCTAAAGGTGGTTTGCTGGGCGGCGAAGTACATCAGAATAGCGCCGACGAACATCAACACCGCCAGCACTTTTTGCGCGGAGAAAAAGCGGTCAGTGATTGAACCGACCAGAATGGGCGACAGGATCGCCGCAATGGCTGTGCAGGCGTAGGACCAGCCGATCTCTCCGGCACTAAAGCCACTTTTACTCAGCCAAAGCCACAGCGGTACAAACCAGGCGCCCCAGATAAACCACTCTACAAACATCATGAACGACAGCTTAACTGTAGTTTTCATCTTTAAATCCTTCATGACAGGTAAGGTACGCGCTGATAGTACCATTCAATAATACCTTTAAAATACCTTTGAGATTAAACTTTGACCGTCTTAACATTATTTTTTCCTGAATCGAGCCAGCAGAAGTTGCTGAAAAGTGCGCTAAAGATGGAAAAAAAGCGCAGTCGGTACCAGGCTTAATGCTGCCCGCAAAAAGGCGGGTCAGGACAATCCATATTCCGGTTTTAAACCGGAACTTACGGGAGCATAGCTATGACTGATATTGCGCAGTTGCTTGGCAAAGATGCCGACAGCCTTTTACAGCATCGTTGTATGACCATTCCTTCTGACCAACTTTACCTGCCTGGACATGATTACGTCGATCGCGTGATGGTGGATAACAACCGGCCGCCTGCCGTGCTGCGTAATATGCAGACGCTGTATAACACGGGGCGACTTGCCGGGACAGGGTATCTGTCGATCCTACCGGTGGATCAGGGGGTAGAGCATTCTGCTGGGGCTTCGTTTGCAGCTAACCCGCTGTACTTTGATCCGAAGAATATTGTGGAGTTGGCTATCGAAGCAGGGTGCAACTGCGTGGCATCGACTTACGGTGTGCTGGCTTCTGTCTCCCGCCGCTACGCGCACCGTATCCCGTTCCTCGTTAAAATTAACCACAACGAAACGCTCAGCTATCCGAATACCTTTGACCAGACGCTGTATGCCAGCGTAGAGCAGGCGTTCAATATGGGTGCGGTTGCGGTAGGGGCAACCATCTATTTCGGTTCTGAGGAATCTCGCCGCCAGATTGAAGAGATTTCAGCAGCGTTTGAGCGCGCCCATGAGTTGGGTATGGTTACCGTGCTGTGGGCGTATCTGCGTAACTCCGCGTTTAAAAAAGATGGCGTGGATTACCATGTTTCCGCCGATCTTACCGGGCAGGCTAACCATCTGGCTGCCACTATCGGAGCGGATATCGTTAAGCAGAAAATGGCGGAAAATAACGGCGGGTATAAAGCGGTTAATTTTGGCTATACCGACGATCGCGTCTATACCAAGTTGACCAGCGAGAATCCAATTGACCTGGTGCGTTACCAACTGGCGAACTGTTATATGGGGCGTGCCGGGTTAATTAACTCTGGCGGGGCGGCCGGCGGCGATACCGACCTGAGCGATGCAGTGCGTACGGCGGTTATTAACAAACGTGCGGGTGGTATGGGGCTGATTCTGGGGCGTAAAGCGTTCAAGAAAACCATGGCCGACGGCGTTAAGTTGATTAACGCCGTACAGGACGTTTATCTGGACAGCAAAGTCACTATTGCCTGATCCCTCGGATTGTCGTTGGGTTAGCGCAATAGCGGACAACCCGGCGGCAGTCTGCAACGTAGCGCAGCGGGCAGGATTTCAATATGAAACTCTTGTCCGCTGAGTGGTTCACCATCGAGATTAAAGGTAATTTCGTGTGGGGCGCGGATATCAAACCACGACGATGCGCCGTCAATAATGTTAGGGTTGTCTTCGGATTGCGTTAACGCCGAAAGCAGTCCTGGCAGTAGTTCTTCGCCGGTAAAAATGCGCAGTTGCAGCAGGCCGTCGTTGATCAGCGCCGTCGGGCAAAGTTGTTGCCCACCACCGGCCTGGCGACCGTTACCGATACCAATCACCAGCGCCTTACCCTGCCAGTGAAAATCCTCCCCACGAATGTCACAGATGTCGGGCTTGAGCGTATCCATGCGCATTAATCCGTGAATAAAATACGATACACCGCCCAGTGCGGCCTTGAGTTTTTCCGGCGTTTCGGTGGTGATGCGAGTGCCAAACCCGCCGGTCGCCATGTTGATAAAACAGGTTTTATCGTTGACCTGCACCATATCGATCGCAGTCGCATTTGCAGCGATAGCCAGCTTTAACGCCTTATCAAGGTCATCGGGTATACCAACGCTGGTGGCAAAGTCATTCGCCGTACCCAACGGTAAAATACCCAGCGCTGGAATATTGCCACCCTGCGACTGAATCAGCGCTGTCGAAACTTCGTTGATGGTGCCGTCACCGCCGCCGGCTATCACCGTAGCAACGCCTAGCTGACGAGCTTCATCAACGTAGCGTTGGGCATCGCCTTTTTCCCAGGTCACGCGAACATGGATTTCCACGCCTTCATCGCGAAGCTTCGCAATGGCATCACGCAGGGGGAGATTATCAGCACTTTTTCCATTGAGGATCAGTAAACTGGCAGGGAACGCTATCATCCGTTTGCCTCACTTTTTTTCGTTTTAACAAGTGTATGCCAGGAAAGCGTTTATGGCGTAAGAACTGACTGAAAGCGCAGGCGAAGAGATAAAAAAAGCCGCAGAGCGCGGCTTTTCAGATTGGGCAGACGTTACTGCGGGAACCACTGATCGCTGATTTTCTGGTACGTGCCGTCAGCTTTGATTGCCGCCAGTGCGCTGTTCAGTTTTTCCAGCAGGGCTTTGTTATCCGGGCGAACCGCGATGCCAAGGCCAGTACCGAAGTATTGCGGATCGGTTACTTTGTCAGTGGCTACGCCTAACTGCGGGTTGGTTTTCAGCCATTCGTTAACCACAGCGGTATCGCCAAATACGCCATCAATACGGCCATTTTTCAGGTCGATAATCGCATTCTGATAGCTATCGTAGGCCACGGTTTTCACCTCAGGATGTTTGTCCTGCAGGTATTTCTGATGGGTGGTGCCGTTTTCCATACCGATGCGCTTACCTTTCAGGTCGGCAAAGGTTTTATAGGTGTCTTTTTTCGCAATCACCAGCGCGGAGTTGGCATAGTAAGGCTGAGTAAATGCAACCTGCTTGCTACGCTCAGGTGTGATATCCATTCCGGAAATTACCGCATCATATTTCTTGAATTTCAGCGCGGGGATCAGGCTGTCGAAAGCGTGATTGGTGAAAGTACATTCTGCCTGCATTTGTTTGCACAGCGCCGTTGCCAGGTCGATGTCAAAACCGACAATTTTATTGCTCGCGTCCAGTGATTCAAATGGCGGATACGTGGCTGATACACCGAAACTAATTTTATCAGCAGCTGAGGCGCCAGCGGCGAAAGTAGCAAGTAATGCGGCCAGTACTAACTTTTTCATGGTGGAACTCCCGTCTGTCAATCTTATGATTATTACCGTGTCTGCGGCGTGGAGTAACAATGCCATTTAATGAATTTATATGCAATAAAAATGATTAAATATTTTTATTGATATAAAAAAGACGGACAATTTGGGTTGTTGTCCGTCTTTATTATTTTGCTTTATGCATATTTGCCGGATGGCGGTGCTAGCACCTTATCCGGCCTACAAAAGGTGCATGAACCGTAGGCCTGATAAGCGTAGCGCCGTCAGGCATATGCTTAATTCCGGTGTTCAAACGCCAGCGCTTTACGTTCGATTAAGCGCATCATCAGCGTCAGCAAACCGTTGACGATCAGATAAATCACACCTGCTGCACCGAAGACCATAACGTCATAAGTACGACCGTACAGCAGCTGGCTATAACCCATGACTTCCATCAGCGTGATAGTGTAAGCCAGTGAGGTACTTTTAAATACCAGCACCACTTCGTTGGAATACGAGGAGAGGGCGCGTTTAAAGGCGTACGGCAACAGAATCGCCAGCGTATCCTTTTTGCTCATCCCTAACGCTCCGCAGGACTGCCACTGGCCTTCCGGGATTGCACGGATAGCGCCGTAGAACAGTTGCGTAGTGTAGGCCGCACTGTTTAACGACAGCGCAATTAAGGCGCATAACCAGGGTTCAGAGAGCAGATGCCACAATACCGGATATTCTTGCAATGCCGGAAACTGTCCTGGTCCGTAGTAGATCAGGAAGATTTGCACCAGCAGCGGTGTACCGGTAAACAGCGTGATATAAGCGCGAACCAGCCACACCAGCACCGGCGTTTTCAGCGTCAGGATGACGGTGAAGATCAGCGCCAGCACCAGAGCAACCACGATGGAGGCGACCGTCAGCGTCAGGCTGGTATGCAGCCCTTTCAACAATTCAGGTAAATACTCAAGCATCAGCCTGGTCTCCGCTCAAAACGTGTCGCGCGCAGGTCAATGCGTTTGAGAATGTACTGACTCACCAGCGTAATCACCAGATAAATAGCGGCCGCCACAATGTACCAGGTAAATGGCTCCTGGGTGCGGGTGGCAATACTCTTCGTTTGCAGCATCAGATCGTTCACGCTGATAAGGCTGACCAGCGCGGTATCTTTCAGCAACACCAGCCACTGGTTACCCAGTCCCGGTAAGGCATGACGCCACATCTGCGGCATCACCAGACGAAAGAAGATCGCGGCTTTAGACAAACCCAACGCCTGACCTGATTCCCATTGTCCGAGTGGCACGGCCTTCAGCGCGCCACGCAGCGTTTGTGATGCGTAAGCGGCGTACAGTAATGACAGTGCAATGACACCGCACAGGAACGGGCTGACGTCGAAGTTTTCGATCTGCATCTGAACCGGGATTTGTACAAACCCGAGATTGATCGTAAAGCCATCGGCCAGCGTCAGCAGCAGCTGTGAGGAGCCGAAATAGATAAACAGAACCACCAGAATTTCTGGCAGACCGCGCAGGATGGTGACCAGGGCCGAGCCCGCCCATGCCACCGGGCGCCATTTTACTGACTCCCAGACGGCAAAAAACATGGCGAGTGCAAGGCCAATGATCAGCGCACAAACGGCAAGGCCGACGGTCATCCCGGCGGCGCTTGCTAAAGGAAAAAATTCATTCATCAAATATTACTTCTGGAACCATTTGTTGTAGATGGTTTCGTAAGTCCCATCTTTCTTCACTTTTTCCAGCGCAGCGTTAAACTTCTGCTGCAGCTCGGTATTGCCCTGGCGTACCGCGATGCCCAGACCTGTACCGAAGTAATCTTTATCCGTCACTTTGTCACCAACCGCGGCAAGCTTAGGATTGTCTTTCAGCCACTCGGTTACTACTGCGGTATCACCAAAGACGCCGTCAATACGACCGTTTTGCAGATCGAGTTTGGCATTCTGGTAGCTGTCATACGGCACAGTGGTCACTTCCGGATGTTTATCCATGATGAATTTCTGGTGCGTAGTACCGTTTTGAACGCCGACTTTTTTACCTTTCAGCTGGTCAATGCTGGTGTATTTACCCTGCTGGCCCACAAACAGCGCAGAGTTGTCGTAGTAAGGGGTGGTGAACAGCACCTGTTTTTCACGCTCTGGGGTGATGTCCATACCGGCCATTACCGCGTCAAAACGACGGAATTTAAGGCTTGGGATCAGGCTGTCGAAGGCCTGATTGGTGAAGGTACAAGTAGCGTCAATCTCTTTACACAGCGCGTTTGCCAGATCAACGTCAAAACCTACGATCTTGTTATTCGCATCGATAGATTCAAACGGAGGATAAGACGCTTCGGTGGCGAAACGAATGGTTTGGGCTGCGGTAGCGGAAAGACTAAAACCTGCGATTAGCGCGGCAATCAGAACTTTTTTCATTGTATTGTCCCGAATCTTAGTGAGAAAGATAGTTTTTAAACGCTTCGGTTTGCGGGTTGGCAAAGCAGCTCGCATCCCCAAACTCGACGATATGACCGTTTTCCATATACACCACACGACTGGCCGTTTTACGTGCAACTTCCACTTCGTGGGTGACGATCACCTGAGTAATGTTGGTTTCCGCCAGTTCGCGAATGATGCTGACGATTTGGGCGGTAATTTCCGGGTCAAGCGCGGCGGTCGGTTCATCAAACAGCAGCACCTGCGGCTCCATCATCAACGCGCGGGCAATGGCTACACGCTGTTGCTGTCCACCGGAAAGATGTAATGGGTAACGATCGCTGTAAGGCTTGAGGCGCAGACGTTCCAGCAGTTTCTCGGCGCGCGCCATTGCCTGCTCTTTTGTCAGACCGAGCACACGGCAGGGCGCTTCAATCAGGTTCTGCACAACCGTGAGATGCGGCCAGAGATTATATTGCTGAAAGACCATGCCCACGTTCTGACGCAGATCCCGAATGGCTTTATCTGACGGGGTCTTCGTGAAGTCGAAACGGTTGCCTGCAATAGAGAGCGTACCCGAGCGCGGCATCTCAAGCAGGTTGAGTACGCGCAGCAGCGAGCTTTTCCCGGCTCCACTTGGGCCAAGTAACACCAGTGTTTCACCCTGAGGGCAATCCAGCGTGATATCGAACAGCGCCTGATGTGCGCCGTAGAAGCAGTTAATGCCGTTTAATTGAATACTCATTGACACTCGATACTGGCAGTCTGATAGCTATTGAAGCCGCAGATACTACCTTTGACAGAATAGTTATGCAATATTTATGCGTTAAAAGTTAAATGCAAACCGCATTCTTCTCTAAACATAGCACAAAATAGCGGGGCCACCAGTGGGCAAGAATAAATGTCGGCATTCTATGCAGAATGCCAGACAATTTATGGGGGTTATGATTTAAGCGGGTGAATGGGGCGGTTAGCGGTTTTCGACAGACTGGCGCAGCGTCCCGGCTGGCGCGTGTACGCTGCCGCCCAGATAGCGAACATCATCAACAACCCAGCACTGGCCTTCGCGGATCATCAGTACTTCATCACGCCAGCTTTGGTCACCCTGTTTCAGCTCTACGCGCAGTGGAATGTTGCGTGCATCACTATTCGGAATAGTCGATGCGCTGGCGACACTGGCGCTGTCTGGTAACGTAGCGCGACTGGAGAACGGATCGCTGTTAAACAGGTCGCGGTGTGCATTATCGCGGCTGGCGTCGGTCAGCAGTTTAGCCAGATTGTCGCTCAGGTACGGACGAAGGGCGGTAATGTCATTGTTTCGATGCTGAATACGGTAATCATAGAATTGTTGAGCCACGCTGTCTGGCCCACCTTCTATGCATGAACCACTACGCGTGCCGTTATCTTTATAGACCGGCGTCACGGTCGTACAGGCGCTGAGAAGTAGTGCACATGGAACCAGCAGAGAGAGTTTCGAATAGCGCATAATGATTTCCTTATAAGCTTCCTACTAATTGTGTTCTACGATGAACAATTCGGTCTCACTAAAGATTGTATGATCGATTAACACATTGTTTTTGCTAAAGCAAATTCGCGGACACCCCACCTGAAGCATGTTGGTGGCGCTCGTTGCCAGCTTCAGCTTTAGTATATCAACCTGCAACGGGGCGTTGGCGGCCATTCATGCTTCTTATACTGTATAGACCATCTGAGCATTTGCATGTTCCATTTGCCGCGCTTTACGCCTGGCTAAACAAAACTCATGCCGTGTTGTTGGCTATAAGGGACTCCGGATGGCTAAAATAAGAGTTGCTTAATCTCGGTGCCCGTGCGTTAATGATCCGGTCGGTTTGAATAACAGACGATATACAAAGTAGTTTACTCAAGCAGTTCTCATTTTCAGGTGTAACCCGTTTATCCCCTCTTTGAGTTTCTTCATTAAGCACTACGAAGTTTCTGTCATAAAAACCAAGCTTGCCGAAAGGCTCAAATTAAGGAATAAATATATGTCTACTAAAATGACTGGTTTAGTTAAATGGTTCAATCCTGAAAAAGGTTTTGGCTTCATTACGCCTGCAGATGGCAGCAAAGATGTCTTTGTCCATTTCTCAGCGATTCAAAGTAATGAGTTTAAGACGCTGAATGAAAACCAGAAAGTCGAATTCGGTGTGGAGCAGGGACCTAAAGGTCCATCCGCAATTAATGTTGTGGCGCTTTGAGGTAACTATTATTACTAATCATATTCACTTTCGCTGTCCATGTTGCCATGGTTCCCAATACAGAACATCAACCTTTGATGTTACTGAGGGAAATCCGTTCGGGGCAAAATGTATTTTTTGTAAATCAAAAATGATTACATTTGATAACGTAGCAATGTACATTCAGTCCGGCCAGGCGCCATTAGATTTTAGAAAATAATAACTTCAGGCCCCCAAGCATCTGGGGGCTTTTTTATTTCTGGCGGCATGCCAGTCAAATAAAAATAAAAAACGCACCACCTGAAACCGCTACACATCAACAAGGATAGCAGTTTTATTTGGCGGGCTTTCCTTTGAGTGTCATAGTGTATTGGTTTGATAATGCTTTTGAGATTGTGCTCTTAGCGCAAAAAGGAGATTAACCATGCAGTTTTCGACAACCCCTACGCTGGAAGGACAGAGCATCGTGGAGTACTGCGGTGTTGTTACCGGTGAAGCCATTTTAGGCGCGAATATCTTCCGCGATTTTTTTGCCGGTATTCGCGATATTGTCGGCGGTCGCTCCGGCGCGTATGAAAAAGAGCTGCGTAAAGCGCGTGAAATTGCTTTTCAGGAGCTGGGCGAACAGGCGAAAGCGCTGGGTGCTGATGCGGTGGTCGGTATCGATATCGATTACGAAACCGTAGGCAAAGACGGTAGCATGCTGATGGTGAGTGTCAGCGGTACCGCGGTGAAAACTCGCCGATGAAACGTCTGTTGTGTCTGCTGGCATTTACGCTGTTGCTGGTGGGATGTGCTGGCGAAAAAGGGATTGTCGACAAAGACGGGTATCAGTTAGATACCCGCCGTCAGGCCCAGGCTGCTTATCCACGCATTAAAGTACTGGTTATCCATTACACGGCCGATGATTTTGACTCTTCCCTGGCTACGCTGACCGATAAAAACGTCAGTTCACACTATTTGATCCCCGCAGTGCCGCCGCTTTACCATGGTAAACCGCGTATCTGGCAACTGGTGCCGGAAAAAGATCTGGCCTGGCATGCGGGGATTAGCTTCTGGCGCGGCGCTACGCGTATTAACGATACCTCAATTGGTATTGAGCTGGAAAACCGCGGCTGGCAAAAATCAGCGGGCAGCAAGTATTTTGCGCCGTTTGAGCCCGCGCAGATTCAGGCGTTAATCCCATTGGCGAAAGATATCATCGCCCGCTACGACATAAAACCGCAAAACGTGGTGGCTCATGCAGACATTGCGCCTCAGCGTAAGGACGATCCCGGTCCGCTGTTTCCGTGGCAAGCACTGGCCGCTCAGGGCATTGGCGCATGGCCGGATGCTCAGCGTGTGGCATTTTATCTCGCCGGACGAGCGCCCCATACGCCGGTAGAAACCGCGTCATTGCTCGATCTGCTGTCACGCTATGGCTATGAGGTAAAACCCGAGATGACGCCGCGTGAACAGCAGCGGGTGATTATGGCGTTCCAGATGCACTTCCGCTCGACGTTGTGGAATGGCGTGGCGGACGCGGAAACGCAGGCGATTGCCGAAGCGTTACTGGAGAAATACGGGCAGGGTTAACGCAGACACCAATGCCTGATGGCGCTTCGCTTATCAGGCCTACGGTTAATTTGGCAGGTTTTTGTGGCGCTTGTGCCGCCACCCTGCAATGGCTATCAGCCTAACGCGGCAGCTTACCGTGGTCGCGCAGCCAGGCTGCGGTACGCTCAATCCCTTCATCCAGCGTCACAACGGGCTGATAACCTAACTCTTCCTGGGCGCGGCTGGTATCCAGCGTAAAGTCAAAATTTAGCTTCGAAACGCCGTAATGCGTAAGCTTTGGCTCTTTCGCCGATTTATTGCCTAAGCGCTCCATGCTGCGGGCAATCATGTCCAGCATCGGGTAGGGCACGGAGCGGATACGGCAATCAATATTCAGCTCGTCGATAAGTTTCTGCACAATACTGCGCAGGGGGCGATGTTCACCGTTGGTTATATTGTACGCGCGACCCGACGGCAGTTTATCGCAGGCTTCCTGACTCGCCAGCCACATCGCGTGAACTGCGTTCTCGTAATAGGTCATATCCACCAGCGCACTCCCGCCATGCGGCAACAGGATGCTGCCGTAGTGGTACATCATATGGGCGAGGCGGGGAATAAAGACTTTATCGTGAGGTCCGAACAAGCTTTGTGGGCGCAAGACAGTAAAGCGAGTCTGCGGGTTGGCCTGGGCGAGCAATGCAATCACCTCTTCACCAGCCGCTTTGCTGCGGGCGAATTCGTTGGCGAAGCGATGGGGACGGAAGTCTTCTTTGATATCGCGATGATGGTGATAATCAAAATACAGCGACGGAGAGGAGATATGAATAAAGTTACGTACACCCCAGGCTACGGCCCACTCGCCCAGACGGCGGGTAGCACGAACGTTGGCCAGATCAAAAGCTTCCTGAGTTCCCCATGGAGAGGTGAAACTGGAGCAGTGCCACAGCGTGTCAATGCCGGCAAGCATCACTTTTGCCTGCGAAGAAACCAGCTCGGTCAAATCCGCATGCACAAATTCTGCGCCCATTTTCTCCAGCAGCTTGCCCATCGCTTCGTTGCGACCGGTGGCTCTGACGCTGACGCCTTTGCTGCATAAAAACTCAACCGCGTTTCGGCCCAAGCCGCTGGTGGCTCCGGTAACCAGTACCTTCATATCAATCCACTGTGTTTAAAAAACGTCGTGCGCATTCTTCCGTGAATTACGCCTGTATGCAATGGGAAACATGAAAGAATACAGGCTCTTTTTATCATTAGTCTGTGATTTGTTCTGCAAGTTTGGCTATACGCTTCGCCATCCCCCTGAAAATGAACAGGTGGGCGGGGATCATCAACAGCCAGTAGAAGAGGCCAGGCATACCGTGCGGATGCCACCACGCGCGTACATCAATGCGTCGGTGGTCACCTTTATCTTCCAGTGTGAAGCTCAGGCGACCCAGTCCCGGCGCTTTCATCCCAAACAGCAGCGTCAGCTGTTTCTCCGGCTCAACGATGATGACTTTCCAGCTATCAACGGTGTCGCCAACTTGCAATAGTGGGTGTTCGGGACGACCTTTTGCCAGCTTATGGCCGACCAGCAGGTCCAACGCCGCGCGCGTCTTCCATAGAATATTGCCAAAGAAATAGCCTTCTTTGCCGCCGAGTCGATTCACAACCTGCCACAGCGCTTTTGTGCTGGCAGAGGTTTCAACGCTAAAGCCAGCTTGTTTGGCGAAATAGCCATATTCTGGACGCCAGCGGGCAAACGCCTGTGCGTCGTAACCCCAGTCGCTGGAGTTGACCAGCTTCTCTTCTTCCTTCAACGTGCTGCGCACGGCGTCATCAAAGGCAATCAGTTTTTGTGGGATCAGCGCACGTAATTCGGTGTCATCGGCCAGCAGGTCGTGTTTTAAGCCCTGGATCAGCGCTTTGGCCGTGGTTGGCGGCACTGACGTAATGACGTTCAAAAACCAGACCGAAATCCAGCGGGTAGGGAAGGGGATGGGGATGAGCAGGCGATGTTTACCGCTGACCGCCATAAAATGCTCGAACTGTTCCTGATAGCTCAACACCTGCGGCCCGGCGGCTTCGAGGACGCGGTGATGTGGTGTGGGATTTTCCAACAATGCCACCAGATAGTACATTAAATTCTCCAGCGCGATAGGCGTGGTACGCGAGCGTACCCAGCGTGGAGGGGTGAGAACCGGCAGGTTGTAAACCATATCGCGCATGACTTCAAAGGCAGCGGAACCCGCTCCCACGATAATGCCCGCGCGCAATTCCGTCATTGGCACGCCTGACTCGCGCAGGGTGTCTGCGGTTATCTGTCGAGCACGCAGATGATCGGATTGTTCATGCCGGGGAGCCTGCAATGAGCTCAGGAAAATAAGCTGTTTAACTGGCGTATTACGCAGCGCATCGCGCACGTTCATCGCGACCTGACGTTCGTGGGCGATAAAATCACCGCCTTCGCCCATACCATGAACCAGATAATAAACCGTATCAACACCCGTCAGCAGCGGGGTGAGGTTATCTGGCCAATTCAAATCGACCTTGTGGCAACTGACATTGGCCAGTTGCTGCTTTTCCAGCCGTTCAATGCGACGTGCCGCAGCCAACACCTGGTGCCCTTGCTGACTGAGCGCCTGTACCAAATGCTGACCAATGTAGCCACTGGCGCCAAGAACCAAAATCCGTTGCGGCACGCCCATCTCCTTATTGGGTTAAAAAAGCGCGCCAGTGGGCGACGACTTCAGCAAGTTGTTCACGTGATACGTCCAGGTGCATCACCAGGCGCACAATCGGGGAGGCGTTAATCAGCACACCTTGCGCTTTCATATACTCGCCCAGCGCGGTAGCGTGCTCTTCGCCAACGCGAACAAACAGCATGTTGGTGTCGTGGCGCATGACGTCCGCCCCTGCTTCGCGCAGCTGCTCCGCCATCCAGGCGGCGTTGTCATGATCTTCCTGCAAACGCGCCACGTTATTTTTCAGCGCATACAGCCCGGCCGCTGCCAGAATACCGGCCTGACGCATTCCGCCGCCGGTCATTTTGCGCCAGCGAATAGCGCGTTTGATGTACTCGTGGCTGCCGACCAGCAGTGAACCAACGGGGGTACCGAGGCCTTTGGAGAGGCAAATGGTGAACGAATCACAGTATTGCGTGACATCTTTAAGTTCACAGCCGTAGGCGACGATGGCGTTAAAAATACGTGCGCCGTCGACGTGCAGGGCAAGATTACGCTCACGGGTGAATTCCCAGGCGTCTTTCAGATACTCGCGCGGCAGCACTTTGCCGTTGTGGGTATTTTCCAGGCTGAGCAAGCGGGTGCGGGCAAAATGGATATCGTCCACTTTGATTTTTGCAGCTACTTTGTCCAGAGGCAGGGAGCCATCCGGTGCGGCGTCGATAGGTTGCGGTTGAATGCTACCGAGCACCGCTGCGCCACCTGCTTCGTAGAGATAGTTATGCGCGCCCTGACCGGCAATGTACTCTTCGCCACGCTGACAATGGCTGAGCAGCGCCACCAGGTTAGCCTGAGTACCGGTAGGTAAGAAAATAGCGGCTTCTTTACCAGAAAGCTCTGCGGCGTATTGCTGGAGGGCGTTAACGGTAGGGTCGTCTCCATACACGTCATCCCCGACCGGGGCTGCCATCATCTCTTCCAGCATGGCGCGACTCGGCCGGGTGACGGTATCACTGCGTAAATCAATCATGGTGTCTCCTTATTACACTTCATCCTTCAGGCTGCTTCGGCGTTGGCCGCACCCTTAAACCCCAGTCACATAGTATACCTATGCTCCTGGGGATTTTCGGGCTAGCCGCCTTGATGCATCATGAATGATTTTGTGTGTGATTTAATAAGGATGTTTTACCTGAGCCAGTTCGTTTTCGCCAGTTCGATCACTTCATCACCGCGTCCACTGATGATTGCACGCAGCATATACAGGCTAAAACCTTTGGCCTGTTCGAGTTTGATCTGCGGCGGGATCGCCAGCTCTTCTTTCGCCACGACCACATCGACCAGCACCGGGGCGTCAATTGACATCGCCCTTTGTAGCGCTTCATCAACCTCTGAGGATTTTTCCACGCGAATGCCCGTAATGCCGCAGGCTTCGGCAATCCGCGCGAAGTTGGTGTCGTGCAGCTCCGTGCCGTCGGTCAGATAACCGCCAGCCTTCATCTCCATCGCCACAAATCCCAGTACGCTGTTGTTGAAGACAATAATCTTCACCGGCAGCTTCATTTGGACAACCGACAGAAAGTCTCCCATCAGCATGCTAAAGCCGCCGTCACCGCACATTGCCACAACCTGGCGTCCTGGTTCTGTGGCTTGCGCGCCGAGTGCCTGCGGCATGGCATTCGCCATCGACCCGTGGTTAAACGATCCGAGCAGACGACGTTTGCCGTTCATTTTCAGATAGCGTGCTGCCCACACCGTTGGCGTACCAACGTCGCAGGTAAAGATGGCATCGTCAGCGGCAAAGTGGCTGATCTGCTGCGCCAGATACTGCGGGTGAATGGCTTTATCGCTGGGTTTGGCTAAATCATCCAGCCCTTTACGCGCCTCGCGATAGTGCTCCAGCGCTTTGTCCAGGAATTGCCGCTCGGTTTTCTCTTCCACCAGAGGCAGTAGGGCACGGAGAGTGGATTTAATATCGCCTACCAGCGCCATATCCACTTTACTGTGCGCGCCAATGCTCGCCGGATTGATATCAATCTGAATAATTTTGGCGTCGGTGGGGTAGAACGGGCGATAGGGGAACTGGGTGCCAAGCAGGATCAGCGTGTCGGCATTCATCATGGTATGGAAGCCGGATGAAAAGCCAATCAGCCCGGTCATACCCACATCATAGGGGTTATCGTACTCAACATGCTCTTTACCACGCAGGGCGTGAACAATCGGCGCTTTAATTTTAGCCGCAAACTCAACCAGCTCTTTATGCGCACCGGCGCAGCCGCTGCCGCACATCAGGGCGATATTGCTGGAGTAGCGCAGCAGTTGCGCCAGTTTTCTCAGCTCTTCTTCTTGTGGAGTCACCACCGGGAGCGGCGCCTGATACCAGTGCGTGGTGGCGCTTTCAGGCGCAGGTTTTAGCGCCACGTCACCGGGTAAAACCACCACGGATACGCCACGGTTGAGTACCGCCTTACGCATGGCAATGGCGAGTACCTGCGGGATCTGTTCTGGGCTGGAAACCAGCTCGCAATAGTGGCTACATTCGCGGAACAACTCTTGCGGGTGGGTCTCCTGAAAATAACCGCTGCCTATTTCACTGGAGGGAATATGCGCGGCGATTGCCAGTACCGGGACGTGGTTACGGTGACAATCAAACAGCCCGTTGATCAGGTGCAGGTTGCCTGGCCCGCACGAGCCTGCGCAGACGGCCAGTTCGCCCGTCAACTGCGCTTCAGCGCCCGCAGCGAAGGCTGCAACCTCTTCATGACGGGTTGGCATCCAGTCAATTGTTCCCATACGATTCAGACTGTCACTCAGACCATTTAGCGAGTCACCCGTTACACCCCAAATGCGTTTTACGCCAGCCTGTTCGAGTGTTTTAGCAATAAAAGCGGCAACCGTTTGTTTCATGGTTTTCCTTCTCCTCTAATGTGATACCGGTTACAAGTTTAGATGAAGATAATAGTTATGCTTCTCATTTCCCCCTTATTTCCGGCAGGTTTCATTTAACCTGTATTAAGCGTAGTTTGTTATTGGACATGGTGAAACAAGGAATAAATTCAAATGGTTATAAAACTATTAAATTCAGTTAACCGAGTACTGACTCACGAAGATTTTGGCAAGTTATTGTTACGCTTTGCCGTCGGTGGGCTGATGCTGTTTCATGGGCTGCATAAACTCTTTGCGGGTATTGATGGCATCAGCGGTATGTTGATAGCGAAAGGTTTCCCAGGCTTTATTGCGTATGGCGTTCTGTTGGGAGAGGTCGTGGCACCGTGCCTGATTATTCTTGGCATCCTGACGCGTCCGGCGGCGTTGGGGCTGGCGTTTACGATGGTTGTGGCATGGCTGATGGTCGGGATGGGGGAAACCTGGACACTGGATAAAACCGGTGCATGGGCGATTGAAAGTCTGGTTTATTTCTTTATCGGCGCGCTGGCCGTGGCGTTTTTGGGGGCGGGGCGTTACTCCGTTGCCGGGAATTCTGCCTGGCGATAGTTACCATCTGAGAGTCAATACCGAGGCGAGAAAGCGTAACATTGCTCCGCCTCGTCGTTCAATTTGTCGCTAATCTATATGTCGTCACTGTTCCATAGTTTGTGCCGACGTCTCAGCGCTCGCTGCGTCAATGCCCTTGCCATCGCGGCGCCTATTTCAGCGCTGACCACCAGTCCCTGAATAAACGGACGATCGTGCATTAACCACGGCAGCCCGCCAAAAGCGATGCGATTGCGGGCGTTTTCCGGCGCTTGCAGCGTGTAATCTTCGCCGATATCCGGGATCTCATCGCCACAGGCCAGCAGTTGATCGCGTAGCGTTGGGAACGGGATATCTTTGCTCTGCAATGCCCGTTGTCCTCGGGCGTCAATAAACACATCAAATTCGCTGCGCTGACCGTGGTGGGAAATTACCGTTATTTCCTGTTCATTCATGCGCTCATAATCTGTGCCGAGCGCGAGGATCTCAATCAGCCAGGCTTCGTGCAGCGCCAGCAGTCGGCGAACTGACTCTGACGGGATTGCCGCATAGTTATCAATAAATACCCGCGCCAGTCCGCGCTTGAAACGTTTTTCGTCGCGGGTATCAAGATGAGGGACTATCTCCTCGATAACCTCGTGCAGGCGCAGCAAGGTATAGCGCCAGGCGACGGTATGTTGTTTCTGCTTGTTGCGCTCAACTTCTACCAGGTTACGTCTCGCCCAGTCAAAAGGGTCATGCCTGAGCCTGTCGGCGAAATAGACTTCGGGGAACGTGTCGGCGTTAAGCGTCGCAAGCGCCACCTGTTGGCACCAGCCTGGCGCTGCGTCTTGCAGTTGTTGCGCCATAAGCTGAAAGATGCGGTCCAGTAATCCGTTTTGTCCATGGGCAATGGCATCTTCAATTGCTTCTGGCGTCGCGATATTCAGCGATTCATACGGAAGGGGGCAGTAAAAATCCGCTTCAGGCAGTACCCCGCTGCGCGACATCAGGGTTAGTTTCAGGTTTTGACTGTCGGATTTAGGTGTGAATTGCAGTGAATGGTCGGTATTGGTAGTGAAGGTGCCATGCTGACTGGCCACAGCCATCGCGGCGTCGATAGCACTTAACGAGGTGCCCAGAATCCCTACCCGGCAAGCACCAATCTGCGCGTCCATCAGACCGGTCCACGGACTGGGGAAAAATTTGCGTTCCTGAGCATCCGTTTCAGGCCACAGATGACCAGTGGCGATAGCGGCGAAATCCACCTCAACGGGCTGTGACGCGTGGTTGATCCACAAAGAAACCCCATTCGGGTCTGCTCGCAGGTCGGTGACTTCGCTTGATTCATGTACGCGAATCGTGAAACCGGCTTGTTGCGCTTTCTCGACAATGGCTAAAAAACGATCGCGATAATAGTCGCCGAGGATCACGCGGGGCAAAAATTGCCGCTCATGCAAAGACGCGCGTTCAATCTGAAACTGGGCCAGATAGTCATCACTTTGATTCTGAAGCCACGTCAGATAACTGATATAGATCGGCGGGATCTCAATGCTGGCTATATTTGCCAGCATGTGGTCTGCGTTGTTGTCGCTATTGTAAGGCATGCCGACGCCCGCCTCTTCAGCTTGCTCGTAAAGCTCTATTTCCAGCGGTTCACCGCGCTCAACCAGGGCATGAAACGTATAAATCCCGGTGGGACCGACGCCGACAATGGCCACTTTTTTCATGGGGATCCTTGTAGAAAGTTCGACGTGGTAGTCAGGGATTATGTTTAATCTGCGCAGGGTAAGTGTGGTCGATAATTTGCGGGGAGAGTGAAAACATCAGAATTTTTCAACGCCTGACAGCATAAAAAAAGGCCACCCGGTACAGCCAGGCAGCCTTTTGCACATCAGATACCGACCAATTACGCCAGCACTAAATCACCCTGCGGATGACAGGAACAAGCCAGCACATAACCTTCAGCGATTTCTGCGTCGGTCAGCGTCATGGTGCTGCTGACCGTGTAGTTACCGTCAACCACTTTGGTTTTGCAGCAGCCGCAAACACCTGCACGGCATGCGGCGACAACCGGAACCTTGTTGCTTTCCAGCGCTTCCAGCAGCGTACTGCCCACCGGCGCGTAGAACTCTTTCGCCGGCTGTAGCTTGGTAAACTTCAGGCCACTGGTGGCGGCTTCGGCAACAGGTGTGAAGAACTGCTCTTTAAAGAAGCGCGTCACACCCAGCGCTTTGACTTCTTTCTCGACCAGATCCATATACGGTGCCGGGCCACAGGTCATCACGGTACGCGAGGTCAGATCCGGTACGCTTTTCAGCAGTTCAGTCGTCAGTCGGCCGGAAACAAAACCTTCTGTGGCATTGTTTTCAGCAACTAATGTCACCGGATATTCGCGCCACTCGTCGGCAAAAATGACATCTTGCGGCGAGCGAACGTTAAAGATTACCTGTACATCCGCTTGTGGGCGGTACTTTGCCAACCAGCGACGCATTGACATGATTGGCGTGACACCACAGCCGGCGGCCAGCATCAGGAACTTGTCTTCCGCTTTATCTTCACAGGTGAACTCACCCATTGCATCCGACAGCCAGATATAGTCGCCGCGCTTCACGTCGCGGGTTAGCCACTGTGAACCTGCGCCATCGTCAATCCGGCGGATGGTCAACGTGATGTACTCGCTAACGCCCGGCGTTGAAGAAATGGTGTAAGCACGCAGCGTATCCGCTGAATTACGTACGCTGACCAGTGCATACTGCCCGGCGCGGTAAGGATAATAATCGTGGCATAGCAACGAAATTGTCCATACATCCGGCGTTTCCTGATGGATGTGGTGAACCTGCATCCGCCATGGGCACTGATGAGTTGGCATTGTCATTCTTTACTCCTTACGCGCTCAGCAGTTGCTTCATGTCTTCTTCAACGGTGGTCACGGAACGCAGACCAAATTTCTCGTTGAGAACTGCCAGCAGATCCGGTGTGAAGAAACCAGGTGCAGTCGGGCCAGTGACGATGTTTTTCACGCCCAGAGACAGCAGGGTCAGCAGAATAACAATCGCTTTCTGTTCGAACCAGGAGAGCACCAGAGACAGTGGCAGATCGTTCACGCCACAGCCCAGTTTCTCAGCCAGGGTTACCGCCAGGATGATGGCAGAGTAAGCATCGTTACACTGACCAGCATCCACCAGACGCGGCAGGCCTTCGATATCTCCGAACTCCAGTTTGTTGAAGCGGTATTTACCGCAAGCAAGGGTCAGGATCAGGCAGTCATCCGGCACGCTGGTGGCGAAGTCGGTGAAGTAGTTACGTTCACCACGTGCACCGTCACAACCGCCAACCAGGAAGATGTGACGCAGTTTTTCGCGGCTCACCAGGTCGATCAGGGTATCAGCAGCGCCCAGCAGGGTCTGACGACCGAAACCTACGGTGATCAGGTGCGGGATTTCGCTGTACGGGAAGCCAGCCATCTGCTGTGCCTGAGCGATAACCGGACCGAAGTTGTCGCCTTCGAGGTGGCTCACACCCGGCCAACCGACGATGCTACGGGTCCAGATACGGTCGTCGTACGCGCCAACGGTCGGGTCGATGATGCAGTTAGAGGTCATGACGATCGGACCTGGGAAGCGGGCAAACTCTACCTGCTGGTTCTGCCAGCCGCTGCCGTAGTTGCCGATCAGGTGCTTGAACTTACGCAGTTCCGGGTAGCCGTGCGCCGGCAGCATTTCACCGTGGGTATAAACGTTAACACCGGTACCTTCGGTCTGCTCCAGCAGGTTGTACAGATCTTTCAGGTCGTGACCGGAGATCAGGATGCACTTACCTTCGGTTGCTTTTACGTTGACCTGAGTCGGGGTCGGGTGGCCGTATTTGGTGGTTTCACCGGCGTCCAGAATGCTCATCACTTTGAAGTTCATCTGGCCGATTTCCATTGAACACTCCAGCAGAGCGTTCATATCGGCAGGCCAGGTACCCAGCCATGCCATGATTTTGTGGTACTGAGCGTAGATTTCGTTGTCGTACTGACCGAGAACGTGCGCGTGCTCCATGTAAGCTGCCGCACCTTTCAGGCCGTATAGACACAGCAGACGCAGGCCGAGAATGTTCTCGCCAATGGCTGCTTTGTCTTTGTTCGGGGTAAATTCAGCGGCCTGACGTTGCAGGTCGCCCAGATCGTCGCTGACCAGTTGCAGATCGGCCATCGGGTTGGCGACCGCTGCGTTCGCGTCGATGTTCAGGCATTGCGCTTTCAGGGCATCGCGCATGGCGATAGCTTCACGGGCATAGCCAACAATACGCGGGGAATCGAAGTTAACGTTAGTCAGCGTGGAGAAGAACGCACGCGGCGCAAAGTTATCAACCTCATGGTCGATGATGCCGTATTCACGTGCTTTAACAGCCCATGCAGACAGACCTTGTAGGGAAGCAATCAGCAGATCCTGCAAATCGGAGGTTTCAGCCGTTTTACCGCACATACCCTGCGCGTAAGAGCAGCCGTTTCCTGCCGGAGTACGGATGGTTTGTTCACATTGCACACAAAACATGGTCACACCTTTTAAAGTTATATTTGATATACATGTTTAAGGTTATGCCTGTGCGCGAAGGGATAAAAGGGATTTCTGCTACTACTTGCAGGGAGATTGATTTAGCGCAATTTTGGCGGTAGCTGACTACCGCCAGAGAGGTATTTGTTCCGGCGTCAGGCGGAGAAAAACGCCATCAGCAGAGGCACTAACAGACTCAGAATAAAGCCGTGGACGATGGCTGCCGGGACCATTTCCAGACCGCCGCTGCGTTGTAAAACGGGCAGGGTGAAATCCATTGATGTCGCGCCGCATAATCCCAGCGCGGTAGAGCGGCTGCGGCCCACCATTCCTGGAATCAACATAATGGCGATCAGCTCACGGGCCAGGTCGTTAAAGAAGGCGGCACTACCAATTACGGGCCCGAATGATTCGGTTAACAGAATACCGGACAGGGAATACCAGCCAAAACCTGATGCCATAGCCAGCGCGGTTTTCAGCGGTAGACCGAGGATCAAGGCATTGATAACCCCTGCCAGCATCGAACTGACGACGACGACGACGGCCACGATCATCCCCCGACGGTTCAACACAATTTGCTTTAAGGTCATGCCGCTGTTGCGCAGTTGAATCCCCACCAGGAACAGTAAAAAGATTAACGTATATTCGCTGGCTTCGGTGGCATGCTGCAGAATGGGAAGCCCAGTGAGGCCGAGCAGGAAACCGATGACGACGACGCCGCAAAGCTGAAGCGACTCAAGCGCCATTGCAATTCGCGAGGGGAGCTTTTCTTGCTTGTGGTTGTGTCTCCAGGGCAGCGAACGCTCCAGCCAGAACAGCGCCGCAATATTACACAGTATAATGACCGTCACGCTGACCGCAGAATAATGAAGAATGGCTAACAGGTTGCTGGCGAGATTATCCAGAAACGCCAGGCTAATACCCATAAAAAAGAGAATAAGGTAGACGATCCAGCTTAACAGGCGATTGATAAGTTGTAATGCAGCCCTGTGCCGGAGCGGAATAAGGTAGCCCACAATAAGGGGAACCAGAATGATTAACAGCCCTGAAAACATGAAAATCAGATCCTTGCTGAGAAGTAAGACGAAATGCGTCACTATAACCTAAATAATTCAAGTTGCAGGAAGGCGGCAAGGGAGTGAATCCCCGGGAGCGTACATAAGTACGTGACTGGGGGGAGTGAGCGCAGTCAACACATCTGCAACTTGAAGTATAACGGGTATACACACTACTCAATGCAAAGAGGGGAGTAAAGTTGCAAATAAAAGGAAATATAGAGAGGAAAAAAAAGACCTGACTTTCGCCAGGCCTTTTTGTTAGCGATTAATCGCGTTTTTCGAGCAGGGTGCGGTAAATAAGACCGCCGAGAACCCCACCGATAATCGGCATGACCCAGAAGAACCACAATTGTTGCAATGCCCAGCCGCCCTGGAAAATGGCTACTGCGGTACTACGTGCCGGGTTTACGGAGGTGTTGGTGACCGGAATACTGATCAAGTGAATCAGTGTTAACGCCAGACCAATTGCGATAGGTGCAAAACCTGCCGGAGCATGTTTATCGGTCGCGCCGTGGATCACTAATAAGAAACCTGCGGTCAGAATAATTTCAATGACGACGGCAGAAAGCATGGAATAACCGCCTGGTGAATGTTCACCAAAGCCGTTCGAAGCAAAACCACTGGCCGTTGCATCAAAACCTGCTTTACCGCTGGCAATAAGATACAGTGCCGCAGCTGCAACAATACCGCCCACAACCTGAGCAATAACGTAACCAATAACATCTTTTGCCGGGAAACGACCGCCAGCCCATAAACCGAAGGTTACCGCCGGGTTAAAATGCCCGCCTGAAATATGACCCACAGCGAATGCCATGGTTAATACTGTCAGGCCGAATGCCAGCGCGACACCGGCAAATCCAATTCCCAATTCCGGGAATGCGGCTGCCAGCACTGCACTGCCGCACCCACCAAAAACGAGCCAAAACGTACCGAAGAATTCAGCTGCTAATTTCCTGAACATAACCACCTCAATTAAAAGTTCCGGGTTCGTGTTCCTTGCCCGGTAATTCATCGCTAAAAGGGACGATGATGAAAGAGCGGGTATTTTAGAAAAAAATATCATCCCTTCGCCAGTTAAATTGATGAAAAAATTTGATTTAAGGCAATATGTTGCGATTCCTTTTTGAATCTTGGGTGAATGAAGCATAGTTCAATTAGCGAAAGGACGATGATTAAGTTCTGAAATTATATTCAGGAGAAAACATAAGAAGAATATTCTTATTTTTTTTTGCTTTTGCGATTCACGCCAGATTGATATCGGGTGTCCTGAGCGCTCGCTTGCCGTTATACTCCTGATAACTTGAAGGAAAAAGTTAGCATTTCCGGAGGCTATATGATTCTCGAACGCGTTGAGATTGTTGGATTTCGTGGTATTAACCGTCTGTCGTTGATGCTGGAGCAGAGCAACGTGCTGATTGGGGAGAACGCGTGGGGTAAATCCAGTCTGCTGGATGCCTTGACCCTGCTGCTGTCGCCGGAGTCAGACTTGTATCATTTTGTCCGCGAGGATTTCTGGTTCCCGCCGGGTGATATACAGGGCCGGGAACACCACCTGCACATTATCCTGACGTTTCGTGAATCCCAACCGGGTCGTCACCGGGTGCGTCGCTATCGTCCTCTGGAAGCCAGTTGGACGCCTTGCCAGGATGGCTATCACCGCCTTTTTTATCGCCTGGAAGGCGAGTGTGCGGATGACGGTAGCGTTCTTACCTTGCGCAGTTTTCTTGATGGCGACGGCCATCCATTACCTCTCGATGACATTAACGATCAGGCGCGGCACCTTGTGCGTCTGATGCCGGTACTGCGTCTGCGCGACGCGCGATTTATGCGACGGATCCGCAACGGTACCGTGCCGGACTCGGCGGATGTCGAAGTCACCGCGCGCCAACTGGATTTTCTGGCGCGTGAGCTGGCTACCCGGCCGCAAAACCTGACCGACGGGCAGATCCGCCAGGGATTATCGGCCATGGTTCAGTTGTTGGAGCACTATTTTTCCGAGCAGGGGGCTGGCCAGTCCCGCTACCGTCTGATGCGCCGTCGCTCCAATAACGAACAACGGAGCTGGCGCTATCTGGACATTATTAACCGCATGATTGATAAACCCGGCGGACGTACGCACCGGGTAATACTGTTGGGCCTCTTTTCAACCCTGTTGCAGGCCAAAGGCACGCTAAAGCTGGATAAAGACGCCCGACCTTTACTGCTGGTGGAAGATCCGGAAACGCGTTTACATCCCATCATGCTGTCGGTGGCCTGGCACTTGTTGAATTTACTGCCTCTGCAACGAGTGGCGACCACCAACTCCGGTGAGCTGCTGTCCCTTACGCCTGTTGAGCATGTTGTTCGTCTGGTACGTGAATCATCCCGCGTCGCTGCCTGGCGGCTGGGGCCGGGTGGGATCAGTGCAGAAGATGGTCGGCGAATCGCATTTCATATTCGTTTTAATCGTGCGTCATCGTTGTTTGCCCGCTGCTGGCTGCTGGTGGAAGGTGAAACGGAAACCTGGGTTATTAACGAACTGGCCCGCCAGTGCGGACATCACTTTGATGCAGAAGGGATTAAAGTCATTGAATTTGCCCAGTCCGGTCTTAAGCCGCTGGTTAAATTCGCCCGCCGGATGGGGATAGAGTGGCATGTGCTTGTCGATGGCGATGAAGCCGGGAAAAAGTATGCGGCTACGGTACGTAGCTTATTGAATGACGACAGAGAGGAAGAGCGTGAGCATTTGACCATGCTCCCCGCGCTGGATATGGAACACTTTATGTATCGCCAGGGATTTGCTGACGTCTTTCACCGGGTGGCGCAAATTCCGGAGAATGTGCCTATGAATATGCGCAAAATAATCTCCAAGGCGATACATCGTTCGTCAAAACCGGATTTGGCCATTGAGGTGGCGATGGAAGCCGGGCGGCGGGGCGTTGATGCGGTGCCAACGCTGCTGCGAAAAATGTTTTCCCGCGTGCTGTGGCTGGCACGCGGCAGAGCGGATTAGTGGCGAAACATCGACGACAGCTGCGAATGGATGCTGTCCAGGAGCTGATAGCGGCGGCGGTATTCTGCGCGTTTTTTGCTCGCAATGTCCGCCTCGCTTTTTCGCGCCAGCGTGCGCGGAATATGATAGTACCCGTTGCTGTCGCACTCACCGCCAACCGACTCCCAAAAAGCGTTGTAGTCGGAAAGAATTACCTTGTTTTTATCGTCGTAGCGCGGGCTGCGAAAAATATGCTGTTCATTGCTTACAGCCAGAATTTGTTCGATATTTAATTGTTCCGCAAAACAGCAAATGGCTTCCATCACAATACGTTTTGGGAAAATCCCATGGCATGATTTGGTCGCTTTTTGAATTTCTTCATGTGGCAGTAATCGGCTGCCTCCCTGTAACCCGCCAATAAACAACGTACTGCTCCCTTCATAATTGCACAGCGTAAACGTCATTTTCGCTAAAGTCTCGCCAGCACAATTGCGTACCAGAATGGTGCTTTCACCTTCTTTATCCAGTATGATGAATGAAGTCATTATTACGCTAAATACTTCGCTATTTTTTCCCTCAATTTGTGCTAGTTGTAATCCATCTTCACTTAAATAATTCTTAAATTCAGTGGCTGAAAAAAAGCTGCGGATAGCATTGTAGTGATAACGTACGGCATCCATTTTCGTTTTGTGATCAAGGTTTTTCGCGAGATAGGCGCGATGCAAACGAACCGGCAATCGTGGCTGGCGTGCAAGTATGCTATCAAGGTCAGGCCATTGCGCCAACTCGGTCATCCATTCACGCGTTAATCGCGGCATAAGCGCTGAGCGCAACAAAAACTTACGACGAAAGCTACGCTGATGCCAAAATTGTCCGGGGCGCCAATGTCCGGTCATCAGGCTACAAAAAAGGCTAAAACTTGTGACTGGTTTTGAGGAATGAAAAGTGCTTTCAGTTAGCTGGCTCATAATATAAATCCGATTGATACCCTTATGCTAATTTCAGCACAGCGGATCTTAACCATTCATCAATAAGTCTGTTATTCTTGCGCTTTTCAACGGCGATTTATTTAACGTTGATGTTTAGCACTCCACTCTGGTGGACGTATTGGGGGAATTGGGACATTTATGAAGCTCAAGGGAAAAATCAAAAAACGCTATTTTCTGTTCGCCATCATCCTTATTGTGGCGGCAATTGCACTTTGGCGAACGCTTAATGCGCCTTTACCTCAGTATCAAACATTAATTGTTCGTCCTGGCGATCTGCAACAAAGCGTGCTGGCGACCGGTAAGCTGGATGCGCTGCGTAAAGTTGACGTCGGGGCGCAGGTCAGCGGGCAGTTAAAAACGCTGTCGGTCGCGATTGGCGATAAAGTGAAAAAAGATCAGTTGCTCGGTGTTATCGATCCTGAACAGGCGCAAAACCAAATCAAAGAGGTTGAAGCGACGCTAATGGAATTGCGCGCCCAGCGTTTACAAGCCGAAGCTGAGTGGAAGCTGGCGCGGGTCACTCTCTCCCGCCAACAACAGCTGGCGAAAACTCAGGCCGTTTCACAGCAGGATCTCGACACGGCGGCCACCGAAATGGCGGTCAAACAGGCGCAAATTGGCACAATTGACGCGCAAATTAAGCGTAATCAGGCCTCTCTCGATACGGCAAAAACCAACCTTGATTACACCCGCATCGTTGCGCCAATGGCTGGCGAAGTAACACAAATTACTACCCTGCAGGGGCAAACCGTTATTGCCGCCCAGCAGGCACCTAACATTCTGACCCTGGCGGATATGAGCACCATGCTGGTGAAAGCGCAGGTTTCTGAGGCTGATGTAATTCACCTGCATCCGGGGCAAAAGGCCTGGTTTACCGTGCTGGGCGATCCGCAGACGCGCTACGAAGGTAAGCTCAAAGATGTTCTCCCGACGCCAGAGAAAGTGAATGATGCGATTTTCTACTATGCCCGCTTCGAAGTTCCCAACCCGAAAGGGATCCTGCGCCTGGATATGACCGCGCAGGTCCATATCCAGCTCACTGATGTCAAAAATGTCCTGACCATCCCGCTGTCGGCGCTGGGCGATCCTATCGGCAATAATCGTTATAACGTCAGGTTGCTGCGTAACGGCGAAACCCGCGAACGTGAAGTGGTTATCGGCGCGCGTAATGACACCGATGTGGAGATCGTGAAAGGGCTGGAAGAGGGGGATGAAGTCATTACCGGTGAGGGCAACGCTGGAGCTGCAAAATGACAGCATTGCTTGAGCTGAGCCATATCCGCCGCAGCTATCCGTCAGGCGAAGGCCAGGTTGAGGTGTTGAAGGACGTATCCTTGAGCATTCAGGCCGGGGAAATGGTGGCGATTGTCGGGGCGTCGGGTTCGGGTAAATCGACGCTGATGAACATTCTCGGCTGTCTGGATAAGCCAACCAGCGGTACGTATCGCGTTGCCGGACGTGATGTCTCTACGCTGGATAGCGATGCGCTAGCGCAACTGCGTCGTGAGCATTTTGGTTTTATCTTCCAGCGCTATCACCTGCTGTCGCATTTAACCGCCGCACAAAACGTTGAGGTACCGGCGGTCTACGCGGGCACTGAACGTAAGCAGCGCCTGGCGCGTGCGCAGGAACTACTCCAGCGGCTGGGGTTGGGTGACCGGGTTGACTATCAACCTTCCCAGCTTTCCGGTGGTCAGCAGCAGCGGGTCAGTATCGCGCGTGCGCTGATGAACGGGGGGCAGGTTATTCTTGCCGACGAACCCACCGGTGCACTGGATAGCCATTCCGGCGAAGAGGTGATGGCGATTTTGCATCAGCTGCGCGATCGCGGGCATACGGTAATTATCGTTACTCACGACAGCCAGGTCGCCGCGCAGGCCGAACGGGTTATTGAAATTCGTGACGGCGAGATTGTGCGCAATCCACCGCCACAGAAACCCTCTGGCGGACGCGATATTGCGGAGCCAACGGTGAAAACGGCATCCGGCTGGAGCCAGTTTGTCAGCGGTTTTCGTGAAGCGCTTACCATGGCCTGGCTGGCAATGGCCGCGAATAAAATGCGAACGCTACTGACCATGCTTGGGATCATTATCGGTATTGCTTCGGTGGTGTCGATCGTGGTGGTAGGCGATGCGGCTAAACAACTGGTACTGGCAGATATTCGCGCTATAGGTACTAACACCATTGATATCTATCCAGGCAAAGACTTCGGCGACGACGATCCGCAATATCAACAGGCGTTGAAGTATGACGATTTGACGGCGCTACAGAAGCAGCCCTGGGTCAGTTCAGTAACGCCTGCGGTGTCGAAGAACCTGCGGTTACGCTATGGCAATATCGACGTTGCTGCCAGTGCTAATGGCGTTAGCGGCGACTATTTCAACGTCTATGGCATGACATTTAGCGAAGGGACCACCTTTAACGCCGAGCAACTGGCGGGCCGTGCTCAGGTGGTGGTGCTCGACAGCAATACCCGTCGTCAGTTGTTCCCCAATAAAGCGAAAGTTGTTGGCGAAGTCGTGCTGGTGGGGAATATGCCTGCCACGGTGATTGGTGTTGCAGAAGAGAAACAGTCGATGTTTGGCAGTAGCAAGATCCTGCGGGTCTGGCTGCCTTATAGCACTATGTCCGGGCGAATCATGGGACAGTCGTGGCTGAACTCGATCACCGTGCGGGTGAAGGATGGTTTTGACAGTGCCCAGGCCGAACAGCAACTGACCCGACTGTTGACGTTGCGCCACGGTAAGAAGGATTTCTTCACCTGGAATATGGACGGCATCTTGAAAACCGCCGAAAAGACCACACGTACATTACAACTCTTCCTGACGCTGGTGGCGGTGATTTCGCTGGTGGTCGGTGGGATTGGCGTGATGAATATTATGCTGGTTTCAGTAACCGAACGAACGCGTGAGATTGGCATTCGTATGGCGGTTGGCGCTCGCGCCAGTGACGTGCTGCAACAGTTCTTAATTGAAGCTGTGTTGGTGTGTCTGGTTGGCGGCGCGTTGGGCATTAGCCTGTCGATGCTGATCGCTTTTACGCTACAGCTATTTCTGCCGGGCTGGGAAATTGGATTTTCACCCGTCGCGCTGTTGACGGCGTTTCTGTGTTCGACTGCAACCGGTGTGTTGTTTGGCTGGCTACCGGCGCGGAATGCGGCACGTCTGGATCCGGTAGATGCTCTGGCGCGGGAATAATGCCACAGAGATAAAAATGCCAGCCGCAAGGGCTGGCATTTTGACTGCGGGATGTACACAATGAGACAGAAGAGCTATGCGACAGCTTCTGCTTCAATGACAGGCACGATGACACTGGCATGATTGCCTTTTGGCCCCTGGTGGACATCAAACTGGACAGACTGTCCGGCTTTTAGCGTTCTGTAACCATCCATCTGAATGGTGGAGTAATGGGCGAAAATATCTTCGCCGCCGCCTTCGGGGCAAATGAAACCAAACCCTTTGGCGTTGTTGAACCACTTAACAGTACCCGTTTCCATACTTCGACATCCTTCGTAAATCTTATATAAGTAAGATGGAATGAACCGGTGGCGGAGTGGGGGCTGTTCAAAACCTCGCCAACTCTCGAGACTACAATTTAGAGAAATCAGGCGGGGCGTCAAGCGCCATGCAGACGGAATAGGGTAAAAATGCATCAAAATTTGAAGCAGTTAACGCTATTGTCGGTTATGTGACAGATGTCGCGGATGGCACTAATAGATGATAGTTATCTAATACTTGAGGTAGATTGATTGTGCGCATAGGCTGCTTGTCAGCGGCAAGATTTTCTGCCGGAAACCGTAACTGAAGATGACGACTGACAATGGGTAAGACGAACGACTGGCTGGATTTCGATCTGCTGGCGGAAGACAAATTGCGCGACGCGCTAAAACCGCCATCTATGTATAAAGTGATATTAGTCAATGATGATTACACTCCGATGGAGTTTGTTATTGACGTGTTACAAAAATTCTTTTCTTATGATGTAGAACGTGCAACGCAACTGATGCTTGCAGTTCACTATCAAGGCAAAGCTATCTGCGGTGTGTTCACTGCCGAAGTGGCTGAAACCAAAGTAGCGATGGTGAACAAATATGCGAGGGAGAACGAGCATCCGTTGCTGTGTACGCTGGAAAAAGCCTGAATGCAGGCATAAACATTGGGGGAGGTGCCTATGCTCAATCAAGAACTGGAACTCAGTTTAAACATGGCTTTCGCCAGAGCGCGCGAGCACCGACATGAGTTTATGACCGTCGAGCACTTGTTACTGGCGTTGCTCAGTAACCCATCGGCCCGCGAAGCGCTGGAAGCGTGTTCTGTGGATCTGGTGGCGCTCCGTCAGGAACTCGAAGCCTTCATTGAACAGACCACACCTGTATTGCCTGCCAGTGAGGAAGAACGCGACACGCAGCCAACGTTGAGTTTTCAGCGTGTACTGCAACGTGCGGTCTTTCATGTTCAGTCCTCCGGGCGCAATGAAGTTACCGGCGCAAATGTGCTGGTCGCTATCTTCAGCGAGCAGGAATCTCAGGCGGCTTATCTGCTGCGTAAGCATGAAGTAAGTCGTCTTGATGTGGTGAATTTTATTTCTCATGGCACGCGCAAAGACGAACCCAGTCAGTCTTCTGACTCTGGGAATCAGCCAAATAACGAAGAGCAAGCTGGCGGGGAGGACCGTATGGAGAACTTCACGACTAACCTTAACCAGCTTGCCCGAGTGGGCGGAATTGATCCGCTCATTGGCCGGGACAAAGAGCTGGAGCGCGCCATTCAGGTACTGTGCCGTCGCAGAAAAAACAACCCGCTGCTGGTGGGAGAGTCTGGTGTCGGTAAAACCGCCATTGCTGAAGGCCTCGCCTGGCGTATCGTCCAGGGTGATGTGCCTGAAATCATGGCTGATTGCACCCTTTACTCCCTGGATATCGGCTCGCTGTTGGCTGGCACCAAATATCGCGGTGATTTTGAGAAACGCTTTAAGGCGCTGCTGAAACAGCTGGAACAGGATACTAACAGCATTCTGTTTATCGATGAGATCCACACCATTATCGGTGCGGGTGCGGCATCGGGCGGCCAGGTGGATGCGGCTAACCTGATCAAGCCGTTGCTCTCCAGCGGTAAGATCCGTGTGATAGGGTCCACAACCTATCAGGAATTCAGCAATATCTTTGAAAAGGATCGTGCGTTAGCGCGCCGTTTCCAGAAAATCGATGTCACTGAGCCATCGGTAGAAGAGACCGTGCAGATAATCAACGGTCTGAAGCCGAAATACGAAGCGCACCATGACGTCCGCTATACCGCCAAAGCGGTGCGTGCAGCGGTCGAACTGGCGGTGAAATACATTAACGATCGTCATCTGCCGGATAAAGCGATTGACGTGATCGATGAGGCGGGCGCGCGTGCGCGTCTGATGCCGGTCAGCAAGCGCAAGAAAACCGTCAACGTGGCGGATATCGAGTCCGTTGTGGCCCGCATTGCGCGGATCCCGGAGAAGAGCGTTTCGCAGAGCGATCGCGACACGCTGAAAAACCTGGGCAACCGTCTGAAAATGCTGGTATTCGGACAGGATAAAGCCATTGAGGCGCTGACTGAAGCGATCAAAATGAGCCGTGCCGGTCTGGGACACGAGCATAAACCGGTCGGTTCGTTCCTGTTTGCCGGACCAACTGGCGTCGGTAAGACCGAAGTCACGGTGCAGTTGTCCAAAGCGCTGGGTATTGAACTGCTGCGTTTTGATATGTCCGAATATATGGAACGCCACACCGTCAGCCGCCTGATTGGTGCGCCTCCGGGGTATGTCGGTTTCGACCAGGGCGGTTTGCTGACCGATGCTGTTATTAAGCATCCGCATGCGGTACTGCTGCTGGATGAAATCGAAAAAGCGCACCCGGATGTCTTTAACCTGCTGCTGCAAGTGATGGATAACGGCACGCTGACCGACAATAACGGGCGTAAAGCGGATTTCCGCAACGTGGTGCTGGTCATGACCACCAACGCCGGTGTGCGTGAAACTGAGCGTAAATCAATTGGGTTGATTCATCAGGACAACAGTACTGATGCAATGGGCGAAATCAAAAAAGTGTTTACGCCGGAATTCCGTAACCGTCTCGACAACATTATCTGGTTTGATCATCTCTCTACCGAGGTGATTCATCAGGTTGTTGATAAGTTTATCGTCGAGCTTCAGGTTCAGCTGGATCAGAAAGGTGTCTCTCTGGAAGTGAGCCAGGAAGCACGTGACTGGCTGGCAGAGAAAGGCTATGACCGCGCAATGGGCGCACGTCCAATGACGCGTGTGGTCCAGGATAACCTGAAAAAACCATTGGCTAACGAACTGCTGTTCGGTTCGCTGGTGGATGGTGGCCAGGTGACCGTTGCGCTGGATAAAGAGAAAAATGAGCTGACCTATGGTTTCCAGAGTGCACAAAAGCACAAGCCAGAAGCAGCACATTAATCTTTAATCACCTAATCAGCCGGGCGCAATGCCCGGTTTTTTTTCGCCTGATAAAAGTGATTTGAATTGGGATATTCAGGGAGTTTAAACGGCAGGCAAAAAATCGCCTGCTTACGAGTTTGAGGCCCTAGCTAATGCTATTATGACCTATGATAATGATGATATTGAGCAGGCTAGGGCGGAGAGCTATCTGAAAGTTGCTTAGGAGCTGCAACAACAGGAAAGAGCTACACCTGCTGTTATTGGGCCAGCTCCACCTCCAGCAGGACGAATTAATATATTGAATGATTTCGCTAGGTCAGTAGGCATGGAATTCAATACCAGTATGTTGTTACACCTTGCACGTGGCGGGCATTTACGTATTGATGGTTTTATTATCGCTGCCACTAGATGTGGAAAGCTGAGACGCCAAAAAGATAACAGTACTGACCGCAGAATTGTCAATTTTTGGCAACGCATGGAACTACATCATAATATTGACAGCAAGGAGATTACGCATGACCCATTTGGCTATTATACCGAGATGTTGAAGAAAGCAGGTCGAGTAGCTAGGTGCAAGTTGTTTGGTGTAAGCGTGCTGAAAGGATAATTATTTTTGAGGGGGGAGAGTGAAAATGATATTTTATGCATGATTTAACTGCGATGAAGGCGTGATGTATAATAGATAATAGGTTTTATTTAATTACATAGCGACATTATATGTTTAAAATTGCAAAGGATATTATGTAATGGGTTTTGAAAGGTGGCGAATCTTATCTTGGTTAGATAAGAAAATGGTTTTAATTATTGTTTTATATCTAACGGTAATGGCTTTGGGGATCTATGGGGTTTTTAATTCTAACTTATTTGATTCAATGCCTGAGTATCTATTCCTCACACCGTCTTTCCTTAATGATACTAAGCTTAATTGGACGACTAGTGTTTGGGCAGGAGTATTAGGTATTCATGGAACTATTGCAGCTTTATCTATAACTTTTATGGGGATGTTTGTTAGTCAGGTGTCAAGTTACTCAGAGGCAGGGTTTAAGGATATATGTAAGTCATTGCTTTTACGTCGGAATAACTTTTTGAGTTTCAGTTTAAATTCTATCTTTAGCTTGTTATGTGGGATTGTCCTTTTAGCTTGTGGTGGAGGGATAATTGCTTACATCATTTCAATTGCCGTATCACTATTCTTTATTTTAAGTTATGGGTTAATGTACTTAAAATTATATGACGTTACAGAAAACCCAACAGTTATAACAGACTATTTGTTTACAGAATTGAAGTCTACAGGGGAACGCTATTATTACTTTAATCTCCATCTGCAGGAGATAACTAATAGTTTTAATCTATGCTGTGAAGCATTGAGTCATATTGAAAGTGGGTGGCCTGTCGATTTTTTAACAATGGATCAGCGATCACTAGAAGTTTTTCCTGAAAAAAGTAAACTGGTGTTAAGTGGTTTCTGTCCTGTATGCCTAAATGAGATTGATAGCGTAATTAAAGACAGTGCTGGTAACTCTAAAATAGTTTTGCGCATGAACCTTAATTTCTATCAAAATATCTCAAATTCTTCATTTAGTATTGAGTTTGAGAAAGAAAGACCTCTTGATGAAAAAATAATTTTTCAGATTGAAAATATGCTCAAAAAAGCTTTGCAGACAAAGAAAGTAAATCCTGTTGAAATTGCTTTGTACCAAAAGTATGAGCAGGCAGTAGTGCAAAATATCAGGAGCAGTTTATTAAAAGGTAGTGAGTCAGGAATTGATTTTGGTGTTAAATCTTTACTAACACTCACGGATAAAAATCATGTGGTTAGAACTATAAATGCTTTGGATCATTCATTTGGATATTCAAATAAAAAAAATAACATAGATTATGCTATTTTGGCTGCATTTTTTGAGAAAGTCTCAACAGAGATACTCTTAAAGAATAATTTTAAGATAGCAAGTGAGGTAATGGGCTCGATTATAAATCTTGGTAGGTATCTTTATACTAATGATTATTTTTACGAATTTTATCGTCTAATATCTCAATCTCTTCATCATCGTGCAAGATATGGATTTGGAGATGATGATTTTAGCATTCTTGATTTGTATTTATATACAGTTCGTCAAAATTTGATGGCTAAAAATTATATGGCGTTTGAGTTGAATACAAAATTCTTAACTAATGAGTTACGTTATCTTGAGCATGCTAATGACGGAGAATCATTAAGTGTAATTGAAAGTAAAATGGTTCAGTTCGTAAAAAGCATAGTGACGTTAATTTTGATTCGCTTGAGCTATCTTTTAGATAATATTAAGCAAGAAAAAGATGAGTTTAATAACCTGTGTAATTACTTGGAATCATGGTGTAATGCGGCGTTTCTTGAGGATGTATACTATAAAGAAGGAACCTATGATGCACTTTTTATAATCCCAAATGAACCCGACTTTGATGCGAGTAGAATTCTAAGGGAAATTCCTGATTATGAAGTAACATCCATATCTATAAGTAATGATACTTATAGAGCTATAGCATTTCTTATGACACAATCTCCATTCAATAATAATAAATTCAATCCAATTTTCATACGAGATAAAAAAGATTTTTTAGAAAACACAGGAATTACAACTCACCAGTTGCAATCAATAATAACATATCTGAGGAGCGACCATTTTATAAGAATGCTTGAAGCAGTAAAAGAAGGTAGTTCTGATAAAGCAAATGGAGAAGTTATTTCTGAAGCTCTTGAAGGTATAATTCATGAGAAAAATAACTTGCTCTCAAAATATATTATTGAATCTGAGTTGAATGATGACTTAGTTCAAAAATATAAAAATGAAGTGACGGTTTATTTTAAGAGACATTTAGATAAGATTCTGGATGTAAATGAACTTCCGGTGTCTAATACCATAGCTAGCGATACTTCATTTTATATTATAAATAAAAGAGAAGTGCTGAAACCCATTGATGGAGTTCATTACTCAATGAGTGGTGGGATTTACGCCGAAAAAGGAATTTATAATTGGGTTAAAGTGACTTTGAATAAGATAAAATCGAAGCCTAAAAATATTCTGAAAATAAATAACCTAGATGAATTGCCAACTCATAAATTAATAACAATTAAAAATAAAATAGAAAATGAATCTGGTGTATATCGTTATTGTAAAGGTTTGAGAATGACTGATAGTGAAGGTGTTTTAGAGTTAGGTGATGCAGGTCTTTATTATATGGATTTTGAAAATGAATTTTTATTCAGAAAAGGAAGGACTTTGTTTGACATAATGATTGAGAAAATTACTGATAAAAATATAGAGTCAATCGGTGGTGCAAATGTCTTTGCAGATGAAAATCCATTTTTGTATGCCCTAATGTCATTGAGGGTTAATTTAGAATTAATTGAAAAGACAAAATATAATTTTTACTTTCTCTCGATAGACAAATGCAGAGAACTCGCAGCATTGAGCGACCGTAGAGTACATTTATCCTTTGATAAAGAAACCGTTTTGGATGGTTCTCAGAACATATCATAACTATGTTATGTAAAATTTGCAGCACTTTGCAAACGTCACCGCGCAGCCAGTTGCTAACTGACTGGATAACATGATGTTTTTAAAAGGATCGTTTTAGTTTCTGTGACGATTAAAATGATTCGGTGGCATCCGGTAATTTTTGGTCGCGGATGTGACGAAGCCTTGAGCGGCACGGGCTGGCGGCTGGTTTGCTTTGCTCTGGGTTTTGCAAAATGGTGCACGAAATTTTGTTAAAGGCTCTACAGCGAAGGGGGGAGGGGAAAGTATTAAAAAACCGCGTTTGTGGGCGGGCTTTGCGTATCGATGTGGTCAATGCGTGGACATTGATAGAAATAAATCCATTTATTTCAGTATGTTATAGGCAAAAAATAAGCCTGCGTAAGGGAGATTACGCAGGCTAAGGAGGTGGTTCCTGGTACAGCTAGCATTTATGGGTTATGTTTTTCAGCGGAGGGGATAATACCCTTAATGAACGCAACGGTATGTGATCGATTTCTAAGAATCTTCCGAACGCTGAAAAATAACCGTAATTAACTACTTAGCATGCGGGTTGCGCGTGGACTCACCGGTAAAATTACGCATCAACAATGCATAATTCAGATCGATATCCTCTGGTACTGGCATCCACACGGTGTAACCATCGCCCGGCGCAACCGGCATGGCTTCACCTTTCGCGTTTTCCATCTGTTCGAGGGTAAAGTTAATGTTGCCCTGTGGGGTCATCAGCTCCAGGCTGTCGCCGATGGTGAATTTGTTTTTCACCAGTACGGCTGCCAGTTCACCTTTACGTTCGCCGGTAAACTCGCCGACAAACTGCTGACGCTCGGAAACAGAGAAGCCGTATTCGTAGTTCTGATAGTCGTCATGCGTATGGCGGCGCAGGAACCCTTCGGTGTAACCACGATGCGCCAGACCTTCCAGCGTTTCGAGCAGTTGCGGGTCGAACGGTTTACCGGCTGCGGCATCATCAATGGCTTTACGATAGACCTGCGCGGTACGTGCACAGTAATAGTATGACTTGGTGCGGCCTTCGATCTTCAGGGAATGCACGCCCATCTGCGTCAGGCGTTCAACGTGGGCTATGGCACGCAAATCCTTTGAGTTCATGATGTAAGTGCCATGTTCGTCTTCGAACGCGGTCATATACTCACCCGGACGCTGGGCTTCTTCAATCATAAAGACTTTGTCTGTCGGTGCGCCGATACCCAGCGTAGGCTCAACATTTTGTACCGGGATAGGCTCGTACTTATGTACGATATTGCCCACCACGTCTTCTTTGCCTTCCTGCACGTTGTATTCCCAGCGGCAGGCATTGGTGCAGGTACCCTGGTTAGGGTCACGCTTGTTGATATAGCCAGAAAGCAGGCAACGGCCGGAGTAGGCCATACACAGCGCGCCGTGAACGAAGATCTCAAGCTCCATATCCGGCACCTGGGTGCGGATCTCTTCGATTTCTTCCAGCGACAGCTCGCGGGAGAGGATCACGCGGGTCAGTCCCATCTGCTTCCAGAATTTCACCGTCGCCCAGTTTACGGCGTTAGCCTGTACTGAAAGATGAATGTCCATGTCAGGGAAGTTTTCGCGCACCAGCATAATCAGACCAGGGTCTGACATGATCAGTGCATCCGGCCCCATTTCCACCACCGGTTTCAGATCACGAATGAAGGTCTTCAGCTTGGCATTGTGTGGGGCAATGTTAACCACCACATAGAATTTTTTACCCAGTTCATGGGCTTCATTAATGCCGAGCTGCAGGTTTTCGTGGTTGAATTCGTTGTTGCGTACGCGCAGTGAGTAACGCGGTTGGCCCGCATACACTGCGTCAGCGCCATAGGCGAAAGCGTAACGCATGTTTTTCAGCGTTCCCGCCGGGGAAAGGAGTTCCGGTTTAAACATAATTTTCTCGTTCTGATGACAGGTCAGACTCGCCTCACTCAATGAGGCGGTTAGGGGAGTGCCCCCATATTAAGGGCGGGCATTGTAGCGCTGCGAGGAAGTCAGGTAAAGAAAAACGCCGGGCGACAGCGTTGCGTTACCCGGCTGAGCGAGTAATTATCAGGTCTTATCTTTTATCGTCTGACTGATACCATTGGTCTTAACTGAAGCAATACCGGTCTCGCGTGACTGTTCATTCGCATACAGTTGACTGCTACCAATAATCTGGTGGTTTGCAGCTTTCAGGTTGAAATGTAATTTGCCATTAGACGCTGTTTTTTTCTCATAACGCTCATCCAGAGGGCTGTTAGCCTGGACAGATGCGATCCCTTTTTCTGCAGCACCTTTTGTAGTGTAAAGCTCACTGGTAAGGATTATTTCCCCGTTCCCAGCTTTAAGAACAAAGCGGTACTGATCATCGCTACTCTTACTTAATTCAAACCAACCAGCCATATGAACTCCTTGATTAAAAGTTTTATATCAAACAGTTATTGACGACAGTATTGTCAGAAAGAGTATGAGCGATATTTGGAGAGTTGCTAGTTACCAGGGCCCACGGAGCAACGGAGCCCTGAAGGGCAGGAGAGTTTAAGCAATTCGGCAGGCGTCGGCTTCCCAGCGATACCCCACGCCATAAACCGCGCGGATAAACGACTGCTCGGCATCCAGCGACTCTAGCTTGCGTCGCAGGTTCTTAATATGGCTGTCGATGGTGCGGTCGGTAACGACGCGGTAATCGTCATAGAGATGATTGAGCAACTGTTCACGGGAGAACACTTTTCCCGGCTCATGTGACAACGTTTTAAGTAAGCGGAATTCGGCGGGCGTTAAATCGAGCATCTTCCCACGCCAGGAGGCCTGAAAACGGCCTTCATCGACGATAAGCGGGCTGTCTGCATCCATTTGTTGTAGTTCGCGCTGCGGTTTGCAGCGGCGTAGAATTGTTTTCACGCGAGCAACGACTTCGCGCGGGCTGTAAGGTTTACAAATATAATCATCAGCACCGATCTCCAACCCCAGCAGGCGATCAATCTCTTCGATTTTAGCGGTTACCATCATGATGGGGACTTCTGAGAAGCGGCGGATTTCCCGACACAGAGTCAGACCGTCGGTACCGGGCAGCATCAGATCCAACAAGATCAGATCGGGCGGCGTTTGGTGCACGTAAGGCAGAACCAGATCGCCGTGGTTGAGCAGCGTAGGGGCATAGCTCGCTGCCCGCAGGTAGTCGATCAGCAGTTGCCCCAGCTTAGGCTCATCTTCCACGATCAGAATACGCGGTGTGTTTTCATCAATGGGTAACTCAGTCATACATCTCTCTGTAAATCGCGTTCCAGCGGTAACTCTACTGTAATGCTAACCCCACCAAAAGGCGAATGGGCGGCACGAATCAGACCATTATGCGCTTGTACTATATTGACGCAAATCGCCAGCCCTAACCCGGAACCTCCGCTGGCGCGGTTGCGCGAGCCTTCGGTGCGATAAAATCGTTCAAACAGCTTCTGTAACTGCTCGTCACTTACGCCGGGAGCGGAATCTGCGAAGGTTAATAACACCATGCGTTCGCGTTGTTCGGCGCTGATATGCAACCCGCCACCGTTATCGGTGTAGCGCAGACTGTTTTCCAGCAGGTTGTTGAACAGCTGCATCAGACGATCCCTGTCACCAAATACCGTCATGCTGTCGGGGAGCGAAAGCTGTATGGTCAAGCCACGGCTGGCGAAGCGTTCACGAAATGCGCCGCTTGCCACTTCCAATAGGGGGATGAGGTCCAGCGATATTTTCTGGTAGGCCAGCGCGCCTTCATCTGACATGGAGAGCTGATGAAGGTCGTCAACCAGTTTGGTGAGCGTACCCACTTCAGCCTGCAACGAGGCAACGGAGTCAGGGGTAAACTGGCGTACACCATCCTGAATGGCCTCCAGCTCACCGCGCAACACCGCCAATGGCGTACGCAATTCGTGAGAAATATCGGCCATAAAGTCACGACGCATCTGCTGGTTTTTTTCCAACGTACTGGCGAGCTGGTTGAAGTCCTGCGCCAGCTTGCCCAGCTCATCCGTACTGGTTGGCGTAACGCGAGTGGTGAAATCGCCCGCTGCCAGTTTGTGCGTGCCTTCCACCAACCGCTTAACCGGGGCCAGCAGGCTGCGCGCCAGCGTAAACGTCGCCAGCGCGGCCAGGATCGTGGAGAGCGCAACGATAAGCCAGCTGGATCGTCGTTGCTGCATGTCGAAATTGATATCCGTATTCCGCGTTAAGCGTTCCACAGGAGAGGCAATCACGGCGCCCACTTCGCTACCGTTAACGCGTATGGGATGGCGCATGCCGTCGCGAGGAACTGGGCCGCGCGGGCCGACAAGAACACGGGCGTTTTGGTCGACAACCCAAAACTGTGTACGCCAGCCGTGCGGTGGCATGCCTGGACCCGGTTTATCATCGTCGTTGTCGTGTTCAAAAGAGCGCAGGATCTGGAAAACAAAACGATCGTTATTGCGTAAGAATCGCCAGTTGCCGTGCTGCTCGTACTGCTCGCTTAATGCGTCGCTGAGCATTTGCAGCCGCTGCTCGTTGCCGTGCTTGATATAGTCAATAAAACCACGTTCGAAGCTAATGCGTACGGCCCAGTGCATGCTGATCAGCAACACAATGCAGGTGGCGAAAATCGCCAGAAACAGTTTGCCGGTGATACCGGGCCGCCAGAACTTCATCAGGTGCTCCTTTTGCGCCGTGAAATCACCGCGTTGGTTTGCGTGTCGTTCGGCACGCGGGCAAAAATAATGGCGGGCAGCGCAATAATGAAGGCGATGCACAGCCAGGTATACATAAAGACGGTATGCGTACTTCCGCTGTCGATGGCGATATGCTGTTGGCCGAACATGCCCAGCAGCAGGCCTGCGATGGTCACACCAATACTCATCGATAGCTGCATGATCATCGACAGCAGGCTGTTACCGCTGCTGGCCAGATCGTCAGGCAGATCTTTTAACGTAAGTGTGTTCATGGATGAAAAACGCGTTGAGTTGACCATTCCCTGTAAAAACAGCACGAAGGGCAGGGCGTAATACCAGCCCAGCAGTGCCGTGGTCATTAGCAACAGACTGACCAGCGACAGGCCAAGCGTAGTGGTAATCAGTACACGACGGTAACCAAAGCGGTTAACGACCTGCACCACAATGCGCTTCATGCCCATACTGCCCAGCACCATCGGGATCATCATCAGCCCGGCATGAAAAGGTGAAAAACCGAGGCCAATCTGTAAAAACACCGGTGTCATAAACGGCAACATGCCGCTGCCGATGCGTCCGGCAAAACTGCCGAACAGACCTAGCGAGAAGGTTGGTGTGCGAAACAGATTCAGGCTGAATAGCGCACGCGGATTACGATGGGCGTGTTTCAGATACAGCGCAATAGCCAATACCCCGCAGATAACCAGCGCCGCCAGCGTGATACTGGAGAGGCCGGTTCCTTTGCTGCCATCGAGCGCCAGCGTCAGTACCGCCATGCCGACCGCCAGCATCGCGAACCCTGAGAGGTCGAAACGTCGGGTTTGCATGGTGTAGTTGGGCATCAGCATTAACGTCGCTATCGCGCCGACAATGCCTACCGGAATGTTAATCAAAAATATCCAGTGCCAGGAGGCGTATTCAACCAGAATTCCGCCTAATGCCGGGCCCAGCAGCGGGCCGATTTGACCGGGTAAAGTGACAAACGTCATTGCCGCCATATATTGCTCACGCGGGACGATTTTCATCACCGTTAGCCTGCCGACCGGCACCATCATCGCGCCGCCAACGCCTTGTAAGACGCGCGCCATCACCAGTTCGTTGAGTGTGCTCGACCCGGCGCAAAACAGCGAGCCAAGCGTAAACAGGATGATGGCGGTGAAGAAGATATTACGCACGCCAACTTTGTCCGCCAGCCATCCGCTGGCGGGCAGCATCACGGCAACAGTTAAAACATATGACACAATGACCATATGCATGTGTAACGGGCTTTCCCCGAGGCTTGCCGCCATCGAGGGAAGCGCGGTGTTAACGATGGTGGTATCCAGCGACTGCATAAAAAAGCCAAATGCCACAATCCAAAGTTGCCAGCGGGTGCTGTCGGGAAGTTCTGTCATAACTCTGCTACCGGTTTGCTGTTTTTACGCGAAAAACGCAGACGCAGACGGTCGAAAAAGAGATAGACCACGGGCGTGGTGTACAGCGTCAGGAGCTGGCTCACGACCAGCCCACCGACAATGGTTATCCCCAAAGGCTGACGCAGTTCAGAGCCATCGCCTGCGGATAACACCAACGGCAACGCGCCAAACAACGCCGCCAGCGTGGTCATCATTATTGGGCGAAAGCGCAACAAGCAGGCCTGGAAAATAGCTTCTTCCGGCTGTAGCTTGCCGTTTCTCTGCGCTTCCAGCGCAAAATCGACCATCATGATGGCGTTTTTCTTCACAATGCCAATTAATAGCATGATCCCTATCAGGGCGATTAGGCTGAATGGGGCATTGAACAGCTCCAGCGCTAACAACGCCCCGACGCCAGCCGAAGGTAGCGTGGAGAGAATGGTCAGCGGATGGACATAGCTTTCATACAGCATACCCAGCACGATATAAACCGTGGCGATGGCGGCGATAATCAGGATCACCTGCGAATTCATGGTGTCCTGAAATACCTGTGCGGTACCGGCAAAGCTACCGCGAACCGTGGAAGGGACGCCTAGCTGGGTCATGGTTCTGTTGATGGCCTCTGTCGCTTCTGACAGTGAAGAACCTGTCGGCAGGTTAAACGACACGGTTGAGGCGGCAGACAAACCCTGATGGTTCACAGACAGCGGCGCATTCGCCGGCTGCCATTTAGCAAAGTACGATAACGGGATCGCTTTACCGTCATTGTTGATGACGAACATTTTGTCCAGTGCGCTGATGTCCTGGGTGTAACGTCGATCGACCTCCATCACCACTTTGTACTGGTTCATCGGCTGATAGATGGTAGAGATCTGTCGTTGTCCGAAAGCATTATTCAACAGGCTGTTGGCGGCTGCCACGTCGATCCCCAGACGAGACATGGTGTCGCGATCGTAAATCAGATTCATCTCCGCGCCATTGTCCTGCTGATCGGAGTTAACGTCTGCCAGTTGGGGCAGGGCGGCAAGCGCCTTACGGATTTTCGGTTCCCACTCACGCAGCGCCGCGAGATCGTCGGACAGCAATGTGTATTGATAGCTGGCGTTGGCCTGGCGTCCACCAACGCGAATATCTTGCACCGCCATTAAAAACAGATTCGCACCTGGCTCTTTTGAAAGCGCGACGCGCAGGCGGTCGATCACTTGCTGAGCCGTTTCATGGCGCTCATCACGTGGCTTGAGGGTAATAAACATCATCCCGCTGTTGACCCGCGAACCACCGGTAAAACCGGTGACGTTATTTACCGCCGGGTCGTCGCGGATGATCTTCATAAAGTCCTGCAGTTTGCCGCGCATCGCCTGAAATGAGATGCTCTGGTCGGCCTGGATCCCACCCATCAATACGCCGGTATCCTGCTCCGGGAAGAAGGTTTTGGGGATGGAAATATAAAGCCAGATATTCAGCGCGATGGTACCAAGTAACACCACGCCTACCAGCCGCGTATGGCGTAGCACCCATTTAAGCGAGGTGCCGTAACTCTGTTGCAGCGCCACTAGCACACGACCAAAACCCCGTTTGCGAGACTGTTCGCGCGGGGTGCTGGATTTGAGCATCCAGCCGCACATCATTGGCGTTAATGTCAGCGACACCAGCAGCGAGATACCGATAGCAACCGACAGCGTGACGGCAAATTCGCGTAGCAAGCGCCCAGGCAATCCGCCCATTAACAGCAGTGGCAGGAACACCGCCACCAGCGACAGACTCATGGAGAGCACGGTGAATCCCACTTCGCGCGTACCCTGTAACGCCGCCTGGAGCGGCTTCATTCCTGCTTCCAGGTGGCGGGCAATATTTTCCAGCACCACGATGGCGTCATCGACGACAAATCCCGTGGCAATGGTTAACGCCATCAACGACAGGTTGTTCAGGCTGAATCCACACAGATACATGGCGGCAAAGGTACCGATCAGCGAGACCGGAACCGCTACCGCGGGGATCAGCGTCGCACGCCCGGAGCGCAGGAAAATAAAGACCACCAGGATAACCAGCGCCACGGAGATAATCAGCGTCTGTTCGACTTCTTCCAGCGAGGCGCGAATAGTCGGCGAGCGGTCCTGGGCGATTTGCAGATCGATAGCGGCCGGGACCAGCGTTTGTAGCTCCGGCAATTTGGCGCGAATGCTGTCTACCGTCTGAATAATATTGGCTTCCGGTAGCTTGCGGATCATCAGCAGAATGGCCGGTTTGGCATTGGTCATCCCCGCGTTGCGTACGTCCTGCACCGAGTCGGTTACAGACGCAATGTCGCCCAGTCGCACCGCCGCGCCGTTATTGTAGTGGATGATAATCGGCTGGTATTCGGCGGCGGTTTTCAGCTCATCGTTGGTTTGTACCTGCCAACGGTGGGTATCATTCTCGATAGCGCCCTGCGGCTTACGTACATTGGCGTTGTCAATTGCGCTACGCACGTCGTCCAGCGACACGCCCTGGTTAAACAGCGCCTGCGGATTAAGCCCTACACGCACCGCAGGCAGTGAGCTGCCTCCAACGTCCACGTCGCCCACGCCGTCGATCTGTGCGATGGTCTGCGCCAGTTGTGTTGATGCGAAATCGTACAATTCACCTTGCGAGTACGTGTCCGACGTCAGCGTCAGGATCATGATTGGCGCATCGGAAGGGTTGGCTTTGCGATACGTTGGTCGGCTCGGCATCCCGCTGGGTAGCAGACTTTGCGCGGCGTTAATTGCGGCCTGAACGTCCCGCGCCGCGCCATTGATGTCACGGTCGAATTTGAATTCGAGAATAATACGCGTACTGCCAAGTGAACTGCTTGATGTCATTTCGTTCACGCCCGCAATGCGCCCCAGCGAGCGCTCCAGCGGAGTTGCGACCGAGGACGCCATCGTTTCGGGTGAGGCACCCGGTAACGATGCGCTGACCATGATCACCGGAAAATCCACCTGCGGTAGCGGAGCGACCGGCAGCAGACGAAATCCGAGTATGCCGCACAGGGTGATGGCTACCGAAATGAGAATGGTCGCCACCGGACGATGAATGAAAAGCGCGAAAAATTTCATTTACGCTTCCTCTTCCTGACGCGGGAAGCGGCTTTTCACGTACAACGAGAGACGGTCAAACAGCAGATAAATCACCGGAGTGGTAAACAGGGTTAATACCTGACTCACCAGCAGCCCACCGACCATGCCAATACCTAATGGACGACGTAACTCTGCGCCCACGCCGGTACTCAACATCAGCGGCAACGCGCCGAGCAGTGCCGCCAGTGTAGTCATCAGGATCGGGCGAAAACGCAGCAGACAAGCCTGGAAAATGGCATCGCGTGGTGACATTCCCTGTTCGCGCTCCGCGGCAAGGGCAAAGTCGATCATCATGATGGCGTTTTTCTTGACGATACCGATGAGCAAAATAATGCCGATAATCGCGATGACGTCCAGTTCGCTCCCGGCAATCATTAACGCCAGAAGCGCCCCGACGCCCGCCGTCGGCAGCGTGGAGAGAATAGTAATTGGGTGAATAAAGCTCTCATACAGCACGCCGAGGACGATATACATCGCGACAACCGCAGCCACAATCAACCAGATGGTATTTCCCAGCGCGGCCTGGAAAGCGAGCGTACTGCCCTGGAACTGGGTGGTAATATTGGCGGGCAGGTTAAGCGTTTTTTCGGCATCCAGAATCGCCTGTACCGCATCACCCAGCGACCACTCGTCTGGCACGTTGAACGAGATGGTGGTGACCGGGAACTGATCGAGGTGGTTAATCGACAGCGGGGCAAAACGCTGATCAACACTGGCGATCGCGCTGAGCGGTACCATGCCGCCGTCGCTACTGGTCAGACGAATTGTATCCAGTGCCGCAAGCCCTGGCGTATTGTTGGTGTCATGTTCTAACACCACGCGATACTGATTTGCCTGGGTGTAGATGGTTGAAATCAGTCGCTGGCCGAAGGCGTTGTACAGGGCGTTGTCGACATCTGACATGCTGATGCCCAAACGGCTGGCGCTGTCGCGATTGACGTTCACATACGCTACCAGCCCTTTGTCCTGCCAGTCGCTACTGACATCGGACAGTTGCGGTAGCTGATTTAGTTTTGCTATCAGCTGTGGAACCCAGGTGCTGAGGGCATCAAGGGATGTCGCTTGCAGCGTGAACTGATATTGCGTCCGGCTGACCTGAGTATCAATCGTCAGGTCCTGAGTGGGCTGAAGATAAAGGTCAACGCCGGGAACTCTGTCAACCGCATCCTGTAGGCGCGCAATCACTTTCTGCACCCGATCGTCACGTTCATCCAGCGGCTTAAGGTTGATTTGTAAGCGCGCGCTGTTCAATGCCGTATTAGTGCCGTCCACACCGACAAAAGCGGTCAGGCTTTCTACCGCCGGATCTTTCAGAATGACATCTGAAACCTGACGCTGGCGCTGGGCCATGCTGGCAAATGAGCTGGACTGCGGTGCCTGTAGCGTGCCCTGGATAATGCCGTTATCCTGGATAGGAAAGAAGCCTTTGGGGATAAAGACCCATAGCATAACGCTCAGCGCCAGCGTGCCGAGCGCAACGCTCAGCGTGAGCCACGGATGGTTGAGCACTTTCGCCAGCCAGTGGCCGTACCCGGCAATAACGCGATCAAACATGCGCTCTGAGGCACGGGAGAAGCGGTTTTGCTTACGCAATGAGGCCTGATTCAGCATACGCGCGCACATCATCGGCGTAAGAGTGAGCGAGACAACGGCGGAAATCAGAATCGCTATGGCCAGCGTCACAGCGAACTCCCGGAATAATCGACCTACGATATCACCCATAAATAGCAGCGGGATCAGTACGGCGATCAGTGAAAATGTCAGAGAGATGATGGTAAAACCAATCTCGCCCGCGCCCTTCAGGGCAGCAGTCAGCGGTTTTTCGCCTTTTTCGATATAGCGTGAAATATTCTCGATAACCACGATAGCGTCATCCACCACAAAGCCTGTCGCGATGGTTAGCGCCATGAGGGTCAGGTTGTTGATGGAGAAATCAAGAAATACCATCACCGCGAAAGTACCGATTAACGATAACGGTACGGCGACTGCAGGAATAATAGTTGCCGGAATATTGCGCAAAAACAGGTAGATAATCATGACTACCAGCGCAATCGCCAGCATCAATTCAAATTGGGTATCCGCTACGGACGCACGAATATTGGTTGTACGATCGGAAAGTACGCTGACCTTAACCGATTTGGGCAGGCTCTCGGTGAGCTGCGGTAGCATCTGGCGGATACTGTCTGCCGTGGAGATGATGTTTGCGCCAGGTTGGCGCTGAACATTCATTACTATAGCTTGTTGCTTATTGGCCCATGCGCCCAGCCAGCTGTTTTCGGCCCCTTGCTCAACGGTGGCGACATCGCCCAGACGAACCGGTGCCCCGTTTTTATAGGCAACAATGAGCTGACGATATTCATCCGCGGACTGCATCTGGTCGTTGGCTGAAAGGGTAACGGCACGCGTTGGACCATCAAGACTCCCTTTTGCCGAATTGACGTTGGCACCGGTAATGGCCGTACGGATGGTTTCGCTGGTCAGACCGAGTGCGGCAATGGCCTGAGCGTTAAGCTTCACGCGGACCGCCGGACGTTGCCCACCGGAAAGTGTTACCAGGCCCACGCCGGATACCTGAGAGATTTTCTGCGCGACGCGGGTTTCGACCATATCTTCCACCTGCGTCATCGGCATGGCGCTGGATGTGACCGCCAGCGTCATGATCGGCGGATCTGCCGGGTTTACCTTGCTGTAGACCGGAGGGTTAGGGAGATCGCTGGGTAATAAATTGGTGGCGGCGTTAATCGCGGCCTGAACTTCCTGCTCGGCAACATCCAACGGGAGCGTCAGTTGAAACTGTAACGTAACGACCGATGCGCCACCGGAGCTTTGTGATGACATCTGTTTTAAGCCAGACATCTGTCCAAACTGACGTTCAAGCGGTGCGGTGACCGCCGAGGTCATGACGTCCGGGCTGGCGCCAGGGTAGAGCGTAACGACCTGAATCGTGGGGTAATCCACTTCAGGTAAGGCGGCGATTGGCAGGAAGCGATAACCGATAATACCGGCAAGCAAAATCGCGACCATCAGCAGCGTGGTGGCGACGGGGCGCAGAATAAACAGGCGCGATGGTCCGCCTGTGTTGTCCGGAGGTAACACCTGCATCAGGAGTTAGCTCCTTTTTTGCCGTATCCGCGTGGCGCTGTTTTCTCGTCCTGAACAGAGGCGTCGTGCGCCTCAACGACTTCGACTTTTGCGCCTTCCGTCAGACGATCAATACCGTCGGTCACGACCCGATCGCCCGCAGACAGCCCGGCAGTAACCACCACTTTTTGGCTATCCTGAACTCCCGGTTTAACCAGGTGTTTGCTCACTTTATTGTCGCTATTCAGTACCCAGACAAAGTGGCCTTCGTTACCCATTTGCAGGGCGGCAGTTGGGATCACAACGGCATTTTGTTGTGTGTCGACCAGCATGCGGGCGTTAACGAACTGGTTAGGGAATAAAGCATCATCCTGATTGTTAAAACGAGCCTTTACTTTGATTGTTCCGGTGGTGGCATCAATCTGATTGTCGAGACTGAGCAGGACGCCTTCGCTCAGCTTTTGCGAATTGGTTCGGTCCCAGGCTTCGACCTTCAGCTGGCTCCCCGATTTTTGTGCCTGCAATACGGTAGCAATGTCGTTTTCAGGCAACGTAAATATCAGGTCGATGGGATGCGTTTGCGTAATGACGACGATTCCGGTGGTATCGCCGTTGGAAATTTGGTTACCGACATCGACCTGTTTCAGGCCGACACGACCATCGACAGGCGCGGTTATCCGGCTCCAGTCGAGCTGCAACTGAGCGCTGGCGACACTGGCTTCATCCGCTTTGATTGTGCCTAACGTCTCGTTGACCAGCGCCTGCTGGGCATCCAGCTCCTGGCGGGAGACCAGATTGGTTTTAACCAACTGTTGATAGCGGGCAAGATCGCGACGGGCATTCGCCAGCGTGGCTTTATCTTTTGCCAGTTGTCCCTGCGCCTGAGCCAGAGCAACTTTGAACTGGCTGGGATCTATCTCTGCCAGCAGGTCGCCGGCTTTTACTTGTTGTCCTTCCTCAAAGTGTAAGGCGATGAGTTGACCATCCACCCGACTACGCACCGTGGCGGTATTTGCGGCAGTAACGGTCCCCAGCCCTGTCAGATAGCGTGGCACGGCTTCCTCGGTGGCGGTGGCAGCCTGCACGGGAGCCAACGGTCCGGAGCGCATTCCACGCCGTCCTGACCCCGCCGTGTGCTGCGCGGGTTTGGTCGCGCCCGGTGCGGTTCCCTGGGATGCGCTGCGGCTTTGCCAGAACCAGATGGCGGCGACGGCGGCCACGACGATCACGATTGCTATCACCCAGCGGGATTTATTACTGCCTTTCATTGTTATGAGTTTCTCATCCTGAAACGATTCGCGGAATGATACTAGTTTAGCCAGCGAACAAGGGAGAAAAATGGAGGAATTATGAAACACTGTCGGGATTCGTCTGAATGGTGACGCGGCTTTGCGAGGCGTTACGCAACAATCGGTGGTGAAGATAGCGAATACTCAATTGTGCGATAGAGTGCTGACAAGGCAAAAAGGAGGAAAGCCAGAGATTTCAGCGGGACGCTGGAACGGGAAAGCCCCTCCCGAGGAAGGGGCCAAAATAAGGAAAGGGTTATGATGAAGTACGTCATCATACTGGTGATACTCTTAGTCATTAGCTTACCGGCTTACTAAGACACCAGGGGGAGGGGAAACCTTCCCTAACCCTCACTCCTGAAAATAAGCCACAGCAAGGATGATGTCAATACGCACACTTTTCAGCATGCGAGCGGCTTAGCGGAAAACAACGTCAGCCCAGCGGGCCAGTCCGGCGGTGACAGAACCGAAGTCATCGCCACCCGCGATAGGGATCCCGGGAAGCTGCTGGGCGAGGGCTTTTTTAATCAGCGGCGAACGCGCGCTGCCGCCGGTCAGATAAATCACGTCCGGTTTTTCCTGTGCGTTGTCCAGCGCCAGCTGGACCTGCTCGAGAATACGCGCCAGGGGCTGATTGAGCGCAGCTTCCAGTCCGTGTTGATTGATATCGGTTGCCAGCGTGTCGCTGATAAACGGTATCGCCGCCGTTACAATAGTCTGGTCGGAAAGTGCGATTTTGCTCTCTTCTGCACTGCGCACCAGGCGATAGCTCAGACGCTCGCGCCAGACTTTAAGCAGCAGAGCGACTTTATCGGCTTCTCTCGCGTCGCGGACAAGATCGTTGAGCAGTCGACCGTTGGCGCTGCTATAGAAATCACTTTGCGCGGGAACGTCGTTGATTGCGACCGCGTTCCACCACGGGAGAATCGGTAAGGCGATACCTTTTTCTGTCTCACCGCCCATACCCAGCAGTGGCATCAGGTGTTTAAACGCCAGCGCGATATCCAGATCGTTCCCGCCTACGCGGCAGCCACTGTGTCCCAGCAGGCTGTTTTCGCGATCGGCACGCTGATGCCATTGCGGCCCCATCAGCAGCAGTGAACAGTCGGTCGTACCCCCGCCGATATCCACCACCAACACGCGTTTTTCTTCCTGCAGCGTCGCTTCGTAATCCAGTCCCGCCGCTACCGGCTCGTACTGGAAGACGACATCCTGAAAACCGGCGCGTTTGGCCGCACGTTCAAGAATACCCTGCGCCTGGGTGTTGGCGTCATCGCCACCTAATCCCTGGAAGTTGATGGGCCGACCAATCACGGCCTGAGTGATAGCTTCCGGCAGCTGGCTTTGCGCCTGGTTGCGAATGTGCAGCATCATTGCACAGACCAGATCTTCAAACAGCGCAACCTGCTGCGGCTTCAGACCGCTGGCACCCAAAAATGATTTTGGCGATTTAACGAAGTACACCTCTTCCGGGTCTTCAATATACTGACCCAGCGATGCCAGACCGAACTGCACGCTGTTGGCGTTAACGTCGATGTCTTCTTCGCGGTTGTAGCGCATCGCACGGCGAAGCAGCGCCTGCGTTTCATCGTCCGTAGTTGGGATGTCGTGATGGCGATACAGCCACTCGCTAACCGCTTCGCGCGTTGGTGCGCACAACATTGAGGGTAGCAACGTGCTGTTATTTTCCATTTTGAGCAGGTGAGGCTGCCCATCACGCATAACGGCCACTGAACAGTTTGCCGTACCGTAGTCAAAACCAATAAACACCGTAAAAATCCCCATGCCAGTGAAGAAGGGGCGTGACTTTAACGAATAGTTGACGCCCCGACAACTGGAATATGAAAGCAAGGCGTACTGATTGAATACCGTTTATGCTGTAGGTTTGCGTAAAAAGGAAAACTGAATGTTCACGCTGAGCTGGCAACCGCCTTATGACTGGCCCTGGATGCTGGGGTTTCTTGCCGCCCGTGCGGTTGAAGGTGTCGAAACCGTAGAGGAACTGAGCTATGTCAGAAGCCTGTCCGTAGGGGAGCATCGTGGTCTGGTGCGCGTTGTCCCGGATCTGCACGCCAACGTGCTACACGTGACGTTGAGCACAGGGTTACAGCCGGTAGCTTCCGAGTGCCTGGCAAAAATAACGCGCTTGTTCGATCTTGGCTGTTGCCCGCAGCAAATTATCGCCGCGCTGGGTAGCCTCGGTGCGGCGCGTCCGGGACTGCGCCTGCCGGGATGTGTCGATGCGTTTGAGCAAGGGGTGCGGGCGATTTTAGGGCAGTTAGTCAGCGTATTGATGGCCGCGAAACTGACGGCGAAAGTGGCGCACGCTTACGGGGAAGCGCTGGAGGATGTGCCCGAGTATGTGTGTTTTCCTACGCCGGAAGCGCTTGCCAATGCCGATCCGCTGCACCTGAAAGCGTTAGGAATGCCACTCAAACGCGCTGAAGCGTTGATCCACCTGGCTCATGCAACCCTTGAAGGAACGCTCGCGACAACAGCCCCTGCCGATATCGAACAAGGCGTTAAGCAGCTACAAACGTTTCCCGGGATAGGGCGCTGGACCGCCAACTATTTCGCGCTACGTGGTTGGCAGGCGAAAGATGTTTTTCTGCCGGATGACTATCTGATTAAGCAGCGTTTTCCCGGCATGACACCGGCCCAGATCCGACGGTATGCAGAGCGCTGGAAACCCTGGCGCTCCTATGCGCTGTTGCATATCTGGTATACGGATGGCTGGCAGCCGTCAGTTGATGGCGAAATTACTGGTATTCAGTAACAGATCCAGCGGTTGGGCGTCGGCAATAATATCGCCATAAATCATATCAACACCGATGCCAGAAAGCGTATCCATTATAAGTGGCAACTGCACCGGCCCGGCGATAGTTTTTATGTCCAGACGCTGGGCATGACCCTGGATAATGGACACCCACATTTCGTCGATCAGGTTGCCGGGAGCGCTGGCACTTAGCTCGCTGTCGAGCAACAGGTAATCGACAATGCGATATTTCAGGTTGTCAAAGAGCTCTAAATCGCGACCAACCTGACTTAATACAATTCGACAACCGTACTGACGCAGTCGATGCAGGGCGGATATAGCCTGCGTTGGGTTGGTTTTGAAGACGCTTGCCGGAACGGTCAGATGCAGCAATCGCGGCGGTAGTGGACTGCGTTGCAAGTGCTCCAGCAGCTCATCGATAAGTTCTGTGTTGAGCAGGCCGACGGCGGAAAGGGGCAGGGCAATACTGAGGCCCTTACTGGCTACTGCTTGGGCAGAGTTCTGGAAGAACTCGCTAAATACCCGACGGTCAAGTGCCTTGCTTAACGCGGGATCGACCAGCCCGGCGCGGAAGGCTTGCTCCTCAATGACTTCACCCTCAGCGGTGCCTAAGCGAAGCGAAATAATCCAGAAGCTAAACGTCTCCGGTATACGCGGGGAAGCCACACCTCTGGCGATCATCAGCATTGGGTTGTGCATAATGGTGTGTCTTTGTTCATCCAATGTCAGTTGACTACGCGCGGCATGACCCTGGCTTTGCTGCGGTTCATAAACGCAGACGCGTCCACGCCCACTGTTTTTCGCCGCATAACAGGCAATATCCGCTTGAGACATGACGTCGCTGGCGACATGGTTTTTCTCATCAATGAGCGTAATCCCTGCGCTGGCGCCAATACGGTGTAAGCGGCCTTCCCACATGAAGTGGTAATCATTAATGGCGCTGATGACGCGACCTGAAATAAAGCGAGCGCTTTCGATATTACAATCCGGTAGCAACAGACCAAACTCGTCGCCGCCCAGGCGCGCCAGCATATCGCTGGATCGCAACATGCTGAGCATAAGCGCTGAGAGTTCACGCAGCAGGGCATCGCCTGCGGCATGACCCGCGCTGTCGTTCACTGCTTTAAAACGATCCAAATCGATAAAAACCAACACATGGCGCTGGTGCGTGTCGTGTACCGAATGCAGCAACTGCTTGAGATGGTTTTCGAAGCTGACCCGGTTTGCCAACTGCGTCAGGTCATCATGCGAGGCGCTGTAGCTAAGCTGGCGGAGCATCTTCCGCGACTCGGTAACGTCCTGAATAACCAACACCGAGCCAATGCTGCCGCCGTCGAGGGTGCTGAGGGGCGTGATGCTGTACTGAATGTCATAACTGTTGCCGTTACGACAATGCAGGACCACTTCCTGTTCGATTGCCGTACGCGACATGTCAGCACTGTAGATATTTTCCATCAGCGGACCGTTCTCGCCAAAAGTAATATGTAGTACCGTCAATAGCGGAATGCCGATGGCACTGTCCTGCTGCCAGCCGCTCATTTTCTCAGCAACCGGATTCATAAAGGTCACGTTCATATCGACATCAATACAAATCACCGCTTCGCCGATTGAATCCAGCGTAATGTGCAGGCGCTCTTTTTCCTGAAACAGCGCTTCGTTAAGCTGCTTGACTTCGGTCATATCCATATTGATACCAAGTAAGCGTTCAACTTCACCGTCTTTATTCAGTACCCGGTTGGCCAACGAACGGATATGGCGTATGCCATCTTTTACCGCGATACGAAACTCAAGCTTAAACGGAGCCCGTGCGGCCAGTGAATCACGAATCACATTTTCGGCGTACTCACGATCTTCGGGTACCACGCACTCATACCAGACTTGCCAACTGGGCTTGATATGCGCAGGAACTTCGTAGAGATCGAACATCCGTTTATCCCAGCTGATCACGTCAGGCTGTAGTTCCCATTCCCAAATCCCAATCCCCCCGGCTTCATTGGCGAGGGTAATGCGCTCCATCAACCGTTTGTTAATCCACTCGGTATGCTTCAGGTCGTTAATGTCCTCAACCTGCGCGATAAAATAGAGTGGGGTATTGTCGCTATGACGCACCAACGAAACGGCCAGCAACGCCCAGACGACGTCGCCCGAACGGGTGTAATAGCGTTTTTCCATGGAATAGCTATTAATCTCTCCGCGTGCCAGCATGTTCAGCTGTTCAATGTCGTTATTCAAATCTTCCGGCCAGGTTAATTGCTGGAAGGTCAGTGAACGTAACTCCTCCTGGCTATAGCCCAGAAACTGACACAAGGCTTTATTGGCCTGTAACCATTGCCCCTCGGTACCGACTAACGCCATGCCAATCGCGGAATATTCCATGGCGTTGCGAAAGCGTGACTCGCTTTCTGAAATGTGCTTGCGTTCGGCTCGAAACGCGTACATCACCATGGTCATCATATTAGCTGGCAACAGGATCATCAAAAACGGCAACCAGGGGATGTCCGTCATCATGTTCGGTTTCGGGGTGTAAAGCAGCGAAGGGTCGGCAGCCAGCATCAGCGAAACCATCATCACGGTGCTGAGGAATATTAAAAACGCCTCCATACGCGGCAGACGGACAGCGCTCCACATCAGCAGGACAATAACGCAGGTAAATGGCCATGGAATGTACATCATGGACAGCCAACTGAGCGTTAAGGTCACCAGCAGGGTAATCAGGGTCTCAAGCAATAATCGCGGGTCGCGATGGCGCAACAGGTAATGTGGTTTAAACAGTAAACCTAACGGCACCAACGCCAGTGCGCCAATGGATTCTGACAGTACCCAAATGAGAAAGGTATTTAACGACGTGTCCTTCGGCAGCAACAACCACATCAAAATGCCGCCCAACAGTGGTGGAACAACCGCGCTACAAAATGCCAGGCGCGCCCAGTCATTCAAATTTTGTAAGGGATTGTACCAGGGCAGCAGTTTACGCAATAACATTGCGCCAACAACAGCCTCAATAATGTTAATGACCGTATAGGAGAAATTAAGCGACTGTCCGGGGAAAAAAAGTAAAGAGGCGCCGATGCTACCGAATGAGCAAGCCAGCGCGATCCCAGGCCACATCTTTCCCGCGTGACGGTAAAAAGCCACCATCATGATAGAGGTTGGAAACCACAGAGGGGCAAGCTGTGCGCCGTAACGTGATAGTTCCAGCGAAAACAACGTAAAGATGAAAGCCACCAGACCTAAACTGGCCAGGCGCAGTAGAGGATGGGGTAAGGTAACTAAAACATGTTGGGATTGTTTACTCATTACCACTCTACCCAAATAGCCGTTGTCGCCCAGCAGAGATGCCGGACGCATCACATTTAATCTGGGATTATGCTAGTACAAACAATTTACAATTTATACGCCAGCTGCTCATAAATTAACACTCCCAAGCTATTAATTCCTAAGGCAGGTGAATAAATATAGCGGCTGTTCTAAATCTGACCATTTTAATTTGCGACAGGGACAGCATTGGTGCAGCCTGGGGTGGCATCGCGCCGCTGAAATCCCTATAATTGCCGCGTTTGGCGTTTCGGCGCCGCCCTTCCTTACATCCAGGTTAATCAGGTCGCTAAATTTATGACTGATCAGTCCCATCAGTGCGTCATTATCGGCATTGCCGGCGCATCGGCTTCCGGCAAGAGCCTTATTGCCAGTACTCTTTATCGCGAATTGCGTGAACAAGTCGGTGACGAACATATTGGCGTTATTCCCGAAGACAGCTATTACAAAGATCAAAGCCATCTGTCGATGGAAGAACGCGTAAAAACCAACTACGACCATCCGAACGCGATGGACCACAGCCTGCTGTTTCAACATCTGCAAACGCTGAAACGCGGCTCTGCCATTGAGCTGCCGGTTTATAGCTATGTTGAGCACACGCGTACGCAAGACACTATTCATATCGAACCGAAGAAAGTCATTATCCTGGAAGGCATTTTGCTGCTGACGGATGCGCGTTTGCGCGATGAGATGAACTTTTCTATTTTTGTTGATACGCCGCTGGATATTTGTCTGATGCGCCGTATCAAGCGCGATGTGAATGAACGTGGTCGTTCAATGGATTCGGTGATGGCGCAATACCAGAAAACCGTCCGTCCAATGTTCCTGCAATTTATTGAGCCTTCAAAGCAATACGCCGACATCATTGTGCCGCGCGGGGGTAAAAACCGCATCGCCATCGATATTCTGAAGGCTAAAATCAGTCAGTTCTTTGAATAAGTTCAGCGAATTGTGTACCGTTCAGTGATAACCTGGTTCACCCTTAACGCACCTGGCATTAAGGGTTTGAAGCACGAAAGGAGAAAGTGCCATGCGTTTATGTGACCGAGATATTGAAGCCTGGTTGGATGAAGGTCGCCTGTCGATCACTCCACGCCCTCCTGTCGAGCGAATCAATGGCGCCACGGTAGATGTGCGTCTTGGCAACAAATTCCGTACGTTCCGCGGTCATACGGCGGCGTATATCGATTTGAGCGGACCGAAAGATGAAGTCAGCGCCGCGCTGGATCGCGTGATGAGTGATGAAATCGTCCTCAAGGACGGCGAGGCATTCTTCTTGCATCCGGGTGAGCTTGCGCTGGCAGTAACATTCGAATCCGTGACGCTGCCTTCCGATCTCGTCGGTTGGTTAGATGGCCGTTCATCTCTGGCGCGTCTGGGACTGATGGTACACGTCACCGCACACCGTATCGATCCGGGCTGGTCTGGCTGTATCGTACTGGAGTTTTACAACTCCGGAAAATTACCGCTGGCTCTGCGTCCGGGCATGCCGATTGGCGCGCTAAGTTTCGAACCGCTTTCCGGTCCGGCAGCGCGACCATACAACCGTCGTCAGGATGCGAAGTATCGCGACCAGCAGGGCGCCGTTGCCAGCCGGATCGATAAAGACTGAGTGTTTATCAGTCCATTGGGGATAGCATGAGACGATTTCTGACGACGCTGATGATTCTTCTGGTCGTGCTGGTGGCCGGCTTTTCTGCGTTAGTACTGTTGGTGAATCCGAATGATTTCCGCGCGTATATGGTCAAGCAGGTTGCCGCACGTAGCGGGTATCAGCTGCAGTTGGATGGCCCCCTGCGTTGGCACGTATGGCCGCAACTGAGTATCCTCTCAGGGCGAGTGGTGTTAACGGCTGAAGGTGCCAGCGAACCTCTGGTTCGTGCCGACAATATGCGTCTTGACGTTGCGTTATGGCCGCTGTTGAGCCACCAGCTCAGCGTGAAGCAGGTGATGCTCAAAGGCGCAGTGATTCAACTGACCCCGCAAACTGAGGCGGTACGCGGCAAAGATGCACCTGTTGCCCCAAAAGACAATATGTTGCCCGATCTGGCGGAAGACAAAGGATGGTCGTTTGATATCGCCCGTTTGCGGGTTGCCGACAGTGTTCTGGTATTCCAGCATGAAGACGATGAACAAGTTACTGTTCGTGATATTCGTCTGGAGATGGAACAAGATAGCCAGCACCGCGGCACGTTTGATTTTTCCGGGCGTGTGAACCGCGATCAGCGCGATCTCGCGTTATCCTTTAACGGCACGGTCGATGCCTCCGATTATCCGCACAACTTATCTGCGAATATCGAGCAGTTAAGCTGGCAATTGCAGGGGGCCGATTTGCCGCCCCAGGGGATCAACGGTCAGGGACATCTTCAGACACAATGGCTGGAAGAGAAAAAACAGCTTTCGTTTAGTCAGATAAATTTGACCGCCAATGACTCTTCGTTCTCCGGGCAAGCACACGTATCCTTGTTGGAAAAACCGGAATGGGCCGTCGACCTGAAATTTGGTCAGCTCAATCTGGATAACCTGCTCGTACAACATGACGCAGCGGCGACAGCAAAAGGTGACGTTCAGCAAGGTCAGAGTCAGTCAACGCTGGCGCGCCCCGTCATTGCTTCCCAGGTTGATGCCGTTTCGTATCAGGGACTCAAGGGTTTTTCGGCAGACATCGCTTTGCAGGCTGACAAAGTGCTGTGGCGGAAAATGGCGTTTGAGAATGTTTCGGCAAAAATAGACAACCAGTTCGGCTTACTGAACATTGCGCAGTTGCAGGGAAAAAGTGATGGCGGGCTGATCTCACTGCCCGGCACGCTGGATGCCAGAAAGGGAGAACCGCGAGCGGTCTTTCATCCGCGCCTGGAAGGTGTGGAAATTGGCACTATTTTGAAGGCCTTTGATTACCCCATCGCACTCACCGGCAAGCTGTCGCTGGCGGGAGATTTTTCCGGCTCAGATATTGACGCCCAGGCGTTTCGCCATAGCTGGCAAGGGCAGGCCCATGTCGAAATGAACGATACGCGAATGGAAGGGATGAACTTCCAGCAGATGATTCAACAGGCTGTAGAACGCAGCGGTGGGGATGTTAAATCTCAGCAAAACCTCGATAACGTGACCCGGTTGGATCATTTTGTAACCGATATGAGTCTGGATAACGGTGAGGTGACGCTGGATAACATGGCAGGGGAGTCCGCGATGTTGGCGCTAACCGGCAAAGGAACGTTAGATCTGGTGAAGCAGAATTGCGACACGCTGTTTAACATTCGCGTGCTGGGCGGTTGGGATGGCGAAAGTAAGTTGATTAGTTTCCTGAAGGCCACCCCGGTTCCTCTCAGGGTCTATGGCCAGTGGCAATCACTGAACTACAGCCTGCAAGTTGATCAGCTTTTGCGTAAGCATCTGCAGGATGAAGCAAAACGTCGTCTGAATGACTGGGCAGATCGCAATAAAGATTCCCGCAACGGCAAAGATGTTAAAAAGTTGCTGGATAAGCTCTGATTCATATTGCCGGATGGTGGCTAATGCCCCATCCGGCTCGTGACTTACACCTCGTAATCCATCTCTTCTTCACTGTGTAGCGGTATCAGCTGGACCTTTTGCACGCGATGATTTTCCACCTGCAGGGTTTTTAGCCGATAGTCGCCAACCTGGACTTCCTCCCCGGTTTTCGGGATGCGCTGCAAATACTCCATTAACAGTCCGGCAATGGTGTGATACTCACGCTTATCGTCTAACGGGATAGGCACGTACTGCACCAGGTCTTCCAGTGGCATATGTCCGTTAGCGGTCCACGAACCATCGGCGTTTTTCTGAATATCATGACGGGCGTCGATTTCCTCTACCTCGTTTGGCAGATTGCCGGCGATGGTTTCCATCACATCACTCAGCGTCACAATCCCTTCGACGGAACCAAATTCATCGGCTACAAACGCGAAATGCGTGCGGGCATTACGGAACTGCTCAAGCGCCGGAAGCAGCGGCAAGGTCTCCGGGAACACCAGCGGCTGGCGAATCAAGACGCGCAGGTCGAGCGGTTCGCCGCGCAGAGACTGTTGCAGTAAATCGATGACATGCACCACGCCCAGCAGCTCCTCCTGCTCGTCTTCGCCAGTGACCACCAGACGCGTATGCTGGTTTTTTTCCAGTAAGGCGCGGATTTCTGCTTCGGGCGCATTGAGGTCGATATGTTCAATATCATGGCGCGAGGTCATGATACTGCTGACGGTACGCTGATTGAAGTTCAGCACACGTTCAATCATCCGCCGCTCCTGAGGCGCAAAAATCTGACCTTCATGATGATCCGCCAGCATCGCCGCGGTTTCGGCATCCAGTTCGGCATCTTCTTTTTGCCCGCTCAGCAGCCGCATTACCGCCTCGGCGGTGCGCTGGCGCAGAGTATGGTTGGCTGAGAGGAAGCGACGACGGTTAAAGATAGCCAACTGGTTCAATGCTTCGATCATGACCGAGAAGCCGATGGCTGCGTACAGGTAACCTTTCGGGATATGGAAACCAAACCCTTCGGCCACCAGACTGAAACCAATCATCAGCAGGAAGCTCAGACACAGAATAACAATAGTTGGATGGCTGTTAACAAAGCGCGTCAGCGACTTGCTGGCCAGCAACATCAGGCTGATGGCAATAATGACTGCCGCCATCATCACCGCCAGGTGATCGACCATGCCAACAGCGGTAATGACGGAATCCAGAGAGAAGATGGCGTCAAGCACCACGATCTGCGCGACCACACCCCAGAACTTAGCGCCTTTACGCTGGGTGGGGTTATCGCTGTCTTTCCCTTCCAGCCGTTCGTTGAGCTCCATAGTGGCTTTAAACAGCAGGAAGAAACCACCGAACAGCATGATCAGATCGCGGGCGCTGAAGCTGAGATCGCGAATGCTGAACAGCGGCGTGGTCAGCGTTACCAGCCAGGATATTGATGCCAGCAGCAGCAGGCGCATAACCATCGCCAGCAGTAGCCCGGTAATACGCGCCTTATCCCGCTGGGCAGGAGGTAGTTTCTCCGCGAGGATGGCAATAAAAACAAGATTATCAATGCCAAGAACAAGTTCGATCACGATTAACGTGACCAGTCCGGCCCAGATTGACGGATCGGCAATCCATTCCATAGTAAATGCTATACCCATAGTTGTATGACAATTGTCACAATTCGATCATGGGTAAAACTGGCGAAAAATGCAATGGCGAGAAGGGATTTCTCTGTCGGTTATATCAGAACTGATGCAGGATAATAGCCTTAATGTAACTACAGGAAATGATTTTATTAATCTAAATATATTTAGGAAATATCGCAGGTGGAATATTTCTATATCAATATTGTCAATATCAATAAAATCCTAAAAATATATAAAACCGACGCTTAATATTAATCTTAAAAGCCAGGTATCGGCGGTTTGTTATCTTGCCTGATATTCGCATAGCTGCAACAATTCTTGCGGTAATAATCAAAAGATAAATATTTCCTCATCAATCAGTGGCGCCATTCCCGATGCGTTAACGCTGTAAATGTGATGAAAATAAAGGAGAAGATAAAAATTTAAATTAATCAGTGCATTGGTAGCTAGTGAAGCCAGGGGCGGTAGCGTGTCTGGTCGCCTGAAACAAGCCTAAATTATTCTGTCAAGAGACCGCAGATGAATTCATTTTTTTTAGGACTGATGCCAGTTAAATTCCATTTCAATTAACGGCAAGGTAAATACGTACAGGCGAAGTCGCTATTTAGATTGCATGTGATAAATACTCTGCCAAAGTGATAAATAATCAATGATGAAATCCAAACTTAAATTGATGCCAGTATTGGTATCGGTGATCTTGATAAACGGTTGTACCGTGCTTCCGGGCAGCAATATGTCTACGATGGGCAAAGATGTGATTAAACAGCAGGACGCTGATTTTGATATCGATCGCATGGTGAATGTTTATCCACTCACGCCACGGCTGGTCGAACAATTACGTCCTCGACCAAATGTTGCCCAGCCTAATATGTCGCTGGACCAGGAGATTTCCGGATATCAGTACCGGGTCGGCCCGGGGGATGTCCTGAATGTGACCGTCTGGGACCATCCTGAACTCACCACGCCGGCCGGGCAGTACCGTAGCTCAAGCGATACCGGCAACTGGGTGCAGCCTGATGGCACCATGTTTTACCCCTACATCGGCAAAGTCAGCGTGGTGGGAAAAACGTTGGCAGAGATTCGTAGTGATATTACCGGGCGCTTAGCGAAGTACATTGCTGACCCGCAGGTGGACGTTAATATCGCCGCTTTCCGCTCGCAGAAGGCCTATGTCTCCGGGCAGGTGAACAAAACCGGCCAGCAGGCCATCACCAACGTGCCGCTTACCGTTCTCGATGCCATTAACGCCGCTGGCGGTCTCACCGAGGCAGCAGATTGGCGCAACGTTGTGCTGACTCATAAAGGGCAGGAGCAACGTATTTCACTGCAAGCGCTGATGCAAAATGGCGACCTGAGCCAGAACCGGCTGCTCTATCCTGGCGACATTCTGTTTGTTCCGCGTAATGACGATCTGAAAGTCTTCGTAATGGGAGAAGTGAAAAAACAGAGCACCCTCAAAATGGACTTCAGCGGCATGACGCTTACCGAAGCGCTGGGCAATGCCGAAGGTATTGACCTGACTACCTCCAATGCCAGCGGCATTTTCGTTATTCGACCATTGAAAGGCGAGGGCGGGAACAACGGCAAGATCGCCAATATCTATCAGCTTGATATGTCCGATGCGACGTCGCTGGTGATGGCAACATCATTCCGACTCCAGCCATACGATGTGGTGTACGTCACTACCGCGCCGGTTGCTCGCTGGAACCGTTTGATCAATCAGTTGCTGCCGACTATTAGCGGTGTTCGCTATATGACGGACACGGCCAGCGACCTTCACAACTGGTAATCATCATGTTTAACAAAATCTTAGTTGTCTGTGTGGGGAACATTTGTCGTTCCCCGACGGCAGAGCGCTTATTAAGGCAATTTCATCCGGCGTTAACGGTCTCTTCAGCCGGTCTTGGGGCGCTGGTGGGGAAAGGCGCGGATCCGTGTGCTATTAGCGTGGCACAGGCGCACAACCTGTCACTGGATAATCATTGTGCCCGGCAGATCTCGGGACGAATGTGCCGGGAGTATGACCTGATCCTGACCATGGAGAAGCGCCATATCTCTGCCCTGTGTGAAATGGTACCGGAGATGCGTGGCAAAGTGATGCTTTTTGGGCACTGGGACAGCGAGCGCGAAATTCCCGATCCGTATCGTAAAAGCCGTGATGCGTTTGACGCGGTGTACGCATTACTTGAACGGTCTGCCCGCCAATGGGCTCAGGCACTGAACGCAGAGCAGGGAAAACAATGACAGAAAAAGTTAAACAGTCTGCTGCGCCGGTAACCGGCAATGATGAAATCGATATTGGTCGTCTGGTCGCAACGGTGGTGGAAGCCCGCTGGTGGGTACTTGGCATTACCGCGGCTTTTGCATTGTGCGCCGCGGTCTACACGCTGTTCGCCACACCCATCTACAGTGCGGACGCGCTGGTGCAAATTGAGCAAAATACCGGAAATTCACTGGTGCAGGATATTGGCTCGGCGTTGTCGAACAAACCGCCGGCCTCGGAAGCGGAAATTCAGCTCATCCAGTCGCGTCTGGTATTAGGGAAAACGGTAGACGATCTTAACCTCGATATCGCCGTTACCAAAGATACATTCCCTATTTTTGGCGCGGGCTGGGACCGGCTGATGGGCCGCCAGAACGAAACGGTTAATGTGACCACCTTCACGCTGCCAAAGGCAATGAATGAACAGACCTTCACGCTCAATGTTCTGAATGACACAAGCTATCAACTGGTGAGTGACGGGGGTTTTAGCGCCCGGGGGCAAGTCGGCAAAGTGTTGGAACACGATGGCGTGACGATGCTGGTTGAGGCGATTCATGCCAGCCCGGAGAGCCAATTTACCGTCAGCAAATTCTCCACGCTGGGCATGATAAACACCCTGCAAAATAATCTGATGGTGGCGGAAACAGGCAAAGACACCGGCGTATTGAGCCTGACCTTTACCGGTGAAGACCGCGAGCAAATCCGCCAGATCCTCGACAGTATTACCCGCAACTATCTGCAACAAAACGTGGAACGTAAATCTGAAGAGGCCGCCAAAAGTCTGGCGTTTCTGGCAAAGCAACTGCCTGAGGTGCGTAATCGGCTGGACGTTGCTGAAAACAAGCTGAACGCCTTTCGTCAGGATAAAGACTCCGTGGATTTGCCGCTGGAAGCCAAAGCGGTGCTGGATTCGATGGTGAATATCGATGCGCAACTGAATGAACTGACCTTCAAAGAAGCGGAGATTTCCAAGCTGTTCACCAAAGCGCATCCGGCGTACCGCACGCTGCTGGAAAAACGCCAGGCGCTGGAAGATGAGAAAAGTAAGCTGAACGGGCGCGTAACGGCGATGCCGAAAACGCAGCAGGAAATTGTTCGTCTGACGCGTGATGTGGAGTCCGGTCAGCAGGTCTATATGCAGTTGCTGAACAAGCAACAGGAACTGAAGATTACCGAGGCCAGTACGGTTGGCGATGTGCGCATTGTCGATCCCGCGATTGCCCAGCCTGGCGTGCTGAAGCCGAAAACGGCGCTGATTATTCTCGGCAGTATCATTCTCGGTTTGATGCTTTCGGTGGTGGGCGTACTGCTGCGTTCTCTGTTTAATCGCGGTATTGAAAGCCCGCAGGCGCTGGAAGAGCATGGTATCAGCGTGTATGCCAGTATTCCGCTGTCCGAATGGCAAAAAGCACGTGATAACGTTCAGACCATTAAAGGTGTGAAACGCTACAAGCAAAGCCAGCTGTTGGCCGTGGGTAATCCAACCGATCTCGCCATAGAAGCGGTCCGTAGCCTGCGTACCAGCCTGCACTTTGCCATGATGCAGGCGCGTAACAACGTATTGATGCTGACCGGCGTCAGCCCGTCGATTGGCAAAACGTTTGTCTGCGCCAACCTGGCGGCAGTCATCAGCCAGACCAACAAACGCGTGCTGTTGATCGACTGCGATATGCGCAAAGGCTATACCCACGAACTGCTGGGGACCAATAACGTCAACGGCCTGTCTGAGATCCTGATTGGCAAGGGGGATATCTCATCCAGCGCCAAACCGACATCGATTCCGCATTTTGATCTGATCCCTCGTGGTCAAATCCCTCCCAATCCTTCCGAGCTGTTGATGAGCGAACGTTTCGGCGAACTGATTGCCTGGGCCAGCTCGCACTATGACCTGGTGTTGATTGACACCCCACCAATTCTGGCGGTGACCGACGCGGCCATCGTGGGGCGTCACGTCGGCACCACGCTGATGGTGGCGCGTTATGCGGTCAACACGCTGAAAGAGGTGGAAACCAGCCTGAGTCGCTTCGAGCAAAACGGCATTCAGGTGAAAGGGGTGATCCTCAACTCGATCTTCCGCCGTGCCAGCGGGTATCAGGATTACGGCTACTACGAATACGAATACACGTCGGATGCGAAATAAATCACCAACCCTGCCGGATGCGGCGAAAACGCCTTATCCGGCCTACAAAAGCGTATCTATCCGGAAACGAAAATGACGACAGAAAACCCGCTAATTTCAATTTATATGCCAACCTGGAACCGCCAGCAGCTGGCCATTCGGGCGATTAAATCGGTGTTGCGCCAGGACTACCCTCACTGGGAGATGATCATTGTGGATGATTGCTCTTCCTCATATGAGCAGTTGCAGCAGTTTGTTGAGGAACTCAACGATCCGCGCGTGTCGTATACGCATAATTCCACCAACTCCGGGGCCTGCGCGGTGCGTAATCAGGCCATTATGCTGGCCAACGGGCAATATATTACGGGGATTGATGATGATGATGAATGGACGCCGAACCGCCTGAGCGTGTTCCTGCAGTATCGGCATCAACTGGTCACACGGGCGTTTCTGTATGCCAATGACTATGTCTGTGAGGGCGAAGTGTATTCGCAGCCGACCAGTCTGCCGCTCTATCCGAAGTCCGTTTATTCACGCCGCAGGTTTTATAAGCGCAACATCATTGGTAATCAGGTATTTACCTGGGCATGGCGGTTTAAAGCATGCCTGTTCGATACCACGCTGAAAGCGGCGCAGGATTACGACATCTTCCTGCGCATGGTGGTGGCGTATGGCAAACCGTGGAAGGTCAAAGAGGCGACGCAGATCCTGCATGTGAATCACGGCGAGATGCGTATTACCTCATCGCCGAATAAATTCTCCGGTTACTTTCAGTTTTACCGCAAGCACAAAGGCAAATTTGACCGGGCCAGCAAGAAATATCAGCTGTTTACCCTCTATCAGATCCGCAACAAACGGATGAACTGGCGCACGCTGCTGACGCTGCTTTCTGTTCGCAACAGTAAGCGTCTGGCCGACGGACTGCGAGGACGCTAAGTATGCTGGAAGATTTACGCGCGAACGGCTGGAGTCTGCGCCCCTGCTGCATGGTGGCGGCCTATCGGATTGCCCATTTTTGCTCCGTCTGGCGTAAAAAAAACATCATAAACAACCTGTGGGCTGCCCCGGTACTGGTGATGTACCGCCTTATCACCGAATGCCTGTTTGGCTATGAAATTCAGGCTGCTGCATCAATCGGTCGTCGTTTCACCATCCATCATGGCTATGGGGTGGTTATCAATAAACACGTGGTGGCGGGGGATGATTTTACCCTACGCCACGGCGTTACTATCGGCAATCTTGGTGCCAACGATCCATCCTGTCCGGTCATCGGTAACGGCGTTGAGTTGGGGGCCAATGTCACTCTGCTCGGCGACGTTGCTATTGGCGATAACGTGACGATTGGCGCCGGGAGCGTTGTGGTGGATAGCGTTCCGGACAATACGCTGGTCGTGGGCGAGAAGGCACGGGTGAAGGTAATAAAATGAAGATATTACAGTTTAATGTGCGACTCGCAGAAGGTGGGGCGGCAGGCGTGGCGTTAGATTTGCATCTTCGCGCGCTGGAAAAAGGGCTGTCGTCGCGGTTTGTGTACGGCTATGGCAAAGGTGGCAAGAAAAGCGCCAGCCACAGGGATTATCCGCATGTTATCAAACATACGCCGCGTCTGACATCGGTGGCGAATATTGCGCTATTTCGTTTCGCGAACCGCGACATGTTTGGCAATCTCAACAAGTTATACCGTGAAGTTACCTGCACCAGCGGCCCACTGGTACTGCATTTTCATGTGTTGCACAGCTACTGGTTGAACCTGGAAGAGGTGGTGACCTTTTGCCAAAAAGTGAAGGCGCATAAATCGGATATCACCTTCGTCTGGACGCTGCACGATCACTGGAGCGTGACCGGGCGCTGTGCCTTTACTGATGGCTGCGAAGGCTGGAAAACGGGCTGCCAGAAATGCCCAACGCTCAGCAACTATCCGCCGGTAAAAATCGATAAAGCCCATCAGCAGTTGCCCGGCAAGCGGCAGATGTTTCGCGCCATGCTGGCGCTGGGCTGCCAGTTTATCTCACCCAGTCAGCATGTGGCCGAGGCATTCAACAGCCTGTATGGCGTGGGACGATGTCACATTATTAACAACGGTATTGATGTGGCAACTGAAGCCATTCTTGCCGAACTACCCGCGATGCCTGCGGAGAGCGGTCGGCCGAAAATTGCCGTGGTAGCTCATGACCTGCGCTATGACGGCAAAACTAGTCAACAACTGGTGCGAGCGATTAGCGCGCTTGGGGACAAAATTGAGCTGCATACCTTCGGCAAATTTTCGCCATTTGCGGGAGATAACGTCATCAACCACGGTTTTGAGAGCGATAAGCGCACGTTGATGAGTGCGCTTAACCAGATGGATGGACTGGTGTTCAGCTCCCGTGTCGATAACTACCCGCTGATTCTGTGTGAAGCGCTTTCCATCGGCGTACCGGTAATTGCCACGCACAGCGATGCCGCGCAGGAAGTGCTGGCTAAATCAGGCGGCAAAACGTTCAGCGAAGCGGACGTAATGCAACTGGTGCAACTGAAAAAATCAGACATTGCGCAGGCGGTATTTGACACGTCCCTTACCGCGTTCAGTCAGCGCAGTCGGGTGGCATACAGTGGGCAACAGATGCTGGAGGAATATGTCTCGTTCTATCAGAATCTGTAGCTATCTGGTGCTACCGCTGCTTTATCTGCTGGTTAACGTCAAACTTGCCCAGCTTGGCGAGAGCTTCCCGATAACCATCGTCACGTTCTTGCCCGTTCTGTTGTTGCTGTTTGTCGAGCGCATCAATATCAAAAAATTAATGATCGCGCTGGGGGTAGGGGGCGGGCTGACGGCGTTTAACTACCTGTTCGGCCAATCACTGGATGCCAGCAAGTACGTAACGTCAGCGATGCTGTTTGTTTATACCGTGGTGATCATTGGCATGGTGTGGAGTATTCGCTTCAAAACCATTTCACCGCATAACTACATTAAGATTTTGCGTTTTTTCTGGCTGGTGGTGGGACTGGTGGTGGGGTTAGCTGCGGTTGAAATGGCACAGATAATTCTCAGCGGCGGCAGCAGTTTAATGGAAGTTATTTCGAAATATCTTATTTACAGTAACAGCTATGTTCTGAACTTTATTAAGTTTGGTGGGAAACGTACCACTGCGCTCTATTTCGAACCGGCATTCTTCGCTCTGGCGTTAATCTCAATTTGGCTCAGCATCAAACAGTTTGGTATCAAAACACCTAAGTCCGATGCTATGATTCTGGCAGGGATAATATTATCAGGATCTTTTTCAGGGGTGATGACGTTTATTTTGTTTTATCTCCTGGAGTGGGCGTTCCAGTACCTGAATAAGGATGCGATAAAAAAGAAGCTACCGCTGGCGATAATCTCATTAAGCGTGTTTTTAGTTGGGGTGATATTTGCTTTTCCGTACATCGCAACGCGGCTTGGTGATTTAGGAACTGAAGGTTCGTCATCGTATTATCGTATCGTAGGACCATTGGTGATGGTCGGTTATTCATTACTGAATGTTGATGGCGTAGTGAGATTTGGCTCACTTTATGAATACGTTGCGTCATTCGGAATTTTTAACGGTGCAGATGTCGGTAAAACAATAGACAATGGTTTGTATCTGCTGATTATTTATTTTTCATGGTTCGCGGTGATATTAGCCCTATGGTACATGGGGAAGGTCATGAAAATGATGATCAATGCGTTTGGCGATAATCAGAATTATCGGGTGCAGCTTTATCTTTTTACACCGTTGTCACTGTTTTTTACAGGTTCAGTATTTAGTCCGGAATACGCATTTTTAATTGTGTGTCCGTTTATATTGCGCAAGGCGCTGAATATCGCGAGGTAACTCACATGCTGCTCAGTATCATTACCGTCGCCTTTCGCAATCTGGAAGGGATCGTCAAAACTCACGCATCGCTGGCACATCTGGCGCAAGCGGGTGATATCAGTTTTGAGTGGATTGTTGTTGATGGCGGCTCCTCGGATGGTACGTCGGCGTTTCTTGAAGGGCTCAGTGGGGAACACCGGTTACGGTTTGTCAGCGAGCCGGATAACGGCATCTATGATGCGATGAACAAAGGCATCGCGATGGCGCGCGGACGGTTTGCACTGTTCCTCAACTCCGGGGATATTCTGCATGCGGATGCGGCACATTTTATCCGCCAGCTAAAAATGCAGAGCGACCAAACCATGGTCATTGGCGATGCGTTGCTGGATTTCGGCAATGGCAACAAAATTAAGCGCCGGGCAAAACCGGGTTGGTATATTTATCACAGCCTGCCCGCCAGTCATCAGGCGATATTCTTTCCGCTCTCAGGGCTGAATGTCTGGCATTATGATTTGCAATATAAAATATCGTCTGATTACGCGTTGGCAGCCCAATTATACAAGTCCGGTTACGCTTTTAAAAAGCTGAGCGGGTTGGTGTCGGAGTTTTCCATGGGCGGAGTGTCAACGACGAATAATCTGGAATTGTGTCGGGATGCCAAAAAAGTACAGCGCCAGATATTACACATGCCAGGTTTTTGGACCGGTTTGTCAGAATATTTACGTCTGCGCACAACCGGTAAAACAAAAACCTTATATGGAAAAACGTAAGGGCATATTATGCAGGACTTAAGCGGATTTAAAGTGCCTGGAGGTTTTCGCGGCGGTGGTGCTATTAAAGTGCAATTATGGTGGGCGGTACAAGCAACATTATTTCGCTGGTCACCGCAGGTTATGTATCGCTGGCGTGCATTTTTATTACGAATGTTTGGCGCAAAAATAGGAAAAAACGTAGTCATTCGGCCTTCAGTAAAAATTACTTATCCGTGGAAATTAACCCTGGGAGATTATGCCTGGGTGGGTGACGACGCGGTTTTATATACGTTAGGTGATATTACGATTGGCGCCCATGCGGTTATTTCGCAAAAAAGTTATTTATGCACCGGGAGTCATGATTATGCCAGTCAACATTTTGATATTAACGCCACGCCGATTGTGGTTGGCGCTAAATGCTGGTTGGCGACAGATGTCTTTGTCGCGCCTGGCGTGACGATTGGCGATGGCACCGTCGTTGGAGCACGAAGCAGCGTATTTAAATCGCTGCCAGCAAATGTCATTTGTCGGGGAAATCCCGCAGTAGTCACGCGCGAACGCGTCGAGAAAGTTACTCCCTGAGGGGATCACTGAAGAGGTTATAACATGTCAAAAGTCGCTCTCATTACTGGCGTAACCGGGCAGGATGGTTCTTACCTGGCAGAACTCCTGCTGGAAAAAGGGTACGAAGTACACGGTATTAAGCGTCGCGCTTCATCATTCAACACCGAACGTGTGGACCACATCTACCAGGATCCGCATTCAGGCAATCCCAAATTTCATCTGCACTATGGTGATTTGACGGATTCATCCAACCTGACCCGTATTTTAAAAGAGGTCCAACCGGATGAGGTCTATAACCTGGGTGCCATGAGCCATGTCGCGGTGTCGTTTGATTCACCGGAATACACCGCAGACGTTGATGCAATCGGTACGTTGCGTTTGCTGGAGGCTATCCGCTTCCTCGGTCTGGAAAAGAAAACCCGTTTCTATCAGGCCTCCACCTCAGAACTCTACGGTCTGGTACAGGAAATTCCACAGAAAGAGACCACGCCGTTCTATCCGCGTTCACCGTATGCGGTAGCTAAGCTCTACGCCTACTGGATTACCGTTAACTACCGTGAATCTTACGGTATGTATGCCTGTAACGGCATTCTGTTCAACCACGAATCTCCGCGCCGCGGCGAAACCTTTGTCACTCGCAAAATTACCCGGGCGATCGCCAACATCGCTCAGGGGCTGGAGTCTTGCCTGTACCTGGGCAACATGGATTCACTGCGCGACTGGGGGCATGCCAAAGATTACGTCAGGATGCAGTGGATGATGCTGCAGCAGGATAAGCCGGAAGATTTCGTGATTGCCACCGGCGTGCAGTATTCCGTGCGCCAGTTCGTGGAAATGGCGGCCGCTCAGTTGGGGATTAAATTGCGCTTTGAAGGCGAGGGCGTGAATGAGAAAGGCATCGTGGTTTCTGTGACCGGACACGATGCGCCGGGGGTGAAACCCGGGGATGTCATGATTGCCGTTGACCCGCGCTACTTCCGTCCGGCTGAGGTGGAAACGCTGCTGGGCGACCCGGCCAAAGCACATGAAAAACTGGGCTGGAAACCGGAAATCACACTGCGCCAGATGATCTCGGAAATGGTTGCCAACGATCTTGATGCGGCGAAGAAACATTCCCTGCTCAAGTCGCACGGTTACGAGGTCGCCATCGCGCTGGAGTACTGAGGATGAAGACACAACGTATTTTTGTGGCGGGCCATCGCGGGATGGTGGGGGCCGCCATCGTCAGACAACTGGCGCAGCGAGATAACGTAGAACTGGTGCTGCGTACTCGCGACCAGCTTAATCTGCTGGACGCCGGTGCGGTGCAGGCGTTCTTTGCCGCTGAAAGTATTGACCAGGTTTATCTGGCGGCGGCAAAAGTGGGAGGGATTGTGGCGAACAATACTTATCCTGCTGATTTTATTTATGAAAATATGATGATTGAGAGCAACATTATTCATGCGGCGCATCTGCATAACGTGAATAAACTGTTGTTCCTCGGGTCATCCTGTATTTATCCCAAGCAAGCCACCCAGCCAATCGCCGAAAGTGAACTGTTGCAGGGGGCACTTGAACCGACCAATGAGCCGTATGCGATTGCCAAAATTGCCGGTATCAAGCTGTGCGAATCGTATAACCGACAGTATGGCCGCGATTATCGCTCGGTGATGCCGACCAATCTGTACGGACCGCATGACAACTTTCATCCGAGTAATTCGCATGTGATCCCGGCGCTGCTGCGCCGCTTTCATGAGGCTCGCGAGCAAAATACGCCGGATGTGGTGGTGTGGGGAAGCGGGACGCCAATGCGTGAATTTCTGCATGTCGACGATATGGCGGCGGCCAGTATCCACGTGATGGAGCTGGCTCAGGAAGTGTTGCAGGAATATACCCAACCAATGCTGTCGCATATCAACGTGGGCACCGGTGTGGACTGCACCATCCGTGAACTGGCCCAGACTATCGCGCAGGCCGTGGGTTACAAGGGGCGCGTGGTGTTTGACGCCAGCAAACCGGACGGCACGCCGCGCAAATTGCTCGATGTTACGCGTCTGCATCAGTTGGGCTGGTATCACGAGATATCTCTGGAAGCGGGGCTTGCCAGTACATATCAGTGGTTCCTTGAAAACCAGCAGCGTTACCGGGGGTAAGCATGTTTTTACGTCATGAGGATTTTGCCACCGTTGTACGTTCAACTCCGCTGATTTCCATCGATTTGATCGTGGAAAACGCCCACGGCGAATTTCTGCTTGGCAAGCGCCTCAATCGTCCGGCGCAGGGGTACTGGTTCGTGCCCGGCGGTCGGGTGCAAAAAGATGAACCGCTGCGCGCGGCCTTTGAGCGGCTGACCGACGCTGAGCTGGGGTTACGTTTACCGCTGTCCGCTGCAGAGTTTTACGGGGTCTGGCAGCACTTCTATGACGACAACTTTTCCGGGGAAGATTTCTCAACGCATTACATCGTGCTGGGATTTCGTCTGCGGGTGTCGGAAAACGACCTGCAACTGCCTGACGTTCAACATGACGCGTACCGCTGGCTGGCAATTGAAGAGATCCTGGCCAGTGACCACGTGCACGACAACAGCCGGGCTTACTTCTGTGAGAAGAGTCAGGCCGGAGTACCCGGGCTATGAAGATCCTTGTGTATGGCATCAACTATTCGCCGGAGTTGACCGGTATCGGTAAATACACCGGTGAAATGGTGGAGTGGATGGCGCAACAGGGGCATGACGTACGGGTGATAACTGCGCCGCCTTATTATCCGCAGTGGAAGGTCAACGGTCGCTATTCATCCTGGCGCTACCGTCGTGAAGAAGGCGATGCCATCGTCTGGCGTTGCCCGCTGTATGTGCCTGAGCAGCCTTCTACGCTCAAGCGCCTGCTGCATTTAGGTAGTTTCGCCCTGAGCAGTTTCTTCCCGTTGCTGGCGCAGCGCCGCTGGAAGCCGGATCGCATCATTGGGGTAGTGCCAACGCTGTTTTGTACGCCGGGCATGCGTCTGCTGGCGAAGCTGTCCGGGGCGCGCACGCTGCTGCATATTCAGGATTACGAAGTCGATGCCATGCTGGGGCTTGGCATGGCGGGCAAAGGCAAGCGTGGCGCGGTGGCAAAACTGGCCAGCGCCTTTGAGCGCAGTGGGCTGTTGAATATGGATCATATTTCGACCATTTCTCGCTCAATGATGAATAAAGCGCAGGAGAAGGGCGTTGATGCACAGAAGGTCATTTTCTTTCCGAACTGGTCAGAAGTAGCGCGTTTTCGTGACGTGAACGATGCCGATGCTCTGGCGTTGCGCCAGCAACTGGGCTTGCCTGATGATAAAAAAATCATTCTCTACTCAGGCAATATCGGTGAAAAGCAAGGGCTGGAGAGTGTGATCGACGCAGCGGCCCTGTTGAGCGAACAGCCCTGGCTGTTTGTGATTGTCGGGCAGGGCGGGGGTAAAGCGCGGCTGGAGAGTATGTCTGGCGAACGCGGCCTGAACAATGTGATCTTCTTTCCGCTGCAATCTTATGACGCGCTGCCTGCGCTGCTCAAGATGGCGGACTGCCATCTGGTGGTACAAAAGCGCGGTGCGGCGGATGCCGTATTGCCCTCCAAACTGACCAATATCCTCGCCGTTGGCGGTAACGCGGTGATTACCGCCGAACCTGAGACCGAGTTGGGTCAGCTGTGTGACGCTCACCCAGGCATCGCGGTGTGTGTCGAGCCTGAATCAGTGAATGCGCTGGTTGGCGGGATTCAACAGGCGCTAACCATGCCAAAAGTTAACACGGTGGCACGTGAGTATGCCGAACGCACGCTGGATAAAGAAAACGTGCTGAGCCAATTTATTGCAGATATTCGGGGTACATGATGAGTCAAAACAAACTCTTTCCGGTGGTGATGGCCGGTGGCTCGGGTAGCCGTTTATGGCCACTGTCCCGCGTGCTGTATCCAAAGCAGTTCCTGTGTCTGAAAGGCGATCTCACCATGCTGCAGACAACGATCTGTCGTCTGAACGGCGTGGAGTGTGAAAGCCCGGTGGTTATCTGTAATGAACAACACCGTTTCATTGTGGCGGAACAGCTACGGCAACTGCACAAGCTGACTGAGAATATTATTCTCGAACCCGCCGGACGTAACACGGCACCGGCGATAGCGCTGGCCGCGCTGGCGGCAAAACGTCAAAGTCCGGGGGAAGATCCGCTGCTGTTGGTATTGGCGGCCGATCACATGATTGCCGATGAAGAGGCATTTCGAGAGGCGGTTCGCAATGCAATGCCGTATGCCAGCGCGGGTAAGCTGGTGACGTTTGGTATCGTGCCGGACCAGCCGGAGACCGGCTACGGCTATATACGTCGCGGCGAGGTTTCGCCGACCAATACCGACGCCGTGGCTTTTGAGGTGGCGCAGTTTGTTGAAAAGCCCAATCTGGAAACTGCGCAGGCTTACGTGGCGAGCGGCGACTACTACTGGAACAGCGGCATGTTTCTGTTCCGGGCTGGGCGCTATCTGGAAGAACTGAAAAAATATCGCTCCGACATTCTTGAGGCCTGCGAAAACGCCATGAGTACGGTTGATCCCGATCTCGATTTTATCCGCGTTGATGAACAGGCGTTTCTCGCCTGCCCGGAAGAGTCTGTGGACTATGCGGTAATGGAATGTACGGCCGATGCGGTGGTGATGCCCATGAACGCAGGCTGGAGCGATGTTGGCTCCTGGTCATCGCTGTGGGAAATCAGCGCCCATACCGCTGAAGGTAATGTGCATCATGGTGACGTCATTAGCCATAAAACGGAAAATAGCTACGTGTATGCCGAGTCTGGCCTGGTGACGACCGTCGGGGTGAAGGATCTGGTGGTGGTGCAGACCAAAGATGCGGTGCTGATCGCCGATCGCAACGCGGTGCAGGACGTCAAAAAAGTGGTGGAGCAAATTAAAGCTGACGGACGACATGAACACCATATTCACCGTGAAGTTTACCGTCCATGGGGCAAGTACGACTCTATTGATGCCGGAGACCGTTACCAGGTGAAGCGGATTACCGTTAAACCCGGTGAGGGATTGTCCGTGCAGATGCATCATCACCGGGCTGAACACTGGGTTGTGGTGGCTGGTACCGCGAAGGTGACAATCAATGACGACATCAAACTGCTCGCTGAAAACGAGTCTGTCTATATTCCGCTGGGGGCGACCCATTGTCTGGAGAACCCGGGGAAAATCCCGCTCGATCTGATTGAAGTGCGCTCCGGATCTTACCTCGATGAGGATGATGTGGTGCGGTTTGCGGACAGATACGGGCGTACCTGATGTCGGATGCGCTGCGCTTATCCAGCCTACAGCACCGTAGGCTCGATAAGCGAAGCGCGCCGGGAAATGCATTTAACACTCATTAAAAGGCTCATTAAGAGTCAGGGCCTCCTGTTGCCTGAAGAAGGGTAAATCATGACGAAATTAACCTGTTTCAAAGCCTACGATATTCGCGGCAGGCTGGGCGAAGAACTGAATGAAGATATTGCGTGGCGTATTGGCCGCGCTTACGGCGAGTTCCTGAAGCCGAAAACGATTGTCCTCGGCGGCGATGTGCGCCTGACCAGTGAGACGCTGAAGCTGGCGCTGGCGAAAGGACTGCAGGATGCGGGCGTGGATGTGCTGGATATTGGTATGTCGGGCACTGAAGAGATTTATTTTGCCACTTTCCACCTGGGCATTGACGGCGGTATTGAAGTCACCGCCAGCCATAATCCGATGGATTACAACGGTATGAAGCTGGTGCGGGAAGGGGCGCGGCCCATCAGCGGTGATACCGGTCTGCGCGACGTGCAGCGCCTGGCGGAAGCCAATGATTTCCCGACGGTTGATGAGACAAAACGTGGCCGCTACCAGCGCATTACTGCCCGTGATGCCTACATTGACCACCTGCTGGGTTACATCAATCCCGCCAACCTGAAACCGATGAAGCTGGTGCTCAATTCCGGCAACGGCGCGGCAGGTCCGGTGGTTGACGCCATTGAAGTCCGTTTTAAGGCGCTGGGTGTGCCGGTCGAGTTCATCAAAATTCACAACACGCCGGATGGCAACTTCCCCAACGGTATTCCCAATCCTCTGCTGCCGGAATGCCGGGCCGACACGCGCCATGCAGTGATTGAACACGGCGCGGATATGGGGATTGCCTTCGACGGTGATTTTGACCGCTGCTTCCTGTTCGATGAAACAGGTCAGTTCATTGAGGGCTACTACATTGTCGGCCTGCTGGCGGAAGCGTTTCTGGAGAAGAATCCGGGGGCGAAAATTATCCACGACCCACGCCTGTCCTGGAACACCGTGGATGTGGTGACGGCGGCAGGCGGTAAACCGGTGATGTCAAAAACCGGGCACGCGTTTATCAAAGAGCGGATGCGCCACGAAGATGCCATTTATGGTGGCGAAATGAGCGCGCACCACTATTTCCGCGATTTTGCCTATTGCGACAGCGGAATGATCCCGTGGCTGCTGGTGGCGGAGCTGCTGTCTCTGAAAGGACAGTCGCTGGGCGAACTGGTCCGTGACCGGATGGTGGCCTACCCGGCGAGCGGAGAAATAAACAGTACGCTGGCAGAGCCGGCGGCAGCGATTGCGCGCGTGGAGCAGCATTTTTCCCGTGAGGCGCTGTCGGTGGACAGAACGGACGGTATCAGCATGTCGTTTGTCGACTGGCGCTTCAATTTACGCTCTTCCAATACCGAACCGGTGGTGCGCCTGAACGTGGAATCGCGCGGAGATATTCCGTTGATGGAAGCGCGAACGCGCACTCTTCTGGCGTTACTGAATCAGTAATGCTGGTGCTTCCTTTGCCCGAAGCTGGGCAAAGGGTGACTAACAGGAACCACGATGACACATCTAAAAAAGCGCGAACGCGCCAAAACCAATGCGTCGTTAATTTCGATGGTGCAACGCTTTTCAGATATCACCATCATGTTTGGCGGGTTGTGGGTAATCTGCGAATTAAGCGGTTTGCCTTTCCTGTACATGCACCTGCTGGTGGCGCTGATCACGCTGGTCGTTTTTCAGATGCTCGGTGGCATAACGGATTTTTATCGCTCCTGGCGCGGTGTCAAAATTTCCACTGAGCTGGTGCTGTTGCTGCAAAACTGGACGCTGAGTCTGATTTTTTGCGCAGGTCTGATCGCCTTTAATAACGATTTTGATAACCGTCTCGCCGTCTGGCTGGCGTGGTATCTGCTATCCAGCGTTGGCCTGGTGTTGAGCCGGTCATTTATTCGCTACGGCGCGGGATGGTTGCGTAATCGCGGGTATAACACTCGCCGGGTGGCGGTGGCAGGGGATCTGCCCGCCGGACAAATGCTATTGGACAGCTTTCGCCATGAACCGTGGCTGGGATTTGAAGTGGCGGGGGTCTATCACGATCCTATCCCTGGAAAAAACTCCCGCGACTGGGCCGGTAATCTGCAACAGCTGGTGGACGACGCCAAAGCCTCACGTATTCATAACGTTTATATCGCCATGTCGATGAGCGATGGCGCCAGCGTCAAAAAACTGGTTCGCGATCTGGCCGACACTACCTGCTCAGTGATCCTTATTCCTGATGTCTTTACATTCAACATTCTGCATTCACGGATTGAAGAGATGAATGGCGTTCCGGTGGTGCCGCTGTATGACACGCCGCTCTCGGGGATCAATCGCCTGTTGAAACGCGCGGAAGATATCGTGCTGGCTTCGCTGATCCTGCTGCTTATTTCTCCGGTGCTGTGTGGCATAGCGCTACTGGTAAAACTGACCTCCAAAGGACCGGTGATTTTCCGCCAGACCCGTTATGGCATGGACGGAAAACCGATCAAAGTCTGGAAATTTCGCTCGATGAAAGTGATGGAAAACGACGCGGTGGTGACGCAGGCGACGCAAAACGATCCGCGCGTTACCCCTGTGGGGAATTTCCTGCGCCGAACGTCGCTCGATGAACTGCCGCAGTTTATTAACGTGCTGACCGGGGGCATGTCTATTGTTGGGCCACGCCCGCATGCGGTGGCGCATAACGAACAGTACCGCCAGCTGATCGAGGGGTACATGTTACGCCATAAGGTGAAACCGGGTATTACCGGTTGGGCACAAATCAACGGCTGGCGCGGTGAAACCGATACGCTGGAAAAAATGGAAAAACGTGTGGAGTTTGACCTCGAATACATTCGCGAGTGGAGCGTGTGGTTCGATATCAAAATTGTTTTTCTGACGGTATTCAAAGGCTTTGTCAACAAAGCGGCGTATTAACATGAGCTTACGAGAAAAAACGCTGAACGGCGCAAAGTGGTCGGCGATTGCCACGGTGATCATCATTGGTCTGGGTCTTATCCAGATGACCGTACTGGCACGGATTATTGATAACCACCAGTTCGGGTTGTTAACCGTGGCGCTGGTGATCATCGCGCTGGCTGATACGTTGTCTGACTTTGGTATTGCCAACTCAATTATTCAGCGCAAAGAGATTGGCTATCTTGAACTGACCACGCTGTACTGGCTCAACGTGGGGCTGGGTATCGTGGTATGCGTAGCGATGTTTCTGCTGAGCGAGACGATTGCCAGCGTACTTAATAACCCAGAACTGGCACCGCTCATCAAAACGTTATCGCTGGCGTTTGTGGTGATACCGCACGGGCAGCAGTTTCGTGCGCTGATGCAAAAAGAGCTGGCCTTCAACAAAATTGGCATGATTGAAACCAGTTCGGTACTGGCTGGTTTTACCTTCACCGTAGTCAGTGCCCATTTCTGGCCGCTCGCACTGACGGCCATTCTCGGGTATCTGGTAAACAGTACGCTACGTACGCTGCTGTTCGGCTATTTTGGTCGCCGGATTTACCGTCCGGGGCTGCATTTTTCGCTGGCATCCGTTTCGTCGAATCTGCGTTTTGGTGCGTGGCTGACGGCAGACAGCATCATCAATTACATCAATACCAACCTTTCCACGCTGGTTTTAGCCCGCACGTTGGGAGCTGGCGTGGCGGGCGGATTCAATCTCGCCTGGAATGTGGCGGTTGTCCCCCCGATCAAACTGAACCCGATTATCACCCGCGTGCTGTTTCCGGCGTTTGCCAAAATCCAGGACGACAGTGAAAAGCTACGGGTGAATTTTTACAAGCTGCTGTCGGTGGTTGGGATTATCAACTTCCCGGCGCTACTGGGACTGATGGTGGTATCGAATAACGTGGTGCCGCTGGTATTCGGCGAGAAGTGGAGCGGCATTATCCCCATCCTGCAACTGCTGTGCATTGTTGGGCTGCTGCGCTCGGTGGGGAATCCAATCGGTTCACTGCTGATGGCGAAAGCGCGGGTCGATATCAGCTTTAAATTCAATGTGTTCAAAACCTTTCTGTTTATTCCCGCTATTTTCATCGGTGGACATCTGGCCGGGGCAATTGGCGTGACGCTGGGCTTTTTGCTGGTCCAGGTGATTAACACCGTCCTCAGCTATTTCGTGATGGTTAAGCCTGTTCTTGGCCCCAGCTACCGCCAGTACATGCTCAGTCTTTGGCTGCCGTTGTATCTCTCCTTGCCAACCCTTGTGGTGAGCTATGCGCTGGGCGTAATGCTGCATGGCCAACTGTCGTTGGGCGTGTTGTTGGGGAGCCAGATAGCGGCAGGGGCACTGGCGTTTGCGCTAATGATGGTGCTGTCGCGTCATCCGCTGGTGGTGGAAATAAAACGCCAGCTCTGTCGCAGTGAAAAAATGAAAACCTTGCTCCGTGCAGGATAAGAACAACGCTTTAAGAGGTCATAATGAAACTATTAATTTTGGGCAACCATACCTGCGGGAACCGAGGGGATAGCGCGATCCTGCGCGGTTTGCTGGATGCCATTAACGCGTTGCGTCCTGAGACTGAAGTGGATGTTATGAGCCGCTACCCGGTGAGCTCTTCGTGGTTGCTGAACCGCCCGGTGATGGGCGATCCGCTGTATTCGCAGATGAAGCAACACAACAACGCAGCGGGTGTTATGGGGCGCGTGAAGAAAGTGCTGCGTCGTCGCTATCAGCATCAGGTACTGCTCTCGCGTGTTACCGACTCCGGTAATCTGCGCAATATCGCTATCGCCCAGGGCTTTACCGATTTTGTTCGTTTGTTGTCGCGCTATGACGCCATCATCCAGGTCGGCGGATCGTTCTTTGTCGATCTGTATGGTGTGCCGCAGTTTGAACATGCGTTGTGTTCGTTTATGGCGAAAAAACCGCTGTACATGATTGGTCATAGCGTGGGGCCATTCCAGGATGAGCAGTTTAATCAACTGGCGAACTACGTGTTTGGCCACTGTAATGCATTGATTTTACGTGAATCCGTCAGTCTTGATCTGATGAAGCGTAGCGCAATTACCACGGATAAAGTCGAAACAGGCGTGGATACGGCCTGGCTGGTCGACAATCATCATGAGGATTTTGAGCCAGGTTATGCGGTACAGCACTGGTTAGACATGGCGGCTAAACAGAAGACCGTTGCCATTACATTGCGCGAGCTGGCGCCTTTTGATAAGCGTCTGGGGACAACGCAGCAGGCCTATGAGCAAGCCTTTGCCGGGGTGGTGAACCGCATCCTTGATGAAGGTTATCAGGTGATTGCACTGTCAACCTGCACCGGTATTGATAGTTACAACAAAGATGATCGCATGGTGGCGTTAAACCTGCGCCAGTATGTTAACGATCCTACCCGATATCACGTGGTGATGGATGAACTTAACGATCTGGAGATGGGGAAGATTCTGGCTGCCTGCGATCTGACGGTGGGGACTCGCTTGCACTCTGCCATCATCTCGATGAATTTTATGACGCCTGCCATCGCCATTAACTACGAGCATAAATCGGCAGGGATCATGCAACAACTTGGGTTGCCGGAGATGGCTGTCGATATTCGCCATCTGCTCGATGGCAGTCTGGAAGGAAAGGTCGCCGATACCCTCGGACAGTTACCTGATCTGAACATACGACTTGGGGACGCTGTGACACGCGAACGCGAACGCGGGGTACGCATGGTGCAGTCGGTTTTAACGCGTATTGAGGGGGAAAAATGAAGATTGGTTTTTTCCTGCTTAAATTTCCGCTCTCTTCTGAGACCTTTGTACTCAATCAGATAACCGCATTTATCGATATGGGCTACGACGTGGAGATTGTCGCTTTGCAGAAGGGCGATCTTGAAAATACGCATGCCTCATTTAATACCTATCGGCTGGGTGAAAAAACGCGCTGGTTGCTGAATGAACCGGAAAGCAAACTGGCGAAGCTGAAATATAGGGCGGCGGCGGCTCTGCACGGTCTCACCCGCGCAGCGACCTGGAAAGCGCTTAATGTTGCACGCTATGGCGAGGAGGCGCGCAATCTGATTTTAGCGGCCATTTGCGGCGGGAATCCGCAGGTGTTTGAAGCTGATGTCTTTATTGCTCATTTTGGCCCCGCAGGCGTAACGGCCGCCAAACTGCGTGAGATTGGAATGATCCGCGGAAAAATCGCCACGGTATTTCACGGAGTCGATGTTTCGCATCGGGATGTGCTTGCCCGCTATACCCCTGAGTATCAGCAACTGTTTCAACGTGGAGATTTGATGTTACCCATCAGCAATCTCTGGGCCGGACGTTTAAAAAATATGGGATGTCCGCCGCAAAAAATTGCGGTTTCGCGCATGGGTATCGACATGACATGTTTTACCCCTCGTCAACTTAAATCGCCAGCCGCACCGCTGGAGATTATCTCTGTCGCCCGGCTAACCGAGAAAAAAGGGTTGCACGTCGCCATTGAGGCCTGTCGTCAGTTAAAAGAGCAGGGCGTTTCATTTCGTTATCGCATCCTGGGTATCGGCCCATGGGAGCGTCGTTTACGTACGCTGATCGAGCAATATCAGCTTGATGATGTGATTGAGATGCCTGGCTTTAAGCCCAGTCATCAGGTAAAGGAGATGCTTGAGCAGGCGGATGTATTTTTGCTGCCGTCGATCACCGGAAGAGACGGCGATATGGAGGGGATCCCGGTGGCGCTGATGGAGGCGATGGCGGTAGGTATTCCGGTAATTTCTACCGTTCACAGCGGGATCCCGGAGCTGGTCGAATCGGGCAAGTCTGGCTGGCTGGCACCGGAAAATGACGCGCAGGCACTGGCAGAGCGTTTAGCGGCATTCAGCCTGCTCGACAGTGAGCAGGTACAGCCGATTGTGCTGTGCGCGCGCGAAAAAATTGAAACTGAATTTAATCAGCTAGCGATCAATAAACAGTTAGCCAGTCTGCTGCAAACGATGTAAATCGAGGTTGTATGTCAGAGAACAAACTCTCACGCCGTACTTTTCTGACGGCAGGCTCTGCGCTTGTCGTGCTGCATTCTCCCGTTGTCCGGGCGCTTGAATCATCGGGCAGCGTCAACATTCAGGATTACAACCCAAAGGATTGGGTCGCTTCTTTCCGGCAGGCGTTCAAAGAAGGACAAACGGTAGTCGTACCAAATGGACTGGAATGTAAGGATCTCAATACCGCTATTGTTATTCCTCCTGGCAAAACGCTACACCTGCAAGGCAGAATCAGCGGCAATGGCCGCGGTCGCTTTGTTCTGCAGGATGGATGTAAGGTAGTGGGTGAGCAGGGCGGGAGCCTGAGGAATGTTACCCTCGATGTGCGCGGTTCGGACTGCGTGATAAAAGGGATTGCCATGAGTGGTTTTGGCCCAGTGACACAAGTCTATATCGGCGGCAAAACACCGAGGCTGATGCGCAATCTGATTATCGATGATATTACCGTCACGCGCGCCAACTATGGGATCCTGCGTCAGGGCTTTCATAACCGGATGGATGGCGTAAAGATTACAAACTGCCGTTTTAGCGATCTACAGGGAGATGCCATTGAGTGGAATGTGGCGATCAACGACAGCAACATCCTCATTTCTGACCATGTCATTGAACGTATTAACTGTACCAATGGCAACGTGAACTGGGGCATCGGCATCGGACTGGCGGGCAGTACCTATGACAATTCCTATCCCGATGAACTGGCGGTAAAAAACTTTGTCGTGGCGAATATCACCGGCACCGACTGTCGACAGTTAGTCCATGTAGAGAACGGTAAACATTTTATCATTCGTAATATCACCGCACGAAATATTACCCCAGATTTTAGTAAGAAAGCAGGCATTGATAATGCAACGGTTGCTATTTATGGCTGTGATAATTTCGTGATTGATAATATCAATATGGAAAATAGTGCAGGTATGCTCATTGGCTACGGTGTTATTAAAGGACGATATTTATCCATCCCACAGAACTTTAAGTTAAATAATATCCATCTGGATAACACGAAACTTGAATATAAATTACGCGGCATTCAGATCTCATCAGGTAATGCAACGTCGTTCGTGGCCATCACCAACGTTGAGATGAAGCGAGCCTCGCTTGAGTTGCACAACCAACCGCAGCACCTTTTTTTACGTAACATCAGAGTGATGCAGCAATCCGTAACAGGACCCGCGCTCAAGATGCACTTCGATCTGCGCAAGGACGTACGCGGTAAATTTATGGCTAAGCAGGACACCTTGCTATCACTGGCGAATGTCAATGCGGTAAACGAAAGCGGGCAAAGTTCAGTTGACATTGACCGGGTAAACCATCAGGTGGTGAATGTCGAAGCGGTGAATTTTCGGCTACCGGGGCAGGGGAGGTAACCCCACTATATTCTTACTGGATATCATTGGCTAAAAGATTATAATCACCCAATTACTGTTAAAGCTGGGGCTGGGCAGCATTGACTACTCAGGGAAGACGCTCATCTTTATCATATGTTTCTAGTGTTACGAACAGACAAAGTGATTTATGAACGATAAAGTTTTGCTCATCGGTGCCTCCGGCTTCGTGGGGACCAGACTCCTGGAGACGGCTGTTGCGGATTTTGATATCAAGAATCTGGATAAACAGCAGAGTCATTTCTATCCGCAAATCACGCAAATCGGTGATGTTCGCGACCAACAAGTTCTGGATCAGGCGCTGTCAGGCTATGACACAGTAGTGTTGTTAGCGGCTGAACACCGTGATGATGTCAGTCCTACTTCACTCTACTATGATGTGAATGTTCAGGGGACGCGAAATGTATTGGCCGCTATGGAGAAAAATGATGTTAAGAACATCATTTTTACCAGTTCTGTTGCGGTCTATGGCCTGAACAAAACCAACCCTGATGAAAATCATCCTCACGATCCCTTCAACCACTACGGTAAAAGCAAGTGGCAAGCGGAAGAGGTTCTTCGTGAATGGCATGCTAAAGCGCCTGATGATCGTTCGCTGACTATCATTCGTCCAACTGTTATCTTTGGCGAACGCAACCGCGGCAACGTTTATAATCTGCTGAAGCAGATCGCTGGCGGTAAGTTTATGATGGTTGGGGCTGGTACTAATTATAAATCAATGGCTTATGTGGGTAATATTGTTGAGTTTATCAAGTATAAACTGAAGAATGTGACTGCTGGTTATGAGGTTTATAATTACGTAGATAAACCTGATCTGAATATGAATCAACTGGTTACCGAAGTTGAACAGAGCTTAAGTAAAAAAATCCCCTCAGCACACTTACCTTACGCTTTAGGCATGTTAGGTGGCTATTGCTTTGATATTTTGGGTAAAGTGACCGGCAAAAAATATGCTGTCAGCTCTGTGCGCGTGAAGAAGTTCTGTGCCACCACACAGTTTGATGCAACGAAAGTCCACTCATCCGGTTTTGTCGCACCTTACACATTGTCTCAGGGGCTGGATCGCACTTTAAAATACGAATTTTTGCACGATAAGAAAGATGACATTACGTTTGTCTCTGAGTGATTGCTGTTTGTTGAGTGTCTGGGGCTTAGTTAACTTCGATTTTTCGCAAATGCTATAAAACTGACGAGATGAGTTCGTTTCCGAGGAATCCGAGTTCACCTCGGTGCTGGTGAAGTGTAAAGTTTGCATTCGGTTTACCTTAACCTGGTTATTTCGTGTTGAGGATGGAGCCAGCAATACTGGCTAACGTACGGCTAGAGTCTATACTTTATCAGCCGTTTGGAGGTAGGAGAGAGAATGACTAATTTGAAAGCAGTTATCCCGGTAGCGGGCCTGGGGATGCACATGTTGCCTGCCACGAAGGCAATCCCTAAAGAGATGCTGCCGATCGTAGACAAGCCGATGATTCAATACATTGTCGACGAGATTGTAGCTGCCGGTATCAAAGAAATCGTTCTGGTGACTCATGCGTCGAAGAACGCAGTTGAGAACCACTTCGACACCTCTTACGAACTCGAATCACTCCTTGAGCAGCGTGTTAAGCGCCAGCTCTTAGCCGAAGTGCAGTCTATCTGTCCTCCGGGCGTGACTATCATGAACGTCCGTCAGGCTCAGTTGCTGGGTCTGGGTCATTCCATCCTTTGTGCTCGTCCTATCATTGGTGATAACCCGTTTGTCGTCGTATTACCGGACGTCGTTCTGGATACTGCAAGTGCGGATCCGCTGCGCTACAACCTCGCTGCTATGGTTGCTCGTTTTAATGAAACCGGGCGCAGTCAGGTGCTGGCTAAGCGTATGGAGGGCGATCTGTCTGAATACTCTGTTATTCAAACCAAAGAGGCTTTGGACAACGAAGGCAAAGTCAGCCGTATTGTTGAGTTCATCGAAAAACCAGACCAGCCGCAGACACTTGATTCCGATCTGATGGCCGTAGGGCGCTATGTGCTGTCTGCTGATATTTGGGCAGAATTAGAGCATACCCAACCAGGTGCCTGGGGGCGTATTCAGTTGACGGATGCCATCGCTGAGCTGGCGAAAAAACAGTCTGTTGACGCCATGCTGATGACGGGTGACAGCTACGACTGTGGTAAAAAAATGGGCTATATGCAGGCGTTCGTTAAGTATGGACTTCGTAACCTGAAAGAAGGGCCGAAGTTCCGCAAGGGTATTGAGAAGTTGCTTAGCGAGTAAGTAGTTTACGGTTGAGCTGACCGACGTAAAACAATTAACAGCAGTAAACATCCAAGCATATCAAATCTGTGCAGGTAATGTTTATTGCCGTTTATTTTTCTATAAATCACATTTTTTCGATGGGTTAGAGTAAGTCATTTAAATAGTTTTTTGCAGGATATCTTCTTGTTTCTGGGCAAGAATGGTAAGACAATTAGCCTTTGAGTTAAAATGAACGCAGATCTACTTACTCATACCCACGAAAGTTCTCAGTGCACTGGTAGCTGTAAAGCCAGGGGCGGTAGCATTCTCTTAATAATAATTCTGTTCAGATTTTATTATGGACTTACTGAGATTTTTATAAACATACAATTTGAATTGGCGGTGAGATTTCTTCAGTTAGCCAAGTAGATATTATGTACATTAAATTAAAAATGAAAAAACTATTAGGTAATGCAATTTTTAAAAATATTGCATGGCTTATAAGTGAGAAACTGTACTTTGTCATCCTTATTTTCCTTGGTGAGGGGATTATTAGCCGTGCTCTTGGTGTAAATGATTATGGGAAATGGATTTATTCTTTAAATATAATAATAATCATATCTTCCGTTGCATTAGTTGCAGGGAGTGAAGTAATGGTACCGGCTTTAAGCAGAAATAAAAAATTAGCAGGAGAGCTAATTACGTCAGCCTTTATCATTAGGTTCTCAGGTGCTTTTCTATCATTCATTATAGTGAATTTGTATTCATTAGCATTTATAGAAGATCCTGTAATCCAACATATGATCAGCTCGCTTTCATTAGTTCTTTTGTTCAATGAACCATTCGGCGTAATCACGAACTATTTTCAGTCGAAAATTGACATGAAAAAAGTAGTATTAGCCCGTTGTTTATCACTGGCATTACGAACCACGTTAATTTTCATAGCATATAAAATAGCTGAAAGTAACCTCGTTTATTTATCAAGAGCAAGCGAATCTATTCTTTTAGCAGTAATGCTGTCATTGCTCCTATATAAAAGTAGCATAAAACTGAATTTCTCAAAGAAAGTATTTTTTATTGTTTTAAAACGTGGGTGTTCATTATGGGTACCTCTAATTAGTATGATGATATATCTCCGGATAGATCGTTTGTTTGTTGAAAAATATTTTTCATATGAAACTTTGGCTATGTATGGTGTGGCTGTTCAATTTATAGAACAAGCTTTTTTATTATTGGTTATTGTTATTCAAACCATTTCACCAAAGTATATTTTTCAGTCTATGCCAAAAGAAAATATGCTAAGAAATATCAAAATCTTAACTTTCTTTCTTCTAATATTGGTTGTGATAATGCAAATATTTTGCATAATGTTCCTAAAGGATATTATTACTACTATATATGGGAAGAACTATATTCAAGCAGGACAGTTAGCTATTTCTTTATTACCTTCATTGTTATTTTATGCGGTAGACACTATTCTTATGCAGGTGTTTTATAAATATAGGAATAATACAGCAATTCTAATAAAATGGATTACAATGATGCTCTTTTCTTATTTGATGTATTATATTTGGTTCAATTTATTGTCACAAACAAATGTAACCATGGTTTTCAATATTAATTATCTGACTATGTCAATCATAACATTTTTCTTATTTAAAAATGGGCTGAAAAAGTACGGAAATGACTAAGTTTACAATATTTACACCTACATATAACCGAGCGATTTACCTTGAAAGATGTTACCGCAGTATTGTAAATCAAAATTTTAATTCCCTTGAATGGCTGGTCATAGATGATGGCTCAACCGATGGAACGAAAGACCTGATTGATAAATTTATTAATGAGGCAAAAATTAATATTACGTATGTTTATCAAGATAATGCGGGAAAACAAGCTGCCTGGAACGTTGCTGTTGAGAAAGCTTGTGGTCAGTATTTTATTGGGCTTGATTCTGATGACGCGTTAAACGATAATTGCCTTGATTCAGTTATAAAAGATTTAGAAATAATATCATCAAATAATGATATTATTGGTTTAAGATGCTTGTCGAAAAAAATTCCTTCCTCTAAAATTTACGATAAGAATTTCTCTTCAGATTTAGACAGGGTTTGTACTTGGTTTGATGAGTTTGCTAGTGGAATATACCAGGAACGAATTGATATTTTTAAAACGCAAATTTTAAAAGACTATTATTACCCTGTTGAAAAAGGAATGAAATTTATACCTGAGATATGGTTGTATAGTTTAATTTCGAAAAAATATAAATTCTTTTATGTTAACAAGATTGTTAGGGTGTTTTATGATGATGATTCTCATAATCGTCTTAGCAAAAGTGCGTTCAAGAAACACTATAAGGGACATCTGTTAGCAAGAAAAACAATGCTAGCTAATATTCCGCTGAAGTATTTCCTTAAAAATCCATCTGGTTTATTGAAGACCCTTATACGATATATGCAAGCAAGATATTATAGCTTTCTTTTCAGGGATTAAAATCAACATTTGTGTTATTTCCAGTGATATAGAATTACAAAATTCATTTTATATTATATACATCAAGGCATGAAAATTGATTTAGCTAATTCTTACACGAAGATATAGATAATTTTATAATTTTATAATTTTATAATTTTATAATTTTATAATTTTGCTACTATTCTTCATTGTGGTTTTAAGTTGTTGTAACAAAAATTTTAACAAGATTCTTGCTCCTGCAATTTTATTAATAATAGGAACTATAGTTTCCCTCCGTAATATCAGCGTTGACAGAGATAGTTTTGTTTATTTCACTGGATATGGTGAGTTAATAAAATTAAATGATCTAAATGAGATTTTAATTTATTCAACAAATTTAGGTCAAGAACCGGGTTTTTTAATCCTAATGAAATTTTTCAGTTCATTGGGTTTTTCATTTTTTAGCTTTAGAGCTATTTTTGAAATGCTAACGTTGTATTCTTTATTCTTCTTCATTAAAAGAATATGTGATACAAACTTTTTTCTAATTACATTGCTAATATATATAGCAATGTTCATATTGTTCAGAGATTTTACGCAGATAAGATTTTCATTTAGTAGTTGTATGGCTTTGAATTCAATTTATTACCGTTTAAAAAATAGAAATACGTTATCTATATTATTTTTAATGTTTGGAATTTTAGTGCATAATGCAATATTGATCATAATACCTATATTGCTATGTGCAAATTGTAAATTTATATATAATTTAAAATTCTATGTGTCAGCGATTTTCTTTGTTATTCTTTTATTTAAGTTTGTTTTTTCATGAGTTTGATTAATACGGGGTTATTACCTCATCAGATTACTAGATATATTGGACAGGATGAAGCTGTTGGCAATACCTTTGGAATAACTATGCTTATGACAACTGCGCTGTCATTTATCATGTGTGTAGCTTTCAGACCGGACTATGGTGCAGACTATAAACTTTTATATATAAATATTTTTCTTGCAACTATTGTATCTTTTATTTTTATGAATATACTATAATGATGAGAATGCAATTGTTATGCTTCACAGCAATAATTATTATACCGAATGTAATTTCGAGATATTTCGTTAAACGAAACATTGCAAATATTATGCTTATTCAATTGAGCTTTGCTACATTCTCAATAATTTACTTCTATTCGGTATTATCATCAGAAATAGTTTATGAGTATAAATCAATACTATAAAAGGATTATTTGTGAAAAGAGTTTGTTTCTTCGTTGGGGATATAAGTAGGTCGGGTGGTACAGAACGAGTTGCCTGTTTAATTGCTAATTATCTTGCACAATTTGATTTTGAAATTTACATAACAAGTATATATGGTACAAATGAGGCTTATTTTCCTTTAGATCTTAGAGTGAAACGGAATACTTTATTTCAAACTCCACGACGAGGGATAGTCAGTTTTCCTTTTATCATTTCTAGGCTAAGGCGATTTATCAAGGAAAGTAATATGGAAGCTTTGGTTTCTGTTGAGTCAATGCTTTCTCTTTATTCTGTACCCTCCACAGCTAACATAAATATACAAACTATATGTTGGGAACACTTTAACTATAAAATAAATTTAAATAAAAGATCACGAGATTTATCGAGATACTTGGCTGCTCGCTATTGTGATACAGTAATTACTCTTACTAATCGAGATAAAAATTATTGGGAATCGAATTTAGATTGTAAAGCGAATATAAAAAGGATTTATAATCCTGTACCATTTGATAACAATGGCATACTGGATTTTTCATCATCGTCTCGCATAGCTTTAGCTGTAGGTAGACTAACTCATCAGAAAGGATTTGATTCTTTAATAAAAATTTGGGCTCAAACACATCCATATAATAAAGATTGGGTATTGAAAATTGTCGGAAATGGAGAGGATGAAAGTCAACTCAAAAAGCTATGCCAAAACTATAGTACTAAAAATATAGAAATTTTACCCGCAACAAAAAATATTGAGAAATTATATAAAGAAGCATCGTTATATTTAATGACTTCACGATATGAAGGATTCCCTATGGTTCTGCTGGAGGCTCAGGAATTTGGTCTGCCTATTTTATCCTTCGATTGTGAGACCGGTCCAGCAGAACTCATTGACCATGGTAATACTGGTTGGTTGATAAACGATCAGGATTATTCTGCATTTTCGGAAGAGTTGATAAACGTTATCAAATTATTCGATCAGGATTATGAATCCTTTTGTAAAATCCGTAAGAATTCATATAAGAATTCACAGAAGTATCATATTGATGCTATTGGTCCGCAATGGAAAGAATTATTGAAGTAAAAAGGAAAGTCATGAAAAATATTTGTCTGGTGGCTACGAGTTTGGGTATGGGGGGGGCTGAGAAACAAGTATGTGACTTGGCAAATAGTTTTTATAAAAAAGGGCACAATGTTACTATATTATGTTTGAATAATTCCATTCTCAATAAACCTATGAGCGATGATATAAAAATACATACCCTATGTTTAGAAAAAAATATGCTGAGCTTTTGTAGAAGTCTCCTTCTTGCTAGAACTATTTTAAAAGAATTTAAGCCAGATATTGTTCATAGTCATATGTTTCATGCTAACATTTTTTCCCGCTTCTTAAGATTAATATATCCTTTTCCTGTACTAATTAGTACTGCACATAGTACTAACGAAGGGGGAAGGCTAAGGATGTTCTTGTATAGAATTACCGATTTCTTGGCTACTATTTCAACAAACGTTAGTCACGAGGCAGTTCAGAGTTTTATTAATAAAGGAGCTGTAAAAGAAGGACGAATGTTAGCATTCTATAATGGCATTGATACAAATACTTTTAAATTTTCCCAGGAATCAAGAAATAATAAAAGGAAAGAGTTAAATTTAAAGGAAGATGATGTGCTTCTTTTGGCTGTTGGACGTTTAACTGAGGCAAAGAATTATAAAAATATGCTAAATGCATTGCGGAGTGTGATTGCTCAGAAAGTGGTACATCTTGCAATAATTGGAACAGGTCCCGATGAACAAGAATTAAATTCGTATGCTGAAAAAATAGGTGTATCAAAGTATGTACATTGGCTGGGTATTCGATTTGATGTAAAAGAATGGATGTCAGCGATGGACTTATACATCATGTCATCTTCTTGGGAAGGGATGCCTCTGGTCATATGTGAAGCGATGAGTTGTGAAGGGTTAGTGGTGGCAACAGATTGCGGAGGGGTAAAAGAAATTATTGGCGATGCAGGATATATTGTGCCAACCAATAATCCAGATGCTTTATCTAATACAATTCTTTCGGCGTTGGAATTGACAACCTTAAAAAGGAGATATTTAGTATCAGCTGCCAAAGAAAGAATAGAGAAAAAGTACTCTTTAGATAATATCTCGAATAAATGGTTGGAATTTTATGAAACAGTTAAAAATAAATAATTTAAATCCTGTCTTAAAAAATGTTGTATTTGTTATTAGTAAGTCTGAAATTGGAGGTGCTCAGGCATGGGTAACTCATTTAAAAGAAATACTAGAGTCAGAATATAATGTTTTCTTAGTCACATCAGATTATGGCTGGTTGACTGATTTTTTTGAACCTGAGCGAGTTATAATAATTCCAGGGCTTGCAAGTATGGGGCGGCCTGATACTATTTTTAAAATTCGAACTGCATTTAAAAAATTTAATGCACATGTTGTTATCTCTAATTCGGCATCAGCCGGATTATATTCGCGTATTGCTAAATTAATATACCGACATAAGCATATATATGTTTCTCATGGGTGGTCTTGTTTATATAATGGCGGTAGATTGAAACCCATTTTTTGTTTTATTGAGAAAATGCTTTCTATAATTACCGATAAAATATTGTGCGTTTCGGACAATGACCAATATAAGGCAATGAAACTAATAGGCATTAATCCGAGGAAAACACTTGTTATCCGAAACGGCGTAAAATCTTTTGAAAAGAAAAAATTTATTAATGAAACTAAAAAGATTTTGTTTGTTGGGCGAATGGTTCATCCTAAGCGACCGGACTTATTAGCTGAAGTTGCAGTGCGTTTTCCTCTCGTTCAATTTTACTTCGTTGGCGATGGACCTCTTTTACCAGAATTAAAAAGAAAGTATGAAAGCATAAAAAATATTTTTTTTCTTGGTGAGATAAAGAATTTTAAGAGTTTTAAGGAATATGATCTTTTTGTCTTATCTTCAGATAGTGAAGGATTACCAATGTCAGCCGTTGAAGCTGCTACGGCAAACTTGCCATTATTGCTGAGTGATGTTGGTGGCTGTTGTGAGTTGATATTGAGAAATTCAGAAGGGCGTACAAATGGACTATTATTTAATAATCATATAACAGATCTTACAGAAAAAATTAATATCATTTTAAATGATTATTTAAATTATTATAAAATGGCTAATGAAATTAGTCATCAATTTGAAATTACGAATAATAAAAATAAATATTTGGACTTAATACATCGTGTCGAATGAATAAAATTCTTATTTTTAGCGAACAACTCTACCTGATAACTATTCCAGTTTTTGTGAAAGTGTTAATTGATGTTTATCAATTTAAAAAAGAAGTAGAGAAATTATGGTATTTTTAATTACAGGCGGCGCGTGTTATATTGGATCGCATGCGGATTTATCATTATTAGAATCAGGATATGAGTTGATAATAATAGATAATTTATCTAACTCATGTCTTGAGTCTATTGAAAGATTACAAAAATTGGTAGGGGAAAGTGTAAAATCCTACATTGGAGACATTCGAAATGGATCCTTGTTGCAGGATGTATTTACTAATCATTATATTGAAAGCGTACTGCATTTTTTCAGGTTTAAAATCTGTCGATGAATCAGTAAGGTTATCTGTAAAATATTATGATAATAACGTGGTAGGGACAGTAAGTTTGCTTAGGAAAATGATGGAGTATAATATATCTCATTTCATTTTTAGTTCTTCTGCTACGGTTTATGGAAGTTCAGAAAATATTCCAATTATTGAAGGCTCAAAGGTTGGGGAAACGACAAATCCTTATTGCGCCTCAAAATTAATGGTTGAATAAATATTAAAAGATCTGACAAATGTTAATCCAGCACTTAGAGTGACCATTTTGCGATATTTTAATCCTGTGGGCGCTCATTGATGGGGGAAGACCCTAATGACATACCAAATAATTTGATGCCCTATATTTGTCAGGTCGCTATTGGCAAACACAAGCAAGTCTATGTATTTGGCAGCGACTATCCTACAAAAGATGGTACTGGTGTGCGTGACTATATTCATGTAATGGATCTTGCGGAAGGCCATGTTGCAGCATTAAAGCATATCAATGAAGGCCCAAATCATAAAATCTATAATCTTGGTACGGCACAGGTTATTCAGTTCTGGATATATTAAATGCCTTTGAACGTTTGACTTCACGTAAGGTTCCTTATGTGTTGAGCGAAAGACGCCCCGGTGATATTGCGGAATGCTGGTCTGATCCGTCTAAAGCACAAAAAGAACTCGGATGGAAGGCGAAGCGTGGACTCGACGAAATGATTCGTGACGCCTGGACCAGGCAGATGAAGGATCCAAATGGTTATAAAAGAGACTGATAATTAAAAGGCATTTTTCGGCAACACTAAAAATTATTCATTTTCTTTATCCTGAGTTAATATCTTAGCCACATTTCAAGCCGCGCCTGGCCGCGGTGACCACACCTGACAGGAGTATGTAATGTCCAAGCAACAGATCGGCGTCGTCGGTATGGCAGTGATGGGGCGCAACCTGGCACTCAACATCGAAAGCCGTGGTTATACCGTCTCCATCTTCAACCGCTCCCGCGAAAAAACTGAAGAAGTTGTTGCCGAGAATCCGGGTAAGAAACTGGTTCCTTATTACACGGTGAAAGAGTTCGTCGAGTCTCTTGAAACCCCACGTCGTATCCTGTTAATGGTGAAAGCGGGCGCAGGCACAGATGCTGCCATCGACTCCCTGAAGCCGTATCTGGATAAAGGCGACATCATCATTGATGGTGGTAACACTTTCTTCCAGGACACTATCCGCCGTAACCGTGAACTGTCCGCAGAAGGCTTTAACTTCATCGGTACTGGCGTATCCGGCGGTGAAGAGGGCGCACTGAAAGGCCCGTCCATCATGCCTGGTGGACAGAAAGAAGCGTATGAGCTGGTTGCGCCTATCCTGACCAGGATTGCTGCGGTTGCTGAAGATGGCGACCCATGTGTAACTTACATCGGCGCTGACGGTGCGGGTCATTACGTGAAGATGGTGCACAACGGCATCGAATATGGCGATATGCAGCTGATTGCAGAAGCCTATTCCCTGTTGAAAGGCGGCCTGAATTTGTCTAACGAAGAGCTGGCTACCACCTTCACCGAGTGGAATGAAGGCGAGTTGAGCAGCTACCTGATCGACATCACTAAAGACATCTTCACCAAAAAAGATGAAGAGGGTAAATACCTGGTTGACGTGATCCTGGACGAAGCGGCGAACAAAGGTACCGGTAAATGGACCAGCCAGAGCTCTCTGGATCTGGGCGAACCGCTGTCACTGATCACCGAGTCTGTATTCGCGCGCTACATCTCTTCTCTGAAAGACCAGCGTGTAGCGGCATCTAAAGTACTGTCCGGCCCGCAGGCTCAACTGGCTGGCGATAAAGCTGAGTTCGTTGAGAAAGTACGCCGCGCGCTGTACCTGGGCAAAATCGTCTCATACGCGCAGGGCTTTTCTCAACTGCGCGCTGCGTCTGACGAATACAACTGGGATCTGAACTACGGTGAAATCGCGAAGATTTTCCGCGCGGGTTGCATCATTCGTGCGCAGTTCCTGCAGAAAATTACTGACGCGTATGCTGAAAACAAAGGTATCGCGAACCTGCTGCTGGCCCCGTACTTCAAAAATATCGCTGACGAATATCAGCAAGCGCTGCGTGATGTAGTGGCTTACGCTGTGCAGAACGGTATTCCGGTACCGACCTTCTCTGCAGCAGTAGCCTACTACGATAGCTACCGTTCTGCGGTACTGCCGGCTAACCTGATCCAGGCCCAGCGTGACTACTTCGGTGCGCACACGTATAAACGCACTGATAAAGAAGGTGTATTCCACACCGAATGGATGGAGTAAGTCTTCTAACGTACACTAGCCCGGTTTTTTGACCGGGCTTTTTTTTATCTCAAATTCTATTGATTTAAGTTGATTGCTTAATATTTTCTTAATATTCCAGGCGTAATCTGATAAAGAAAATCTTAATTGTTTTAACCTTCGTTGACATGATATTCAAAAAAAAGTTAAAACATTATCCTCTTATCAAGATGTACGGCATCATGATTAAATATTAAGATAATACTGAGAGCATGAAATGAAAATCGCCATTTCTGGTACTGGGTATGTTGGTCTGTCAAATAGTCTTCTTATCGCCCAACATCATAAGGTCATTGCTCTGGACATTGTTCCCTCACGTGTCGAGATGCTAAATAATCGGATGTCTCCGATAGTTGATCAAGAAATTGAACAGTATCTGCAATCAAAAGATATAAAATTCGAAGCTACACTAGATAAATACTACGCTTATCAGAGTGCAGAGTTTGTCATTATTGCAACCCCAACAGACTACGATCCTAAAACTAATTACTTTGATACTGGCAGTGTCGAGTCAGTCATACAGGATGTTATTGAAATAAATCCAGATGCCTTAATGATAATAAAATCGACAGTTCCTGTCGGTTTTACTCAATCAATGCGTCAAAAATATAGAACAGATAATATCATCTTCTCCCCTGAATTCCTGCGTGAGGGTAAAGCTCTATACGACAACCTGCACCCGTCTCGTATCGTTATTGGTGAACGTTCTGAACGTGCCGAGCGCTTTGCCGGATTGCTGCTGGAAGGTGCGGTGAAGAAAGATATCCCGACCTTATTTACCGACTCGACTGAAGCCGAAGCCATCAAGTTGTTCGCTAACACCTATCTGGCGTTACGTGTGGCCTACTTTAACGAACTGGATAGCTATGCCGAAAGCCTTGGTCTGAACTCACGGCAGATTATTGAAGGCGTGTGCCTGGATCCCCGTATCGGTAATCACTACAATAACCCGTCATTCGGTTACGGTGGCTACTGCTTGCCAAAAGATACTAAGCAGCTGTTGGCGAATTATGCATCTGTGCCGAATAACATTATTGGCGCAATCGTTGATGCTAACCGTACGCGTAAGGACTTCATTGCAGACTCTATTCTTGCCCGTCAACCTAAAGTAGTTGGCGTATACCGTTTAATTATGAAAAGCGGTTCCGATAATTTCCGTGCATCATCCATTCAGGGCATCATGAAGCGCATTAAGGCAAAGGGCGTGCCCGTGATTATTTACGAACCCGTCGTGGAAGAGGACGAATTTTTCCACTCTCGGGTAGTGCGTGATCTTAATGTGTTCAAAAATGAAGCAGATATTATTATTTCTAACCGCATGGTGTCAGAATTAGCTGATGTTGCCGATAAAGTTTATACCCGCGATTTGTTTGGTAGTGATTAATCTCGTCTCCATAAAAAAGGCCTTAATATAAGGCCTTTTTTATTTTAATCAGGCCAGTAATCAAACTTTGTAGAAATCACGGTACCAGTCAACAAAGTTCTTCACCCCATCTTTTACCGTGGTTTCAGGTTTAAAACCAATTACCTCATACAGTGCTTTAGTGTCCGCGCTGGTTTCCAGCACATCACCTGGCGGTAGCGGTAGCATATTTTTCTTCGCTTCAATACTCAGTGCATCTTCCAGAGCCTGGATATAGTCCATTAGCTCAACCGGTTAACTATTGCCGATATTTTCGACGTGATAGGGCGCATGCTGGCCGTGGGCGTGCGCGTCTCTACGGTCCATTGCGTGTCTGCATCAGTACACTTTTTAAAACGTATCGTATTCCAGTAGTGTTTGAAATACCAATCAAAATCCCTGAAACAATTTGATTTTTTTATCATTAATCCTATGGCATTACCTCAATTTATAGCTAAACTGATTCCAGTTTAAGTCTTTCCTTATCTAGGGTTTCTATGTCTGTAAGTGATAACAACATGTCCGGGCGCAGTCACGATCCGGAACAGATTGATCTGATTGATTTACTGGTACAGTTGTGGCGTGGGAAAGTAACAATCGTTATCGCGATTGTTATTGCCATAGTGCTTGCTGTGGGCTATCTGGCAGTTGCTAAGGAGAAATGGACCTCAACAGCCATTATTACTCAACCGGATGTTGGTCAGATCGCCACATATAACAACGCCCTCAATGTGTTGTATGGTGCCAGTGCGCCTAAGACCACTGAACTTCAGGCAAATGTGATCGGGCGATTCAGCACCTCTTTATCCGCATTGGCTGAAATGCTAGATAATCAGGAAAAACCAGAAAAACTGACGATTGATCAGTCTGTTAAAGGTCAACCACTGCCGTTGGCGATTTCTTATGTGAGTGGCTCACCGGAAGACGCTCAGCGTCAACTGGCTGAATACATTCAACAAACAGATGAAAAGGTTGCTAAAGAGCTGGAGCTTGACCTGGTTGATAATATCAAGTTGCAAACAACCACGATTCAGGACTCTTTGAAAACTCAGGAAGTGGTCGCGCAGGAGCAAAAAGATCTGCGAATTAAGCAAATTCAGGAAGCGCTGCGTTATGCAGAGCAGGCTGGGGTGACTAAGCCGCAAATTCAGCAGACGCAGGATGTGACGCAGGACAGTATGTTCCTGTTGGGTAGTGATGCCCTGAAGTCCATGATTGAGCACGAATCTACACGCCCTTTGATATTGTCTGATAACTACTTTCAGACCAAACAAAAGCTGTTGGATATCGAAAATATTAAGCTTGAAGGGACTGAGTTGCACGCCTATCGCTATGTGATGAAACCAACGTTACCGATTCGTCGTGACAGCCCGAAAAAAGCGATTACCCTCGTGCTGGCGGTTTTGCTCGGTGGGATGATTGGTGCAGGCGTGGTGCTGGGGCGAAATGCTCTGCGTGGTTACAAAGCCAAAGCTGAGTAAGTCTAAAGCTGATAACAAAAAACCGGGCTCTGCCCGGTTTTTTTACGTCTGCAACTTACTGATGACGTTTGCGTAAATTCTCAATCACCGTCGTCAGGTCGAGGTCCTGGTCTTGCAGCAGCACCAGCAGGTGATACATCAGATCAGAAGCTTCATTTGTCAGCTCAAAACGGTCGTTAATGGTCGCAGCCAGCGCGGTTTCTACGCCTTCTTCGCCCACTTTCTGCGCGATGCGTTTGGTGCCGCTGGCATACAGTTTCGCGGTGTAGGAGCTAGCTGGGTCAGCGGTTTTACGTTCGGCCAGCAGTTGCTCAAGCTGATACAGGAACAGCCACTGGTGGCTTGCGTCACCAAAGCAGCTTGAGGTGCCTTTATGGCAGGTCGGGCCAATCGGGTTAACCAGCACCAGCAGGGTGTCGTTGTCGCAGTCAGGCGCAATGCTCACCACATTCAGGAAGTGACCGGAGGTTTCTCCTTTGGTCCACAGGCGCTGCCTGGTCCGTGAGAAAAAGGTCACTTTGCCGCTTTCGATCGTTTTATCCAGCGCCTCCGGGTTCATATACCCCAGCATCAATACTTCACCGGAAACCGCATGCTGCACGATGACTGGCATCAGTCCGTCGGTTTTTTCCCAGTCCAGTTCGCGGCATTGTTGCTTCGTTAACATATCCTGATCTCCACGCCCTGTGTTGCCAGGTACGCTTTTAATTCGCCAATATTGATAATTTGTTTGTGGAAGACGGAGGCGGCAAGTGCGCCGTCAACGTCGGCATCCCGGAAAGCTTCGAGAAAGTGTTCCATGGTGCCCGCACCGCCGGAGGCAATCAGCGGAACGTGGCAAACATCACGCACTTTTTTCAGTTGCTCCAGGTCATAACCGTTACGTACGCCGTCCTGGTTCATCATGTTCAGGACGATTTCGCCCGCGCCGCGTTTTTGGACCTCCTGCACCCAGTCCAGTGTTTCCCACTGCGTGACGCGGGTACGGCTTTCATCTCCGGTATACTGATTTACATGATATTTGCCGGTGTCGGCGTCATACCAGGTATCAATGCCCACCACTATGCACTGCACGCCGAAGCGGTCCGCCAGACGGGTGATAAGCTCCGGTTCGGCCAGCGCCGGGGAGTTGATGGAGATTTTGTCCGCCCCGAAGGAGAGAATGCGCGCCGCATCGTCGATGGATTTAATGCCGCCAGCTACGCAGAACGGAATATCGATCACTTCCGCCACGCGTGATACCCAGCTTTTATCCACTACGCGGCCATCGCTGGACGCGGTGATATCATAGAACACCAGTTCATCTGCGCCTTCATCGGCATAGCGTTTTGCCAGCGGGACGATGTCACCAATAATCTCGTGATTACGGAACTGGACGCCTTTTACCACCTGCCCATCACGGACGTCCAGACAAGGAATTATGCGTTTTGCCAGCATTGAATGGCCTCCTCAACGGTGAACTTACCTTCCAGCAGGGCTCGTCCGACGATCACGCCACGAACACCAGTCCCGCGCAGGGCCGCTACGTCCTCGATTCCGCCAATGCCGCCAGATGACTGAAATGCCACCTGCGGGTATTTGGCGCACACTTCTTCATACAGCGCGACGTTTGAGCCTGCCAGCGTACCGTCGCGGGAGATATCGGTGCACAGCACGTGCTTCAGGCCGACGGGTAAATAGGTCTCAACCAGTTCTTCCAGTGAAACCCCTGAATCTTCCTGCCAGCCACTGACCGCAACCTGTTTATTCCCGTGCTCGTCAATACGAACGTCCAGCGCCAGTACCAGCGCATCGGCACCAAAACGGGCAAACCAGCTCTTGACTATCGCGGGGGATTTTACCGCCGTCGAACCCACCACCACGCGCGCCACACCTGCGTCAAGAAGCGCCGCCACGTCTGCTTCCGTACGCACGCCGCCGCCAACCTGTACCGGAACATTGACGCCAGCGACCAGCGTTTTGATCAGCGGGATCTGGCGCTGTGCCGGGTCTTTCGCGCCGGTTAAATCTACCAGGTGCAGCACTTCAGCCCCCTGGGCTGCATAATCCTGCAAACGGGGGAGAGGATCGTTACCGTAATCACGTTGCTTAGCGTAATCGCCCTGATGAAGACGCACCACCGTGCCGTCGATTAAATCTAATGCCGGAATAATCATTACATCTCCAGAAAGTTTTTCAGCAACTGTGCCCCAGCCGCGCCCGAACGTTCCGGGTGAAACTGTACGCCAAAGAAATTGTCTTTTTGTACTGCCGCGGTAAACGGTTCGCCGTAATTGCACTGGGCGATGGTCCACGGGTTTACCGGCATAGCGTAGCTGTGTACAAAGTAGAAATACGCACCATCTTCAATACCCTGGAACAGACGGTTCCCCGCCTGCGGATAGACGCGATTCCAGCCCATATGCGGCAGCGGCAGACCGAAATCGGTCATCTTCGGGACGTCCTGCTCAATAATGCCCAGCAGGGAAACACCGTTACTCTCTTCGCTGCGACGGCCCAGTAGTTGCATACCTAAACAGATCCCCAGTACCGGTTGCGTACAGGCTTTAATCAATTCGATCAGTTCGCGCTCGCGCAACTGGTCCATAGCCGCCTGCGCGGTGCCGACGCCCGGCAGAAACAGTTTATCGGCGCGCAGCACTACGTCCGGGTCACGGCTGACAACCGGGTCGTATCCGTGGCGTGCGACGGCGGATTTTACCGAATGCAGGTTGGCGCAGCCGGTGTCCAGAATCACCACGTTCATTACAGCACTCCTTTTGAAGAGGGCAGCGTGTCGCCTTCTACACGAATCGCCTGACGCAGCGTACGGCCAAAGGCTTTAAACAGGCTTTCCACGCGGTGGTGATCATTTTTGCCTTTGGTTTTCAGGTGCAGGGTGACGCCCATGGTGTAGGAGAGTGAACGGAAGAAGTGTTCGATCATCTCCGTGCTCAGATCGCCAACGCGCTGGTAGGTAAACTCCGCGCGGTACTCCAGGTGTGGACGCCCGGAGATATCCAGCGCGCAACGTGCCAGACACTCATCCATCGGCAGCACAAAACCAAAACGGTTGATGCCGCGTTTATCGCCTAACGCCAGCTTTAAGGCTTCGCCCAGCGCCAGACCGGTATCTTCAACGGTGTGGTGATCGTCTATATACAGATCGCCCTTGACGGCAATCTCCATGCGAAAACCGCCGTGGGTGGCGATTTGATCCAGCATGTGGTCAAAGAAGCCAACGCCAGTATTGATTTTGCTGCGGCCTTCGCGGTCCAGCCAGACTTTGACGTCAATCTGCGTTTCTTTAGTATTACGCTCAACGTGTGCGTAGCGGTCACGTTTGGTCAGCTGCTCGCCGATCATCGCCCAGTTCAGGGTGTCGCGATGGTAACGCAATCCGCTAATGCCCATGTTTTCAGCGAGCTGAATATCGGTCACCCGGTCGCCAATGACGTAGCTGTTCGCCATATCCATGGCCTGTTCAACCAGATACTGTTCAACCAGCTTCACTTTTGGCTTACGGCAATCACACTCGTCCGCTGGCAGGTGCGGGCAAATCAGTACCTCATCAAACGTCACACCCTGAGAGGTGAAAATTTGCATCATCAGGTTATGCGGACCGTCAAAATCAGTCTGTGGGAAACTCTGGGTTCCGAGTCCATCCTGGTTAGTAATCATAACCAGCTTAAAACCTGCTTTTTGCAGTTTCAGCAAAACGGGAACAACTTCCGGCTCGAAGGCGAGTTTGTCAAAGCGATCGACCTGAAAGTCACTTGGCGGTTCGGAAATCAGGGTTCCATCACGGTCAATAAAAAGATACTTCTGGCTCATACTTGCTCCGCACGTAAGGCGTCAATGACGCGCTGGCTCTCTTCACGGGTTCCGACAGTAATTCGCAGGCAGCCGCTTAACGAAGGTTGTTTATTCTGATCTCGTAAGATAATGCCCTGATCCCACAAAGATTTAAATACGCTACTTGATGCGGTGAAGCGCGCCAGAACATAGTTGGTTTCAGAATCGAATACCTGCTCTACACAGCGAATTGTTTTCAGGTTATCTACCAGATACTGACGCTCTTCCAGGATCTGCTCTACGCGTTTACGCATGGCGGAAATCCCTTGCGGCGTCAGCGCCTGGGCGGCGATATCTGCTACCGGCGTAGAGAGTGGGTAAGGGGCTATCACCTTTAACAGCAGATTGATAACCTCTTCATTCGCCAGCGTAAACCCGCAGCGTAAACCGGCGAGCGCAAACGCTTTGGACAACGTGCGTAATATCACCAGATGCGGATACTCAGACAGCCAGCCTGCCAGCGTGGCCTGTGGGCAAAACTCGATATAGGCCTCATCAGCGACCACAATAGCTTTACCCTGCGCCATTTCGAGCAGTGAACGCAGATCCTGCGGGTTAATTAGCTGGCCGGTTGGGTTATTAGGGCTGCATACGTAGACCACCTTCACGCCATCAAGCTTGTCCGCGATGCCTTGCAAATCCAGTTGCCAGTTATCAAGGGTCGGAACGGTGCGGCACTCAACGCCAATCGTTTCGGCGCTGACGCTGTACATGCCGTAAGTCGGCGGGCAGTAGAGAATGGCATCTTTACCGGGTTCGCAAAAAGCGCGCACCAGCAGTTCGATCCCTTCATCTGCGCCGCGGCTGACCAGTACCTGCTCCGGTTTGACGTCAGCATACTGCGCGTAATTCTCAATCACCGCTTTCGGCTGGCATTCAGGGTAGCGGTTCAGCGTTTGCTGAGTGAGCTGGAACTCAACGGCGGTTGGGTACTCATTCGCGTTGAGCCAGACATCGCCGTTACCACCGAGACGACGGGCAGACTGATAGGGTGTTAACTCGCGAACATTCTTACGAGCTAAATCAGTGACGCTGAGAAAGTTGTCAGTGCTCATGCTTGCTCCTTCAGGGCGTTAACGCGCAGGGTGACGGCATTTTTGTGGGCAGTCAGTCGTTCAGCAGCGGCCAGTATTTCAATGGTTGAGGCCAGGGCCGAGAAACCTTGTGGGTTTAATTCCTGTACGGTCATCCGTTTCTGGAAATCAGCCAGCCCAAGGCTTGAGCAGGTCGCGGTATAGCCGTAGGTCGGAAGAACGTGGTTGGTGCCAGAAGCATAGTCGCCTGCGGATTCCGGCGACCAGTCGCCGAGGAACACCGAACCGGCGCTAGTGATCTCATCAACCAGTTCACGCGCGTTGCGAGTCTGAATAATCAGGTGTTCCGGACCGTAGGCGTTAGATATTTCAACGCACTGCGCCAGATCTTTCGCCACGATTAAGCGGCTGGCGGAGAGTGCCTGACGTGCGGTCTCTGCGCGGGAAAGCTCAGCAAGCTGGCGTTCAACGGCTTTGGCAACGCCTTCGGCAAGCGTAGCGTCTGGCGTCAGAAGGATAACCTGCGAGTCGGGGCCGTGTTCTGCCTGAGATAGCAGGTCAGAGGCAACAAAGTCCGGCGTCGCGCCGCTGTCGGCGATAACCAGCACTTCTGACGGGCCTGCAGGCATGTCGATGGCCGCGCCGTCAAGACGCTGGCTGACCTGGCGTTTGGCTTCGGTCACATACGCATTGCCCGGCCCGAAGATTTTATCAACCTTAGGAATAGATTCGGTGCCCAGCGCCAGCGCGGCAATAGCCTGCGCGCCGCCTACATTAAACACCTCTTTTACGCCACACAGCTGCGCGGCGTAGAGGATTTCATCGGCAATCGGCGGCGGTGAGCACAGTACCACTTTTTTGCAACCGGCGATGCGCGCCGGGGTCGCCAGCATTAATACGGTAGAAAACAGCGGCGCCGAACCTCCAGGAATATACAGGCCCACGGAAGCGATAGGGCGGGTAACCTGCTGGCAACGCACACCCGGCTGGGTTTCGATATCCACCGGCGGCAGGATCTGCGCGGTGTGGAAAGTATCGATATTACGCACCGCCGCCTGCATGGCTTGTTTCAGTTCGTCGCTCAGGCGACTGCTGGCTTGCTGGATTTCTTCCTCGGTCACGCGCAGCGCGCCAACCTCGGTTTTATCGAACTTTGCGCTGTATTCACGCAGCGCCCGGTCGCCGTTATTTTTGACGTTCTCAAGGATCTCAGCCACTGTGCGGCTAATGCTTTCAGAGGCGGAAATGGCCGGGCGCATCAGCAGTTCGCGCTGCTGCTCGGGGCTACAGCTATTCCAGTCAATCAGGGTATTGAAGCTCATGGTCGTTACTCCATTATCGGGTGTTGCCGGATGGCGGCGCTGCCTTATCCGGCCTACAAGACCCGTAATATCAATGATTGTGACAATTCTTGTAGGCCTGATAAGCGAAGCGCCATCAGGCATCAGATCACTCCATCATCTTCTCAATCGGCAACACCAGAATTGAGCTGGCACCGAGCGCTTTCAGTTTTTCCATTGTTTCCCAGAACAGGGTTTCGCTGCTGACCATGTGCATGGCAACACGCTGCTGGTCGCCCGCCAGAGGCAGAATGGTAGGGCGCTCAGCGCCGGGCAGCAGGGCGATGACCTCGTCCAGACGCTCGCTCGGCGCGTGCATCATGATGTATTTGGATTCACGGGCCTGAATAACCCCCTGGATACGGGTTAGCAGTTTGTCGATCAGTTGTTGCTTGGCTTCGGCCATTTCGCCGTCGCGCTGAATCAGACAGGCTTTAGAGCGGTAGATCACTTCTACTTCGCGCAGACCGTTGGCTTCAAGCGTTGCGCCGGTGGACACCAGATCGCAAATCGCATCAGCCAGACCCGCACGGGGAGCGACTTCTACTGAGCCGTTTAACAGACAAGATTTAAACGAAACCCCTTTCTGATCGAGATAACGTTTGAGCAGGTGTGGGTAAGAGGTCGCGATACGTTTACCGTTCAGCGCTGCCGGGCCATCCCAGGCTTCATCAACCGGGGTAGCCAGCGAGAGACGGCAGCCGCCGAAGTCCAGACGGCGCAGAGTAAAATAGCGAGGGTCTTCACCCTGTGCCCGGCGGTTGAGCAGTTCCTCTTCCAGAACGTTTTCCCCGATGATGCCGAGGTCAACGACACCGTCCATCACCAGACCCGGGATATCGTCATCACGCACGCGCAGAATATCGATCGGCATGTTCTCCGCCATCGCAATCAGGCGCTGGGTGTGAAGATTAATTTTAATGCCGCAACGGGCCAGTAATTCGCGTGAATCATCGCTTAAGCGGCCTGATTTCTGCATAGCTATGCGTAAACGGGTGTTGTCTAACATTCTTTATTCCTCGTTATCCTGTCTGAATCAGTTTGGGTCACGCACAAAAAAAAGCCCCCGGAAGAAATCTTCCGGGGGCTTTCTCATACGCTCATGCACCGCTGGAAGATTTAAACGTCTCCCAGCACACATCGCCTGAAAGACTAGTCAGGATGATGGTGATGATGGTGTTTGAATTGAGCGCGTGTCATAAATTTTCTCGATGAATGTTTATTCATTTGATGTCTTTTAACCTAAACCACTTTAGCTACGGAAAGCAAGGGCTTTTTTTGATCATTAATTCATTTCATATTGATACTATGAATTGTCAGCCACCGTGGGCTGGCGTAGCCTTGCGTTATAGGCCAAAAGTCAGGAGAGAAGGCATGAAAAAGGTCGCAATTGTCGGGTTAGGTTGGTTAGGCATGCCGTTAGCCATGTCGCTGGCGGCGAGAGGCTGGCAGGTTACCGGCAGCAAAACCACATTGGATGGGGTGGAAGCGGCCCGCATGAGCGGTATCGAGAGTTATTCGCTGCGCCTGGAACCTGAACTGGTCTGTGAGGCTGACGATCTCGATGCACTGATGGACGCCGATGCGCTGGTTATTACGCTGCCTGCGCGTCGTAGCGGTCCTGGGGAAGCATTTTACTTGCAGGCAATGCAGGAGCTGGTCGACAGCGCGCTGGCGTATCGGATCCCACGAATTATTTTTACCAGTTCGACGTCAGTCTATGGTGACGTGCAAGGCACAGTGAAAGAGGGGACGCCGCGTAATCCGGTCACGGCGAGCGGTCGTGTCCTGAAAGAACTTGAAGACTGGTTGCACAATTTGCCAGGCACGTCGGTGGATATTTTGCGTCTGGCCGGGTTGGTCGGTCCGGGAAGACATCCTGGTCGCTTCTTTGCCGGCAAGACGGCACCAGACGGACATCATGGCGTCAATCTGGTGCATCTGGACGATGTGGTTTCTGCCATCACGTTACTGCTGCAAGCGCCTAAAGGGGGACACATCTATAATATATGTGCGCCTATGCATCCAGCGCGTAACGTGTTCTATCCGCAGATGGCCCGCCAGTTGGGGATGGAGCCGCCGGAATTTTGCGGCGGTACGGATAACGGTAAAGGTAAAGTCATTGATGGCAACCGTATTTGTAATGAGCTTGGGTTTGAGTACCAGTATCCTGACCCGCTGGTGATGCCGATGGAGTGACAATCCAGCAGAGTGCCGCTGTATACCGCCAGGGGGCGAGTATGAAACCACTGCTGGACGTTCTTATCATCCTCGATGCATTAGAAAAAGAGGGCAGTTTCGCGGCGGCGTCGGCAAAATTGTTTAAGACGCCGTCTGCGCTCAGCTACACCGTCCATAAGCTGGAAAGTGATCTTAATATTCAGCTACTCGATCGCAGCGGACACCGGGCTAAGTTCACCCGCACCGGGCAGATGCTGCTGGAAAAGGGGCGGGAGGTGCTGCACACCGTCCGCGAACTTGAAAAGCAGGCGATTAAACTTCACGAAGGCTGGGAGAATGAACTGGTTATTGGCGTAGATGATACGTTTCCCTTTTCACTGCTGGCCCCACTCATCGAATCTTTCTATCAACACCACAGCGTGACGCGCCTGAAATTTATCAATGGCGTGCTGGGCGGCTCCTGGGATGCCCTAACTCAGGGCCGGGCGGATATTATCGTTGGCGCCATGCATGAACCCCCTGCAGCGAGTGAATTTGGCTTTGCACGGCTCGGGGTTTTGGAACAGGTGTTTGTGGTTGCGCCGCATCACCCGCTGGCGCAGGAACAGGAACCGTTAAATCGTCGTACCATTCGCCGTTTTCGCGCCATTGTGGTGGGGGACAATGCGCAGCATGCCAACGTCTCAGGCTCCCAGGTGCTGGACGATCAAGAAGCCATTACCGTTTTTGACTTCAAAACCAAGCTGGAACTGCAAATCAGCGGTCTGGGATGTGGCTATATTCCGCGCTACCTGGCGCAGCGATTTCTGGAGAGCGGCGCACTGATTGAGAAAAAAGTGGTCGCGCAAATTGTCTTTGAACCCGTGTGGATAGGCTGGAATGAACAGACCGCCGGGTTGGCCAGTGCCTGGTGGCGGGATGAAATTTTAGCAAATAGTGCTATTGCGGGGGTGTATGTTAAAACGGCTGCTGACAAATCAATCAGTTAAGAAAAAATATTCTTTTGTGGCCGCTTCAATCTCTTGTTATTTCTCCCCAATTTAGGGCAAAATACGCCGCTTGCAAAAAATGACATTAACCGACGTTTTAATACGCGTCGGTTATTTTTTTGCATCAAACCAATCATTCATAAAAGAGGCCGGGCTTCGTACCGGATAGATACTTACTTAAAAATCGACAGTTGTTGTCGCTGAGGATTAACAAAAAATGGGGCAATTTTTTGCTTACGCGACGGTTTTCGCCGTAATGGGGGATAACCATGTCGCATAACGCTACTCCAAACACCTCTCGCGTGGAATTACGTAAAACGCTTACGCTGGTTCCGGTTGTCATGATGGGCCTTGCCTATATGCAGCCGATGACGCTGTTCGATACATTCGGTATCGTATCAGGAATGACCGATGGTCACGTCCCGACAGCTTACGCCTTTGCACTGATAGCCATCCTCTTTACCGCACTGAGCTACGGTAAACTGGTGCGTCGCTATCCGTCTGCAGGCTCTGCCTACACTTACGCCCAGAAATCCATTAGCCCGACCGTTGGCTTTATGGTGGGTTGGTCATCACTGCTGGACTACCTGTTCGCTCCGATGATCAACATTCTGTTGGCAAAAATTTATTTTGAAGCCCTGGTGCCGTCGATACCGTCATGGATATTCGTGGTGGCGCTGGTGGCCTTTATGACCGCCTTTAACCTGCGCAGCCTTAAATCCGTTGCGAATTTCAACACCGTAATCGTGTTGTTGCAGGTGGTGCTGATTGCAGTGATCCTCGGCATGGTCGTTTATGGCGTGTTCGAAGGGGAAGGTGCTGGTACATTGGCGAGCAGCCGTCCGTTCTGGTCAGGTGATGCACACGTGATCCCGATGATCACGGGCGCTACCATCCTGTGCTTCTCGTTCACCGGTTTTGACGGTATCAGCAACCTGTCAGAAGAAACCAAAGACGCTGAGCGCGTGATCCCGCGTGCGATTTTCCTGACTGCGCTGATTGGTGGCCTGATCTTTATCGTCTCCACCTATCTGTTGCAGCTGTACTTCCCGGATATCTCGCGCTTCAAAGATCCAGACGCTTCACAGCCGGAAATCATGCTGTACGTTGCCGGTAAGTTCTTCCAGGTTGGCGCGCTGATTTTCTCTACCATTACTGTACTGGCGTCCGGTATGGCGGCGCATGCAGGCGTAGCGCGTCTGATGTACGTGATGGGGCGTGACGGCGTGTTCCCGAAAAGTTTCTTCGGTTATGTACACCCGAAATGGCGTACTCCGTCCATGAACATCATTCTGGTTGGTGCGATTGCTTTGCTGGCAATCAACTTCGACCTGGTAATGGCGACGGCGCTGATTAACTTTGGTGCGCTGGTGGCGTTTACCTTCGTTAACCTGTCGGTGATCTCCCAGTTCTGGATCCGTGAGAAGCGTAACAAGACGCTGAAGGACCACTTCCAGTATCTGTTCCTGCCGATGTGCGGCGCGCTGACCGTTGGTGCGCTGTGGGTGAATCTGGAAGAGAGCTCAATGGTTCTGGGTCTGATCTGGGCTGGTATCGGTCTGATTTACCTGGCTTGTGTGACCAAAAGCTTCCGCAACCCGGTGCCGCAGTACGACGAAGATGTCGCGTAATAACGGTATTTAGCTGAAAAAAACGGAGACAAGTTCTCCGTTTTTTTATACGTGGGATTTATACAATCTCTTCGGCGTACTGCCAGAGTGATTTCAGCAGCATCAACTTTTCTTTGTTATCCGCATATTGCTGGCTCAATAACTGCAATTCATTGGCGTAATTTTGCAAAAACTCCGGTGTGAATACCTGGCGACGATGGTCCAGCCAGCGCTGCTGTTCAGCTTCGTCCAGCGTTCCGGGGAAGTTACGTGCACGGTAATTAAACAACAGTTTTTCAATGCGCTTATCGACAAAGGAGATATCCAGCGCCGGTAAATTGCGTGGTTCGGTTTCCAGAACGATTTTCATCGCCGCACGGTCAGCATCGCTGAAAAAGCCGTTATAAAGTTGGGCATCTACGTTATCTGATGGTGTAAAGGGTTCCGCATCTGCGAAGATCGCGACCACTTTGTCGCGTATCTGCGGATTTTCGCGCAGGACTTTGAGATTATCCAGACAGTGCTGGCGGTTAATGCCAAGACGGTCGGCATCTTCCGGACGCAGGGTATTCGCCTGTGCCAGTACCGGGCATTTGTTGATGTGCACAAGTTTAACCGGTACGGCCGGGTTATCACCCAGATCCGCTTTAGACGTGTAGAGCCGCTCGCGCAGGGCGTCACTGTCGAGTTCGAGCAGTGGCGAAATATCACCGGCTAAGTCGACCATAATAACCGCGTTACGATTCTCCGGATGCCACGCCAATGGCGCTACCCAACTGGTGTTGCCGCGCCATGCGCCGAACATACCAGAGACATGGACCAGCGGCTTCATTTGCGGGACATCAATCAGCGCCGCCAGCTTGTGCTTATTACGATGGCTGTAGAGATAATCAAACAGACGCGGCTGGCGCGACTTCACTAATTGCGCCATTGCGATTGTGGCGTATACGTCCGCCATCGCATCGTGAGCATTGGTATGCTCAATACCGTTGGCTTTGGTCAAATGCTCCAGTCGGAAGCTGGGTAAGCCGTCGTCGTTTTCCGGCCAGTTAATGCCTTCAGGGCGCAGGGCATAGCAGGCGCGCATCACATCCAGCAGATCCCAGCGCGAATTATCGTTCTGCCAGCTCCAGGCATAGGGATCGTAGAAATTGCGATACAGGATGTTGCGCGTCACCTCATCATCGAAGCGCACGTTGTTATAACCCAGGATACAGGTTTTCGGCACGGTGAACAGGGCGTGGATGCGTGCAGCAAAAGCGGCTTCATTTTCTCCCTTTTCACGTGCTTCCTGCGGTGTAATACCCGTAATCAACACCGCCTCAGGCTGCGGCAGATAATCGTCCGCGGGTTTGCAATAAAAGACTTCTGGTTCACCGATGATGTTGAAATCATTATCTGTGCGGATAGCCGCAAATTGCGCGGGTCTGTCCAGCGCCGGATGGGTACCAAAGGTCTCGTAATCGTGGAAGAGAAAACCAGGTTGCTGCTTGCCGTCATTCATTGTTCAGTTATGTCCGGGATCAATTTAGCGCTGGTTCAAGAATACCAAAAAATAGCGAGATAATCAGCTATGGCATTATAGAAGCTGGATTGTGTACGCAATAAAATTGAGATAAACAGGACATTAATGGAATTAACTAATAAATTTCGCGCGGTTAAAATAAATTACGGAAATAAAATATCTTGAGGTTGCGGGTTTGTAAATAATCTAACTGATAACCATTATTGTTATTTTCCTCTTCTTTGTTGTGTTCTGGAAACTTTAAAAATCTTTTATAAACAATGGGTTTTTATTTATGTCAATTCGCTGTCATGCATTGTAATGAAATGTGATTGATGTAAAAAATAAATAATCCAAACGCCATATAATTATTGGATATATCTAATAACAGGAGGTTATATGAGCATTAGTCGGCGTAATTTTTTGCGAGGAGTGGGTATAGGCTGTTCAGCCTGTGCGATAGGCAGTTTCCCGCCTGGGGCACTGGCGCGAAATTCTCCGGAGAGCATCAAAGGGAAAACATCCCTGACGCCAAGTTTGTGCGAGATGTGTTCTTTTCGCTGTCCAATTCAGGCTCAGGTGATTAATAATAAAACGGTTTTTATTCAGGGAAACCCTAATGCGCCACAACAGGGGACACGTGTCTGCGCTCGCGGCGGCAGCGGCGTTAGCCTGGTCAACGACCCTCATCGCATTGTTAAACCCATGAAACGCACAGGACCTCGCGGGAGCGGTGACTGGCAGGTTATTAGCTGGGAACAGGCGTATAAAGAAATTGCCGAAAAAATGACGGCAATAAAAACGCAATATGGTCCCCAGGGAGTCGTCTTCTCGTCTAAATCTGGCTCGCTGTCTGGCCATTTATTTCACCTCGCGACAGCTTTCGGGTCACCGAATACCTTTACTCACGCATCAACGTGTCCTGCCGGTAAAGCCATTGCCGCTAAAGTGATGATGGGGGGCGATTTAGCCATGGATATCGCCAATACCCGTTATATGGTCTCTTTTGGCCATAACCTCTATGAAGGGATCGAGGTTGCTGATACGCATGAGCTGATGACCGCGCAGGAGAAGGGGGCGAAGATGGTCAGCTTCGATCCCCGTTTGTCCGTATTCTCCAGCAAGGCGGATGAATGGCATGCGCTCAAGCCGGGCGGCGACTTACCGGTGCTGATGGCCATGTGTCACGTCATGATCAATGAAAATCTGTATGACGCGGACTTTGTTGCGCGCTACACCACGGGGTTTGAGCAGCTGGCAGAAGCGGTACAAGAGACCACGCCAGAATGGGCGCAGCAGCTCGCGGATGTGCCTGCTGATGTCATTGTTCGGGTCACCCGCGAAATGGCCGCCTGCGCGCCTCATGCCATCGTCAGTCCGGGCCATCGCGCGACGTTTTCGCAAGAAGAAATTGATATGCGGCGCATGATTTTTACCCTCAATGTGCTGCTTGGCAATATTGAGCGTGAAGGCGGTTTGTATCAGAAAAAAGCGGCGGCAACTTACAATAAGCTGGCTGGAGAGAAGGTCGCTCCGGTGCTGGCAAAACCCGATGTCAAATTACCCAAGCCAACGGCGCAGCGTATCGATCTGGTAGCCCCGCAGTTTAAGTACATCGCGGCGGGCGGTGGTGTGGTGCAAAGCATCATTGATGCTGTGTTAAACCAGACGCCTTATCCGGTGAAGGGATGGATTATGTCCCGACACAACCCTTTCCAAACCGTAACCTGTCGACCAGATCTGGTCAAAACCGTTGAACAGCTCGACCTTGTGGTCAGTTGTGATGTCTATTTAAGCGAAAGCGCGGCGTATGCCGACTACCTTTTGCCTGAATGTACTTACCTTGAGCGCGATGAAGAAGTTTCAGACATGTCGGGTCTGAATCCAGCCTATGCCCTGCGTCAGCAGGTAGTAGAACCTATTGGTGATGCGCGTCCGAGCTGGCAAATCTGGAAAGAGCTGGCCGTGCAGTTAGGCCTTGGCCAATTCTACCTATGGCAGGATATGCAAACGCGTCAGTTATACCAGCTTAATGGCGATCATGCGCTATCTGCTGAATTGCGTCAGAAAGGGTATCGGGAGTGGGGTGTTCCGTTGCTGCTGCGTGAACCTGAAGCGGTGCGTCAGTTTGTGGAACGCTATCCGGGCGCGGTGGCGGTTGACAGCGACGGTACCTATGGCGAGCAACTGCGCTTTAAATCTCCGTCAGGAAAAATCGAACTCTATTCCGAAGAGCTGGAAACGCTACTGCCTGGCTACGGTATTCCGCGCGCGCGCAATTTTGCGCTTAAAGGCGACAGTGAACTCTATTTTATCCAGGGAAAAGTGGCGGTGCATACCAACGGTGCGACGCAATACGTGCCACTGCTTAGCGAGTTGATGTGGGATAACGCAGTGTGGATCCACCCGCAAACGGCCCGTGAAAAAGGCATCAAAAGCGGCGATGACATCTGGCTGGAAAATGCGACCGGCAAGGAAAAAGGCAAAGCGCTGGTCACCGCCGGAATTCGGCCCGATACGCTGTTTGTTTATATGGGATTTGGCGCCAAGGCGGGAGCCAAAACCGCAGCGACAACGCACGGTATCCATTGCGGTAATTTGCTTCCGCATGTTACCAGTCCGGTTTCCGGTACGGTGGTCCACACCGCTGGCGTTACGCTTCGTCGGGCATGAGAAAGGAGAACATCATGAATCAATCTACAAACCCTTATGTCATGCTGCATGACGAGAAACGCTGTATCGGCTGTCAGGCATGCACGGTTGCCTGCAAAGTTCTGAATGATGTGCCAGAGGGATTTAGCCGTCTACAGGTGCAGATCCGTTCACCCGAACATGAACCCGAGGTGCTGTCCCACTACCAATTTGTTCGCGTTTCCTGTCAGCATTGTGAAGATGCGCCGTGTGTCAGCGTTTGTCCGACCGGTGCATCATTTCGCGACGAAAATGGCATTGTGCAAGTGGATAAGTCTCGCTGTATTGGCTGTGACTACTGCGTTGCCGCTTGTCCGTTCCATGTCCGTTATCTCAATCCGCAAACGGGAATTGCCGACAAATGTAACTTCTGCGCAGATACCCGACTCGAGAGCGGTCAATCGCCCGCCTGCGTTTCCGTTTGTCCGACGGATGCGCTGAAATTTGGTCGTCGTGACGACCCGGAAATTCAGCACTGGATAAATCAAAAAGAGGTTTATCGCCAGCAGGATACGCGTAGCGGTCCGGTGAGTGTTTATCGGCGTAAAGAGATCCATCAGGAGGGTAAAGCATGAATTCTATCTGGGGAGCAGAGCTTAACTATGCGCCGGACTACTGGCCGCTGTGGCTCATTTATGCAGGCGTTGTTGTTGTACTGATGATTGCGGGCCTGGTTATGCACGCGCTGTTACGTCGGATGCTGGCACCCAAGACGGCAACCGGAGAAGAGCAACGGGATTACCTCTATTCTCTGGCAGTCCGCCGCTGGCACTGGGGTAATGCGCTGCTTTTTATCCTGCTTTTGCTGAGTGGCCTGTTTGGGCACTTCTCTGTCGGACCGGTGGCATTGATGGTGCAGATACATACCTGGTGCGGTTTCGCCTTGTTGGCCTTCTGGGTTGGTTTTGTGCTAATCAACGCAACCAGCGGCAACGGTTGTCATTACCGGGTGAAGTTTAATGGGTTGATATCACGCTGCTTGTTGCAAACGCGCTTTTATCTGTATGGCATCATGAAGGGTGAACCACACCCGTTTGCCGCAACGGCAGAGAGTAAATTTAACCCGCTACAACAGCTGGCTTATCTGGCCATCATGTATGCGCTGGTTCCGCTGCTAATCATCAGCGGGTTGTTATGCCTCTACCCGCAGGTGATAGGGGCAGGGCCTGTGATGCTGGTGCTGCATATGGTGTTGGCGATTGTCGGCTTACTGTTCATCTGTGCACATATTTACCTGTGCACGCTGGGTGACACGCCGGGGCAAATTTTCCGCAGCATGATAGATGGCTATCATCGTCATCGTAGCCATCACGCAGAAACGGCACCGCGCAAAGGGTAACGCCAGACGCGGTCGATATCTGAAATCCTTTCCTTACAGCAAGAAAATGTGCCTTATGTCACATTTTCTTGCAATTTATCCATGTTTGTTCGCCAGAACTTCCGTAAAAAGAACGGCTATTTCTCCATTTCCTGAGGACATGCTGTTGAAACGCCGTTTGTTTATTGCCGCTTCACTATTTGCGATGAGTTTTTCGCCCGCGTACGCGACTGACGTCGCCAGTTTCGCTCCACAGCCTCCAGCAATTAATGCCGGGGCGTGGGTATTAATGGATTACACCACGGGCCAAATCCTGACAGCCGGAAATGAACACCAGCAGCGCAACCCTGCCAGCCTGACCAAGCTGATGACCGGCTATGTTGTCGATCGCGCAATCGACAGCAAGCGTATTAGTCCGACAGATATTGTCACTGTAGGACGAGATGCCTGGGCGAAAGATAATCCGGTATTCGTCGGTTCATCCTTAATGTTCCTGAAAGAAGGGGATCGCGTTTCTGTGCGCGATCTGAGTCGCGGGTTAATTGTTGATTCCGGTAATGATGCCTGTGTGGCGCTGGCGGATTACATCGCCGGAGGGCAGCCGCAGTTTGTCGCGATGATGAACAACTATGTGCAAAAGCTGAACCTGCGGGACACGCATTTTGAAACGGTACATGGTCTGGATGCGCCAGGTCAGCATAGCTCAGCTTACGATCTGGCCGTGCTGTCGAGAGCTATCATCCATGGAGAGCCGGATTTCTACCATATGTACAGTGAAAAAAGCCTTACCTGGAACGGAATTACGCAGCAAAACCGTAACGGTTTGTTGTGGGATAAAACCATGAACGTCGATGGTCTGAAGACAGGACATACCTCCGGCGCTGGATTCAACCTGATTGCTTCTGCCGTTGATGGGCAGCGCCGCCTGATTGCAGTTGTGATGGGGGCGGAGAGTGCGAAAGGGCGTGAAGACCAGGCGCGAAAACTGCTGCAATGGGGACAACAGAACTTCGATACCGTGCAGGTTTTACGTAGCGGTAAGCAGGTTGGTATTGAACGGATCTGGTACGGCGATAAAGAAAAAATTAGCCTTGGCACAGAGCAGGATTTCTGGATGGCCCTGCCTAAAGCCGAAGTCGCTAATATCAAGGCAAAATATGTTCTTGATAAGAAAGAACTGGTTGCCCCCATTGCTGCCCATCAACGTGTGGGGGAAATTGAACTCTACGATCGGGATAAACTGGTGGCGCACTGGCCTCTGGTTACGCTGGAGTCTGTCAACGAAGGCGGCGTCTTCTCGCGTTTGAGCGATTACTTCCACCACAAGGCGTAGTTTTTCCTGATGTGCCTGACTGGCAAGAGTGCGAATCTGCTCACATAATAATCACTGATTCCTTGTGGCCGTCATACCTAAAAATTACACTGTATATAAATACAGTGTAATAACGGAGGTTATATGGAGTACGAGATAAAGCAGGTCGAGAAACGCATAATTGCCGGTTTCCATATGGTTGGACCGTGGGAACAAACGGTAAAGCAGGGTTTCGAACAGTTAATGATGTGGGTCGACGGTAAGCAGATCGTACCGCTGGAATGGATAGCTGTTTATTACGACAATCCTGACGTTGTTCCGGCGGAAAAACTGCGTTGTGATACCGTGGTGTCTGTGCCTGAAGGTTTTGAGATCCCAGAAAACAGCGAAGGGGTGATCCAGACCGAACTGGCGGGGGGCGACTATGCTATCGCCGTTGCGCGCGTTGAAAATCATGACTTCGCGACGCCGTGGTATCAGTTCTTTGAGCGCCTGCTGCAGGATTCGACGTATGCGATAGCCGCTAAACCTTGCTTTGAAGTTTATATGAACAATGGCATGGAGGACGGCTACTGGGACATTGAAATGTACGTGCCGGTACAGTCGAAGTAACTGTTATTGGTGTAAATCAGGATGAATGTCCTGGTCATCAGGGTGATGTTTTCACTCAAAAAACAGGTACAATTCTGTTCTTTGCAATTCCCTGACGGAGTGCATGAGTGCGTGCAGATAAGTCACTGAGTCCTTTTGAAATTCGTTTGTATCGTCACTATCGTGTGGTGCATGGTGTTCGCATTGCGCTGGCGTTTCTTTTTACTTTTCTGTTGGTTCGCCTGTTGAACATTCCTGAAGGTACATGGCCTCTGATTACGCTGGTGGTAATCATGGGGCCAATTTCTTTTTGGGGGAACGTTGTCCCCAGAGCGTTTGAGCGTATTGGCGGGACAATTCTGGGTTCGGTACTTGGGCTGGTGGCCCTGCGTCTGGAACTCTTTTCACTTCCGCTAATGCTGATATGGTGCGCGGTAGCGATGTTTCTCTGCGGCTGGCTGGCACTGGGTAAAAAGCCGTATCAGGCGTTGCTGATTGGTATAACGCTTGCGGTCGTTGTGGGCGCCCCCGCTGGTGATATGAACACAGCGTTATGGCGCGGCGGCGATGTTATTCTGGGTTCATTACTGGCAATGCTGTTTACCGGTATCTGGCCGCAGCGGGCATTTATACACTGGCGAATTCAGCTGGCGCATTGCGTAACGGGTTACAATCGGGTGTATCAGGCTGCGCTATCTCCCAACCTGCTGGAGCAACCGCGACTGGAGAAGCATTTACAACAGCTTTTAAGCGATGTTGTCAAAATGCGTGGGCTCATCGTTCCTGCCAGCAAAGAAACCCGCATTCAAAAATCAATCTTTGAAGCTATTCAGACGGTTAATCGTAACCTGGTCTGCATGCTTGAGCTGCAAATCAATGCGCTCTGGGCCAGCCGTACAAGCCACTTTGTTATGTTGAATGCGCATACTTTGCGTGAAACACAGCTCAGGACACAACAGGCGCTACTGACGATAACCCACGCATTGTATGAAGGTAATCCACAACCGGTGCTTGCCAATACGGAAAAACTCAATGACACCGTGGTGGAGTTACGTCAGCTTATTGCTGAGCATAAGGGCGATAATGTCGCTGAAACGCCCATTCACGGCTACGTTTGGCTAAATATGGAAATGGCGCGACAGCTGGAGTTGCTCTCTCATTTGATCTGTCGCGCGCTGCGCAAATAAAGAGCAGATGAGGGGATTGGTTCTACTGCTGCTTCGATTCAGCAACGATTAGAGGTATGATACTGAAAAAGGCTAAAACCATTGGTAACTGCAATGGCTTTACCCTCGATAATTCAGGTTTCAACCATGCATGGTCGATGCAGATGCAACTTGAAGTATGGCGGGCATGAAAGTAATGTTGACCCACTTTAGCCGTTGTTTTAACGAATCCGAATCTCACATTATCAGGGGTGTAAAAATGGAAACTACCAAGCCTTCTTTCCAGGACGTGCTGGAATTTGTTCGTCTGTTCCGTCGTAAAAACAAACTGCAACGTGAAATCCAGGACGTTGAGAAAAAGATCCGTGACAACCAGAAACGTGTTCTGCTGCTGGACAACCTGAGCGACTACATCAAGCCTGGAATGAGCGTGGAAGCGATTCAGGGCATTATCGCCAGCATGAAAAGCGATTATGAAGATCGTGTTGATGATTACATCATCAAAAACGCTGAGATCTCTAAAGAGCGCCGCGACATCTCTAAAAAGCTGAAAGCGATGGGCGAAGTGAAAAACGGCGAAGCGAAAGCCGAGTAACGATTTTATGCTTGTCCGGGTCGCTGCTTAGCGGCGGCCCTTATTGCAGTTCGACCCCGCCAGTTACCATCCGCAACAAATGCTGTTCCGGCCAGTGTTCCGTCAATTTTTTCTGCGTCAGCATCCATTTAATGTAGTCCACATCATGACGCTTTCTGTCGAGCATCAGACCGACTACGCTGCCACTGTGCGCAACGTTGATACCGTATAAATCACATTCTTCTACCAGCGCTAAAAGTGAATCAAAATTTGGTTTAGGTAACAGCAACTGGCTGGCGATCGCGCTCAGCGTGGCGGCTTCACCCATCCGATAAGGATTTTGACTGATACAGGCTTCCTGTACCTTTTCCCATGCGCGTTTCAGCGCTGGAGCGCCTGCCAGTAACCCTGACTGACGTGGAGTACGGTGATAATCAGCAGTAAGCAAGGTTTCCGGGCTTTCGAGAACCAGCAGATCGAGTTGAGGCTGGGCTTCACAGGCAATTTGCGTGGAGGCGTCGTTATGATCGAACAGCGTAAGCTGGCGGAAAACGGTGCTGTCGGTAGGTTCCAGCGAAACGCAAAGCTGCGCCAGAGTGGATTCGTCTAGCTGATGACCCAGATACTGCGCCGTGGCGATTGCCGTGGCGGCGATATCCGCTGTGCTGCTGGCCATCCCTTTAGCGACAGGAATGGTTGACTGGACATCAATTCGAATATCCTGACTCATTTGTGCAGGGTATTGCCAGTGCAGCAATAACCTCTTAACCATCGCCCGCGAAAGTGGGCGTTCATCTGTCAGCGGTGAACCTGAAGTGACCTCAACGGTGCTATACCATTCAACCGGGCAGGAGACCAATTTCTCACTGCCCAGAATCCAGCCCTGGATAAGTTCTCCGCACGATGCGGGACATTGCGCAACAGCCACGTCTTCACCTATGTGATCAGCAATCCTCGGCGCATAGTGTCATGGCGATCGCGCTATTACCATGATTTGCCGCAATTTGCGGTGCGGCAGTATTATGCAGGAATGCCCAATGTCACAGTTTCAGATATCGCTAAACGCATAACGTCTTGCGCAATCATCAGCTCTTCATTGGTATTAATCACCGCTACTTTGACCATCGCATTTTCCGTCTGAATGAAGGTGGCATTACGCTGATTTTTTTCCTCATCAACGGCCAGCCCTAGGAAATTCAGGTTACGACAAATCGCAGTGCGCGCCCGTGCGGAGTTTTCGCCAATACCACCGGTAAACACCAGGGCATCCAGACCGCCCATCTGCATAATATAGCTACCAATGGTGGCACGAATGCGCTCAGCAAAAAGCGTCAACGCCAGCGCCGCCTGGTGATTGCCCGTATCTGCGGCATGTTCAACGTCGCGGTAGTCAGGTGAGATGCCAGAAACACCGAGCAATCCGGACTCATTGTTGAGCAATTGGTTGAGCTGCTGCGGTGTTTTGCCTTCTCGCAGGGCAATCCACGGTAAAATGGACGGATCGATATCGCCACTTCGCGTGCCCATCATCACGCCAGACTGCGGCGTAAAGCCCATTGACGTATTCACCGATTGTCCGCCTTTGATGGCGCAGATGCTGCTGCCGTTGCCCAGATGACAACAAACAACGCGCAGGGCGCTGAGTGGTACACCCAGTTTTTCAGCAAGCTGTGAGCTAACGTATTTGTGGCTGGTACCATGAAAACCATAGCGACGAATACCCAACTCTGCATAGTAACGCCAGGGCAGGGGATAGATGAAAGAAGGCTCATCAAGCGTTTGATGAAAGGCGGTGTCGAACACCGCAACGGCTGGTGTTTTGGGCAATAGCTGGCGGAATACCGCGATCCCCAACGCATTTACCGGGTTATGCAGAGGGGCCAGTTCCGCGAGTCGCTCGATTTCTGCCAGCGTTTCATCAGTTACCAGCGCGGAGTCTTTAAAAGATTCTCCGCCGTGCGCGACGCGATGACCCACGCCGTCGATCTCTTCCAGACTGTTGATAATGTGGTGGTTGAGCAGTTTTTCCAGGAGCAACGTTACGGCTTCACGGTGATCGGCTACGGGCAAAGTCTCCTGCCATTTCTGCGCTGGCGTTTTTAGGGTGACCTGCGCATCAGACAAACCGATACGTTCAATCAACCCCTGACAGATCATTTCACCCTGCGGCATCGCCAGTAGTTGAAATTTAAGCGAGGAACTACCTGCATTAATGGCCATTATTTTGTGAGACATGAAGGTTCCTTTGCATTCAGAAAAATGAACATCTCATCGACCCCAGTATTCTCCAGCGCGCTGGTGACAAATACTTTTTGCGCGCCAGCCTGAACTAACCAACTCTCCACAAGAGAAATACGCTGCGGATTGGCTAAATCGGCTTTGGTAACGAGGCCAATAACGGGTCGGTTCATTGGTCCGGTAAAACCGGGAGAAAATGGTGACCACGGCGCGTTAGCATTGAGTACCAGCGCAATAATGTCTGCTTCACAGGCGCTGGCCAGCAGCGCACTGTACAGGCAGCGGTTCTCAAGATATTCACCCGGTGTGTCTATTGTCGTAGGAGACCAGACTATGGCCTGAGTCTTCTGGTAGTGAAGCGCCTCTCCCCGCATGCACTGCGTGAGCGACGTTTTACCGCACTGGCTGGGGCCAATTAGCATGATACGTTTCATGAGATTACGTCCGGGTGATGGGACACGCGGTAAAACGCATCATTTCGCCGAGCGTTCGGGTTACCTGTTTCAGCGCGTACTCAACGGCGGAAACATCACCCGTCAGTACCACCGCGCCGGTAAACCGGTCGAGAAAACCAATCTCTACCGCCCCTGATTTCGTGGCGATATCACAGGCGATGATTGAGGCTTCGCTGGGGGTAATTGTCAGAATACCGATTGCGGAAACCGCATCTGGTAATCCCAGCTTCTTGAACAAATCTTTACCTGGATTAGCAATAAGATGCGCCAGCGTGACCTGTTTGCCTGGTACATATTCCTGAATCATTCGATCCGTGGTGGGTTGTCTTTCCATTATCCCTCCACCATTTGTCGCCACATGCTTTCATGCGGGCGAGGTATGACCGAGCGGTAAACCAGCAGGCCTTTTTCACCCGCACTTTCACTGGCAACCGTCACTGCGTTATTCACATCGGATACATCGCCAGCAACGACCATGTAGCACTTGCCGCCAATACCAAATGCCATATGGACGCGTACCAGCGTGACGTTGGAGGCTTTAACCGCCCGGTCGGCGGCGCAGATGCAGGCAGCAACGCTCCATGTTTCGACAATACCAACAGCCTGACGCTTATCCACGCTGTTTAGTCCGCTGATTGCGGGGAGTACGCTGGCATGAATGCTGGGGAGTACCAGACTGTCAACGAGCATATCGCCAGCAAGAGATGTTCCAGTGGCAATCGCCTGTTGTACGGCACCTACGTCACCACCGAGCATGAGTAGAAATTTTCCCGGGCAGATGGTCTTGCTGACGAGTAAATTCACATTCGCGCTTTTTAACATGGCATCACCAGCTTCCATCCCTTTGGCAATGCTGGTGAGTTCTAAAATCCCTATAGCCTGAGACATGATTAACCTCTAATTACCGTGATAGATTGCTCAGTGATTTCGCTGACAATACCGTCAATGCTGGCGTGAACAGGCGCGCCTAATGCACCGGACGGCACATCGGCAACGCATTGACCGCGAACAACGCGTTCGCCTTGTTCTACACATGGGATGGCGCTGGCACCAATATGCTGGCGTAACAACAGCGTCGTTTTATCTGTGGAATAATCAGTCTCAGCCAGTGGCGCATCGTGATACCAGTCGCTAAGACCCAGTTTGGTAATAAGGCGCTTAACCGGGATCAGCCGGTACTTCGCCATTTCATCCTCAGGATTTAGCGGCCCTTCATAACGATGGTTGAGTGCCCGCAGCTCGCGTTTCAGCATACGGTTGATGCGCATCGGTGAAATCCCAACCGGGCAGGCTACGCTTTCACACACGTTACATTCTGAACAGGTCAGGGCCGTGAGCAGCAGTTGCGGTGTGGCCGCCTGCTGATAATTAACCGCACGAACCAACAGGTGCGGGGATAATTCATGGCCGATCAAATGCCTTGGGCACAAATCCGTACACAAACGGCACTGCTCGCAAACGGTTTTTGCTACAGAAAGCACGGTGCGTTCATCCTGCATCCGCCGCTGAATTAACGCATGAGACTTAGGCAAAACCAGCAGGCCCCCGGTGGTCTTGCTTACGGGGGTATCCAGTGAAGTAATCAGGCCGCCCATCATCGGACCACCGTTAATAAAGCCGGGATCGTCAACGGTTGCGCCACCGGCCAGCGCCAGAACGTCACGTAAAGACATTCCGATAGGGACATTGAGTGTGATGGGACTGGCGACTGCGCCGTTAACAGTCAGGGTACGACGCGTAACGGGGTACTGCTGCTCAACTGCTCTCGCGATGTTGAGCACGGTCTGGACGTTATTGACCACCACACCGACGCTGACTGGCAGCGCGGCAGGCGGAACTCTCCGACCTGTTGCCATCCAGATGGTCAGAACCTCGTCACCAGCCGGGTAGACATCAGGCAAAATATGTAAGCGGATCCCGGCAGGTAGAAGGGGCGTTAATGCATTGATAGCACCTTGGTATTTCTCCTTGAGCGCAATAATTCCGGCACTGGCTCCCGTCGCCGTCATGGCATATTGAACGCCGCGGATAAGTCGCTCAGCCTGGACGGCCATCAACTGCTGGTCAACTTTCAGCATTGGCTCACATTCAGCCGCATTGACCAGAAAGGTATCGACCTGCGCCTGTAATTTTACGTGAGCAGGAAAGCCTGCGCCTCCGGCTCCGACAACACCCGCTGCGCGAACGCGTTCGCGAATGGTCTGCGCATCATAAAGCGTGGACTCTGCCGTCATGGCTGTCTTCATAATAATTCCTCAAGCAGTTCCTGCATGGCACTGGCATCGGCAACACGAGGATTGGTTTGCAGCGTGACGTCAGCCAGCGCGGCCTGAACCATCGATGGGATACGTTGTGACCAGACTTGCTTTCCGTCTTTAAGCGCGTCAACGAAAGAAGGTAACGTACACTGTTTTTTGAGAAGCTCAATTTGATGAATGAGCGCATTCAGCGCAGCCGTATCGTTCGCATTATCCGGGCATAAATGGCAGGCTTTAGCAAAACGGGCATAGCGCTTCGCAGCTCGCGGATCGCGGGAATTAAAATAAATGACATGGGTCAGCAGCAGCGCATTGGCAAGTCCATGCGGCAGATGAAACTGACCACCCAATTGATGGGCAATCGCATGATTGATCCCCAGTCCAGCCTGACTAAATGCCATTCCCGCGAGCGTTGATGCATTGTGCATTTTCCCCCTGGTTGCCAGACAGTCGCCTTTGCTGACGGCGACAGGCAGGTACTGGAAGACGATTTGAGCGGCTTTTTCAGCCAGTGCGTCTGTGAAGTCGCTGGCCTTCGTGGACACGTAAGCCTCCAGCGCATGCGTTAACACGTCCATGCCGGTATTCGCGGTGATGGCAGGTGGTACGCTGACGACCAACGTTGGATCAAGGATGGCCATGTCCGGGTAAAGCGCATTATTAAACAATGGATATTTAATGCCTTTATCCGGATCGCTAATCACGCAGGCACTGGTTACCTCGGAGCCTGTGCCGCTGGTGGTGGGAATTGCGACACAGGTTTCAATTTCAATACCGAACTGTCGGCTGAACCAGACGATGGCTTTTGCGGCGTCCAGTGCTGAGCCGCCACCAAAACCCATCACGACGTCCGGTCGCAGGGACTGCATTTGTGCAATCCCTTGTACTACCGTGCCGATGGTGGGATCGGGGGTGATATCGCTGAAAATGCTGATGCGGTTATCCGCTGGCAGAGCGTTGCGCAGCTTTTCAATCAGGGGAGAACGCGCGAGAAAACCATCGCAGATAATCCAGATATGCTTATTCGTGAAGCGCTTGAGCACATCCAGACTTCCCTGGCCGCTGTACAATCGAGTTTGCAGTGAAAAGCTTTTCATAACGGCCCCATTAGCGAATAGAAAAACCGTTTGTCAGCACGCAACGACGAGAGCGTGCGAAAGTGCGCGCAGATGTTGTTCCTTCACCGGTTGGCGTCGCAATAGTGAAGGTTGTAAAACCTTCACCACCAACGCCGATCCCGGCGTAAGAGGGGCCATTTTTCACAAAGATGGAGGTCTGAAGCGTGCGCGCGGCAAGGTTCAAACGTGACACATTTTGCGAATGCATAATGGCGGTGTGATGCAATCCCTCTTCAACTTTCAGGGCCAACGTTAATGCACTGTCAAAATCGCTCACCGTTACGACGGGGAGCATTGGCATCAATTGCTCGCTGGTAACCCACGGGTCGTCAGCCTTGACGATGCCTGTCAGTAATCGAGGTGCTTTTGCCGGAACAGGTATTCCTGCTGCTTCCAGTAAGGTTGCCGGGCTTTTACCCACCAGTTTTTTATTGGCTATGCCTTCTGGTAGACAGACAGCGCGCAGTTTGTCTACCTCTTCGCTATTGAGAAGCATCGCACCAAAAGACTGCATCTGTTGAACCAGTCGTTCGGCAACGGCATCAACAACAATCAGGCTCTTCTCGGCAATGCAGGGGAGGTTGTAATCAAAGGATGCGCCATTGATGATATCTTCCGCCGCCTTAACCAGATCGGCCGTTTCATCAACAATGCAGGGTGGATTTCCTGCGCCTGCGCCGATGACTTTTTTCCCGCTTTTCATGCCCATAGCAACAATGCCAGGGCCACCGGTAATCGCCAGAACTGCGATTTTAGGGTGCGCCATCATCTGCTGGGTAGCCTCAAAAGTGGGTTCTGTGACCGTGACGACAAGATTACGAATTCCGCAGCAACGGAAAGCAATATCTTCGATCATGGCAATCAGCTTGAGTGAAACCTTTTTAGCACCCGGATGCGGACTGAAGTAAACGCTATTCCCTGCCGCCAGCATGCTGATGCTGTTGTTAATAATGGTCTCTGTCGGGTTAGTACTGGGGGCGACAGAACCAATCACGCCAAATGGGGAATACTCGAATAACACCATGCCGCCATCGCCGGTTAACGCCGTGGTGGTGAGATCTTCGATACCCGGAGTGTTGTCCAGCGCGGCTTTATTTTTAAGGAACTTATCCTCTTTGTTGCCCATCCCCGTTTCGGCAGCGCTCTCAGCGGCCAGTGAAGCAAGATGAGGCGTCAGTTCTTCGCGTAGGGCGTTTATGATGGCGCTGCGGGTTTTCAATGGACATTGCTGGTAACGCAGAAAAGCCTGATGCGCTGCATCGATAGCTTCGCCAACGGACGGAAAAATACCGTTACCCTGAACTTCTGTTTTTGCCGGGGCGAGTTGCTCACTCAAAATGTTACGAATAAGGGTTTCAAGTTCTGAAGTATTCATTGATGTGTTCTCACGTTAATCGCCGCAATGGCCGTTTCTGCAATGTCCATATCCTGTTCAACGCTTCCTCCGCTGATGCCAAGACCCCCGAGGAGTAAACCCTCACGCCATAATGCGTATCCGCCACCGAAGGTGACGACTTTTCCCTGCATATGGCTTTCCAGACCGTAAAGCGCAGCGCCGGGTTGCACTGCCGATGTCAGCTCATGTGTGGCGGTTTTCATCGCCACGGCAGTCCAGGCTTTTTTGGGTGCCAGTTCGCTACTCACGAGTAAAGCGTCAGGCATGCGCCAGGCCACCATTTGGGTCCCGTTCGCATCAACAATGCTTATGACGACCGGAACCTGAAGTTCTTCTGCTCTCGTCACCGCAGCGCGAGTGAGTTGGTGGAGCTCCTGAAAAGACAGAGACATAGTCGGCTCCTTTATGGCTGGTGCTTGAACGGCAGCGAGATAGCGCTCAGCCACTTTCTGAATGATGTCGTTTTGATGGGCGTCATGATCTTCTGCTCGTGCAAGCGCATATAAGCAGTCGGACAGGCGATTGATATAACGCATCAGCACGTGTCTGACGGATATCTCGGTGGAGAGCTCGACCAGTCGTCTCTCTGCGCGGCGTGCCAGCGTACGGGCAAAGTGCAGTCGGCTGGCGGCTTCGCTGCGGCCAGGTAGAATAAAGCTGCGCAGGGGCGGTACTCTTCCCATTGCGGTATCGATGGCCGCTTCCAGTGCCGCAATTTCTTCTGAGCTGATGTAGCGCTGCTCTGGCGTTGGTTCTTCGCTTTCGCTTGCCAGTTCGGCGCTGAACCAAAAAAGCTGCAGCTGGATATTCTCAAGTAACTGCCGGTGCTGCGGGTTTTTCGCTGCACAAATGCACAGACTTAGCGCCGCATTCAGTTCGTCCAGCGTACCGTAGGCTTCCACGCGTGGATGCGTTTTGCTTACGCGCTGACCGGTAAAGAGGGCTGTTGTTCCGGCATCACCAGTGCGGGTATAAATCGCCATAATTCCTCCTAACGAGAAAGCGTGTCGACAATGCCGACGATAGCCAGATCGATGGCCTCGTTAGGGCCAGAAAAAACGTGTCTGGCGCTGGATCCGCTGCTGAGTAATACCAGTTCGCCGGTCCCTGCGCCGACAGAATCAACAGCGACTTCATCTCCACTCACCGGGGATGCAGGAAGCTCTCCGTCAGCACTTACCCGACGTACCAGCAACAGTTTTTTTCCCACCAGTGATGGGGATTTTTGCGTGGAAACCACAACGCCTGTAACCCGGGCCAGATGCATAGCTCACTCCTGCTTAATTAGTTGGACATTTCGCAGACTGACTGCTTCCTGAGCCAGAGCCGTCACAACACACCGACGGCGCAACACCAGTACGCCATCCCTTAATTGGGCGACGTCGGCATAGCTGAGAAGCTTCTCAGGATGCAAAAAGATGGTTCGTCCCCGTTCGTCATCGAACTCCAGCGGCAGACGTGCGAGTTTTTTCACGGGGATTGCGGGTAACAATCGGTGTTGTAGTGAAATTTTCACGCGGACTCCGCATGCCAGCGCGTCGTGAATCTTTCCCACCGACATGTTGGCTGGGCAGCCTTCGGCAATTTGCTCCAGTAATGGCAGATCCACTTGCTGGAGAAGGAGCGACGAGTACTGGCAGCATACTGTTCGTGAATCGATTTCCCGTAACTGCGCGACGCTAAGAGTGAGCGTGCTTTCCGCGCGTTTTTTTAATCGGGAAACAACCTCCTCGATAATGCGTTGCAGCAGTTCGTTGTTCATCGTGAGGTCACCAGTGTGGCGAATGCCTGGGGATTATCAGCGCCTGCAGCATTGGCTTCGTCTGTATCAATATGCATTTCGAGGCGCATATCCGGCGAAACGCGTACGGCGACGTTATCGAAAATCAGTCGACGTTCATCGCCATTAATGGCGACCGAAACTTTATCGCCATGGGAAACCCGCAGAATCAGAGCATCGAGCGGCGACATATGGATATGCCGTTGGGCGACGATCACCCCAGATGCTAAGTCCAGTTCAGCAAATGGGCTGACGAGACGAACACCGGGTGTGCCCTGAATATTGCCCGACATCCGCAGCGGAGCAGCAATTCCCAACGTGCGGGCGTCGGTACGAGAAATTTCGACCTGGCTGGTACTGCGCAGCGGGCCGAGTAAACGCACATTTTTTAACTGGCCTTTTGGCCCCACCAGCGTGACAGTCTGCTCTGTTGCATATTGTCCTGGCTGCAACAGCCCTTTTTTCTCACTAATGGGGTGATTGGGAAACAAGCGACCGTAATCTTCAGCGCACAGATGAATATGACGATTAGAGATCCCCAGCGGAATCGGGCGCTCGCGCATTTCATCCAGAACCTTAGCGACAGTGGTCTCCAGTTGCTGTTTATCCATTACGCTTCACCTCGTTTGCCAGAGTGAAGACAAAGCGTGCGCGGCTCGCCTTTTTGACGAGGGCAGGCAGGATCAAGACACAAATTGCAGCTAATCAACTCTGCATCTTGTGGCTCTTCGGGGGCTGCATGGTCCACAAATATCTCTTCATGCGGTACGGCTGGTATGGGTTCGGGCGTTGGCTCAGGCTCCAGGACAACGCTATGCGACAGGATCCCATCCCCGGGTCTGGAAATGACTTTGTGAGCCACCAGTCCATCTCGCTGGTCAGCGAAACTGACACCGGTGGAAATGGCCGCCTGGACGGAGGCCACATCCCCTATTATCTTGATCACCGTCCAGCCTGAGCCGTTGGTTTTTTCGAGGCCCACCAGCGTGATGGAGGCGGCTTTCGCCATGACGTCCGCGCAACTGATGGCTAATGCCAGACCACTAACTTCAAGTAATCCCAGTGATTGCTTCACGCTGTGCTCCTTGGTTGCAACGACTTATGCGGATTTAGGTAAAATGGCTTCAACGTCGCTGTGCGGACGCGGGATAACGTGGCAGGATTTCACCTCACCAACGGCGCTTGCGGCTGCGCTTCCTGCATCTACGGCTGCTTTCACCGCGCCGACATCACCGCGAACCATAACGGTGATAAGGCCAGAGCCGATTTTTTCGTAACCAACCAACTGCACGTTTGCGGATTTCACCATGGCATCAGCGGCTTCAATAGCGCCGACAAGCCCTTTTGTTTCAACCAGTCCCAGTGCGTTATTCATACTGCTTTTCTCCTGTGGGTTATGAGTGGCATTCCCGGAACGGAATGCCTTTAACCAGCCGCGCAGCGTTGTTACCAATGCTGCGGCGATCGTGGCTATTTTGTTGATACGTCAGCGTAAAAAGTGGTGCTGATGTGGGTAAGTTTTTGTAGTGCACGACCAGTTTTTCGCGGCTACAGCCAATACCGACCAGCAATGGAGACTGGCAGGCGGCCAACCATGCGTTGTGGATAACGTCAGTTGAGCTACTCTCCTGAATCACAAAGGGGATCCCTTCTTCTTCAATACCCAGCAGTACGTCATTCCAGACGTCAGCACAGTCAGCACTGGTGAAGATAACGATGGCTGGGGTGGTGAGATTACTTTCCATGAGCGAATGCCTTATGCCAGGAGAGAATCAGTCCTGTCGCAACCGCATTGCGCGGACCTTCGGTACCACGAATGTTGCCGCGCCCGGCAACCAGTCGATAATGCGCCAGAGCATCGGTGACCAGCTGTGGAACTTCAAAGTCCAGAGATGAGCCGCCAACCAGCACCACAAAGGGAATATCCCGAATGTTCCCGGTCGGACTGACCTGACGTAGCGCTCTGAGTGCGTTAGTAACGAAAACGCGCTTCTTGGCGCTTCGACGAATGGCCCGTACTTTCTCCAGCGCCAGTTCACCAGGCAGTGGCACCAGTTCATCGGGTTTCACTACGCACACGCGCGCAAAAACCGTTGGTGGGAGAGGCGTAGGGAAGAACTGAACACTGCCGTCTTCGTGGCGAAGGTGGAACAAGCTCTCAACTTTCGCCAACGGATACTTTTTAATCTCTTCAGCGAGATAACGGTCATCCAGGCCCAGTTCACGGGCAATGATCATCGTGACCATATCGCCTGCGCCTGCCAGGTGCGTGGCAATAATTTCGCCCTTAGGATTGATGATAGAAGCGTCGGTTGAACCCGCGCCGAGATCCAGAATAGCCAGTGGTCGTGTTGTGCCCGGAGTTGTTAAGGCTCCCAGAATGGCAGCTTCGGCTTCGGCCCCGCCAACCTGGACATCAATGTTGAGTTTTTGCGTGATTTCCTGGGCAATCATCGCCATTTGCAGGCGGTCTGATTTCACCATGGAGGCTATGCCGACAGCCTGTTCCAGCGAGAACTCACCGGCAAGTCCACCCGTCACGCTGACGGGAACCGAGGTATCGACCGCCAGCAGATCCTGAATAAAAATTTCATGACTGGGTTTGTTGGTTAATTCAGCCATCGTCTGGCGCACATGCTCCAGCATGCCGCCAATATTGGTGCCAGCTTCTCCGGTCACGTTATCCAGTTTTGGGCATTCACCAACCGCTTTCATAATCGCTTCGGCGCCCGCGGCAACGTCGACCCGTACGGTACGACCCTGAGACTGTAGCTCCAGATTTCCGGCAGGAATCGCTCGCGCTTTCACATCACCTGACGGCGTTTTCACCACCACGGCTGAACGGTTGCCGATCAGCGCCCGTGCCATCGGAACAATGTTTTTAGTCTCATCGGCATTGAGGCCAAAGACAGTTGCAATGCCGTAGGGGTTAGAAAGGGTTTCAATGACCTTTCCTGGTACAGCGACCTCAATGGCAGCCAACATCCCCAACGGGATACGGTCGATATGAAGGACTTCATCGACGATGGGCAGGGGGTGAGTCAGACGATTGCTGACCAACACGCCATCGTCCTGCTGCAAAATAACGCCAGTCAACTGGTATCCGGCACGGACGGAGGCATTAATCATCGTAGCGACATCGGCGAAATCAAATGCCGATGACACCACCAAAATATAGGGCGTATCCGCCGGGCGACTGAGAAGGTCTTCCGGCGTAATAGTGACGCCCACGCCTAACCCGACGCCGCCCGGTGTTTTAGGGTTATGGCCGATCATGGTGGATTCAGTGATGATGGTTTCGGTTATTGTTTCCATCGCCACATCGCCAATGACCGGGGTGGCTTCGTTAATACGGATGAGCGAAATATCGCTGACATTGATACCGGCGTTTTTTGCCGCCAGCGTAAGGGCCTCCTGAATGCCAAACACATTACGTAATGTGCCCTTAATTCCGGTGGTTTCTGCCAGCGCGCTGCCGGTGATGCTCAGCACGCCAGACTCATCCAGAGTAGCCAGAGCGACTTCCGTTGATGAGTTGCCTATGTCAATGCCAGCTATATATCGCATGATCCTGTCCCTGAGTTAGTCGTCGCCTTTGAGTTTTTTACGCTCAACGTACAGCGCTGCCGCTTCACGAACGAAAGCTGCACAGATTTTTGCCTGATAACGATTTTCGAGATCGTCGGCGATAGCCATCAGCTCATCTTTTGTTGAGCGGTACGGGCGCAGCGCGTTGTAGATCTCAAGAATGCGATCGTCAGGAACAGCGGTTAGCTCGGCTGCGCGCTCGAAGTTCATCGCCAGCCTGTCACGTCCGGCATCTTTGGCGATTTCCGCCTGCAGGCGCAGTGTTTCAGGGGTGATGCGCATGTCCTGCGCGGTCACTTTGTTGCTCAGAACATTTTCAAGCGTGAAGTCGTCCAGCGTTTTGTTGGTCGCAGTTTTTACCCACTCAGGATGTTTATTCGCGAGAGGGTAATCCGTGACTTTCGCGGTATGTGCTGATGAACTCGCCGCGGGCGGAGTCGCGGACTCGCCTTGCAGGCTGTTCATCCGGCTCAACACATCCCGAACCATCGATTCAATTGCGTCGGTATTCATGGAGGTATCCTTTATCAAAGCGCCACGCGCAGTTCCTGCGGGTTTTTGCCTGTCACAACGTATTTGGTCTCTTTAATGTGCAGAATGGCTGATTTGGCCTGGTACTTAGGACGGGCCATCTGGTCATTCAAAGTAGGGACCGGTTGCGGAGATTCACGCTTGGCATATCGCGCGGCGTTTTTACCGATCTGACGATAGGTTTCCAGCGTCAGAAGCGGTGCCTGAGGGAACAGCTCCAGGTTTGAAAGCGGCGGTAACCCCTGCTGGTGGATAACCGTGGTACCTTTTGACTGGATGCCGATAGAGATCCCGGAACCGCTCAGACGGTTCCCCTCAACGGCGACAAACGCCACATCGGAGGATTTAAAGCAGCGGATAACGCGCGCTTTAATGCCTTCTTCTTCAATACCGGCAATCACTTCGCGCAAGATATTCTTATGCGGGATCCCTACGATATTGACGGTTTGCGAGAGCCCGAACGCCGGCCCTACGGCAATAATCACTTCGTCCTGTTGCTGGCCTTGTTTGGCTTCACCAATCTCGGTCAGAAAGCTGTCTCCCTGTGTCGCCGCAGCCTGAGGTGCGCTTGCCGCTGTAGATGCGCGGAAAGAGACGGGTTTGTCGCTGGTCTGCATTTCAGACAACACATCTTCAATTATCTGGCGCAGCAGTTTTTCATTAATTTCCATTTTTCACCCCTTAGCCAAGCTCGTTGGGATCAAGTGCGCCAGGGATGTTTTTGATCTCTTCCCAGCGTTCGCCTTGCAGGCGATAACCTGTTGCCGGACCGGCATAGTCGTTAACATCATTGACAGCGGATAGCACCTGTCCGTCGCCAACGATAATGGCGGAGGTATGCAGGTAATCCCCGGTTAACTTGGCTTTCTGGATGTTGAGCATGTCCTGAGCGACATCGGTAAATCCGCCCTGAGCTAGGGCTTTCACCACTTCCAGACCGTGACGGTTTTTATTGATGATCTCTTGTGCAAACTTGATGTCTTCAACGATGTTACGTTCCGGCATATCTTTCGAACCGTGGGCGTAAGTCGCAGCTTCCACTTCTTCATCAGTGATTGGTGGTAATCCCATCCCGGCAAAGACGGCCTGCAGCGCACGTGCCGCTTTGTTACGAATGGCGATAACGTCTTCTTCCCGAACCGGGCGCAGACCACCGTCTACTTTCAGATCACGCTGGAGAACGTTGTAGTCGTCAAAATCTTCAGCATCTTCGTTCGAACCCGCAAACATGTTGTCGTAGTTCGGCACCGCGGAATAACCAGAAGAAATGAAGTCAGTACCCGGCAGGAACTGCATCAGCAGACGAGCAGTACGACGCATATCCGAGTGGGTAAAGGTTTGGTCGTTGCTGGAGGCGCATTCCAGATCCAGAGAGGAACAAATCAGGTTTTCAGCCAACACTGCACGAATGCCTGACGGCACGGCGGAAGGGACACCGATGCAGCTTACTGAACCGTTTTGCAGGCCCTGTACGCCCGCAGCTTTGGTGATGTAAATGCAGCGGGCTTCCAGATAAAGCATCGATTTGCCTTCGGCGTAACCCATCTGAACTTCTGAGCCAGAGCCGGAGGTAAAGCGCATTTTCAGACCACGGGAAGCATAGGACGAGGCGAGGAAGCCTTTCGACCATGGCGTGTCATCGCCGTCGGTAAAGACGGGTTCAGTACCATAGACGGAGATGGTTTCCGCGTAGCAGGTGTGGCCTAGCATGCCGAGTTTAAGTTCGGTAGCTTCTTCCAGCGAGCACTGGGTTAATACGCCTGGGCGTCCAACCTGTGAGCCGACTAACAGCGCAATGGCGTTAAATGGCGCATAACGTGCAACGGCAACGGTTGTTTCCTGTTCGTCAAACCCGCGCCATGCGCCTTCAGCGGCATCAGCGGCAATCTGCACCGGGTTATCTTTGACGTTTGTGACGTGCGCTTGTTGAGAGGGTGTACGACGAGCGCGCATTTTCTGCATCGCCATCATCATCTCAACGACGTTCATATGGGACACCACTTCGACAATTTTTGCCGGCGTCATTGCGGTGGTCAGCGGCACTATGTCTTTGCGCTTTACGTTAGGGTCGCAAAGCATATTGGCCAGTTTGACCGAGTCCATCGCCATGACCTCTTCAGCGCGCGCCAGGTTAATGCCATAGCGGGCAATGAAATGGTCGATCAAGTCAAATTCACTGGCGGATTTACCGTCCAGTTCAGTGACTGTACCGTTGACGATTTTAATCGACGGTTTGGGGTCGTTCGGGCTTTCCATCGCAATGAAGCCTTCTTCGATCCACTCCTTAACGAAACCATCCTGATTCACAGGGCGCTTCGCCAGTGCTTCAAATCTTTTCGATCTCATGAATCAGCCTCACTGATATCAGATGTAGGACGGACGATCGTTTTTCGGCTCTGAGCCGAGGGTCCCGAGTACGGTTTTACCGATTTCACGGGCGGAGATAACGGCCTGACGAACAGCGCCAGAGTCACCCGAAATAACCAGAATGGCTTCGTTACTGAAGCTGGTGCCATGGGCAGGGGAGCTGTAGGCCACAACTTCCACGTTGGCGGATTTCAGGGCCGTATCGGCCATCAGGACACCAACAGATGCCGGCGCGCCGACGATAACGCCACAGGCACGGCCAATCGGTGCGCCAAAGGCTTTTTCCAGCGCGTAGCTGGCGCGTGCGGTGTACTGCATTTCGATGTGACCGGCTTCGTTGGCATAAACATCGCCAAAGGTGCGATCAAGTTCTTTCAGTGCGACTTCAATGCCACGTTTCACGTCGGAAACATCGTTGCCACCAAGGATAATCAGCGAGCCATGACCTGCGCCGCCTTTGGTATCACGTGGTAACTCAATACTGACGACTTCAGTATTGGTGGCTTTTACCGCTTCATCGGCGGCCATGATGTGCGGGCCTGCGCCAGTACGGGCACCAAGGATGCCAATGGAGCGATACCGTTTTTCAAGTTTCATTGCGTCCAGTAGGGCGCTGTCTACGTTGGCGATTACCAGACCGACGGTGTCGCCAATCGCGGTACCGACAAACTCCGTTAAACTGCAGCTTTTCTCTGCCATAGCCGTTTCTCGTGTTGGAGGATTATTTTCAGGGATAGCCTGCTGTTCCGGCGTTGCCACGCGAGCAATCACCTGCGCCATGATCTGTTCAACCAGCTCATTGCTGCTCATTAGCTAATTCCCTTCGGTAAGATTTTTTCTACATCGGTATGCGGGCGTGGGATGACGTGTACGGCTTTCACTTCTCCCACATTACGGGCTGCGGCGGCACCTGCATCTGTTGCTGCTTTGACTGCGCCGACATCGCCACGGACAATGACTGTTACCAGCCCCGAACCAATTTTTTCGTAGCCGACCAGCATTACATTGGCTGACTTCACCATTGCATCTGCGGCCTCTATGGCTGCAGTTAAGCCTTTGGTTTCTACCATTCCTAACGCTTCTTGTTGCATAAAGACCTCGCCTGGGTTGTCCCGATTTTCATGACTATAAAAAGAAGCGAGGAAAAAGAATGGCTGAGTTGAAAGTAAGAGTGAAAAAATAGTGGGGTTATGGTGAGATAAAATTGCCATATATCATTATAACAATTTGTTTTTGTTGGTTATTTTTAGTTTAGGTAATGTAACTATTTGGTTATGTTAATTCCATATTTACACTTTTCCGAGTGACAGTTTAAATATCATTTGCTATGCGAGAAAAATGAAATTGTGATGATCGTTTGAAAATGGAATTCTGCTGTTCGCAATATTTTATTATTTTGAAAATGTACTTTTAATAGGGTAAATCCTCGTTTTACCGCCTGCTTTAATAAAGGTGATAGCAAGAATTTGCTATCACAACACGATTTTTAAGGGCATGTCGCTTGCAGATTGCCAACAATTTGCCGATACAGATTTTTATAGTAAGCCTTGAAGTAATCTTCCTGCCAGCAAGGAGTCCGCTGGTAAAGACACGAACTCTGCTTAGAAGGTGTCACAATGAACGATTCACTAAGAGCGCAATGTATTGCTGAGTTTTTGGGTACCGGACTATTTTTGTTTTTTGGTATTGGGTGCCTGAGCGCCCTGAAGGTCGCGGGTGCCAGTTTGGGATTGTGGGAGATCTGCATCATATGGGGCTTGGGGATCTCGCTTGCAGTTTACCTGACAGCCGGGATTTCTGGGGCCCATCTCAATCCTGCTATTACCATCGCACTTTGGTTGTTTGCCTGTTTTCCGGGTCGTAAGGTACTACCTTATTCTGTCGCTCAGATAGCGGGGGCCTTTAGTGGCGCTATGCTGGCCTATTTGTTGTACGGCAGCTTATTTATTGAGTATGAATCAGCCCATCAAATGGTACGCGGTAGTCTGGAAAGCCTGCAACTTGCCAGCATTTTTAGTACGTATCCTGCCGCCGCACTGAGTGTCTGGCAGGCCGCACTGGTCGAAGTGGTGATTACCTCCATTCTGATGGGGATGATTATGGCGCTAACGGATGACGGTAACGGTGTTCCCAAAGGCCCGTTAGCACCACTGCTGATTGGTATTCTGGTTGCTGTTATCGGCGCATCAACCGGTCCACTTACCGGTTTTGCGATGAACCCGGCACGTGATTTTGGTCCTAAATTGTTTGCCTGGATGGCCGGGTGGGGTGATGTTGCGATGACCGGGGGGCGTGATATCCCATATTTCATTGTGCCGATTGTGGCACCTATCATCGGCGCCTGTGCGGGCGCAGCAATTTATCGTTATTTTATTGGCAAAAATTTACCGTGTAATTCGTGTAAGCTGGAGGAAAACGAGAGCTAGCTTCACGAAAGATGTTTATTATTGAAAGGTAAAAACTGTTTTCGTGATCCGGTTTCCTGAACGGCTTAAAAAGTCTCCCAACAATGGGAGACTTTTGTTATGTTCAATGCTGACTTTCATCAGAGCGCTGGATCGCGAGATGAAAATGAATGTGTGAATAATATGTTTTATTTATAACAATAAATTAACTGAGAGGTTTTATCATGATTTCTGCGAGTGCCCTGAACTCAGAACTCATTAATAAAATCGCACAGGATTTTGCACAGGCCACCAGTCTGGCTGTTGTGGTTGTCAATATTCACGGTGATGAAATTTCTGAGCTTTTTAATTTCACTCCTTTTTGCCAGTTGATGCGCCAGCATCCTCAGCATAGTACGCGTTGTCGTATGAGCGACCGCTGTGGAGGGTTGGAAGCCTCTAAATCCGATCAACCCTGCATTTATCGCTGCCATGCCGGGCTTACCGATTTCTCAATTCCGCTGGTCATCGCGGGACACCTGGTAGGGTTCGTGCTTTGTGGACAAGTACGCTTAAGTAACGATGTAGGCCTCGTTGATATTCTGAACGTCGATGATCGCTGGCAAGCCGATCCCGAACTGGTCAACGAGTTCCGTAATGTACCTGAAATGGACTATTCTCGCGTCATTGCTTCAGCGGATTTACTCAAGCTCATCGTCGAAAATTGCCTTAAGAAACAACTTAATTTTGTTGTTATCAAAGATAACCCGCAGCAGTCAGAGCCGGTACGCGCTAACCGTAGTACCAAGCCTCATGACAGTAAAATGAAAAAAGCCCTGCGCTATATTGATGCACATTTATCAGACGATCTACGTCTGGAAGATGTTGCCTCTCATGTTTTCCTTAGCCCGTACTATTTCAGCAAATTGTTCAAAAAATATCAGGGTATTGGTTTTAATGCATGGGTAAACCAGCAAAGAATGGCCAGTGCCAAAGAGCTGCTTTGTCACAGTGACTGGAGTATAGCCAGCATTGCGCGTAATTTAGGCTTTTCGCAAACAAGTTATTTTTGCAAAGTTTTCCGCCAGACCTATCAGGTTACGCCGCAGGCATTTCGCCAGCAAATAAATGTCATTTCACGCGGTGAATCCGCTTAAATAGCAATATTTTGCTATTGCCGATTTTTGATATCGGGCGCTATGTCAGTCATTATAAAATGAAATGTGACAACAGCAGTCAATAAATTGTCATAGCGCAACAAAATAATGGTATTAGAGGGATAAACTGCACCAGTTTTTATTTTTGTGATGAGATACAGTGTCTGTGTGAATGACTTTCTTTATTCTTAGCTGATACTTTCATTCAAAAAGTGAACGTGTGAATAAGTGGGTTAAGGCCAGAAAATTGGTTGAATGAACTCGGAAAGATATTAAATTGAATTATTGTCATGAGGTCGTGAATTTACCTCATAACAGAGAGCTTAATTAACCAGGCTCTTGAACTGACAGGTTTGCCACATTTGTGGTAGGGAAGGGGGTGAGAATCCCCCGCAGCCCCCGCTGCTGTGATGCTGACGACCCCGTATGGACCACTGATCGCAAGATTGGGAAGGACGGGTGAGGATGACGCTAAGCCAGAAGACCTGCCTGTCAGTGACTACCAACAACTTCGGTGGGAAGTGGGTGGTTCAGATGCATACAGTCGAGAGACTGGGTATCTCTACACCCCTACCACCCTGAACAGGATCAGGGTATGGCGGCCAATTTTCACGCATTTGTTCTTGCAGGTACCGGAAGCGGCTGTGGTAAAACCACGGTGACGCTGGGCTTGTTGAGCTTGTTGAAAAAACGCGGTTTGCGCGTCCAGCCTTGCAAAGTAGGTCCTGATTACCTTGATACCGGCTGGCATACAGCGGTATGCGGTACCGCTTCCCGCAATCTTGATAGCTTCATGCTTCCCGTCCCCACGCTGAACGCTCTATTCAACGAGCAGATGCAACATGCGGATATCGCCGTTATTGAAGGTGTTATGGGGCTGTATGACGGCTATGGTACCGACCCAAACTACTGCAGCACCGCCGCGATGGCTAAACAGTTAGGCTGTCCGGTCATCTTACTGGTTGATGGCAAAGCCGTTTCCACTTCAATCGCCGCAACGGTAATGGGTTTTCAGCATTTTGATCCCACCCTGAACATCGCCGGGGTTATTGTTAATCGGGTTAACAGCGAAACTCATTACCAGTTACTGAAAGTCGCAATCGAACGTTACTGCGATGTACCCGTCTTGGGCTACGTACCCCGTATGGATGGGGTTGCCCTTCCCGAACGTCATCTGGGTTTAGTAACCGCACGTGAGTCGGTTATCAATCAGCAACCGTGGCAGGCTTTTGCCGCGACGCTGGAGCAAACCCTTGATATCGACGCGCTTCTGACATTAAGCCAGTCAACCAATCTTCCTGCTGGCGAATGGCCCGCGCTTCCTGCCGCAGACGCCGGAGCAGGGCTAACGGTTGCCATTGCCGATGACGAAGCCTTCAACTTCTACTACCCGGATAACATTACGCTGCTGGAACGTACGGGGCTTAAAGTTGTCCGTTTTAGCCCGTTGCACGACACCTGTTTACCGGACTGTCAGATGATCTGGTTAGGTGGCGGATATCCAGAGCTACACGCTGCGGCGCTGGCTCGCAATGTCTCGATGCTGAATCAACTGCGAGAGGCACATCAACGTGGCGTCGCGATTTATGCAGAGTGCGGCGGGCTGATGTATCTCGGCAGTTCGCTTGAGGACAGCAACGGCGATACCTGGCTGATGGCGGATATCATTCCCGGCCACAGCAAAATGGGGAAACGTCTGACCCGATTTGGCTATTGCGAAGCGCAGGCCGCGCAGCAAACATTGTTAGCTGCAGAAGGCGAAGTGCTGCGCGGACATGAATTCCACTACTCCGATTTTACCCCTGAAACGCCAGCGGTAATGAACTGTCGCAAAGTGCGCGATGGTAAAACGCTGCAAGCCTGGTCCGGCGGCTGGCAGGTCGGAAACACCTTCGCCAGCTATCTACACGTTCATTTTGCTCAACGTCCGCAGATGCTTAACCATTGGCTGGCAGCTGCGAGGAGTGCGCTATGACGATCCTTGCGTGGTGTGTTGCCTGGCTGCTTGATTTTATCATCGGCGATCCGCAGAACTGGCCACATCCGGTGCGCTGGATTGGCAATCTGATATCTGCCGTGCAGCGAATTGTTCGGCGTTACTGTCATAGCGACCGTGCGCTGCGCATTGGCGGTGCGGTGATGTGGATTGTGGTGGTTGGTCTGACCTGGGCGGTGTCCTGGGGCGTGCTGGCACTGGCAGAATCTATTCATCCCTGGTTGGGTTGGGTGGTAGAGGTATGGATGATCTTTACCGTGCTGGCCGGACGCTGCCTGGCAAATGCCGCGCAGGATGTCGAACGTCCGCTACGGGCCGGTGACCTTGCTCAGAGTCGGGAAAAATTGTCATGGATTGTGGGGCGTGATACCTCACAGCTGCAACCGCAGCAGATCAATCGCGCGGTGGTGGAAACCGTGGCTGAAAACACCGTAGACGGCATTATCGCGCCGTTGTTCTTTCTCCTCCTCGGCGGTGCGCCCCTGGCGATGGCCTACAAAGCGGTAAACACCCTTGACTCCATGGTGGGCTACAAACATGAAAAATACCGCGCTATTGGTATGGTCAGCGCGCGTCTGGACGATGTCGCGAACTTTATTCCTGCAAGACTGAGCTGGCTGCTGCTGGGCGTGGCGGCATTTTTATGCCGTAAAGACGGCTCGCGAGCTTTACAGATTGGCTGGCGCGATCGCTACAACCATAGCAGCCCAAACTGTGCGTGGTCAGAGGCATCCGTAGCCGGGGCATTAGGCATTCGTCTGGGTGGTCCTAATGACTACTTTGGCGAGCGCGTTGAGAAACCGTGGATCGGTGATGCACAACGCGACATTTCGGTAGACGACATTTCCCATACGATTCGACTGATGTGGGTGGCATCGACGTTGGCACTGGCGCTGTTTATTGCGCTGCGGTGGCTATGGGTCGGTGTAGCCTGAGGACAACATAATGCAATACATCCAGCAACCCCAGGCGATTGAAGCCAAAAGTTTCGACATTATTGGCAAGATCATCCGTGAAACCCGTCCGGACTATCAGTTTGCCAGTCCGTTACATGAAGCCATTATCAAGCGGGTTATTCACACGACGGCAGATTTCGACTGGCTGGACATTCTGTGGTTTTCCAGTGATGTGCTGGAGCAGTTTTGTGCGGCGCTTAGCCGTTCGAGCGTGATTTACACCGACACCACGATGGCGCTTTCCGGGATCAATAAAACGCTGCTGGCAAAATTCGGCGGTGAATGCCGCTGCTACATCAGCGACCCGCGGGTTGTGCGTACGGCAAAAGAGCAGGGTATTACCCGGTCCATGGCGGCAGTCGACATTGCGGTGAAGGAAGAGGGGGAAAAGTTGTTTGTCTTTGGCAACGCGCCGACTGCGCTGTTCCGCCTGCTTGAGCATGATGTTGCCGTCAGCGGTGTGGTGGGTGTACCGGTCGGGTTCGTTGGTGCTGAAGAGTCGAAAGATGCCCTGACCCAAAGCAATTTGCCCGCCATTGCAGCGTTAGGCCGCAAAGGGGGAAGCAACGTTGCCGCCGCTATCGTCAACGCCATGCTTTATCACATGCAGGGGGCGCGATGAGCGAGGCCTTCGATACGCCGGTGTGGCACAACGGTAAAGCGCTGCGTAAAGGATATACCACGGGATCGTGCGCCACGGCTGCAGCAAAAGTTGCCGCGTTGATGGTATTGCGCCAACACCTCATCCATCAGGTTTCCATCGTGACGCCTTCCGGGGTGACGCTGTGCCTGAACGTGGAGTCACCGCATATCGAAGGGCAGCAGGCAATAGCGGCCATCCGCAAAGACGGTGGAGATGATGTGGACGCCACCCACGGCATGCTGATTTTTGCCCGCGTGACGTTAGACGATAGTGGCGTGATTGCCTTACAGGGCGGTGAAGGGGTCGGTACGGTAACCCGCAAGGGGATTGGCCTGCCGGTGGGCAGTTCGGCGATTAACCGTACACCTCGCCAGACCATTGAATCAGCCGTCCGCGAAGCGATTGGCCCAAATCGTGGGGCGCAGATTGAAATCTTCGCGCCAGAAGGCGAAGAACGGGCGCAAAAAACCTACAACTCTCGTCTTGGCATTCTTGGCGGCATTTCGATTATCGGCACCACGGGTATTGTCACGCCGATGTCAGAAGAGAGCTGGAAGCGTTCACTGTCGCTGGAGCTGGAAATTAAGCGGGCGGCAGGGCTGGAGCGTGTTGTACTGGTGCCGGGAAACCACGGCGAGCGTTTTGTGCGCGAGCAGATGGGTATCGACACCCAGGTGGTGGTCACCATGAGCAACTTTGTCGGTTACATGATTGAAGAAGCCGTACGTCTGGGGTTCCGACAAATCGTACTGGTGGGGCACCCCGGTAAGCTCGTCAAAATCGCGGCGGGGATCTTCCACACTCATAGCCATATTGCCGATGCCCGCATGGAAACGCTGGTGGCCCACCTCGCGCTACTTGGCGCACCGCTGGAACTGCTGACGTTGGTCAGCGAGTGCGATACCACCGAAGCGGCGATGGAACATATCGACGCGTACGGTTTCCAGCACATTTATGACCATCTGGCTCAGCGCATTTGTATGCGTGTCCTGCAAACATTGCGTTTTACCAAAAATCCCCCGACCTGCGATGCCATCATGTTTTCTTTTGATAATCAGATTCTTGGAAGTAATCGTCCGGTCGCAGAGATTGCTGAGGAGATGCAATGTTAACCGTTGTAGGGATGGGCCCCGCCGGTTTGCATTTGATGACGCCTGCGGCACGAGAAGCGGTCGCGACGGCGGATGTTCTGGTCGGTGGAAAGCGGCATTTGCAGCAATTCCCGGATTTTGCCGGTGAACAGTTTGCTCTTGGCGCCAATATCCCGGAACTCCTGAGCTGGATTAGCGCGCACCAGGAGAAGCATGTTGTGGTACTGGCGTCTGGCGATCCCCTGTTTTACGGCATCGGGACGCGCATGGTGGCGCATTTTGGTATTGAGAATGTGCGGATTATTCCCGGCATTAGTGCGGTGCAGTACCTGTGCGCGCAGTCCGGTATTGATATGAACGATATGTGGCTGACCAGTAGCCATGGCCGCAGCGTCTGTTTTGATGAGCTGGCGCGACATAACAAGGTGGCGATGGTGACTGATGCGCTGTGTGGCCCGCGTGAAATCGCGCAGCAGCTCATTGCCCGAGGCAAGGGGCATCGCTGGATGGTGATTGGCGAAAACCTGGCGATGGAAAACGAACAGATCCATTTCCTGCCTGTGCGTGAAGTTAACGCTGACTATGACATGAATGCAGTGGTGATCCTTGATGAAAGATGAGCTGTTTCTGCGTGGAGAGAAAGTGCCGATGACCAAAGAAGCGGTACGCGCACTTGCCCTCTCAAAACTTGAATTACACCGCGCCAGTCACCTGATTGATATTGGTGCCGGAACCGGCAGCGTGTCGATAGAAGCCGCGTTGCAATATCCCGGATTACGTGTAACGGCCATCGAACGTAACCCGGCGGCGCTCAGATTGCTGGATGAAAACCGCCAGCATTTTGCCTGCGCAAATATCGATATTTTTCCCGGCGTTGCTCCCATGACTATCGCGGAAAAAGCCGATGCCATTTTTATGGGCGGCAGCGGCGGCCATCTGACCGAACTGATTGACTGGTCGATGCGCCAATTGCATCCCGCAGGGCGTTTGGTAATGACGTTTATCCTCCAGGAAAACCTCAACACCGCGCTGGCACATCTGGATCATCTTGGCGTACAGGGAGTGGATTGCCTGCAGCTACAGGTTTCCTCGCTTACCACGCTTGGCAATGGTCACTATTTTAAACCGAATAACCCCGTATTTGTTATCGCCTGTCAGAAGGAAGGAAACCATGTCTGAGATTTTTGATCCCCGTAGCGTGTGGTTTGTTGGCGCAGGTCCTGGCGATCGCGAGCTGATTACCCTCAAAGGTTACCGGTTGCTGCAGCAGGCGCAGGTTGTTATCTACGCCGGATCGCTGATTAACACTGAATTGCTGGAGTATTGCCCTGCCGGTGCTGAATGTCACGACAGTGCCGAACTGCATCTGGAGCAGATCCTTGATCTGATGGAAGCCGGAGTGAAAGCGGGCAAGACCGTTGTGCGCCTGCAAACCGGCGATGTCTCGTTGTACGGTTCCGTACGCGAGCAGGGTGAGGAGCTGACCAAACGCGGGATTGACTGGCAGGTGGTACCCGGCGTCAGCGCGTTCCTCGGCGCGGCGGCAGAGCTGGGCGTTGAGTATACCGTGCCCGAAGTTTCACAGAGCCTGATCATTACGCGCCTGGAAGGCCGCACCCCGGTACCAGAGCGTGAACAGCTGGAGTCTTTTGCCAGCCACCAGACATCAATGGCGATTTATCTTTCCGTCCAGCGCATTCATCGGGTGGCTGAGCGTCTGATTGAAGGCGGCTATCCGGCGACCACGCCCGTGGCGGTGATCTATAAAGCGACCTGGCCGGAAAGCCAGACCGTGCGCGGGACCCTGGCGGATATTGGCGACAAGGTTCGCGATGCGGGCATCCGTAAAACGGCCCTTATTCTGGTCGGTAATTTCCTGGGCTCGGAGTATCACTACTCCAAACTCTATGCGGCGGACTTTAGCCATGAATACCGTAAAGCCTGAGTCAATTGCGCTTTTTTGCCTGACTCCTGGCGGCGTTGTGCTGGCGAAACGTCTGGCAGCTATGCTGCCGGTTACCTGTTTTACCAGTGAAAAGCTGCTGGAGGAGGGGTTTATTCCCTTTGAAAACGGCTTTGCGAATACCGCCCGCGAAGCGTTTACGAATTACTCGGCGCTGATTTTTATCGGTGCGACCGGTATTGCGGTGCGCGTACTGGCCCCGCTGGTCAACGACAAGTTTTGCGATCCGGCGGTGGTGGTCATTGATGAACGTGCCCAGCATGTCATCAGCCTGCTCTCCGGCCACGCGGGCGGTGCCAATGCGTTGGCGCGTTATCTGGCGGGCATGTTGGGCGCTGACCCGGTTATCACTACCGCGACGGATGTGAACGATATGGCGGCACTGGATACGCTGGCATTTCAACTGAATGCCCGGATGAGTGATTTCCGTTCGGCGGTGAAAATCGTGAATCAGATGCTGGTCAGCAATAAGCGGGTTGGTCTGTGGTGGGATGACGAACTGACGCAGGATGTCAGCCATTGCGACCGGCGCGGATTTATCACGGTTACCGATCTCAACCAGCTCCCTGAACTGGATGCGTTGGTGTGCATCACCTTACGTACCAATTTACCTGACCTGCCTGTTCCGCACTGGAAGTTGGTGCCACAGCGGGTTGTGGCCGGAATTGGCTGTCGCCGTGATACGCCGTTCCCTCTACTGGCTGCGCTGCTTGCCCGGCAACTTGAAGCTCAACAGCTTGATCCGTTGGCGCTAAAAGCGATTGGCAGCATCACGCTGAAAAAAGATGAACAGGGACTTATCCAACTGGCTTCGTGCTGCCGCGTTCCTTTCGAAACATTTACCGCTGACGCGCTGCGTGAGCATGAGCACCGTTTTCCGGCCTCATCGTTTGTTCGCAAAACGGTGGGTACAGGAAGCGTTTCCGGTCCTGCAGCCTGGCTGTTGAGCCACGGAAAACTGTTAGGCGAGACCCTGCGAGAACAGGGCGTCACTATCACTTTGGGAGTTTCACACTGATGTTAAGCGTAATTGGAATTGGACCTGGCTCGCAGGCAATGATGACCATGGAAGCCGTTGAAGCACTGCAGGCAGCGGAAATCATCGTTGGCTATAAAACCTACACCCATCTGGTAAAAGCGTTCACGGGTGACAAGCAGGTGATCAAAACCGGAATGTGCAAAGAGATTGAACGCTGCCAGGCGGCGATCGAACTGGCACAGGCGGGTCACAACGTGGCGCTGATCAGTAGCGGTGACGCGGGGATTTACGGTATGGCCGGGCTGGTGCTCGAACTGGTCAGCAAGCAAAAGCTGGATGTTGAGGTCAGGCTAATACCTGGCATGACCGCCAGCATTGCCGCCGCCTCTTTGCTGGGCGCGCCGTTGATGCACGATTTCTGCCACATCAGCTTAAGCGACTTGTTAACGCCGTGGCCGGTTATCGAAAAACGCATCATTGCCGCCGGTGAGGCAGACTTTGTTATCTGTTTCTACAACCCGCGCAGTCGGGGGCGCGAAGGTCATCTGGCGCGCGCATTTGAACTGCTTTCCGCCAGCAAAAGCGCACAAACGCCGGTGGGTATTGTGAAGTCTGCCGGACGTAAAAAGCAGGAAAAATGGTTAACCACGCTCGGTGAAATGGATTTCGAACCGGTTGATATGACCAGCCTTGTGATCGTGGGTAACAAAACAACCTATGTTCAGGACGGCCTGATGATCACGCCACGAGGTTATGTGCTGTGAATTACGGTGATGTGCTGGTCATGGGCGGTACGAGCGATGCGCGCATGCTGTGCCAGCAACTGGATGCGGCAAACGTGGCCTACACCCTGTCAGTTGCAACCCCAACAGGGAAACAACTGGCGGGAGACATCAAAGGCCAGGTGCGCTGCGGGCGTCTGGAGCGCGAACAAATGATTGCCTGGCTACAGGAAAACCGGACGCACTGGGTGATCGATGCCTCGCATCCGTACGCCGAGGTGGTGAGCCGCAACATCATGAGCGCCTGCGAAGCGGCGGGCGTACTGCTGAGCCGCTACCAGCGCCCTGAGCAGTTGAGTGGTTTAACTCACCCGCACCTGTACACCGTACAAAGCATTCCGCAAGCCTGTGAGGTGGCGCGACGCTTCGGCGATCGTGTGCTGCTGACGACCGGCAGTAAAGATCTGGCCATCTGGCGCGAAGGGTTGCCTGAAAAAAAGCTGCTGGCGCGCGTTCTGCCTGTTCCTAAGGTCATTCAGCAATGCGCGGATCTGGGATTTGGTGTCGGTGAAATCTTCGCACTGTGCGGGCCGTTTAGCGCCGAGTTCAACGCCGCGTTTTATCGCCAGTGCCAGGCTGATGTGGTGATCACCAAAGCATCTGGCGCTGAAGGTGGTTATCAGGAAAAGGTTCAACCCTGTCTGGATGCCGGAATCCCCTGCATTGTGATTACACGTCCGGCACCGTTGGTGACGGGAGAAGAGTTACTGGAAAGTCAGGCCGCCTTTGGGGCGCGTTTAACGCGCTGGCTGGCCACTGCTTAAGGAGTTTGAGATGAAAAAGGCGCTTCTGGTGGTCAGCTTTGGCACCAGCTATCACGACACCTGCGAGAAAAATATCGTGGCCTGTGAGCGCGATCTTGCAGCTAGCTGCCCTGACCGCGACCTGTTCCGGGCGTTTACCTCCGGGATGATAATCCGCAAGCTCAAGCAGCGAGACGGTATTGAAATCGACACGCCGCTACAGGCGCTGCAAAAACTGGCGGAGCAGGGGTATCAGGATGTGGCTATTCAGTCACTGCACATTATCAATGGCGACGAATACGAAAAAATTGTCCGCGAAGTGCAAAGTATGCGTCCGCTGTTTTCACGCCTGACGCTGGGTGTACCGCTGCTGAGCAGCCATGAAGATTACGCACAGTTGATGCTGGCGTTGCAACAGCAGATGCCGGCGCTTGGCGAAAGTGAAAAAGTGGTCTTTATGGGACACGGTGCCAGCCACCATGCTTTTGCCGCCTATGCCTGTCTCGACCACATGATGACGGCGCAGCGCTTTCCCGCGCGGGTTGGGGCGGTGGAAAGCTATCCGGAAGTGGATGTGCTGATTGAAAGTTTATCTCAGGAAGGGGTGACGGCGGTGCATCTGATGCCGCTGATGTTAGTCGCTGGCGACCATGCCATCAACGATATGGCCTCCGACGAAGATGATTCCTGGAAAACGTTGTTCAATGCAGCAGGGATACCGGCTACGCCGTGGCTTAGTGGTCTGGGTGAGAACCCGGCGGTTCGCGCCATGTTCGTGGCACATTTACAGCAGGCGCTTAATGTGGCGCTGGAGGAAGCTGCATGAGCGGAAAACTGTATGCACTGAGCACCGGGCCAGGTGCTTCCGACTTGATTACCGTGCGTGCCGCACGCACGCTGGGCGCGCTGGATATTCTCTATGCGCCTGCCGGGCGTAAAGGCGGCGACAGTCTGGCATTGTCGATTGTACGTGAGTATATCGGTGAACAGACCGAAGTCCGCTGCTGTCATTTTCCTATGAGTGCCGATAGCGCTGAAAAAGAGGCCGTCTGGGATGAAGTTGCTGCCGCGCTGGTTCAGGAAGTCGAGGCCGGTAAACAGGTGGGGTTTATCACTCTCGGCGATGCGATGCTGTTCAGCACCTGGGTCTTTTTACTTCAGCGTATTGGTTGTCCTGACTGGCTGGAAATCGTTCCTGGCGTCACGTCTTTCGCCGCGATTGCCGCGCGTTCCAAAACGCCGCTCGCTATGGAGCAGCAGTCACTGGCGGTGGTCTCCTGTACTGCACCGGAAGCGGAAATCCAGCAAGCGTTACAACAGCATGACAGTCTGGTGTTGATGAAAGTGTACGGTCGTTTTGCACGTATCAAAGCGCTGCTACAACAAGAAGGTTTGTTGGACTGTGCATTAATGATGTCTGAAGCCACGCTGCCAGGTGAACAGTGCTGGCGTCATCTCGATGAGGTGAGCGACGATCAGCCGCTGCCTTATTTCTCGACCATTCTGGTCAATAAACAGTGGGAGTATGCACAATGAAGCTTGAACAACAGCTAAAACAGCTGTCTTTCAGCGGGTTGGCTGCGGCGCTATTACTGATGATTGTTCCTGAACAAGCGTTCGCCATGCACATTATGGAAGGTTTCTTGCCGCCGATGTGGGCGCTGGCCTGGTGGCTGCTGTTTTTACCCTGCCTGTGGTACGGGCTGGTACGTCTGCGCCAAATTGTGCAAGAGGATAACCACCAGAAGGTTTTGCTGGCCCTGTGTGGCGCTTTTATTTTTGTGCTGTCGGCGCTGAAAATTCCTTCCGTTACCGGAAGCTGCTCACATCCTACCGGTGTAGGCCTGGCGGTTATCCTGTTTGGACCGGGCGTGGTAGCCATCCTTGGGGCGATTGTCCTGCTGTTCCAGGCTCTGCTGCTGGCACACGGTGGTTTGACAACGCTCGGCGCGAACGGCATGTCGATGGCGGTAATTGGCCCGGTAGTGGGTTACATGGTGTGGAAAATGGCCTGCCGTGCAGGGCTGCGTCGTGATGTCTGCGTCTTCCTGTGCGCGATGTTGGCGGATCTCGTCACCTATTTCGTGACCTCGGTGCAGTTGGGCGTTGCGTTCCCGGATCCGTCCGCTGGCGCTACCGGCTCAATCATCAAGTTCATGGGGATTTTCTGCCTGACGCAGATCCCAATTGCGATAGCGGAAGGGTTACTTACCGTGCTGATTTACGATCAGCTAACCAAACGCCAGTTGATAACCGCACAAGGGCATTAACGATGAAAAAGACGCTGATTATATTGGGCATGGTAGTGGCGCTGGTGATCCTGCCGTTCTTTATCAACCACGGTGGGGAGTACGGCGGTTCAGATGGTGAGGCGGAAAGCCAGATTCAGGCTATTGCCCCGCATTATGAGCCCTGGTTCCAGCCGTTGTATGAACCCGCAAGCGGTGAAATTGAAAGTCTGCTGTTTACGCTCCAGGGATCGCTTGGCGCAGCCGTGATTTTCTATATCCTGGGTTACACCAAGGGCAGGCAACGCCGTGATGACCGGGCTTGACAGGCTTAGCTATCAAAGCCGTTGGGTTCATGTCTCGCCGGTGCGGAAATTTCTGCTCTGGCTGGTGATGATGATTCTGGCGTTTACTCTGCCCCCATTGGGGCAGGGTATTGAGCTTTTACTTATTGCCGCGCTGAGCTGCTGGCTGCTGCGTATTTCCTTCTGGCGCTGGTGCCGTTGGATGGCATTACCGTTTGGTTTTCTCACGGTTGGCGTGGTGACCATTTTGTTTAGCATCAGCCGCGATCCACAGACGCTGTTGGCCAGCATACCTGTGGGAAGTTACTGGTTGGGGATCAGTGCACCAGGTGTGGTAACCGCCAATGAAACCTTCTGGCGCAGCCTTGCCGCGTTGGCGGCAACTTTCTGGCTGGTGCTGAATCTGCCGTTTCCGCAATTAATTATCTTACTCAAACGCGCGCATGTTCCTCGCCTGCTAACTGAGCAGATCCTGCTGACCTGGCGGTTTATTTTTATCCTGTTAGACGAGGCGCTGGCTATTCATCGCGCACAAACGCTGCGTTTTGGTTATCGTAGCTTGCCGTTGGGCTACCGCTCTCTGGCAATGCTGGTGGGATTGCTGTTCACCCGCGTGTTGATCCGCTACCAGCAAATGACTACCACACTGGATATCAAACTGTATCAGGGTGATTTTCACCTGTAAGGAAAAGTATGCTTGCCACCTCAGCGCTTTGGTTTCGCTATCAGGATGACCCGATCCTCAAAGGGCTAACGCTGGATTTTTCGACGCATGCCGTCACCGGACTGGTAGGCGCTAATGGCTGCGGGAAATCCACGCTGTTCATGAACCTGAGCGGTTTACTGCGCCCACAGCAAGGCGCGGTGATGTGGCAGGGCAAACCGCTGGATTACAGCAAGCGCGGCCTGCTGGCGCTGCGTCAACAGGTGGCAACGGTATTTCAGGACCCCGATCAGCAAATCTTTTATACCGATATCGACAGTGATATCGCCTTTAGCCTGCGCAATCTTGGGGTGGATGAAGCTGAAATCGCTCGCCGCGTGGAAGATGCGCTTACGCTGGTCGACGCCCAGCATTTTCGCCATCAGCCCATTCAGTGTTTAAGCCATGGGCAAAAAAAACGGGTAGCAATTGCCGGGGCGTTGGTGTTGCAGGCGCAGTATCTGCTGCTGGATGAACCTACTGCGGGCCTCGACCCGTCAGGCCGCACGCAGATGATTGAGATAATCAAACGCATCGTTGCGCAAGGAAACCACGTCGTAATTTCCAGCCATGATATCGATCTTATCTATGAAGTAAGCGATGCGGTGTACGTTTTACGCCGGGGCGAAGTGCTCACGCACGGTACGCCAGGCGACGTTTTCGCCCGTACGGATCTTATTGAACAAGCGGGATTAACTCAGCCCTGGCTGGTGAAGCTGCATACAGAGTTGGGCTTCCCGCTGTGTAAAACAGAGGCTGAATTTTTTAGCTGTATGCGAGAGAACGCACTGAAGGAGGCGTCATGACGCAGGCAATAATGTTGCAGGGAACGGCATCTGATGTGGGTAAAAGCGTATTGGTCGCCGGGCTGTGTCGTATTTTTTATCAGGATGGACTGCATACCGCGCCGTTCAAATCGCAGAACATGGCGCTGAACTCTGGCATTACGCCAGAGGGAAAAGAAATGGGCCGCGCGCAAATTTTTCAGGCCGAAGCCGCAGGCATTACGCCAGATGTGCGTATGAACCCGGTGTTACTTAAACCGACCAGCGATCGAAAAGCGCAGGTAGTGCTGATGGGTAAAGTGGCAACCGATATGGACGCGGTGAGTTACCACGAGTACAAGCCACGTCTGCGGGAACAGATCCTGTCAGTTTATAACAGCCTGGCGCAGGAGTTCGATGTGCTGGTGCTGGAAGGAGCGGGGAGCCCGGCAGAGATTAACCTGCGCGATCGCGATATCGTCAATATGGGTATGGCCGAGATGGCGCAGTGCCCTGTCGTTTTGGTGGCGGATATCGATCGTGGCGGGGTGTTCGCCTCCATTTACGGCACGCTGGCGCTGTTGCACGATCACGAGCGCGCGCGGGTAAAAGGGGTGATCATCAACAAGTTTCGCGGTGATGTGACGCTGCTGCACTCCGGTATCGAGCAAATTGAAGCGCTGACCGGCGTTCCTGTGCTGGGCGTGATGCCATGGCTGGATGTTGATCTGGAAGATGAAGACGGCGTTGCGCTGCAAAAGGGCAAGTATTTGCGCACTGACAAACGCGACATCGACATCGCCGTTGTTCAAATACCGCACATTTCTAACTTTACTGATTTCAATGCGCTTGCTGCGCAGCCGGATGTGCGCGTGCGCTATGTTCGCCAGCCTGAAGAGCTGGCGGGGGCCGATCTGGTGATTTTGCCGGGCAGCAAAAATACCCTTGGCGATCTGGTATGGCTGCGTGAAAGTGGGATGGCGCATGGCGTCGTGCAATTACATCGTAATAACGTACCGGTGGTGGGGATTTGTGGCGGCTATCAAATGCTCGGCGACACCATCATTGATGAAGTAGAGTCGGGCCTCGGTACGCTGCCGGGTCTGGGCTTACTCAATACAGTCACCCATTTTGCCCAGCACAAAACCACGACCCTGGTTGAGGGACAAATGTCTTCATCGCTGCCTGACTGGCTGGCGGGCACGGCGGGGTTATCCGTTCGCGGTTATGAAATTCATATGGGCGAAACAGCATTAACCGATGAATGCCGGTCGGTGATGACGTTGTACAAAGACGGCGGCAGCGTTGCTGACGGCGCGGTCACTCCGGATGGTCTGGCGTTCGGCACTTATCTTCACGGTCTTTTCGACAGCGATGATTTCACCCGTGCGTTGGTCAATGGCCTGCGAGAACGTAAAGGGTTAGCTCCGCTGGATTCCACCTTCCATTACGCGCAATATAAATCGCAGCAGTTTGATCTGCTGGCGGATGCGATGCGGCAACACATCGATATTGAAAAAATTTATACCATCATGCAGCAACACCGGGAGCCAGTATGATGATTCTGGTTACTGGCGGCGCGCGAAGCGGCAAGAGTCGGCATGCGGAAGCGCTGATCGCTGATTCCCCAAACGTTTTGTATATTGCGACTTCGCAGATTTTTGATGAGGAGATGGCTGCGCGAATTCAGCATCATCGCGATGGACGTCCTGCGCACTGGCGTACAGCCGAACGTTGGCAACATCTTGATGAACTGATCACGGCCGCGAACGATCCTCATGAAGCCATTCTGCTGGAATGCATCACCACGATGGTGACCAATTTGCTGTTTGCGCTGGGCGGTGAAAGCGATCCGGACAGCTGGGATTACGCGGCGATGGAGCAGTCTATCGAAGGTGAAATCCGTTCGCTGATCGCAGCCTGTCAGCGCTGCCCGGCAAAGATCGTGTTGGTCACTAACGAAGTGGGAATGGGGATTGTGCCGGAGAACCGTCTGGCGCGGCATTTTCGTGATATTGCAGGACGCGTGAACCAGCGACTGGCGGCGGCAGCAGATGAGGTCTGGCTGGTGGTATCAGGAATTGGAGTCAAAATTAAATGAGTAAGTTGTTCTGGGCAATGCTCTCTTTTATCAGTCGCTTGCCCGTTCCTGCTCGCTGGTCGCAAGGACTGGATTTCGAGCACTATTCCCGCGGTATTGTAATGTTTCCCCTGATTGGCGTCGTGTTGGGAGGGCTGACGGGGCTGGTCTTTATGGCGCTCCAGCCCTGGTGCGGTATTCCGTTGGCGGCCCTTTTTGCGGTGCTGACACTGGCATTGCTGACCGGGGGATTTCATCTGGATGGTCTGGCGGATACCTGTGATGGCATTTTTTCGGCGCGCCGACGCGAGCGGATGCTGGAAATCATGCGCGACAGTCGTCTGGGCACCCACGGTGGGCTGGCGTTAATTTTCGTTTTACTGGCGAAGGTACTGGTGGTGAGTGAACTGGCTTTGCGTGGCACGCCGATGCTGGCCGCGCTGGCAGCGGCATGTGTCGCCGGGAGAGGAACGGCGGTGTTGCTGATGTATCGGCATCGCTATGCCCGCGAAGAAGGACTGGGCAACGTTTTTATTGGCAAAGTCACCGGGCGTCAAACCTGCGTTACGTTGGGATTAGCGGCGATCCTTGCCGCCGTGCTACTTCCCGGCATGCGCGGCGTGGCAGCGCTGGTTGTCACAATAGTGGCGATTTTTATTCTTGGGCAGTTATTAAAACGCACGTTGGGTGGGCAAACCGGCGATACGCTGGGCGCTGCCATTGAACTTGGCGAGTTGATTTTCTTGCTGGCTCTGCTCTGAGTCAGCCCACATACTGGAACCCTTATGCAGACTTTAACCTCTTTACTCCGCACGATCCCATCACCCGACAGTGCCGCGATGCTTCGTGCACAGCAGCATATTGACGGCTTGCTTAAGCCGCCGGGAAGTTTAGGGCGACTCGAATCTCTCGCCGTACAATTGGCCGGGATGCCTGGCCTGAAGGGTGTGCCGCATGTGAACGGCAAAGCGATGCTGGTGATGTGCGCCGATCACGGCGTGTGGGATGAAGGGGTTGCCGTTTCGCCTAAAGTTGTCACGGCTATACAGGCTGCCAATATGACGCGTGGAACGACCGGCGTCTGCGTCCTGGCCGCTCAGGCTGGGGCGAAGGTTCATGTGATAGATGTTGGGATTGATGCTGAACCTATTCCCGGTGTGGTGAATATGCGAGTGGCACGCGGCTGCGGCAATATAGCCGAAGGTCCGGCAATGAGCCGTTCGCAGGCCGAGGAGCTGTTGCTGGAAGTCATCCGCTATACCCATGAACTGGCAAAAGACGGTGTAACGCTGTTTGGCGTCGGGGAGCTTGGTATGGCAAATACCACACCTGCGGCGGCCATTGTCAGCGTGCTGACCGGCAGTGATGCTGAGGAAGTCGTGGGTATTGGCGCTAACCTTCCTCTTTCTCGGGTGGGGAATAAGGTAGACGTTGTGCGCCGGGCAATTGCCGTCAATCAACCGGATCGCCATGACGGTGTCGATGTGCTGGCTAAGGTTGGCGGGTTTGATCTTGTCGGTATGGCGGGGGTGATGCTGGGGGCGGCCTCCTGTGGCCTGCCGGTCGTGCTGGATGGTTTTCTTTCGTATTCTGCTGCTCTGGCGGCCAGCCAGATTGCGCCGCAGATTAAACCCTACCTAATCCCGTCACACTTCTCCGCTGAGAAGGGCGCCCGCACCGCGCTGGCGCATCTTGAATTGGATCCTTATCTGAATATGGGGATGCGTTTAGGCGAAGGTAGCGGGGCCGCGTTGGCGATGCCGATTATTGAAGCTGCCTGTGCGATGTACAAAAATATGGGGCAGCTCGCCGCCAGTAACATCGTGCTTCCAGATGGTAAGGAAGCGTAGTTACTGCTCAACCTGAACCTCGCCTGATGGCGAGGTTTTTTTATGCGCAAATATGTTGTAAGCCACTAAAACAGATAATAAAAGCTATACTTTACGGATATCTGTTGCGACGAAGGAAAGGAAAAAGATGCGTCGTGTAAAACTGCTTTGTTCACTCATTATGCTGCTTGCGAGTCAGGGAGCGCAGGCGGTGAGTTATCCGCTGCCGCCAGAGGGGAGTCGCCTGGTGGGTAGCACTTTGACTATTACGGTTCCACAAGGAAACACCAAGCCGCTGGAGGCATTTGCCGCTCAGTACGGGCAGGGGTTGAGCAATATGCTTGAAGCCAATCCGGGCGTCGATGTTTTTCTGCCTAAATCGGGTTCAACGCTGGTTGTGCCACAGCAACTGATACTTCCGGATACCGTGCGTGAGGGGATTGTCATCAACGTCGCCGAGATGCGGCTTTACTATTATCCTGCTGGCAGCAATACGGTTGAGGTTTTACCCATTGGCATTGGTCAGGCGGGTAGAGAAACGCCGCGTAACTGGGTGACAGCGGTAGAACGTAAGCAGGAAGCACCAAGCTGGACGCCGACGCCAAATACCCGACGTGAATACGCCGCTCGCGGGGAAAGCTTGCCGGCATTTGTTCCTGCCGGACCAGAAAATCCGATGGGCCTGTATGCAATTTATATTGGCAGGCTTTATGCCATTCACGGGACAAATGCCAATTTCGGTATTGGTCTGCGGGTAAGCCAGGGGTGCATCCGTTTGCGGAATGACGACATCAAGTACCTGTTTGATACGGTGCCTGTAGGGACGCGTGTACAATTAATTGACCGACCGGTGAAATACAGCGAAGAGCCGGACGGTAGTCGCTGGGTGGAAGTACATGAGCCGCTGTCACGAAACCGTTCGGAATACGAGTCTGACAGAAAGGTGCCTTTGCCAGTCACTCCCGCTTTGCGCACCTTTATCAGCGGGAATGACGTGGATGTGAGCCGCGGGAGCCAGGCGTTGGAAAGACGTTCCGGTATGCCGGTGAACATCAGCCTGGTACAGAAGCATTATTAATTTTCAGGGCGACCCTGTTTACCTTCAGGTCGGATGGGTCGCTTTTTTAATTTGATACTGCCCCATTTTTACCACGCCAATATGGTCAGCCATTAGCTGGGCTTCGTGTTCACTGTGGGTAACCAACAGCGCCGTTTGCCCGGCGGCGCGCAAAATATCCCGTACCTCGTTGCCAAGACGCTCACGCGTGCGTTTATCCAGGCTGGAGAAGGGTTCATCCAGCAACAGGATTTCCGGATGTGGCGCCAACGCGCGAGCAAGGGCGATACGCTGTTGTTGCCCGCCGGAAAGCTCATGCGGATATCGGTTGGCATGGCTGTGTAACTCCACCATTTTCAACAGCTCAGTCACTCTGGCCTGTTGTTCCTCACGCGGCATGCGACGCAATCCAAAGGCCACATTTTGCTGCGCGGTCAGATGGGGGAATAACGCATATTCCTGGAAGACCATGCCGACATGACGTTTTTCCGGTGGCAGATGAACGCCGGGACCGGCAACACGTCGCTGTGACACATAGATCTCTCCGTTTTGCAGGCGTTCAAATCCGGCTACTGCGCGTAGCACCGTGGTTTTTCCGCAGCCTGAAGCGCCCAGCAGACAGGCAATTTCACCTTTACGTACCGACATTGAAAATCCGCTCAGTACCGATTGCTGGCTGTTGCCATAAGCAACGTGTACATCCTGGAGTCGTAATGCAATTTCTGACATTGTTGCTCTCTTAACCACGGCGAGTCATTTGGTGACGCACCAACAAAATAACCGGTAGCGTGCCAGCTAAAACAATCATTAGCGCGGCGATAGCACCTTCTTCATAGGTTCCACGTGCGGCTTCCGCATACAGCAACGTTGCCAGCGTTTCAAAATTGACCGGGCGCAAAAGCAACGTTGTTGGCAGCTCTTTCATGGCATCAGCAAAAACCAGCAGGGCACTGCTGACTAACGCCGGGCGCAGCAGGGGAAAATGGACTCGTGCAAACGTCCCCGCACCATTCTCACCCAACAGACGAGACGCCTGTTCCAGCGAAGGTGGAATGCGGCCCAGACCAGAATCCAGCGCGCCAATGGCAATCGCCTGGAATCGCATGGCACAACAAATTACCAGCAGGATCCCGGCGGACATCAGCGGCAGGCCGCGAACATCCAGTAAATCTGCCAGCCAGCGGTCGACAGCCATGGCGGGGGGTAAAAAACCAATCGCCAGAATTGTGCCGGGAACCGCATAGCCTAAAGAGGCCAGACGCATCACGCCGCGACGAAATCCCGGCATGGCGTTGTCTGCGGCGCTATGACGCGCGCTCCAGGCCACCAGCATACTGACGCAAACCACCACTAGCGTAGTTCCCGCTGCCAGCGATAGCGTATTTTGCAATGCTGACAGTAACGAAGAGGAAAGGGGGTTCTCATCACCTATACGTTTGGCGCTTTCCCACATTAAAAACAGTACCGGAGCCAGAAAACCCAGCACAACCGGCAGTGAAATAACGCCACCGAGCAGCCAACCACGCCAGCCACGCACGCGCGTTGGTTGAATTTCCCGCAGGCTGCGGCTGCTGAATCCTTGTTTTCTGCGACCATAAAATTCCAGCGTCAGAATAAGGAATATAAACATCAGCATCATGCAGGCAATTTGTGCCGCGGCAGATAAATCAGACCGCGAGATCCATGTGGTGTACACGGTAACGGTTAACGTCTGTACACCGAGAAACTCCGATGCGCCAATATCGTTGAGCGTTTCCAGCAGTGCCAGACTGATCCCAACGGCCAACGCCGGACGAGCCATGGGCAAAGCAACTCGAAAAAAGGTTCCGGTCGCGCTGCATCCCAGCGTGCGTGCGGCTTCCAGTAAATGAGCCGGTTGGCTAATAAACATGGCGCGGGTTGTCAGATACACGTATGGGTATAGCACTAATCCGAGCAGGATGATTGCGCCGGAAAGTGAGCGTAAATCAGGCAGTCGGAACTGTCTTGGGCTGTCAAAACCCAATAAAAAACGGATAAACGTTTGCAGAGGGCCAATCGGATGCAGCAGATCGAGCCATGCAAAGGCCACAATGTAGGTCGGCATCGCCAGCGGCAACAGTAACGCCCAACTAAGTATTTTACGTCCAGGAAAATCCCATGCCGTTACCGCCCATGCGCTGCCTACGCCAATCACGCCGACCATCACCGCGACACCGGCTAATAACAGCACGGTATTTTTTAGTGCGGCAGGCAGTACATACGTCAGGAGATTATCCCAGTGAGATAAATCGGCCTGGGTAGCCTGCCAAATCAGCGCAATGATCGGTGTCAGAACGCCAAGCGCTACGCACAGCGCGCCAAGATGTAGCGGCGTTAATAATGACTGCGGCCCGGAAACCAGGCCGCGTAACGTCGGAAACTGCAGAGGTTTATTGATCGAATCCAACTTTATCTACCAGCAGACTAGCTTGTTTACGATATTTAACGATTTCGGTTAACGGCGTTTTATCGACGTCGATTTCACCAATAGTTGCACTGATAACCGGATCAAGCGTCACGCCTTTCAGTACCGGGTATTCGAAGTTCGCTTTCGCATACTGCTGCTGGGCAGGTGCGGAAACCAGATATTCCATCAGCTTAACGGCATCGGCTTTATTTGGTGCATAGCGGGCTACAGCTGCGCCACTGATGTTGACGTGTGTACCGCCATTTTCAAAGGTGGGTTTAACGACTTTAATCGCATCGCCCCACTGACGTGCATCACTGCCTTCTTTGGCGTTTTTCATATGGCCGACGTAATAGGAGTTGGCGAGACCAATATCGCAAATGCCGCCGAGAATATCGCGAGCTACATCGCGGTCGCCACCGGTAGCTTTACGCGCCAGGTTAGCTTTCACGCCGCGCAGCCATTCTTCGGTCTTTGCTTCACCGTGATGAGCAATCATTGCGGCGATCAGCGCTGTGTTATACGGGTGCTGTCCGGAACGAATACAAACTTTACCTTTGTACTCAGGGCTGGCGAGTTGTTCGTAATGCCAGTTATCGATTGGCAGTGACTTCTCGGCATACAGCACGCGGGCACGCATCGACAGCGCAAACCACTGATTATCTGCGCCGCGCAGATTGGCCGGAATAGCGGTTTTCAGTGCTTCTGACTCTACTGGCTGAGTTACACCCGCTTCCACTAAATCAATGAGGTTACCGGCATCAACGGTCATCAGCAGGTCAGCAGGTGAATTTTTACCTTCAGCTTTAACGCGCTCAAGCATACCGTCCTTGATATAGACCGTACTGACTTTGATGCCGCTGGTTTTGGTCCAGCTATCAAGCAAAGGCTGGATCAGACCCGGTTCACGGGTGGTATAGAGCGTTAACGTTTCCTGAGCGAAAGCCGGTAGGCTAACAGAGAAGACCAGGGCAGAGGCAAGGGTGATACGGCGCAGTCCGGCGCGAGGCAGAGAATTCATCGTTTATATCCCAGAGTAATTGGAACGTACAGTGAACCGAGCGGGGGGCTCGTTCCTTTGGCTCGCGTACAATAAATGATAATCACTAGCACTTACAATAATTGCAAAGTTTAAACGATTTACATTTACATAACTTTAATCAACGTTGTGATGCGGCATGTAACAGCGGTGCAGAGCGGGCAGGAGGCTTATGAGAGGGATTTAATAGCGACCTGAAAAGCAAAAAGCCTGCTTAGTTTCCTAAGCAGGCTTCTTAAATATGGCTCCTCTGACTGGACTCGAACCAGTGACATACGGATTAACAGTCCGCCGTTCTACCGACTGAACTACAGAGGAATCGTGTGAACGAGGCGCATATTACTGACCTGACCATGAGGTGTCAACAGTAAAATTAGCGCGTCATTTCAATTGGTTAATTAATCTTCAAATTCAGCGTTAATGCACATTTGGTGAGCGACAATGGCCACCTTAGCGGGTATCGCGTAACCGCTCCATGGGGTTCTGGCGGTAAAACTGAATGAAACGTTGCCATAAGGCCGGAAAACGTGGTGCAAATAATTCAGGGGCACTGAAGAAATATTCCGATAGAACGGCAAAGCATTCGGCAGGATCGGTCGCTGCGTAGGCATCTATACTGCACGCGGTTTCACCGACCAGATCAATTTCATCCTGAATGTTATTCATTGCGGCATGCAGGTCGTGCTCCCAACTGGCAATATCTCGCAGAGGGATCGCCGGAATACCGCTGGCGCGGTCGCCATTACGCATATCAAGCTTATGTGCCACTTCATGGATGATCAGATTGAAGCCGGAGGCATCAAAAGAATCCTGAATGTCGAGCCAGTTGAGGATTATTGGACCTTGCTGCCAGCTTTGCCCGGACTGTACAACACGTTGGTTATGTACCAGCCCAATATCGTCTTCCCATTCATCGTCCACGACAAACGGGGCAGGGTAGATGAGAACTTCATGAAACCCGTCGAGCCACTCGATCCCCAATTCCAGAACAGGCAAACAGAAAAGCAGCGCAATGCGCGCACTTTTTAGTGGATCCAGTTCAAACCCCTGAAGCGCTACCAATCTTTTTTGCTGTAAAAAGCGCTCGGCCAGGGCGATAAGCCTGGCTTGTTCTTGCTCGGTGAGATTCACCAGAAGAGGAATAGCCAGGGCGTCGTCCCACGGCCAGTCGTCACTCCGGGTTGTTTCTTGCTCTTTCCAGGGCCACTTAATCATCGTTTTGCTCGCAAACTCGTCACTTGAACGAAATTGACGGAACGGGGTCTGTTAAAATGCCAAATTACCTGGCATCATGGCAACCGCCAAAACGGAGAGATGCCAGAGCGGCTGAATGGACCGGTCTCGAAAACCGGAGTAGGGGCAACTCTACCGGGGGTTCAAATCCCCCTCTCTCCGCCACTATTCAAGCACTTGCACGCCTCGCTTTCAACGACAGTTCTCATGGATGTTTTTTTCTTTGAGTATCCTCACAAGTTTATCGTTGTAATGCCCGCGTGGTAAAAAAATACGTTTCGTATAAATAAAAAGCCCGCTTCATATGAAGCGGGCTTGCTTGTTTTTGCGTCAATTAGAACTGGTAGATCATACCAACACCTACAACATCATCAGTAGAAATACCGACTGCGTCGTAGAATGCATCATCGCCGTCAAGCAGGTTGATTTTGTAATCAACGTAGGTGGAGAAGTTTTTGTTGAAGTAGTAGTTAGCACCAATAGATACGTACTTAACCAGATCTTTGTTGTTGTACTTATTGGTAATGAATCCCATGTCTTCAGTCAGGTCCTTACCTTTAGATTGCAGGTAAGAAATTTCCGGACGCAGACCGAAATCAAACTGGTATTGAGCCGTTACTTCGAAGTTCTGAGTTTTGTTGGCAAAACAGATACTACAATCGCTACTTCCTACTGGGGTCATATTGCGGGTTTCCGCATACATGGTTGCCAGATAGATGTTGTTAGCATCGTATTTCAGACCAACAGTCCAGGCTTCTGCTTTTTCACCATTTGCAGTGGTACCATACTGTTGTTCATTGGTACGGTCAGACGTTGAGAATGCTGCACCAGCACTGATACCCATGCCGAAGTCGTAAGTGGTGGACATACCGAAACCGTCGCCGTTCTGTTTGCGCACATTACGACCGTTGTTGGTTCCTTCCTGACCAAAGACAGAGTTTTTGCTCTCATTTGCACCTTGATACTGCAGTGCAAAATTCAGGCCCTCAACCAAGCCAAAGAAATCAGTGTTGCGGTAAGTTGCTACACCGTTGGTACGGCCTGTCATAAAGTTATCAGTGTAGGTGTATGAATCACCGCCCCATACAGGCAACATGTCGGTCCATGCTTCGATGTCATACAGCACGCCATAGTTACGGCCATAGTCGAAGGAGCCATAATCACTGAATTTCAGACCCGCAAAACCCAGACGAGTAGCGGTATTTGCATTATCATCTTCAATTTCATTTGCTTGAATATTGTATTCCCACTGACCAAAACCGATCAGATCAGAATTAATCTGAGTTTCACCTTTAAAACCCAGACGTACATATGTAGCGTCCCCGTCCTCAGTAGTATCTTCGGAGAAGACATGACGTGCATCGACTTTACCGTACAGATCCAGTTTATTGCCGTTCTTATTATAGATTTCAGCCGCATTTGCTGCGCCTGCAGCTAATAAAGCAGGGAGAAGCAGTGCCAATACTTTTCTTTTCATTATGTATTCCCTTTGCATGATAATTAAAATGAATATGTAGTACTATCCGAGTGACTACATTTGGATACTATCTATGAAGTTCATTTAATTTAAAATATAACATGTAACAAATGTATTTAAAATATTTCAAAATGTTTCTTTTGCATCTTTGTATAATTATGCGTGTGTGTTAATTACATTGGTATTCGCCATGTGAATTGTTTTTAATCAGTTAGTTATATGTGTTTATCTATTTATTTGTTATGTGCATTTTATTTGTTTTGGATGTTTGTTTTTAATATTCATATAAATTATTTTTCGATATTGGTGTCGTGGGTTTTATAAATTCATGTGGATTTTATTTTTAGTGCAATAATAAAAGATGATTATGTAATGGGGCGGGCAGTGGTCTGCAATGAAAATTGTTGCTAAGGTGATTTTCTTTCTACAAAGGGAGATAGCATGAAACTGCACGACTGGCAGTCGCGATTTGAAGCCTGGTTAGCTGATAACCATTCTGGACAAGATGCTGCACATGACATCTTTCACTTTCGACGTGTGTGGATAACGGCGCAAAAGCTGAGTACAGATGCAACCGTAGACTGGCTGGTGGTGTTGACCGCGTGCTACTTCCACGATCTCGTCAGTCTGCCAAAGAACCATCCTGAGCGTCATTGTTCGTCGGTACTGGCAGCCAAGGAAACATGTCGTGTTTTGATGCGCGATTTTCCGGATTTTCCACAACAGCGGTTATCGGCAGTGTGTCATGCCATTGAGGCGCACAGTTTTAGCGCAAAAATCGCGCCAGAAACCCTTGAAGCGAAAATCGTGCAGGATGCAGACCGGCTTGAGGCGCTGGGTGCAATTGGTTTAGCGCGCGTATTTGCCGTTTCAGGGGCGTTAGGGGTTGCGCTGTTTGATGCGGAAGATCCGTTTGCCCGAAAGCGTAGCCTTGACGATAAACAGTACGCGCTCGATCACTTCCAGACCAAGTTATTGACGTTGCCGTTGACGATGCAAACAGAACAAGGGAGGCATTTGGCACAACATAATGCGGATTTTTTACTGACGTATATGGCGAAGCTGAGTGCGGAGTTAAAAGGAGAATACGAAATGCTGGATCTTGACGCGATTCAACCCTTTAAAGCGCGCTAGTCGTCAATACGGCTGAAACGTCAACCGTGCTAATTTATGTTAATCTGTCGGTTATCCATTTCTGCCGGTTAAATGTATGCAGGATAATTTTTCAGTAGCAGGCTCCATGAACCCGATGACAGATGAAAACGAGACCGACGTGCAGGTGATGTTGGCCAAGTTGCTTGAAATATATGACGTGAAAACGCTGGTTGCTCATCTGAATGGCGTTGGTGAGAACCGCTGGAGCCCGGCCATCTTTAAGCGAGTGGTTGCTAATGAAACATGGCATCGCCTCAGCGACCGCGAGCTCATTCATCTGAATACTTTGTTGCCGAAACCACCTGCGCATCATCCGCATTATGCCTTTCGCTTTATCGATCTTTTTGCCGGTATTGGCGGTATTCGTCGCGGCTTTGAAGCGATTGGCGGGCAGTGCGTGTTTACCAGTGAGTGGAACAAGCATGCGGTGCGCACCTATAAAGCGAACAACTACTGCGATCCGCTCCAGCACAACTTTAATGAAGATATTCGTGATATCACACTCAGCCATCACGATGGGGTGAGTGACCAGCAGGCAGCAGAACATATTCGGCAGCATGTTCCTGAACATGACGTGCTGTTAGCCGGATTCCCTTGCCAGCCATTTTCTCTGGCTGGTGTATCAAAGAAAAACGCGTTAGGGCGGGCACATGGTTTCGCCTGTGATACGCAAGGCACGCTATTTTTTGACGTGGTGCGTATTATTGATGCGCGTCGGCCAGCCATATTTGTGCTCGAAAACGTCAAAAACCTGAAGAGTCACGATCAGGGCAAAACGTTTCGCATCATTATGCAAACGCTGGACGAGCTGGGTTATGACGTAGCGGATGCGGCGGATAACGGCCCGGACGATCCGAAAATTATCGATGGGCAACATTTTTTGCCTCAGCATCGCGAACGTATCGTGCTTGTCGGCTTCCGACGCGATCTGAATTTGAAATCAGACTTCACGCTGCGGGATATTGTCACGCGTTATCCGCCGCGGCGTACCACGCTGGCGGAACTGCTTGAACCGACCGTCGATGCGAAATATGTACTGACGCCGGTGTTGTGGAAATACCTCTATCGCTATGCGAAAAAGCATCAGGCGCGGGGCAATGGATTTGGCTATGGCATGGTGTATCCCGGTAACCCTGATTGCGTAACGCGCACGTTATCTGCGCGTTATTATAAGGATGGGGCGGAGATCCTGATTGACCGTGGTTGGGATATGGCGCTGGGTGAGAAAGATTTTGACGATCCGCAGAATCAGCGCCACCGCCCACGCAGACTTACGCCCAGAGAGTGCGCGCGTCTGATGGGGTTTGAATCTCCGCAGGGCTATCAGTTCAGGATCCCTGTGTCAGATACCCAGGCTTATCGCCAGTTTGGTAATTCGGTGGTCGTTCCGGCATTTGCGGCGGTGGCCAGGTTGCTGGAGCCGAAAATCAGGCAGGCAGTTGCTATTCGCGAGAAAGAGAATCAGCGTGGCAGACGTTCACGATAAAGCAACACGCAGTAAAAATATGCGGGCGATAGCTACCCGCGATACCGCAATTGAAAAACGCCTTGCCAGCGTGCTGACAGAGCAGGGGGTAACGTTTCGCGTGCAGGATGCGACGTTACCCGGTCGCCCCGATTTTGTGGTGGATGATTATCATTGTGTGATTTTTACTCACGGCTGTTTCTGGCACCACCACGATTGCTATTTGTTTAAAGTCCCCGCGACACGAACGGAATTCTGGCTGGAAAAAATAGGCAAAAATGTCCTGCGCGATGCGCGGGATTGTGAAAAGTTGCAGGCTCTGGGCTGGCGCGTACTGATTGTCTGGGAGTGCGCCCTGCGTGGTCGCGAAAAGCTGGACGATGAAGCGTTATCTGAACGTGTCATCGAGTGGATCTGCGGCGGTGGCGACACCGCGCAGATCGACACACTCGGTATTCATTTACTGTAACGTTTTTTCCGACGGGGTAGCAACGGCATCCGCTTTAACAGGGAACAGGTATTTCCCCAACGTTACCAGCACCACAGCAAACACGATCACGCCGAGCGCCAGCCATTCGATAGGGGCCAGTCTTTCTCCCCCCAGACCGGTACCTAACAGCACGGCAACAACCGGATTGACGTAGGCATAGCTGGTGGCTAGCGCCGGGCTGACATTGCGGATCAGGAACATATACGCATTAATGGCAATAATGGAGCCAAACAGGGCCAGGTAAGCCACCGCCATAAAGCCTGAAAATGTTGGCATGGTGGTCAGTTTTTCCCCGGAGAGTAGCGATGCACACATCAGCACAATACCGGCGGCTAACATTTCAATGGCTCCGGCCATCATGCCAACGGGTAGGGTAATGCGTGAACCGTACACCGAGCCAAACGCCCAGCTTATTGAACCGATTAGGATCAAAATAGCGCCCCACGGATTGCCACTTAAATTGCCCCCGCTGTTCAGCATGATGATCCCTGCTAGCCCAATCGCTATCCCCAACCATTCCAGCTTGCGCGTTTTGATGCCAAAAAAGTGGCTAAAACACAGCGTAAATAACGGGACGGTGGCGACCACCACGGCGGCAATACCGGAAGGGACATTTTGGTGTTCTGCGACGGTGACCAGCCCATTACCCACAGCCAGCAGCAGGATACCAATTAACGCGGCGTTCAGGATTAGGCGTAAGGGGGGCAGCTTATGCCCACGAATAAGTAAGAAACTTGTTAATAAAATGCCCGCGGAGAGAAAACGTACGGCTGCCATCATTAACGGCGGCCAGCTTTCAACGCCAATGCGAATAACGAAGTACGTGGAACCCCAAATGATGTACAGCGCGAATAGCGCACTGAAAAGCGGTAACAATTGCCTGAAACGCATAATCCCTCACGGTGGAAATAAAAAGGTGCAACATAGTAAACGTCAAAACTATCTTACTGGCGAGATTTATAATTACGTGTTGATGTTAAAAACTTGTTGACCAGAAAGGTCAGTTTCAGCATGGCGTGTTTTACTTCATACTTATGACTGCAAAAAAATAATATTGAGGGTGAAAATTTTGGCAGGAAGTAGCTTACTGACCTTACTCGATGATATCGCCACGCTGCTGGATGATATCTCAGTGATGGGAAAACTGGCCGCGAAAAAAACCGCGGGCGTGCTGGGGGATGATCTGTCGCTTAATGCACAGCAGGTGTCGGGCGTGCGGGCGAACCGCGAACTCCCGGTGGTCTGGAGTGTGGCGAAAGGATCGTTTGTTAACAAAGTTATTCTGGTGCCGTTGGCGCTATTGATAAGCGCATTTATTCCCTGGGCGATCACCCCCTTATTAATGGTAGGCGGGGCGTTTCTCTGTTTTGAAGGGGTGGAAAAGGTTCTGCATACCCTGGAGGCGCGGAAGCACAAAGAAAGCCCGGAAGAGCGTCAGCAGCGTCTGGCTGCTCTGGCCGCACAGGATCCACTCACCTTTGAGAAAGATAAAATCAAAGGGGCAATACGTACCGACTTCATTTTGTCTGCCGAGATTGTCGCAATTACGCTGGGTATTGTAGCGGACGCACCCTTGCTGAATCAGGTGTTGGTGCTATCAGGTATCGCGTTAGTGGTGACCGTGGGCGTGTATGGCCTGGTCGGGATTATCGTTAAGCTTGACGACATTGGGTACTGGTTGGCAGAAAAGCGCAGCCTGCTTGCCCAGTCGTTGGGCAAAGGGTTACTGGTGGTTGCCCCCTGGCTTATGAAAACACTTTCTGTGGTCGGCACACTGGCGATGTTTTTAGTGGGAGGCGGCATTGTGGTACACGGAATATCGCCGCTGCATCATGCGATTGAACATTTTGCTCAGCAGCAAAGTACATTGATTTCGCTAATGCTTCCGACCCTGCTTAACCTGGTGCTCGGCTTTATCATCGGTGGGATTGTCGTTCTGCTGGTAAAAGCTGTCGCCAGAGTGCGCGGGATTTCGCACTAATTGTTACAGGACTGATTACGCAAAACGCCTCCTTGTCATCTAAGGTGTAAAGGTTTCTCTTGATACAGGAGGCTGGTATGGTCTTTTCTGTCAGTGAGGAAGTCACCTCCAAAGAGGGTGGCCCACGTATGATCGTTACCGGGTATGCCAGCGGAATGGTGGAGTGTCGCTGGTACGACGGCTTTGGCGTTAAACGGGAAGCATTCCGTGAAGATGAACTGGTGGTGCCTGGCGAGCGAAGACAGCTCTGTCAGGATGCCTGAACATTTGGCTCGACCGTAACCTGGTGATCTCTCACCTATTAGTTATATTTATCATTCCGGTGAGAATTATTTACTTGTCAGGCAAAAAAATTGCAGATAAGGTTTGGTTCACATCAGATTTTCTGGTGTAACGAATTTACAAGTGCTTCTTGCATAAGCAAGCTTGATCCCGACCCGATAAGGGCCGGGATTTTTTTCGCCCTCAGTCAGCGATTGATTTCCGACACGCTAAAATCATGGATATCAAGCTCGAACGCATCGGCCAGTTCATGCCATGTATGGTAATCACGCCCGTCAACGCTGACGCGCTCCGGGTCATCCTGGCTGCGATGAATTTCACTCTCGCAGATTTCGTTGATTGCCTTTAGCAGCGCGTCGACATCGACGCTGACTTCACGTTTGGCCGTATCGCTGTACTCTTTCGCGGTTTTCATCCTCATACCTCTCAACCGTTAAGGATACCGGGGGAGCGTACCCAAACATCAGATACGCACAACTTAAGTATAGACCGTCGATAAAACCCGCAATCGCGCGTGCACAGCGCTGCCAGAAAAAGGAATTTGTTCTACACTGGCACAAAGCCACAGGAGGAAAACTATGAAGGTGAATGATCGGGTCACAGTCAAAACGGACGGCGGTCCTCGTCGACCGGGCGTGGTACTGGCAATCGAAGAGTTTAGTGAAGGCACCATGTACCTGGTTTCGCTGGAAGACTACCCGCTCGGTATCTGGTTCTTTAATGAATCAGGTCATCAGGATGGTATCTTTGTGGAAAAAGTGGAGTGAGATGAGTTTCGCTGTTTGATTCTGACTGGTGGAGTCGCCACCAGTCAGAACGTCTTAGCGCATATTCACAAAGATACCATTGGTGACGTTATCCGTAAGCCTTACAACGTGATAGATAACTTGCTTATTATGCGTTTTAATCTTTCGTTTTATATTCCCCTTATGGGATGACACCGTCTTGGCTTTGATATTCATTTGATCTGATATCTGTATTGTTCCCTGACCCTCCATCCACATACGCAGCATGCTGGATTCGGTTCGACTTAATGATAATGTCGGCAGATTCACATCAATAGCAATATCTACTTCCTTTTTCAGAATATCGCCAAGTAGTTTATCCAGTGAGTCAGGTTTAATCGATTTAGAACTAATCAATAAATTTTTTCTGACGAGTAGATATTCATCAAAATGTACGTTGGCAATTGCCATAAACACAATAAATAATGTGCTGGGATGCTGATTAATGATTCGCTTTATTTGCTGGCTATTAGCAGGATCGTGGATAAAGCAGTCCTCATTAATAAACACCACAGCGGGTTGTTGAGAGACACAGGCGAGACTGAGTTCATCAACGTTGGAAATGTTGTTGATTTCCCTTTTTTTCACTCCCCGACTTACCAGATATCCGGTTAACCCTAGTCGGGTGTAACTGCATAAATCCATAATAATCGTTGACATGGCATACCCTCACTCAATGCGTAACGATAATTCCCCTTACCTGATTATTTCATCACAACTAAACGGAATAATAACGACCCAAGATGACGCTTTCGCTGTTTTTCAGGCGAATTTACTATCCCGTAAAGTTGCGTATAATTTGCCAGGAAACATCTTAAAGTAAAGTGAATGTTGCGTTATGTGAGTGAGGCAAAAACAAATAAGCCGCGACAGAGATATCCTGGTGGATGTTGTCACTTTTTAAATTTAGGACAATCCTTAGTAAAACAGGATAAAAAATAAGGGTTATTATTTTCCAGGCATTTCGCTGACGATATCGGCCAGTAAATTAAAAATTTCACTGAATAATCGTTCGCAGAATGGCGCAATTAATGGCATTAGCGCCGCCATTAGTGAAATACCTACGGTCAGAGTGAGAGGAAAGCCGATGACGAAAACCGACAGCTGTGGTGCCATGCGATTTAACAAACCAAGTGCAAGGTTCAGCGTGAGCAGCAGCGTCATTACCGGCAGGGCCAGCATTAGCCCGTTGAGGAAAATCAGGCTACCCGCCCGTGCCAGCGCGAGAAACGCATTGCTGTTCACCGGATTGCCGCCGATGGGCAGAGTATGAAAAGTATCTACCAGCAGCGAAATCAGCCATAAATGGCCGTTAAAGGTCAGGAACAGAAGCATGGCGAGCATGTCGATCAGTCGTGCCAGAACCGGCATATTCAGACGGCTACCGGGATCGAAGAACGTCGCGAAGGAAAGGCCCATTTGCAGGCCAATTAATTCCCCGGCGGTACGTACTGCGGCAAACGCAAACTGCATGGTGAAGCCTAATGCGATACCGATCAGGATTTGTTGCATTGCCTGCCAAAGCGCGCCAACAGAAAAGATGGGGACGTCAACGGCGGGAATCGATGGGGCGATAACGACGGTAATCATCAACCCCAGCCCCAGCTTTACCCGTTTGGGGATGGCTCGTTCACTGAGGATGGGGGCCGTTGAGATGAGCGCCAGTATGCGCAACAAAGGCCAGAAGTATAAATTCAGCCAGTGGAGCCACTCAACGCTGGACACCTGCAACATAACGTTGTCTACCCGATGATATAGGGGATATTGCTGAACAGCGTACGCACGTAGTCGAGCAGCAGGTTAAGCATCCACGGGCCAGCAACAATGATGGCAATAAACACCGCGACAATTTTGGGGATGAAGGACAGCGTCATTTCGTTAATCTGGGTCGCCGCCTGCAGAATACTGATGATAAGACCCGTGATGAGAGCGACCAACAGCAAAGGCGCGGCAAGGGCCAGGGCGACTTTCATCGCCTCTGTGCCCATCATCATGACCGATTCAGGAGTCATTTCGCGCCTCTAACTGTAAAAGCTTTGTGCCAGCGAGCCGACAAGTAGCTGCCAACCGTCTACCAACACAAACAGCATCAGCTTGAACGGCAACGCGATTGTGGCGGGCGGGACCATCATCATCCCGAGCGCCATCAACACGCTGGCGATCACCAGGTCGATAATCAGAAACGGAATAAAAATGGTAAAGCCTATCTGGAATGCTGTTTTCAGCTCACTGGTGACATAAGCGGGCAGCAAAATTCGCATCGGCACGGCTTCTGGTCCCTGTAACGGACCGCTGTTTGCTAAGCGCGCGAAGAGTGCCAGATCGGCTTCACGGGTCTGGCGCAACATAAACTCACGCAGCGGCTGGGCGCCTTTCTCCATGGCTTCCTGCATGGAGATCTTCTCTTCGCTGAACGGCTGGTATGCGTCAACGTAGATTTTATCGATCACCGGCGACATGATGAAAAAGGTCAAAAAGAGCGCCAGGCCCAGGAGCACCTGGTTAGGTGGTGCTGAGGGGGTACCCAGCGCATTTCGCAGTAGACCAAAAACGATGATGATGCGGGTGAAGCTGGTCATCATCAGCAAAATTGCAGGCAGGAACGTCAGCGAGGTGATGAACACCAGCGTCTGCACGGGCAACGTCCAGTTTTGTCCGCCGCCCGGCAACGGCTGACTGACCAGACCCGGGAGTTGGGCGAGGGCAACGGGGCTGAAAAGCCACAAGCCTGCCAGCGTAAGGGATAACAAACGGCGCATCAGGATCTCCCAGGACGCTTCAGCAAACTCTTCATCATGGCCTGGAAATCCGCAGGGGAGGCCGTTTTTTCTTCTGCATCGGCAGGTGCCGGGGGCAGAGTATGCAGGACATTAATCTGCGAGGCTGTGACGCCCAGTACCAGACGGGCATCTTCGACCTCGACAATCACCACGCGCTCACGTGGACCCAGTGAGGTGCTGGCCGTGACTTTCAGCCCACGCGTACCGGCACTTTTAGGGGCAAACCCCAGACGTTTAATGACCCAGGCCGCCGCCAGGATCAAGACGATGATCCCGAGCAGCGCGCCGCTTACCTGCACCAGCGGTGAGCCGGGAACGGCGGCGGGTTGAGAAACGGTAGCCTGGGTATTCATGATTAACGGCTCAGGCGGCGCATACGTTCAGACGGGGTGATAATGTCAGTGATACGCACACCGTATTTATCCGCAACTACGACGACTTCGCCCTGGGCAATCAGATAACCGTTGATCAGAATATCCAGCGGTTCGCCTGCAAGACCATCCAGTGCGACAACCGAACCCTGCGTCAGACGCAGCAGCTCTTTGATGGTCATGCGGGTACGGCCCAGTTCGACGGTCAGCTTGACCGGAATGTCCATGATCAGGTCGATGTCCTGCAAAGCACCGCTGACGTCGCCGCCACCTAACTGCTGGAATACCGCATCGGCCGCACTTTTGGTGGGCGTGGTTTTTTGCTCGTTTAACGCGTCAGCCCACAGATCGTCCAATGCGCCAGTGTTCTCATCGGACGGATTATTCATATCACTCATTTGGGCTGTTCCTCATTCAGCGAATTCAAAATCGGGTTTATCAGATGTTCTACGCGTAACGCATACTGACCGTTTACGGTGCCATACTGGCTGGTCAGCACAGGCACGCCGTCCACATGAGCAATAATGCGGTCGGGTTTTTCAATCGGCAGTACATCGCCGGGTTTCAGTTTTAAAATCTGGGATAGCCGCAGCGGAATGTCGGCAAAGTTTGCCACCAGCTCCAGCTCAGAATGCTGAACCTGACGCACCAGATTATTGCGCCAGTTCTGATCTTCATTACGTGAGTTTTCCAGCGGCGGATTCACCAGCAGCTCACGCAACGGTTCAATCATGCTGAATGGCAGACAGATGTTAAATTCACCGGTCAGGTTGCCAATTTCAACGTGGAACGGGGTATTCACCACGATGTCGTTCGGAGAGGTAGTGATATTGGTAAATTTCACCTGCATCTCAGAACGGACGTATTCCACTTCCAGCGGGTTGATGGCCTTCCACGCGTCGCTGTAGCTTTCCAGCGCCAACTTCAACATGCGGTTGATAACGCGCTGTTCCGTGTGCGTAAATTCGCGACCTTCGACTTTCGTCGGGAAACGACCGTCACCGCCAAACAGGTTGTCTACGGCGATAAATACCAGACTCGGTGAGAACACCACCAGACCCGTACCGCGCAGCGGCTTCAGGTGGATTAAGTTCAGGTTGGTCGGAACCGGTAAGTTGCGCGCAAATTCATGGTATGGCTGGATACGGATCGCACCCACGGTAATATCCGGGCTACGGCGCAACAGGTTAAATAACCCCATACGGAACTGGCGCGCAAAGCGTTCGTTAATGATCTCCAACGCCTGTAAACGCTCACGTACCACGCGACGCTGAGTGTTGGGATCATAAGGACGAATATCGCTTTCTTTTGCGATACCTGAAATGGGTTCGTCTTTGGTTTCGCTATCGCCGTTGAGCAATGCGTCGATTTCAGCCTGAGAAAGAATACTGTCGCCCATGTCTTTACCGCAGAATAAAAGCTGTATAAAGAACGTCGGTGACAACCTGTTTCGGCTGCCCAACAACGAGCGGAGTCGCCAGCGTCTCTTTGATGGCGGTAATCAGCTGTTGCTTACCTTCCTCGGTGGCGAGTGTGGCTGCATTCTGACGAGAGAACAGCAGCAGCAAGCGGCTGCGCACTTCCGGCAGATATTCGTTAAGACGTGAACGTGTCGCCTCATCTTTCATGCGCAGCGTGATACCGATATACAGCACACGATCTGCATCACCCAGATTGACGGTAAAGGTATCCAGCGCAAAGAACACCGGGGCTGGCGGTGGAGGCGGTTCCGCTTTGACGCTGGCGGACGGCTGCTGCTGCATGCGCCAGTAGCTATAACCCGCAGTTGCGCAGGCGGCGAGGGTAATTAATACCAGCAGAGGGATCCAAATAGCGCGTTTACTTTTTTTGTTAATCGCGGAGTCAGTCATCAGATACGGGCTTCCTGTTTCGGTACAGCTTATGGGCTGATTATCCCGTGTCCTGTCCACGACAAAGCGTGGAAAAGACGCGGATAATCATGCTACCTCTGGCGTTAGGCGAAGATGTCTACTGCGCCATCGCCGCGGGCAGCGGCTTGCAGCGAGGCTGGGGTTGCCAGTATTGCGTCATCTTCAGCGGCAAAAATGTCTTGTCCTTGAGCGCGACCAGTCTGCTGTTGCTGCCCGGAAGACTGCTGATGGCCAGCGAAGCTTTCACTGCTGATGTTGCTTTGCCCCAGTTGAATGCCGCTTTCAGCCAACTGCGTACGCAGCATCGGTAATGCGGCTTCCAGTGCGGCGCGCACATGACTGTGCGGTGAAACCATTTGCAACTGTGCGAGGTTGTCGTCCAGCTTGAGGGAAATATGTACCTGACCCAGGTCTTGCGGATGCAGACGCAGCTCTGCGCTTTGCTGGCCCTGGCGCGTGAACAATGTGACGTGCTGGCTCAGCGATTGCTGCCATTCATGGCTACCTAACGGAGCGCTTAACACCGGCGCGGCCGTCGGTAACGGTTGTGCGTGTGTTTGTGGACCACTTAGCGGGGCCGCAGTCATGCCAATGCTGGTCGGTGACGGGGTGCTATCGATTTCAGCTCTGGCGTTCGCCGCCGCCGTCAGCGGGGTTAGTGCTGGATTGTTTGCCTGATTAGCACCACCGCCAGCAAGTGTGACATCCGCTTTACCTTTTTTGGCATCACCCGGCAGCAATTCGTCTGCGTTATCAGTCGTCGCGCCGTGTACCGCGCCACGAGACAACACCGAAAGCGTGGCATCAACCGGGGCTGGTGCGCTGTCGACGGCAGGCGTTGCCAGCGGTTGTCCTGGTAGCATGGCGAACAGTGCGCTCAGGTTGGCGAGATCGTCATCACTCAGCGTAGTGTTTTTTTCGTCCTGCTGAGCAACTTTGCCCAGCGTCGTCAGGGCATTAGCTTTCAGTGAAGGTGTGAGAGCAGACAACAGTTGCTGAGCGTCCGTCATGTCGGTAAGAGAAGCCTCGGTTTGCAGCTCTTGTTGCGCCAGCAGATCGGTTAATTTGACCGACTGTGTGGCATCGCCATTTTTTTGCAGTAACCCTTTTTGCAGCTTACTGCTGGCCGCCTGTAAGTCGGCAAGCGACAGCGGAGCGTCTTTACCCTGCGCGTCGCCCGCACCTAATGCGCCAGCCAGCAGCGCTAAAAAATCCTCGGGTGAATCTACCGCTTTGCCTGACTGAAGACCTGCGGCTACGTCGGTGTCGGTGGTAATCAGTTGGGGTAAAGTAATCATTCGGGTTTCCTCATAGCTGCGCGCTGAGCAAATTCATCCATTTTTTTCTGATCCAGACGGTTTTCGGCCAGTAACGCCGCCGAGGTTTGTCTGTCCTGCAACGTCTGCCACGCCTGTAATCGTTGTTTTTTGTCGCGCCAACTGTTCAAAGCCATGTCCACTTTTTGCGTCCACTGATTGAGCTGTTGGCGGTGTTGCTCAATCGCTTTTTCCAGCGTCTGAATAAATTGCTGGTAGTTAATCCAGCGATTGCTGGTAATACCCTGGCCCATATCGGTATTCAGATTGTTGCGATACTCATGCTGATAATCGATCAGCATTTTTAACTGTTCTTCCGCCTGCTGACAGCCACGACGCATCTCTCCTAATAAGACAGCGGCGTCATCTACCTCTTTTTCAGCCAGGTCTTTCAGTGTTGCTAACGCACCATGTTGTGCCATGACCTATGCTCTCCTGCTTAATCACACACCAGGGAAAATCAGTTCTAAAGCTTGTAGAGAATCTTCCCAGTCAGCCCGTTCAAAGATGCCTTGCTGTAAAAACGCTTCCAGCTGTGGCCATAAGGCGATGGCTTTATCCAGCATTGGATCGCTGCCTTTGGCATACGCCCCCACGCTAACCAGATCGCGGTTACGCTGGAAGCTGGACAGCAACTGTTTAAAGTTGCGCACCCGTGCGTAGTGTTTTTCACTAATGAGCGCGGTCATGGCGCGGCTAATTGAGGCTTCGATATCAATGGCCGGATAGTGACCCGCTTCGGCTAAATGACGAGACAGCACGATGTGCCCGTCCAGTATCGCGCGCGCGGAATCGGCAATCGGGTCCTGCTGGTCATCACCCTCGGTCAGTACCGTATAAAACGCGGTGACTGAACCGCCGCCGTGAATACCGTTCCCGGCACGTTCAACCAGCGCCGGTAATTTGGCGAATACTGACGGCGGATAACCTTTAGTCGCCGGCGGCTCGCCGATCGCCAGGGCTATCTCACGTTGCGCCATCGCATAGCGGGTGAGGGAATCCATAATCAGCAATACGTGCTGTCCGCGATCGCGGAAATCTTCGGCGATGCGCGTGGCGTAGGCCGCGCCTTGCATACGTAACAGCGGCGAGACGTCCGCCGGAGCGGCAATCACTACCGAGCGTGCGCGACCGTCAGCGCCGAGAATATTTTCAATAAAATCTTTAACTTCACGGCCACGTTCGCCAATCAGGCCCACGACGATAACATCGGCCTGGGTATAGCGCGCCATCATGCCAAGCAGGACGCTTTTACCGACGCCGGAACCTGCGAAAAGCCCCATACGCTGGCCGCGACCAACGGTTAATAACGCGTTGATGGGGCGTACGCCAGTATCCAGAACGTGTTCAATTGCGGTACGTTGCAGCGGGTTAAACGGCGGCGTAATCAGCGCGCCGGTTTCGGTGGTATCCGGGGCGGGCAGTCCGTCGAGCGGTTTGCCGCTGCCGTCCAGCACACGCCCCAGCAGAGCAGGGCCAAGTGGTAATTGCTTCCCGCTTTGCAGACCTTCTCCGGCAATGTTCTTCGCGTATACGCGCGCGCCGGGCAGAACGCCTTCGACCTCTTCGAGCGGCATCAGAAACAGACGTTGACCGTTAAAGCCCACGACTTCACTTTCGACTTCCTGGGTTTCGTTGCCGTCCTGGCGTTCAATGACGCAGGTGGCACCCAGCGGCAGCTGTAACCCCGTGGCTTCCAGCACCAGCCCGGTGGCGCGGGTCAGGCGACCGTAACGACGCACCGCAGGCAGCAGCGACATTTTCTCTTCGAAGTTGTCCAGCGTATTGAGCCAGCGAGTCAGGCGAGTGGTCATTACACAACTCCCGGCGCTGCCAGACGGCAGAGTTCTTGCCAGCGCGTGGCGACGCTGGCATCCAAATCGCCTTCGTCGGCTGAGACTTTACAACCACCGTGATGCAGCGTGGGATCGCCGCGCAACCGCCAGCCGTGCAGGCTGAGAGTTGCACCGAGCATCTCCTCCACACGCTGGAGATCGTCCGGATGTACGCGTAGCTGCGGTTTACCGCTAAACAGCGGTTCCTGTTGCAATAACTGTTGGATCTGCTTAATCAGCGCAGCGTTATCCACGATAGGCGTCTGACCAATCACCTGACGCGCAGCTTCCAGCGCCATTTGCATCAGGCGCGAGGCAATGACGCTGTCCAGTGCGTCCAGCGTATTCTGAAACTCGCTCACCAGCTGCTGCATACGGGCATGAATCGGCGCATGCTGCGCACGCGCCTGGTTCTGGCCTTGCTCCAGCCCCTGACTCAGACCTTCCTGATAGCCTTGTTCATGACCCTTTTGTCGACCTTCCGCCAGCCCCGCGTTATACCCTTGCTCATGGGCCTGCATTTGCAGCTGTGCGAGCTGTTGTTCAAGCTGTTGCTCTGCGGAAAGCTCGGGTTCTTCCGTCTCTTCGGACAGCGGCGTTTCGCTGTGGTCGGCCAGCACGAACTCTGCCATCGGTGGGGCGAGATCGTCCGGAGTCCAGACTTTCCACGGCAGTTCGTTAGACATAGGTATCCTCGCCGCTGCCGATCACCATCTCGCCGGTTTCCGCCAGACGACGCACAATAAGCAGAATCGCTTTCTGTTCGTTTTCCACCTGCGACAAGCGCACCGGACCGCGGTTGGCAAGGTCGTCGCGCAGAATATCGGCAGCACGTTGCGACATGTTGCGCAGGAACTTCTCGCGTAGCGGCTGTTCGGCACCTTTCAGCGCAATCAGCAGCGATTCGGAATCCACTTCCTGCAGCAGGCGCTGGATACTGCGATCGTCGACGTCCACCAGGTTTTCGAACAGGAACATTTCGTCGATAATTTTCTGCGCCAGTTCGCCGTCGAACTCGCGTACGGCGGTGATAACCGCTTCTTCCTGCTGGGTTTTCATCAGGTTGATAATTTCTGCCGCCGTTCTCACGCCGCCCATTTTGCTGCGCTTGAGGTTCTGGCCATCGAGCAGACCGTTCAGTACCTCGGTCAGTTCTGCCAGTGCGGCAGGCTGCACGCCGCCGAAGGTAGCAATACGCAGCATCACGTCGTGACGTAAACGCTCGTCGAACAGCGCCAGAATATCGGCGGCCTGGCCCCGTTTGAGGTGCACCAGAATGGTGGCGATAATCTGCGGATGCTCGTCGCGGATAAGGTCGGCGGCGCTTTGCGGCTCCATAAAGTTGAGCGTTTCAATGCCGCTGGTGGTATCGCGGGTTTCCAGAATATCTTCCAGCAGGCTGGAGGCGCGTTCCTCGCCCAGCGCTTTCACCAGCACGGAGCGCAGATATTCGTTGGCGTTGATATTCAGCGCGGCAAACTGTTCTGCTTCTTGCTCAAATTCGGCCAGCACTTCCGTCAACTGTTTGTTGGAGATCTGGCGTACGTTCGCCATCGCTGTACTCAGCGCCTGAACTTCGCGCGTGGAAAGGTGTTTAAACACCTCAGCAGCGCGATCTTCGCCAATGGTCATCAGCAGGATGACGCTTTTATCGGTACCGGTAAGGGCATTACTCATGATCGTTACTCATCCACTGGCGAATGACCAGCGCCACGACGCGCGGATCGTTATCTGACATTTCACGAATACGCTGGCTCATCACTTCTGCACCCAGACGCTGATTCGTACGACGCTGCTGGGTCTGCTCGTCTTTGCTGAGGCGAACTTCTACCGCTTCTTCGGTTTCCTGACGGATCCGCGTTTGTTCTTGTACCGCTTTTGCTTCTTCGCTGCGGCGAACCAACTGCGGACGAACAGCCTTACGCCACAGGATCCAGGCAACAAGCAGAACCAGTAACCAACGGCCTGCGGTCATCAACTGATCAATAAAGAACGACTGTTTCCAGAACGGCAGCTCGCCCATGGAATCGTCGGTCGCCGTGAACGGAGAGTTCACCACGTTCAGGGTATCGCCACGTTTGTCGGAGAAGCCCATCGCTTCGCGGGTCAGATCCTCAATCTGTTTCATCTGATCGGCGGTTAACGGCAGCGGTTTGCCGTCCGGCAACGTTTTATAGTTGACCACCACTGCAACCGAGAGACGCTGCACATCGCCGACGTTCATTTTGGTGTGGCGAATGGTACGGTCGACTTCATAATTGCTGGTTTCATTGCGCTGCGTACTGCGTGGTCCGGCATTATTGCTGTTATTTGCCGTCTGCGTGTTTTGCGCATTTTGCTGATTAGCGGGAGGGTTGGCGATTGGCGCGGTATTCGCCGGTGCTGGTTGATTGGACAACGCGCCTGGTACGCCGCCTGGCGCTCCGCTTCCGATCTGCTCGCTGACGTTTAACTGGCGTGAACGCAGCACGGCCTGGGAATCATCACCGTTTGGACGGTACTGTTCTTCGGTTTGCTCTTTATTAGCAAAATCCAGCTGCGCGGTGACCTGCGCATGTACGTTACCGTTGCCGACAATCGGCGACAGAATCGATTCGATACGACGTTGAACGCGGCCTTCGACATCGCTGGCGTATTTCAACTGCGCATCGTTAAGATCGCGGCTGCTGGTGTTCGACTGAGTTAGCAGATGACCCGCCTGGTCGACCAGCGTAACGTTGCCCGGCGGTAACCCGGCGACAGCGCTGGAAACCAGATGCGTGACCGCACTGATTTGACCTTCATCCAGTGCGCGACCCGGCTCAAGATTCACGGTCACGGAGGCTGAAGGCGCTTTTTGCTCACGCACAAACAGCGACGGTTTCGGCATTGCCAGATGCACGCGGGCGCGTTTTACCGGTCCCAGCGTTTCAATGGTACGGGCTAATTCACCTTCCAGCGCACGCTGGTAGTTGACCTGCTCGCTAAACTGGCTGATACCAAACTTTTCCTGATCCAGCAGTTCAAAACCAACGGCTCCGCCTTTGGGCAGGCCTTGCTGCGCCAGACGTAAGCGCAGTTCGTGGACTTTATCGGCAGGAACTTCGATAGCACCGCTTCCCTCAGTAAAACGATAGGGAACGTTCATCTGCGTCAGTTGGGTGACAATCGCGCCACCATCCTGATCGGAAAGATTGCTGAACAGCGTGCGATAGTCAGGCGCTTTGGCCCACAGGACCATCGCCACGATGATAGCGACGGCAGCGGCTCCCGCCACAATCAAAGGAATTCTGGGATTCGCGCGCAGGCGGTTTAACCACTCGAGAGGTTTAAGCTGGGTTGCAGTCGATGCTGTCGCACTCATCTCGCACCTCGTGGCTTATCGTGGACGGCGTTTTTTGCAAAGTGGAACAAGACTCACTCCCGGGTCAGCAAACTCGAAAAATTGACGGTCTCATTATTTGCGGTTTCGAATTTTTCTATGCGTTAAAAACCGTGGTTTTTTATCGTTATTTAACGCCTTTATCTTATTGACTAACTGGTAATCTCAGCTACGTAAAAAATCATCCAGGGGATCAGAATGTCGGCAATACAGGGGATTGAAGGGGTCATCAGCCAGTTACAGGCCACGGCGATGTCAGCAAAAATGCAGGATATGCAGCCACAACCGACCGTGAGTTTTGCCGGACAACTGCATGCGGCGTTAGACAGAATCAGCGATGTGCAAACCGCGTCCCGTACGCAGGCTGAGAAATTTACCCTGGGTGAGCCGGGTATTGCGTTAAATGATGTGATGACCGATATGCAAAAGGCGTCGGTATCGATGCAGATGGGTATTCAGGTGCGTAACAAACTGGTGTCGGCGTATCAGGAAGTGATGTCCATGCAGGTGTAGGGACAACGTGCTGGGAATGTTTGCCGGATAAGCGCAGTGCCATCCGGCAACCAGTTACTTCTGAATCAAATAGCGGATCGTTGGACCATCCTGCTGAATATCCAGCACCGTATAGCCGTGATTACGCGCATCCAGTGGTATATTGTTGATTGACTGCGGGCAATCGCTCACCACTTCCAGAATTTCACCTTTCTTCAATTGCGGCATCGCTTCCAGCGTGGCTACAGCCGGATATGGACACGGTTCGCCGACCATATCGAGGCGATAATCAGGCACGATATTTTTCATACAGACTCCTTGGCAGGCGTCAGCCCTGCGCGACGGAAGAAACGTTTTTCCCAGCCGATAATCAGCATCAGCGCGGCAAACAACAGCAGATAAGTCACCAGCAGACCGCCGAGCGGACCGAAGGTGTTGAGCAGATTCACTTTGTCCCAGTTGGTGGCAAGCGCGGGAGCAAAATCATCCCAGTAGTAGGCCAGAATGGTCGAGCCAATAACGTTGCCCAGACCAACCCACCAGTAATGCACCTGGCCTTCGACGGCGCGATACATCCAGCCGGTTTCACATCCGCCCGCTAAAACGATGCCAAAGCCAAACAGCAAGCCACCGATCACCGCATTCGGACCCGCCCACATGATTTTAGGCTCGACGCCCAGTTGCACATAGCTAAAGATACCGATGGCGCTGACTGCCATCCCGAAGATAATCGCTTTTGCCATATGGGTGCGACCGGAAATCCACAGGTCGCGGAAGGCGGAGGTGAAGCAGATTTGCGCCCGTTCAATCAGCAGTCCGAACCCAACGCCGAACAGCATCGCCAGACCGAGCTTGGGTTTATCCATCGCCGTGAGTAGCGCCCAGCCGATCATGCCGATAAACACCAGCATGCCCAGGCGGAAACGGCGACGGGCCTGATCCGGCTTTTGCGTTAACGGCGAAGCGGCGGAGACTTTCTGCATTTTGACCGGAATACGGAACATTGGCAGCAGGGTAAAGCGTGCACCAAACCAGGAGCCAATGGCTGTGGCCAGCGCAAAAAACCAGGCGTGTAGCGAGAACTGCGGAATGCCGGTGAAGAATGCGGCCAGGTTACAGCCCATTGCCAGCCGTGCGCCGAATCCGGCGATTGCCCCGCCGACTATCGCCTGCATGATGCGCACTCGACTGCGCGGCAAGCGTAACTTGACGTTGTTGGCCCACAGTGCGGCAGCAAAACAGCCGCCGAACATACCGAGGATCATCATGCCGTCGATGCGGGTCAGGGGTGAGCCTTCGAGATGGATCAGCTTGTAGTATCCCCACTCTTCGGCGTGCACGCCAAACAGTTGCAGGATTTGACCACCCCAGCGGGTGAATTCACCGGTAACGGCCCAGAAGGTTCCCGTAATGCCGAAATAGTAAGTGGAGAGAATACCCGCTGCGATGACCGCAGGGGCGGGGGCCCAAAATTTAATTAACCAGGCCTGTTTGAAGTGTTGCCATGACATGCGTTGTGCCTCTGAACTCAGAAGGTATGTAACAAGAAGTGAGGATACTACACCGTTCAGAATTTTTGACTATGAGTAATAAGAGGTAACACCGTCTGGATCAATCTTTCTCAACGCTGCCGAAAGGCTGGCGACATCAGGCCTTTAATGCCACAATCCCATTTTCTTCGCATGCAGGATGAATGATGAAAAAATTAGCAATCGTTGGTGTATTTCTGGCGCTTACCGGATGCGCCGAAGTAGAAAATTATAACGACGTGGTGAAAACGCCAGCGCCAGCCGGTCTGGAAGGATACTGGCAGTCAAAAGGTCCGCAACGCAGTCTGGTGAGTCCGGAAGCGATTGCCAGCCTGGTGATAACGAAAGAGGGCGATACACTGGATTGTCGCCAGTGGCAGCGGGTGATCGCGCTGCCGGGGAAACTGACGATGCTCTCTGGCGATCTCACCAACGTGACGGTGAAACGCGAGCTGTACGAGATCGAGCGCGAAGGCAATACGCTGGAATATGACGGTATGACGCTGCAGCGGGTGGATCGCCCGACGCAGGAATGTGCTGACGCGTTAAAGAAAACGCCGCTGGCAACACCGCTGCCATAAGCCGTACGCCCCGGTAACCATCGGTCACCGGGGTTGAGCTTTACAACACGTCTTCAATCACCCACACGCTGACGCTCCCGCCGTTACAGAAAAACGTCGCTTCGCCGTTTTCATCGGTGACCACGCTTTCTTCACGATTTCCCAGATAGTCCCGCCAGGTTTTATTGCCATAATTGGTGCCGAGATTGATGGTCTTTTCTCCGTCATCGCCGTTAGACAGCACCACCACACAGCCGGGATCCTCGTCTGTGCCGCTGCGGCTAAAAGCGATACAGTTAGGGTGATCGAAAAAGAGCGTCTGTACCCCATGCGCGAAGCGCTGGCGCGCGAGAATCAGTTCATCAAGTTGTTCAATGATCGGCATGTCGATTGGATAGGTTTCGCCATCGCCGCCGGTGTCTTCGTAATGCGCTCCGTAGAGGTCAGGGTAAAACACCGACGGTACGCCATTTTCGCGCAACAGGATCAGCGCATAGGCCAACGGCTTAAACCACGGCTCGACGGGGGCTTCGAGTGCCTGTAAAGGTTGTGTGTCGTGATTGGCCACCAGCGTGACGGCATGAAACGGATCGGCCTCCACCAGAGTGTTGGTGAAAATCTGGCTCATGTCGTAATCGCGGCCCTGACGGGATGCTTCGTGGAATTTCATCTGCAAAGGGGCGTCGAACAGCATGGTTTTCCCCTCCACCTGATTAATGTAGGTTTGCAGCTTGTCGACTTCGTGGGACCAGTATTCCGCCACAATAAACAGCGGCTTGGGTGCAACCTCCTGCACGTGCTCAATCCACTCTTTGTAAAACCATGCCGGAATATGTTTCACAGCATCTAAACGAAAACCGTCACACTGGGTTTGCTCCATTACCCAACGCGCCCAGTATTTAAGCTCCTCAGTCACCGCGTGATTGCGAAAATCAATGTTTTCGCCCATCAGATAATCAAAATTACCCAACTCATCATCGACCTGATCGTTCCAGCCTTCTCCGGTGTAATCGTTAACGATTTTAAAAATCCCGTCTTCGGTTGGATTCTCGATATGGTCAATGCCGCTGAAGCATTTAAAGTCCCAAATGAATTGCGAATACTGGCCAGCGCGGGCAGGGAAGGTATAGCGCGTCCAGCCTTCGCACTCGACAATCTCATCATCTATTTGCGTACGATCCTCGGCGTTAACGCGCTGGACGCGGATCTTTTCTTTCTCATCTGCGCCCATTTTGTGGTTAACCACTACGTCGAGCAGTACGGCGATGTCGTTATGCTTTAGCGCGTTAATGGCCGCCAGCAGCTGGTTTTTATCACCGTATTTGGTGGCGACGGTTCCCTTTTGGTCGAATTCGCCCAAGTCAAACAGATCGTAGGAATCATAGCCAACGGAATAGCCGCCGGACGCGCCTTTATAGGCGGGGGGCAGCCATACCATATTGATGCCGATATCATTGAGTCCGCCTGCGCGTTCGGCAAGCTCGGGCCAGAGTTGACCGCCATCAGGGTAATACCAGTGGAAGTACTGCAATAACGTGGGATTTTTCATCTTCCGTGCTCCAGAAGTCGTTTGGCCGACCTCTGGAGTATGGAAGATAATTCAGACGAGACGGGAAATTATTGTGGCGAGGTGGGGGCGTCGGGTACCAGCAGCATGCCGGAAAGACGGCCATAGGCGTTATTCAGCGTCTTTTGGCGTGTCGACTGGCCGATGAGGTTGCTGAGCTCATCCAGGCGCTGCTGCAACAACGTTTTGAGCAGTTGTTCGTTATCCAGCGTCTGTTTAATGTACCCGGCCACTAAGTCCTGAATACTTCGCGTAATGCCCGGTGGAGTTTGCTCTTCCATGACCACTTCAATACTTTGCAGATAGGTAACTTCCTGTTCCAGTAAAAGGTCCCATTCACCACGCTGCGCCAGTTCCAGCAGCGAGTGACTGAGTAGCGCGATGCGCTGCCAACGGTTGATAAACTCCACGGCTGAGGTCATTAACGAGACTCCTGGGACGACGCTTTCGGTGAGATCTGTTTCCAGGCATCTGCAATGTTGCCGAGTAACTCTTCGACTTCTTCAATGGCCTGACAATCATTACGCAAGTTAGCTTGCAGTAAACGGCGGATCATATAGTCATACAGCGAGGACAGGTTAGTGGCGATTTCACCGCCAGTTTCCTGATCCAGACCTGCTTTCAGACCATTGTCGATAATGTTAATGGCTTTGCTTATAGCCTCGCCTTTGGCGACGATATCACCCTGCTGCATAAACAGGCGAGCGCGCACCAGGGCGCTGTTCGCGCCATCAAACAACATTTCAATCAGCTGATGCGGACTGGCGCTCATTACGGCGCTTTCCACACTGACCTGTGCATAGGCTTTGGTACCGCTCGCGGTATACATGCTTACCTCGTGTTATCAGGATTTATTCATCGCTGTAAATTGTTGGCCCAGGTAGGTACTGGTGTTATTCAGTTTGCTCATCATGCTATCGAGCTGGGTAAACTGCGCCGTATAGCGCGCCACCATATCATCAATGCTGGCGCTCACAGACAGATACTGTTTGGTCAGCTTTTTCAACGTGGCATTAATGCTGTCCTGTGCGCTGTCGATAATACCGTCATCAGCCAGGTAGCTTTTAACTTCAGCTGCAATCTTGGTAGTAATACCGGTTTCTTTACCATCGCCCGCCAGCAGTTCGCGAACAGAGGCGGTGTTTTCGTCCAGCGCTTTTTTCAGTTTGGTATCATCGATGGACATCTTGCCGGTTTTGCCGTCTTGCTTGATGCCGATTTCATTCAGGGTCTTAAAGGCACCTTCAGTACCAGAGTTGGCAAACTGCGCGCGAATACCGGTCTGAATGGTTCTTACCACGCTATCGCCCACCAGCGCACCGTTATCTTTGTCCTGACCTTCTGCGCCGGCATCAACCGCTTTATATTTGGTCAGTGAATCAAAGGTATCAATCAGCGAGTTATAAGCATCAACCCAGCCTTTAATCGCTTCTGTGGCTTTTTCATTGCTTTTGGTCACGGTAACGCGTACATCAGTGACTATTTTAGTTAGCTCCAACGTAACACCCTGTGGGGCATCGGTAACTTTGTTGCTTTGACGTTCAATATCGATACCGTTCATCGTGAGTTTGGCGTTTTGTGCTTCAACCAGCTCGGTCATTTTTCCAGTACCGGACTTACTGTCGTAGGCCAGCAGATCGTTCAGCTTACTGTCGCCGTCAACGGAGATGGTCATCTTGCTGTCAAGACCTTCGGCTGCGGTCAGCACCAGTTTGAACTCGCCGTCTTTCACCTTCACGATACTGGCGGAGATGCCGCTATCGGTATCGTTTATCGCCTTGCTGATATCATCCAGCGTGGTCTTATCTTGCGAGAGTTTGATCTCCAGCGGCTCTTTACGACCCGGCTGCTCAATTTTAATGGTACGCGTACCAGAACCATCACCAAGCGCCTCTTTGTTTGAAGCAACTGATTTGGTGCTCAGAGATTGCGCTTGTGCCAGCTGCGTGACGCTGATGGTATAAATACCTGGTGCCGCACCGGCTTCAGTAGTGACTTTTAGGTCTTCGGTGCTGCTGGTGACATTACTGCTTCTGAACAGCTCCGGTTTATTTAACGCGGTATTGGCCGTCTGGAATTTTTCCAGCGCACTCTTCAGCGTACCGTAGGCCGTCAGGCGGGCGGTATTATCGGTCTGTTGCTGAGTAATTGGATTTAAACGTTTTTTCTCAGCAATAGTCAGGTTGTTTAGCAACGTGTCCAGTGGTAAGCCTGAGCCTACGCCTAATGATGTAAATGAAGCCATGCCCGATTCCTTGTGATTGCAAACAATTGATGTCCGGGTTATCGGCAATCTGCGCGCAAAGTTTAATGATAGTTTGGTAAAAATAATGCGCGGAATAGTGGGGCAGAACGAGGGTATTTCGCGGGCTAAGAAAAAAAACGACGGAAACTAAAAATTTTCTAAAGTTCGAATTTAAGGTGCCGATACATGGGTTACGGTCAGAAACCGTGGGCAACAGCCCAATAACATCGAGTTGTAATTGATAAGGAAAAGATCATGGCACAAGTCATCAATACAAACAGCCTGTCGCTGTTGACCCAAAACAACCTGAACAAATCTCAGTCCGCTCTGGGCTCCGCTATCGAGCGTCTGTCGTCTGGTCTGCGTATCAACAGTGCGAAAGACGATGCGGCTGGTCAGGCGATTGCTAACCGTTTCACCTCTAACATCAAAGGTCTGACTCAGGCGTCACGTAACGCCAACGACGGTATATCTATTGCACAAACGACAGAAGGTTCTCTTAACGAAATCAACAACAACCTACAGCGTATTCGTGAACTTGCTGTTCAGGCTGGTAACGACACTAACTCAAAATCTGATCTGGATTCTATTCAGGCTGAGATTACGCAGCGCTTAGGTGAAATAGACCGTGTATCCGAGCAAACCCAATTTAATGGTGTAAAAGTCCTGTCTAAAGGCCAGGACCTTACTATTCAGGTTGGTGCAAATGATAACGAAACTATTACTATCAATTTGAAAGAAATCAATTCCAAAACTTTGGGACTTGACGGCTTTAGTGTCCAAAATAAAGCGGTGATGAAGGACAAAGATGTTGCAAACTTTGGAACTAAACCTGCAATTACAATTGATAATACGTTAGATATTTCAAGTCTTGATGGTACCGGTACTGCTGCAACAAATGGGAAAATTTATACTGATGGCACGAAACATTATATTGAGGTAACAAACTCAGATGCGGCGAAAGCTGGTGTTTATGAAGTAACTGTTCAAAATGATAGTACTGTAGCGAACCCAGGCAAATTAACATTAGGCGGAAAAAGTGCGCTGGCGGATACTTCAACATTGACTGAAACGACAACAGTAGCTGATGCTTCTGGGACTATTCCGGTTGATATAGACACAGCAACTACTACTGCTATTCCTGGAGCAAAATTAGTCAAATTGACTGATGAAGCAGGAAAAGATGCGGGATATGCAATTAAGGGTAACGATAACAAGCTATATGCTGCAAATGTAAATGAAGGCAATGGTAAAGTTTCTGTTGAAACGATTAGTTATACAGATGCGAAAGGTACTACTGTAAACAATGCAAATGTAGAACTTGGTGGACTAGATGGAAAAACTAAATTCGTAACAGTTGGTACTGGTAGTGAGGCTAAATCTTATAAAGCCGATGACCTAAAAGGTAAAGATCTTCAAACTGATAAAGTGTCTTCGGTTGCCACATCACCTACTGAAAACCCATTAGCAGCCCTAGATAAAGCGTTATCGCAAGTTGATGAATTGCGCTCCGACCTTGGTGCAATCCAAAACCGTTTTGAATCTGCAGTTTCAAACTTGGGTAACACCGTTAACAACCTGTCTTCTGCTCGTAGCCGTATCGAAGACTCCGACTACGCGACCGAAGTGTCTAACATGTCTCGTGCACAGATCCTGCAGCAGGCAGGTACATCTGTACTGGCACAGGCTAACCAGACCACGCAAAACGTCCTTTCTTTACTGCGTTAATCCATCGATTGGGTTACTCAGTCATTAGATACAATAAAGGCAGCGAAAGCTGCCTTTTTTCTATACTGGAGTCTGAAGAATGCAAGAAATTACCGTTACTGAACCCCATTTTGTGACTACGTTTCAGTGCACCGGCACGCAATGTCGCGACCATTGCTGTAAAGGCTGGAATATACATCTGGATAAGGCAACGGTGAATAAGTATGTCTCCAGTAAAAATGAGAATATTAGAAATATTGCTAAAGAGAATATTATTCTGCTTAAAAAAGATATTGCACAATGGGGGATGATTAAGCTTGCTGATAATACAGGAAACTGTCCTTATCTAACTGAAGAGAGTCTGTGCCAGGTACAAAAAACATTGGGAGTCCAGGCGTTAAGTACGACCTGCCAGACATTCCCGCGTATTGAACGCGTTTATAGAAATGATGTGAGAAAATCGCTAAATTTATCCTGCCCTGAGGTTGTTAGCATTGTATTAACAGACCCTAATGCAATGATGTTAAACGAAAAAAACATCGTTAAACCGCAGGCTAATGTTAAACCCGCGCTTACACCACAGAAAAAGTTGTTGAATCTTTTTTGTTTAAGCCTGGTGGATCAGGCTGGGCGTGATATCAACGCCGGGCTTTATGCGCTGATTAAGTTTACGCTATTTATCGAGAAATTTAAGGTGGTTGATAATACCGCATTGGCAGAGATTGAACCCGTTTATCATGCGCTGTTGACTCAACTTCAATCGGGAGAGTTAAGAAAAGAGTTGTCAGATTTCTCGGCTGATCGAAATATCAAATTATCCTTAGCGCTTTTGTTGCAGGACTATTTTCGCAGTAATTCAGGGAGCAGATCGAGTGGTGTGCTGAATTATTATATTCAGTGCTTACTGAGAACGTTAACTCAGGACGATACGCAGTCTGTAGATGAGAGGCTCGTCAGGCTAGAGGCGACCTGGCAGAAGGTTTACGAACAACAGGATGAGACTGGATTCGATCTTAAAAATCTTATTTTGTATAAAATGTGGGAAAACAACTTCCCGAATCAAAAGAACGTTGACTCGCTACGTTCCCTGTACATGATATGTGTCGAATACTACTTTATCAAAATTCTGATCGCCGCGAGCGCCTACGAGAGAACGTATCTGGAGAAGGAGGATGCTATCAATATCGTCTATAGCTTCCATTCGCTAAGCCAGCATAATCCGACCGTGCATGAAAACTTTCATAAGCACATCGAGACCGTGCGCACAGGGGATGACCTGTCGATGATTCATCTCTTGACATAATTTTAACGGGGATGCGTGAAAACGCATCCCTCGCAAGCTAACCATTTGATTTATGTTTGATTATTCCTGATGCGAAATAACGCCTTCAGCTACATAAGTGAAATAACCCTTCTTTTATAGCCTTATTCCTCCGATAGAACCCCCTGCAGAAACGGATAATCATGCCGATAACTCATTTAACGCAGGGCTGTTTATCGTGAATTCACTGTATACCGCTGAAGGTGTAATGGATAAACACTCGCTGTGGCAGCGTTATGTACCGTTGGTGCGTCACGAAGCATTGCGCCTTCAGGTGCGTTTGCCGGCGAGCGTAGAACTGGATGACCTGCTACAAGCGGGCGGCATCGGGTTATTGAATGCCGTTGACCGATATGACGCTTTGCAAGGAACGGCATTTACCACTTACGCAGTGCAGCGTATTCGTGGAGCAATGCTGGACGAACTACGTAGCCGGGATTGGGTGCCGCGTAGCGTTCGGCGCAATGCTCGCGAAGTGGCACAGGCGATGGGACAACTGGAGCAGGAATTAGGGCGCAACGCGACGGAAACCGAAGTGGCGGAGCGTCTGGCTATTCCTGTGCAAGAGTATCGTCAGATGTTGCTCGATACCAATAACAGCCAACTCTTCTCATACGACGAGTGGCGGGAAGAGCATGGCGATAGTATTGAGCTGGTGACGGAAGAACATCAGCAGGAAAACCCGTTACAACAGCTTCTTGAGGGTAACCTCCGCCAGCGCGTGATGGACGCGATCGAGGCGTTGCCGGAGCGCGAAAAGCTGGTGTTAACGCTGTACTACCAGGAAGAGCTGAATCTGAAAGAGATCGGCGCGGTACTGGAAGTCGGGGAGTCGCGGGTCAGCCAGTTGCACAGTCAGGCCATCAAACGTCTACGCACTAAGCTGGGTAAGCTATAGGGGTACATCATTACCCCTGAACAATGCCGCATTACGAATTGACTACCAGGAGTTCTCATGACGGTGCAGCAATCAAAAAGACGGCCTCTAAGCCGCTACCTCAAAGATTTCAAACACAGCCAGACGCATTGCGCCCATTGCTTTAAGTTGCTCGACCGGATCACGCTGGTTCGTCGCGGGCAAATTGTGAATAAAATCGCCATCGCTCGACTGGACACTTTGTTGGATGAAGCCGAGTGGGAGCAGGAGAAAAAAGAGTGGGTGGCGCTGTGTCGTTTTTGCGGTGATTTGCATTGCAAAGAGCAGAGCGACTTTTTCGACATTATTGGATTTAAACAATTTTTGTTTGAGCAAACCGAAATGAGCCACGGCACAGTACGTGAATACGTTGTCCGCCTGCGTCGCCTCGGGAATCACCTGACCGAACAAAATATCTCTCATGACCTGCTGCAGGAAGGGTTCCTCGACGAAAACCTTGCCCCGTGGCTGCCGGAAACCAGCACCAACAATTACCGCATCGCCTTGCGTAAGTATGAGCAGTTCAAAGCCCATACCCATATGGGACATATGCAGAAATCCTCCTGGACAGCCAGTTCTGATATATATTAAAAACGAATAAGGTGTAACAGAGTCGTGTTTGTGGATCACGACAAACGCTCTACACTACAGTCATATACACGTCATCCTTCAAGCTGTCTCTGCGTTGGCTGCGCTCATTCACCCCAGTCACTTACTTTAGTAAGCTCCTGGGGATTCACTCGCTTGCCGCCTTGATACAACTCGAATGATTTTGTGTATAAATAGCAGTCACTAATGACAATATTCGGGGTAACTATGAAATTAGCACTTCTGGGACGTCAGGCTCTGATGGGTGTAATGGCTGTTGCACTTGTCGCCGGAATGAGCGTAAAGACTTATGCAGATGAAGGTCTGTTAAATAAAGTTAAAGAGCGCGGCACGCTGCTGGTGGGCCTGGAAGGGACCTATCCCCCGTTTAGTTTTCAGGGCGATGACGGCAAGCTGACCGGTTTCGAAGTGGAGTTCGCTGAGGAACTGGCCAAGCACCTTGGGGTGAAAGCTAACCTGAAGCCGACCAAGTGGGACGGTATGCTGGCCTCTCTTGATTCTAAGCGCATTGACGTGGTCATCAACCAGGTGACTATCTCTGACGAACGTAAGAAAAAATACGATTTCTCTACCCCGTATACGGTTTCTGGTATTCAGGCGCTGGTGAAGAAAGGTAATGAAGGCGTTATTAAGACTGCTGCCGATCTGAAAGGTAAAAAAGTCGGCGTTGGTCTGGGCACCAACTATGAAGAGTGGCTGCGCCAGAACGTGCAGGGCGTGGATATTCGTACCTATGATGATGACCCGACCAAATACCAGGATCTGCGTGTAGGCCGTATCGACGCCATTCTGGTTGACCGTCTGGCGGCGCTCGATCTGGTCAAGAAAACCAAGGATACGCTGGCTGTGACCGGTGAAGCATTCTCCCGCCAGGAGTCCGGCGTGGCGCTGCGCAAAGGCAATGAAGATCTGCTGAAAGCGGTTGATGCGGCCATTGCTGAAATGCAGAAAGACGGTACGCTGAAAGCCCTGTCTGAAAAATGGTTTGGAGCGGATGTGACGAAATAATCGGCATTCGATGAAAAAAGGCGCCTTTAACAGCGCCTTTTTTTATTTCATTGCGCCTGAGCGTGCATAATAAAAAGAACATCACAACAACGAATACCGGAGGCTGTATGCCGCTGCATAACTTAACGCGCTTTCCACGTCTGGAATTTATTGGCGCGCCAACGCCGCTCGAATATCTTCCACGTTTCTCCGACTATCTCGGGCGCGATATTTTCATCAAACGCGATGACGTCACGCCGATGGCCATGGGTGGCAATAAGCTGCGTAAGCTGGAATTCCTGGCCGCAGACGCACTGCGTGAAGGCGCTGATACGCTGATAACCGCGGGTGCCATCCAGTCTAACCATGTTCGACAGACGGCGGCGGTAGCGGCGAAGCTTGGCCTGCACTGCGTGGCGCTGTTGGAAAATCCGATTGGCACTACTGCGGAAAACTATCTCACCAACGGCAACCGTCTGCTGCTGGACCTGTTTAATACGCAAATCGAAATGTGCGATGCGCTGACCGACCCGAATGCGCAACTTCAGGAACTGGCGACGCGCATTGAAGCACAGGGCTTCCGCCCGTATGTGATCCCCGTTGGCGGTTCTAACGCCCTGGGCGCATTGGGTTATGTGGAAAGCGCGCTGGAAATTGCCCAGCAGTGTGAAGGGGCCGTTGCGCTCTCTTCTGTAGTAGTGGCATCGGGCAGTGCGGGAACGCACGCCGGGCTGGCCGTGGGCCTGGAACAACTGATGCCAGACGTCGAGCTGATCGGCGTGACCGTCTCGCGCAGCGTCGCCGATCAAAAGCCCAAAGTTGTAACGTTGCAGCAGGATATTGCCCGCGAACTGGAACTGACGGCCTCGGCGGATATCCTGTTATGGGATGATTATTATGCGCCGGGCTACGGTACGCCAAACGAAGAGGGCATGGAGGCGGTAAAACTGCTGGCGCGCCTGGAAGGCATTTTGTTGGATCCGGTGTATACCGGTAAGGCGATGGCGGGTTTGATTGACGGTATCAGCCAGAAACGCTTCAAAGACGAAGGCCCAATCCTCTTTATTCATACCGGTGGGGCACCTGCACTGTTTGCCTACCATCCTCACGTGTAACAACCAGGTCGAAAAACGCTAATGCATGAAAGTATCCAACTGGTAATTGATTCTCTGCCGTATCTGCTCAAAGGCGCGGTTTTTACGCTGCAACTGAGTATCGGCGGGATGTTTTTTGGCCTCGTGCTGGGGTTTATCCTGGCGCTGATGCGTTTGTCGCCGCTGTTGCCTGTGCGCTGGCTGGCGCGTTTTTATATCTCTATTTTTCGCGGAACACCGCTAATTGCCCAGCTGTTCATGATCTATTACGGTCTGCCGCAGTTTGGTATTGAGCTTGATCCCATCCCGGCGGCGATGATTGGCTTGTCGCTGAATACGGCAGCCTATGCTGCGGAAACCCTGCGTGCGGCAATCTCTTCCATCGACAAAGGGCAGTGGGAGGCGGGGGCCAGTATTGGTATGACGCGCTGGCAGACCATGCGCCGGGCAATCCTGCCGCAGGCTGCGCGCGTTGCGTTGCCGCCGCTGAGCAACAGCTTTATCAGTCTGGTGAAAGATACCTCTTTGGCCGCCACTATTCAGGTACCGGAACTGTTCCGTCAGGCGCAGCTGATTACCTCGCGTACGCTGGAAGTCTTTACGATGTATCTGGCGGCCTCGTTGATTTACTGGGTGATGGCGACGGTGCTTTCTGCGCTGCAAAACTATTTTGAAGAACAACTGAACCGCCAGGAGAGAGAGCCGAAATGAGTGCTATCGAAGTCAGAAACCTGGTCAAAAAATTTCATGGGCAAACGGTGCTGCATGGGATCGATCTTGACGTCAAACCTGGTGAAGTAGTAGCGATTATCGGGCCGAGCGGATCGGGCAAAACCACGCTGCTGCGTAGCATTAATTTGCTGGAGCAACCGGAGGCGGGCACTATTAAAGTGGGTGAGATTACCATTGATACCGCGCGTTCGTTGACCCAGCAGAAAGGGCTGATTCGTCAGTTACGTCAGCACGTCGGTTTTGTGTTCCAGAACTTTAATTTGTTCCCGCATCGGACGGTGCTGGAAAACATTATTGAAGGGCCGGTGATAGTCAAAGGTGAACCAAAAGCTGAAGCGACTGCTCGTGCGCGTGAGCTGCTGGCGAAAGTCGGACTAGCAGGTAAAGAAACCAGCTATCCGCGGCGTTTATCGGGCGGACAGCAGCAGCGCGTAGCGATTGCCCGAGCGCTGGCGATGCGACCTGAGGTTATTCTTTTTGATGAACCGACCTCTGCGCTCGATCCGGAGCTGGTTGGCGAGGTACTTAATACCATCCGCCAACTGGCGCAGGAAAAACGCACCATGGTAATTGTGACGCATGAAATGAGTTTTGCTCGCGATGTTGCCGATAGAGCGATATTTATGGATCAAGGACGGATAGTGGAGCAGGGACCAGCAAAATCCTTATTCACGCATCCGCAGCAGCCGCGTACCCGTCAGTTTCTTGAGAAGTTTTTGATGCAATAAATAGTGCATATAGCACTCGTCGGAATTGTTTCTGGCGAGTGCTGTTCGCATAACTATTTATAATTATTGCTTTATTATTAATGCTTGAATCTGTTACTTCCTTCCACTGTTGAGTAATACTCAAGTAATTCTTCATTTGTCCGATAATTTGCATATATAAAATACATTTATGTGTTAGCTTGTTTCATATGTTTGGATGATTATCAATCTCAGGGGCATTACCACTTAGTATGCAGGATCATGATTTCTTCACCTGGCGACGGAGCATGCTGTTACGCTTTCAGGAAATGGCGACGGCAGAGGATGTCTATACGGAATTACAACAACAGACGCAGCACTTAGAGTTCGATTTTTACGCGCTCTGTGTTCGTCATCCGGTACCTTTTACCCGACCTAAAACGTCTCTTCATACGACCTATCCCAAAGCATGGGTGGCGCATTATCAGTCCGAAAATTATTTCGCCATTGATCCGGTGCTGAAACCTGAAAACTTCAGTCAGGGGCATTTACCCTGGAACGATACTCTGTTTCGCGATGCGCAACCTTTGTGGGACGCAGCACGCAATCACGGTTTACGCAAAGGGATGACGCAATGCTTAATGTTGCCTAATCGGGCGTTGGGTTTTTTATCTGTATCGCGTGCTAGTATTCGTAACAGTCGCCTTGCGAGCGATGAAGTGGAGCTCAGGATGCAGCTTCTGGTGCGGGAAAGCCTGTCTGTACTGACGCGGCTGGAAGATGACATGGTTATGGCGCCAGAAATGCGCTTTAGCAAGCGGGAAAAGGAAATATTGAAATGGACGGCGGAGGGGAAGACCTCTTCAGAGATAGCCATCATTCTGTCTATTTCTGAAAATACCGTAAACTTCCACCAGAAGAATATGCAAAAGAAATTCAATGCACCAAACAAAACGCAGATAGCCTGTTATGCCGCGGCAACCGGGCTTATCTGAGTAAATTATCGTTCTGAGTGTCAGACGCAAAACCGGCTGAGAGCATTGCTATCAGCCGGTTTCTTTTTACTGGCGGTAAGCTTGTTTAATTTGCTTAACCGTGTTGGAAAATACCGCCGCCTGTGATTGATCTTCAATCAGCGCGAGCTGTTTTTCCATTTTAAGAATCACGCGGCCTGCATCGGCTTGACCCATTGCCTGCAGCATCAGCGTTAACATGGCTTTCAGGCAGGTGACTTCATTGGCCAGTTCCTGGTTATTCTCAGCAGTGGAAAAGTCAGGCGTACTCATTTATTTTCCTCGTTATGTTTCAATGAAAAAGTGCGATGTCAAATCTTAAGGCGGCGGAGTATACCATAAGCGAGGCTAAAAATATCTGTGGTTGTTTTTTGCGCGGACCAATGTTGTGGACATTAAAATAAACAACATGTTGCAGTGCATATATTTTCTCCACATGTTGTTTATTTCGAGTATTTTCCTCGTTAATTATTGTTACAACTTTGACTGCCTATTTTGCATTCAGCGGGGGAATATGAATTTTTTGTCACTATTCTGAAACAGCTATGCAGATATAACCGTGGCAGAAGGCTGTCAGGACTGAAAGTTTCCACTCGTCGTACAATCTAATTTCCAAAAACGAGAGCAAAATCGAAAGTCGGGCGTTTTTTACATTTCAAAGTTGAGATAAAACCCGTTAACATAGGGCCGATTAACTATCGGTAGCGTTATCCCTATTCTGGAGATATTCCTTTGATCAACGTTTTTCTTGTTGATGACCACGAACTGGTGCGCGCAGGGATACGACGCATTCTGGAAGATATAAAAGGCATAAAAGTTGTCGGCGAAGCGTGCTGCGGTGAAGATGCGGTAAAATGGTGCCGCTCAAATTCCGTTGACGTTGTGCTGATGGATATGAATATGCCCGGTATTGGCGGTCTGGAAGCAACCCGCAAAATTGCGCGTTCCACGGCAGACATTAAAGTGATCATGCTGACGGTACACACCGAAAACCCATTACCTGCAAAAGTTATGCAGGCAGGGGCCGCAGGGTATCTCAGCAAAGGCGCCGCCCCCCAGGAAGTAGTGAGTGCGATTCGTTCGGTTTATTCCGGGCAGCGTTATATTGCCTCCGATATCGCTCAGCAAATGGCGCTCAGCCAGATTGAGCCTGAGAAAACGGAAACCCCGTTTGCCAGTTTGTCTGAACGCGAGTTGCAGATTATGCTGATGATCACCAAAGGTCAGAAGGTCAATGAGATCTCAGAACAGCTGAATCTTAGTCCTAAAACGGTGAACAGCTATCGCTATCGAATGTTCAGTAAATTAAACATTCACGGCGATGTAGAGCTGACTCACCTGGCAATTCGCCATGGCCTGTGTAATGCGGAGACATTAACAAGCCAGTGACCGATCAGTTTGATGCCAAAGCGTTCCTGAAAACCGTGACCAGTCAGCCCGGTGTCTATCGTATGTATGATACCGCCGGGACGGTTATCTATGTCGGGAAAGCGAAAGACCTGAAAAAAAGGCTTTCCAGCTACTTCCGTAGTAATCTTGCTTCACGCAAGACCGAAGCGCTGGTCGCGCAAATCCAGCAGATTGATGTCACGGTAACGCACACTGAAACCGAAGCGTTATTGCTTGAGCACAACTACATCAAGCTGTATCAGCCGCGCTATAACGTATTGCTGCGCGATGATAAATCCTACCCTTTTATATTCCTTAGCGGCGATACCCATCCGCGCCTGGCGATGCATCGCGGGGCAAAGCATGCCAAAGGCGAGTACTTTGGACCGTTCCCTAACGGTTATGCGGTGCGTGAAACGCTGGCGCTGTTGCAGAAAATATTCCCTATCCGTCAGTGCGAAAACAGCGTTTATCGCAACCGTTCTCGACCTTGTCTGCAATATCAGATTGGCCGCTGTCTCGGTCCGTGTGTCGCGGGTCTGGTGAGTGAGGAAGAGTATGCTCAGCAGGTCGAGTATGTTCGTCTGTTCCTGTCCGGAAAAGACGATCAGGTATTAACGCAGCTGATCGCCCGCATGGAAAAGGCCAGCCAAAATCTCGAATTTGAAGAGGCTGCGCGCATTCGTGACCAAATCCAGGCCGTACGCCGCGTGACAGAAAAACAGTTTGTCTCTAATACCGGAGACGATCTGGATGTCATTGGCGTGGCGTTTGACGCCGGTATGGCCTGTGTGCACGTTCTGTTTATTCGCCAGGGTAAAGTGCTGGGCAGCCGCAGCTATTTCCCGAAAGTACCCGGTGGCACGGAACTCGGCGAGGTCGTCGAAACCTTTGTCGGGCAGTTTTATCTGCAGGGGAGCCAGATGCGTACCTTACCCGGGGAGATCCTGCTCGATTTTAATCTTAGCGATAAAACCCTGCTGGCAGACTCTCTGTCTGAACTGGCCGGCAGGAAGATTAACGTGCAGACGAAACCGCGAGGGGATCGCGCACGTTATCTCAAGCTGGCGCGGACCAACGCGGCAGTGGCGCTCACCACGAAACTTTCTCAGCAGTCGACGATTACGCAACGTCTGACGGCGCTGGCATCGGTGTTGAAGTTACCTGCAGTGAAGCGTATGGAATGCTTCGACATCAGCCATACGATGGGTGAACAGACGGTAGCTTCCTGCGTGGTCTTTGATGCCAATGGCCCGCTGCGCGCAGAATATCGCCGTTACAACATTACCGGCATTACGCCGGGTGATGATTATGCGGCGATGAATCAGGTTTTGCGTCGGCGTTATGGTAAGGCGATTGAAGAAAGTAAGATTCCGGACGTCATATTGATCGACGGCGGTAAAGGTCAGTTAGGGCAGGCGAAAGCCGTTTTTGCTGAGCTGGATGTTCCCTGGGACAAACAGCACCCATTCTTGCTGGGGGTGGCAAAAGGGGCCGATCGTAAAGCAGGCCTGGAAACGCTGTTCTTTGAGCCGGAAGGTGAGGGCTTTAGCCTGCCGCCGGATTCGCCTGCATTGCACGTTATCCAGCATATCCGCGATGAATCTCACGATCATGCGATTAGCGGGCATCGTAAAAAGCGGGCGAAAGTGAAAAGCACCAGCACGCTTGAGACCATCGAAGGTGTCGGGCCAAAGCGTCGCCAGATGTTGTTGAAATATATGGGAGGTTTGCAAGGCCTTCGTAACGCAAGTATCGAAGAAATTGCAAAAGTGCCGGGTATTTCGCAAGCTCTGGCAGAAAAGATCTTCTACTCGTTGAAACATTAGGCCCTCTGTAGCAACATAGGGGTAATTTCACTGACAACAGATAGTTATCCGTCATATGCAATTTAATATCCCTACGTTGCTCACGCTGTTTCGCGTCATCCTGATCCCATTCTTTGTATTGGCTTTTTACCTGCCATTCACCTGGGCTCCCTTTGTTTGTGCGCTGATCTTCTGTATTGCAGCGGTCACTGACTGGTTTGACGGTTTTCTGGCGCGCCGCTGGAACCAAAGCACGCGTTTTGGCGCCTTCCTCGATCCGGTCGCTGATAAGGTGCTGGTGGCTATCGCGATGGTCCTGGTGACAGAGCATTACCACAGCTGGTGGGTGACGCTTCCTGCCGCAACAATGATTGCGCGTGAAATCATCATCTCTGCACTGCGTGAATGGATGGCCGAACTGGGTAAACGCAGCAGCGTAGCCGTATCCTGGATCGGTAAAGTGAAAACCACTTCGCAAATGGCTGCACTGGCCTGGCTGCTGTGGCGTCCAAATATCTGGGTAGAGTATGCTGGGATCGCACTTTTCTTCGTCGCCGCGATACTGACTTTGTGGTCAATGTTCCAGTATTTGAGCGCTGCACGTGGAGATTTGCTTGATCAGTGATCGTTTCGACGCAAATTTCAGCAAACGATCGTCAGTGGTGAAAAATATCGTTGACTCATTGCGTCAGGTAAGTAGAATGCAACGCATCGAACGGCGGCACTGATTGCCAGACGATAACAAAATCAAGTGATTAACAAAGTTACTTGGTGATGCGGGAATAGCTCAGTTGGTAGAGCACGACCTTGCCAAGGTCGGGGTCGCGAGTTCGAGTCTCGTTTCCCGCTCCAAATT